>JAOARN010000045.1 GCA_025210485.1 Marinifilaceae bacterium | reverse complement strand
GACTCCCTGTATAAGGGACTTACACCCTCTGGAAAAAGAACTAACTATTTGTTTTTGTTTTATGTTAAAAAGTTTGTATTTTCGAACTTTTTATAGAACTTACAAATACTGTGTTCTAAATGCACATGCAGAGCACACACATAGTTTGACTAAGCTTTTTTTATTGAATACAGATTTCAGCCTTTTGGAAACAAGTAGGGAAATAATAGAAATGGTAGCGAAAAATAATACTGAAAATGTCAGAAAATAATAACTACTAAACTCAGAATTTCCATATGAATGCAGACCATTAAAAAGATAATTCACACCAAAGTATGTCATTATTATGCTGTAAAAACTCCATAAGGTGAAAATATTATACCACAATAAAGAATGTTGCTTCATTAAAAAATAGTGCACCAAAATAGTATAGAGAATTATACTAATCAAAGCCCAGGTTTCCTTAGGATCCCACCCCCAATATCTACCCCATGATTCATTTGCCCATACAGCACCACATATAGAGCCAATACATAGCAATACAAAACCAAAAAGAATATTTCGTTTCGATAAATATGAAATAGTCTTAATCGATCGTGAAATTGAACAAAATATTCGCTCATTATTTAAACAATACAATACAAGGCAAACCAGGCTCAATATAGTCCCCACAGCCAAAAATGCATACGAAGACATTATGACACAAACATGAATACTCAACCAATACGATTGAAGGACAGGTACTAAGTTAGTAATTTGTGGGTTCATCCAATTTAAATTTGCTACCAGCAATGCCAATCCGGCCATGATAACTCCAGAAGATAAACTAAAATAAGTTTTTTTGTAATAGAAAAAGCCAAATAACAAGCACAAAAACGAAACAAAAATCAAAGACTCGTATGCATTACTTAAGGGTAAAAAACCTGAGATATAGGTGCGTAAAACTATAAAAAACAAATGTATAAGCATTAAGATTACAAAACTACACAAGAAATATTTATCAAGAAAAGCAATGCTCCATTTAGTGAATAATAAATTAGCAATACGACTAAACATAAGCATAAATCCTAATAATAAATACAATACAAATAAAATTCTGAACGGATTAAACTTATGATAAAATATTTCAGCATTAATTCTATTTTCTGAAGGCAGGAAATCTTTCCCATAATTGTATTGTTGATTTCTAAGAGCTTTAATTGCTATAAGTCCGACACTAAAATCAGTCTGCAAAGAATTTGTCAGAATCGGGAAAAAACTTTTTTGCAATATGCTATCTGTTAAGTGCGATTTTTCATAATTAATCTCTGATATAAAACCATCTGTCTTTGTTGGGAAAAGTTTAAGTATATCTTTTGTGAAAATTAAGTTCAGTATATTAAGCTTCTCATCAAGCTTAATGAGTGATTTTTGCATCTTTGTTTTTTTATGATTACCAAAATATGCATTGTTCATATATGGCATTAATTTATAATGATTTTCCTCAAAAAAATCATTATAACTAAGCATTTTCTTACCCATCAAATTAATCAGCTCCTGATCCTTTAATTCAATCAATTCTTTATTCTTCCATAAGTCTGGGAATAAGGTCATACTAAGAAGTAGTTCATTTTCTGTAAGAGATGTACTCTCTACACCTAATTTCCTGAAAAGCTCATCTACAAGAGTGTTTACTGGCTTACACCTACCATCTTCCCCTAGAACTATAAGTTTGGAAAAAGGTATTGCAAGTTTTTGTATATTAGCATTGGGTTGAGAAAAAAGCGAATTAGAGAATAAAAAAAAAATCACGAAAAGCACAGAGTTTTTATTCAACTTAAAAAAAAGCCTTTTATTAAACATAATCAAGTAAAATACAGATGAAAAAGCCAGAATAATATAACCTAAATATGTAAATAAACTACCATATTTATCCTTACTAACCATTAAAAAACTACCCTTTTCATCCTTATCATAAGAGGATTGAAAAAACCTATAATCTTTATAATCCAAAACATTATTCATATATACATCATACTCGAAATACGTTTTATCCGACTCGTCTAAAACATCAATTGTACTAGTAAAAGAGTATGGGCTGTTAGAACCAGGATACCTATCAATTCTGAAATTGGCCAATGATAATAAAAATGGTAATTTTCTATACATTTTACCATATGCGATTTCTAAAAATCCATTTTGTGTTTTAATTCTACTCTTGGCTACTGAAGTAGAATTATCATAATGTAATAATACATCCTTGGTGTTATTTTTACCACTATATCTAAAAACAAGTAAACTTCTGCCTGAATTCGCAAAGCTGGAAGAATAAGAGTAGCGCACGGATGGTTCAAACTGAGCAAGTTTAATCTCGTATGATCCTATTTTATATTTGATATTGGACTTAAATTTTATTTTTTCAGATTGATGAACCAAGCTATCTCTGCTGTATAAGTCTACACTTTTCAACTTATGATTAGAACTAATATATAAACTATCAGAATAATCTATCATAATATCTGATGAGCTAGATTTTTCATTAAAACTAAATTTAATCTCATCAATATACTTATTTTCACCCTCCACAAGATCTAAAATTCTGCTTGTTTTGTTATGTATATCAGTTATTATGATTTGAACATATGCTACACCGGAATCCGCTTTTTTATAATTAAATCTCACATTTTCCAAAAGATTTATCAGCTTTAGTTTAGCTTCCGTCTTTTCAAGTTTATATCTAAAATCGTTATTTACAAAATCATTAAACTCAAACTCGGTATATTGCTGATTTACATAATCCCCATTCACTTCCTTAATTTGAATATAGTTAGAATTTGAAAAATAACCCTCAACTGTATCACCCTCTCGCAAATGAACAGTTCCATCAAGCGATTTGAAATGAGTTAAGGAAGCACCAATAATTATCAGTATAATACCTATATGAATTAACAAAATACTAAATCTATGCTTTAAATATTTTTTGTATCTAAACACCATGATAACCAGAACTATAAATATCAAAGCAAACACTAGCTTAAAACCCAAACTATTATAAACTAAAGATCTAGCAAAAGATGCTCCATGCTCAAATTCAATAAAACTAGCAATTAACAAACTACTAATAAACACCAACAATACAAGCATTAAAACTCTGAAACTCAAAATATATTTATAGTACTTATTCATCTGAATGTAATTTAGATTATTAACTATAGTTAAAATCAAAAAATATTTTAATTGATTTATAATTACAGAATTTAAATTACAGAATTTAACAGAATAAAAAAACAATAAACTACACGCATGTAATTCTAAGTTTGCTTCATACATTTCGGGGAAAGACATCCATTATCAATACAACACTTATTAACAACAGATTACATTCTACACTAAGAATAATCTAAGTTAAACTAAACAAATTTAGACTGAGACTTTAGTGTTTTTTTTACATAAAACTTAATAATTTTGAAAACCAAAAGAAAAAAGCTTTAAGTTTTATTAATTTTCACAATGTTTTTCCAGTATCAAGTTTATGTATTAAAATATTATAACTATCTTTCGCAGGCTTAAATTAACTTAGTATAGTATTATCTTTTATCTTAAGTAATATTTTAATAATTATTACGTTAGATAAATTAGATAAAACTAAAAGAAAAAATTATTACGATATGAAAAAATTACTTTACTCTTTAATTGTTCTATTTGTTCTAAGCTTAGGTCTTTCATCTTGCGTAGTTGACAAAAAATGCCCTGCATATACCTATGCTAAAGTAAAATTAGAGAAGAATTCGGAACAAAATGTATAAGCATTTTGTTTTAATGATATTTTAAGCTGCTTGAAAATCAAGCAGCTTTTATTTTTTTAAATTTAAGAGAATTTTGACTTCCACCAAAACTTTAATCTTTCTAATATTTTTGCTTCACTTGAATTCATAACAGGCTTATACAATCTGGTAGATTGAAGCTCATCAGGCATATAATTCTGTTCCACAAAAGAATACTGATAATCGTGAGGATATTTGTAATTTTTGCCATAATCCAAATCCTTCATTAATTTAGTAGGTGCATTTCTAAGATGCAAAGGCACAGCTAAATTACCAGTTTTTTTAACCAATGACTGCGCATGATTAATAGCCATATACGCCGAATTACTTTTGGGAGAAGTAGCTAAATATATAGTCGCCTGAGATAATATAATTCTAGATTCTGGCATCCCGACAAAATTAACAGCCTGGAAGCATGAATTGGCAACAAGCATGGCATTTGTATTTGCCAAACCGATATCTTCAGATGCAGATATAACAAGCCTTCTAGCAATAAACTTAGGATCTTCACCTCCTTCAATCATTCTTGCCAACCAATAAACGGCAGCATCAGGATCACTACCTCTAATAGATTTTATAAAGGCTGATATTATATCATAGTGTTGTTCCCCATCCTTATCGTACATTGACGGATTTTCTTGCAGAACTGAAGTTACTAACTTATCAGTAATAACAATATTATCACTTGCAACCGAACCTACAACCATTTCTAAAATATTAAGCAATTTACGAGCATCGCCTCCAGAATATTTTATAATGGCTGATTTATCTTTCAAATCAATATTTTTTGTAGACAAAGAAGAATCCATCTTTATTGATCTCTCCATTAGAATTTCTAAATCCTCTTTGCTTTGTTGTTTCAGCACATAAACCTGACATCGTGAAAGCAAAGCAGATATAACCTCAAAACTCGGATTTTCAGTTGTTGCACCAATCAAAGTAATAGTTCCACTTTCAACAGCTCCCAATAAAGAATCTTGCTGGTTTTTACTAAATCTATGGATTTCATCAATAAACAAAATAGGATTAGGACTGTCAAAGAATTTATGCTTTTCGGCTTTAGTAATAACATCTCGAACGTCTTTGACTCCTGAATTTATAGCAGATAAGGTAAAGAATGGTCTTTCCAATTGATTTGCTATTATTTTTGCCAATGTTGTTTTTCCAACACCTGGAGGCCCCCATAAAATAAATGATGAAATATTTCCCGATTCAATCATTTTTCGCAATACTGCACCCTCTCCTACCAAATGATTCTGACCAATATACTCATTCAAATTTGTTGGTCTCATTCGTTCTGCTAATGGTATATTATTCATCTCTTATTAAAAATAAATTTAATGGTTAAATAAAGAATTTTATTTAACCATATATTTCGTTCCTTATTGAAAAAATAATCATATGAATCCAATAATTATAGAAATTTCTAATATCAAACTTATTAAATCTAAACTGATTTGGCTAACAGATTATAAATACTCGGAAAAAATATCATCAAATAGTTCTCCCTTAGTCAATTTTCCATCCTTCACGCAAATACTATCAACTTTTGCCTTTGAACATAGTTTATTATCTGACTTGCGATATAAATTCTCAAAGAACACTAATTTTGGTCCCTGTCTTTTCATATATAATCTGATGGTAAATTCATCTCCACTTCGCAGCGAAATTTTATAATCTATTTCGACTCGTGCAACCATTGCATCAATGCCTTGTTCATGGAGTTCACCAAAATTATTACCTGTTGTTTCCAAAAATTCATGACGTGCATGTTCATAATAATTCTGATAAACAGAATTATTTACAACTCCTTGAAGATCACACTCATAATCTCGAACCTTAAAATCTAATTCGTATATATATTTGTTCATTTTACATAAATTTTTATTTACACAAAAATAATCAAGTAAATACACTAGACCAAGTAAAAGTAAATATAATCGCTGCGAACAAAATTATTTATTAGATTTCAGTAACCGAATAGAATACCATGCTAAAATAATAATCAGACTAAGCATAATTAACCACAATATAATTTTACTCTCTAAAAATGGTAATAAAGCTTCGTTTTTATCCTGACTAAGTCTAATATTATTAGATAGTTTTAATTCATTATAGACATCTGGTATCTTTTCACTAAAATTAAGTAAATCATAGTTTGCAAAAGCTATTTCATCTCCACCGTAACATAAAAAATAACTTGCAGTTTTATCAAACCTGATTAACATATCATAAGTATACGATCTAGCTTTTACAGAACTAAAATCAAGCTCATGATTATCATCATTCCATATAATTATTTCAAGCTTTTTGGCTGATTTACTAGCAAAACTCAAACAAGCAGATTTTTCGCTAGTTAAAACACCTGAATAAATTAAATCATACTTATAAACCCAATTTCCATTCATCTCAATACTATCTGTTATAGAGCGGACACTAACAGGTCTATAAAAATCTACTTTATCATTCGTATTAAAACACAATTTATTCATGCGAATTGTGTTTTCAAAATCAACAAATAATTTAGTCTGCTTAAGCTCTTTATTTTGTATAGATTTTATTTTAGAGTTTAACACATCAACAAAATCTGCAGCAATAGTTTTCTTTTCATACACACTTAGATCTAGCAACTGAGGCTCCTCATTACTAGGTATCGCAATCCTATAATATCTATACTTGGACTCTGGAATATCAATACTTGTGAAACTATAATCGACCTTTCTATTATAAATAGACAATATCCTATACTTATCTAAAACTTGAAACCAGGTATTCTGATCTTGACTTGCTTCTAGATTTATTTTCCAATCAAAATTTTTATTTTTAAACTTTAAATCAATAAGACTTAATGTTTGTTCGGATAATAACTCAAAACTATAATAATATACCGTATTGATTTTCGATTTATTTAATACCTTAATCTTAAGTTTATTGCTAATGGTTCTGTCTGAGTTTTTTCTAATTATAAATGGAGCCTGAATAGTATCCTTATTTTCAGTTATTCCAAGAACTCTAATATCTGACAAATTCTGATTTGTACAATTAAAAACTTCACTAGGAATTCTAAGTTTAGCCCAAGAAGTTGTTTCGCCTTCTATCTTCGCTTTAAATTTAAAATCTGTAATTTTTTGAGCATTAGAAGCTGAAACAACAACTAAAAATACAAGAATATATACTAATTTATTTATTTGATTCATTCGAAATTAAATGTTTGTATTTATTATATAAAAATGAAATTAGCAATAATATAACACCAAGAGTAACAAATACTATAGTCTTAGCTATTGTTGCCATATGTGAGATGTCGTAAAAAAACAGTTTGATTAAAGTAATAGCAAATAAGACTATTGCCATAATTCGAAGATATTTTTTTGACTTAAATAAACCTATCAAGATTAGTAGAAGTGAATACAATGCCCACATTATACTTAATCCTAACTTATCGGCATGGTGTAAATCAAACAGTTCCATAATATTAATCAACTCACTATTGACAATCCAGAATCCAATAATATTTATGAATATATGATAAGCAATCCTATCATTTATCTTAACATATTTTTTAAATGATCTATGAGAATAAAACACTGCTAAAGCAACAAACATATAAGATATATACCTGATTGCAATATTGTACACTCCAATACTAACAATACTAACAGCCTCTCGATTAATATACGAATCTCTTAATTCGCTTAAATGAAATAGACCAAAATAACAAAAACCAACAAGGAATATAATCATAAAGTAAAATGAAAACATCCCAAGTTTTTTTGAACCCAACTTTATTTCATTCAAAATAGAAATCAAAGCTCCAAATGCAAGAGAATAATTAATAATCCAGATCCATTTAAATGAAATAAAATCAGAAAATTTATTATCACTTGAAATAGATTTAAGAATTTGATTGGTATCAATATCCCACTGATAAAAATAAGTTGATATTTCATTTGCCAAAGTGAAGTAAGATATATATATAACAAAAAACACAATTATGTAATCAAACAAATTACTTAAACTGGATTTTCTTTCAATAGAAAGCTTAAACTTTGAATTTAAATAACAGATACCTCCAAAAACAGATAGATATATAAGAGAACTCAGAAAGTTAATATTAATCAAAAACAGAATTCTCGTATTTTGATCATCATATCTATAAGTATCATAACAAGTTAGCCAATCATGATTTATACTAACAAAAGCCAACACCATAATTACATATGATAATCTTTCATAATAAATTTCATTCTTACTTCTACCAATCCAAAAACACAAGATCGCAAGTGTCGCCCAAAGAAGACTTACCCAGTTACCATCAAGTTGAATTGGAATAGCCATACAAACAAAAACTAAGACTAATCCGGCGATAAGATTAATTAGATTTTTATCTGCTAAGTTTCTTTTATATAATATTAAGCTTAATACAAAGTGAACAAAAGCATTAAACAAGGTAAACAAACCCAAAAATTCTTCATGATTCTGTCGAATTATAGCATAATTAAAAGCAAAATAAACAAAAGCATTTAACAGAATGATTAGAATATTAACAGGATTTAGTTTTTCTTTATTTTTAATTTTATAAGCTATAAAGCTTAAATAAAACAATATAAAGAAAACGAATGAAAATAATACAGCTATATTAAAATGAATAAATTCTGTATAATCCTTAACATACCAAATAAAATAAATCAACCATGTAAAGGAAAAAGCCATATAAAACAAGCCCTTCCAATATCTAAAAAAAGATATTAATAATATACCTAAATTAATTACCGACATATAACTAAACATAACACTTACATTCCCAGAGTTATTTGACAATAAAAAAGGAATAGCATAGGCTCCTATCAATCCAATATGAGCTATTACTTGTTTGTTATATTTAAGAGCTGCAAAAACCGTAAAAGCTGTAAAAACAAGCATTAACAAAAATGCCATAAGCTGCGGAATTAAATTATAAAAATCATAAGCTACAAAACTTATAAAATACAATATAGACATTGCACCACTTAAAAGCACTGAACTATAATTATGATAATTATTTTTTAATTTTAAGGCTACACCGACAAGACAAATACCGACACTGTATGCCATTATAATCCTCACCAAAGGACTAATCAAATTCTTATCTATCGAATACTTGACTCCAATTACAACTCCAATAATTGTAATTAAAATTCCAATTTTACTAATCAGATTTTCTCCAATAAATTTTTCTATATCTGATTTTTCTTTTTTAAGCTCTTTAGTGTTATCTTGTCTAATAGCTTGCTCATCAATGTTTACCTCTAAGTTTTCAGCTAAATTAGACCTTTCTACAGGGCTTTCTTTCTCCTCTAGATTCTCATGCCTTGTTTCTATTTTTTCTTCATAGTTCAAAACATCTTTTTTCTTAGCAAATTCTTTTAGATTCTGAATATCTAAACGGGCCTTCCCTATCTCTCTAGCAATCTGATCTTGCTTGATTGAAAGTTTTCTAAGCCGGTCAAATAATTCGTCTAAATTATCTTGAAAATTATTCATAATGAATTTTTTATATTCAAATCATTCTTAACTTAAATATAGATCAACATAATTATATGAAATAAAAATGCTATTCTATAATATTTAAAAAATCAAATATTGTAATTTAAATCTTATGTCCAACTAAATTTAACAGTATGAAAAATACACTTTATTTATAAATAAATCAAATTAGTTATTAATATAATTATAAAAGTTCTAAGACTAAGTTATCATAACTCATAGACTGCCGCTTCAACTAATAAATCAGCATTTACTAGATGAAGCAATAAATTCTTAAGTTTGGATTTAAAATTATCACCCATTAAAATATGCTGTCCTAAATCAGGTGTATTATTTTCATAATATTTTAACACTGATCCTATTGCCTTTATTGCATTTTGGCTTTCGTCTGATTTATAAATAGAACGAAACCCTATATTGGATAAAATCTCATGTAATCCACATGGGCTAATCATAAAACTATGATCACTAGAACTTGCCCAGGGTAAGGGATAATTCAAAACACTATCTTCTCTTTGAAATACATCAAAATACAAGAGCCTTGAATTTGGTTTTAATATTCTTTTTATATTTCGAAACAAGTTTTCTTTATCTTTTATATTCATTTGCAAATGCTGGGTCCAAACTATATCAAAGCTGGAATCAGCAAAATCCAGATCCATTACATCAGCCTCAACAAAGCTAATTCCATTTTTAATCCCCAGTAAACTATTTAGTTTTTGTGCAGTTCTTATATATTCAGATGATAAATCTACCCCTACTACTTCACATTCGAATTTAGAATACAACAATCTACTTGCCCCTCCTAAACCACAGCCCAAATCTAAAATACGTAAACCTAAAAAATCAATTAGATCAGTCATTTTATGGCTTATACTAGAACCGCATATATGAAACTCATCAATCCCTTTCAAATCTTCAGTTCTTACATTATGTAAATCAACCCCCTTGTTTTTGAGTTTCTCTATTATGTAGCCGTATAATTCTCTGGATTCGTAATGCTCTTTTATTTTATCTATCATAACGAAATTAAATCTTTGTATTCAAACCCAGTTCCTTTCTCAATCGACTTATTGTAACTGGGCTAACTCCAAGATATGACGCAATATCCTTAAGAGGTACTCTATTCCTAATATTGGAATTATTATTTATTAAATCTAAGTACACATCCTTTGTTGGACGTGATTTATATTCATCCATCTCCTTGATTGTTCTTGTAAAATTATACTCCATAAAGCATCTTCCCCAATTTGCAAGATCACAATGCTTTTCGTATAATGATCTCATATACTTGATCTTTATCCTATAAAATAAACTATCCTCCAACAACTGAGTTGTTTCATGAAAATAATGCATATTGATATAAGCATTTAAAGAAAAACTAATATCTCCTTCAAAACCAAACCAAACAACTTTCTTATCCCCATTTCCATCTATATAATGATTCTTAACTGCTCCTTTTTCTATAAAAAACAAATATTCTCCATATCGAAGCTCTTCTAGAAGGACTTCTCCTTTTTTCAAACTGAAAGGCTCAAGCTTATCTAATATCAAAGACTTACTTTCTTTTGATAAAGAGTAATAACTATCGATTGCCGCTAGGACATTTTCCATAATATGATATTTTTTATGACAAAATTAACAAATGTAAAGAGAATTAAAACCGAGTTGAAATACTTTTGTGCGAACAAAAGAACAGTACACAAAAACAAACAACAATATATAATGACACTTGCCAAAAGAACTATTTTTAGCGAATATAAAAAAACATTAAACTTAAGCTTACCTGTAATTATAGCACAAGCAGGTCAAATAACTGTAGGTCTAATAGATAATATCATGATCGGCAAACTTGGAACTACTAGTTTCGCAGCAGCTTCCTTCACCAATACCCTATTCTCTCTTGTTTTGATATTTGGAATGGGTTATTCATCAGCACTTACACCCCTTGCAGGGAAAAACTGGGGTTCTAAAAATATTATATCCGTAAGCTCTATTTTTAGAAATGGAATATTAGCAAACAGTCTTATCGGACTTTTATTATTCATACTTCTGATTATCATCAACTTTCTTATCCCTAATATGGGGCAACCAAGCTCAGTTATCGATTTATCTCAGGATTATCTTAGAATTCTAAGCTTCTCAATATTCCCAACAATGATTTTTTATACATAC
This sequence comes from Marinifilaceae bacterium, assembly GCA_025210485.1. GTDB lineage: Bacteria > Bacteroidota > Bacteroidia > Bacteroidales > Marinifilaceae > JAOARN01. The sequence goes on along the minus strand of JAOARN010000045.1, from coordinate 26,241 downwards.
AAACAAATATCAGAAGGAATTGGAGATACAAAAACAGCTATGAGAATAATGCTATGGGCAAACCTAATAAACTGCATAGTTAATTATATTTTTATGTTTGGCAAATTTGGTTTACCAGAAATGGGATTAGAAGGAGCCGCTATTGGAACTCTAACAGCGCGATTGTATATGCCAATAGCTTTTATCATAAAATTCAATAAACGAAAAGAAAATCAAGCAATCATAAATTTACTATTCAGAGTGAAATATTCATTTAACCAGATAAAAAGCATAAGTATTCTTGGTCTGTCATTAGGAGGACAGATGGTTATGGAAGCTTCGGCTTTCGGAATTTGTGCAATTATGATGGGATGGATTAGTGAAAATGGAATCGCTGCTCACCAAATAGCAATTAGTCTTAGTACATTAGGCTTTATGATATTTCAAGGTCTTGGGTCAGGAACAACTATTCGGGTTAGCCATTACAGAGGGCAGAACAAACTAAACAACATAAAAATAGCAACAAACACAGGCATTAAACTTATGTTAATATATGCGTCAATTTCTATTCTTTTATTTGTTTTTGGAAGAACCATTTTCCCTTTAGCTTTTACAAAAGATGATAATGTTATCAAGCTTGCTGCTAATATGATCCTAGTTTGCGGTATCTTTCAAATATTTGACGGTTTTCAAATCATATTTGCTGGCAGTTTAAGAGGACTAGCCGATGCAAAAATACCTATGCTTATAAGCTTCATAGCATACTTTATGATCTCTATTCCTATTAGTTACTATTCAGCATTCAAATGGGGATATTCAGAAATAGGTATTTGGTTTGGCTTTCCTGTTGGCCTCTTGATTAGCTCTATTTTATCATATAGTCGCTATAAATATCTCTTAATCAATTATAATAGACAATTTAATCTAGCTCGCGTTTAAATACGGTTTTGAAATACAATCAAACTTGCTTTGGCTTTAATTTTCAAGACAAAGCAAGTTTTTCTCAAATTAAATTTGGAAATCTACCTTCACAGTATTTCTTTGTCTTTGAAAAAAGTTCAGGATAAAATTGATCAAAATATTCTTCAATCTTAATATAATTATCAACCAAGACATCAGTTGCGTTAGACATTCCTGATTTAAATTTAGTTCTTCCATCCATTCCCTTAAACACTTTTGCTAACTCATTTAAATCATGATAGTTCGTCAACCAGTTGTATTTACGCAACAATCCGTAATAATAAACAACTCTTTCAGGCATTTCTCCAATATTAGAATCCATCAATTGATAAAAATCACTAACAAATTTATTTAATTCTACATTATGATAATCATTAAATTTTCTCGCTAGAAAATGATCATAAACTATATCTACAATAACACCACTATAATGATTATATTTAGGTGAAAATATAGATTTGGTTGCTCGAAATACAGGATGACTATCTGTAGTATTATCAATAAAGTGATGAAGCTCAACTCCTTTTTGGAAAGCTGACGGAAGTTCCTTCCACTGCTTAGATGTACACAAGTCAGTAACAAAATTTCCAATAATTAAATCGTCACTCCCAAAAGATAAGTGTAAATGTGCAAGTATATTCATTTATTTTTTTCGATACATTTAATTTTCTCGCAATTTAGACTAATTTTATACAAAAAAAATATAATTAATCTACTTAATCCGAGTTACAATAGTACAAATCTATTTTTATTCCATCTTTAAGCCAAGACATCAAATTATATTAACTTAATAAATCGAGAACATAAAAACAACTAGCAACCAAATGAATAATTACAAATAATATATATAAACAACAATTAATTATTTTAATCATAATAACGATCATATTTTAAGAAAATCATAATTAGATACTTTTTTATTTTTTTTAAATCAATTACCTATTATGTAAACGATAAATATATAGCTAAAGTCAAAAAACATTTATTATATTAGTATTATAATTACACATAAAAGTAGAAACAAATAATATATCATACCATATATTAACTGCAATAAAATTAAAACGAACAATTTCAGATGAGAAAACAAATTCTATTAATCTTATTTGTTGCTTTTTTGTTAAATAGCAACTCATACTCACAGGAACTAAAATGCAGCATAAGTATATCAAGTCAAAAAATACAAGGAACCAACAAACAAGTATTTGATGCAATGAGAAAAGCTGTGAATGAGTACATGAACACAACAAAATGGACCAAACACAAATTCAAACAAGATGAAAAAATAGAATGTAATATAATTATAAATCTCACCGAACAGGTTTCGTCCGACGAATTCAAAGGAAATCTTCAGATTCAGTCAAGGAGACCAGTCTATGGATCATCGTATTCGAGCACAATGATTAACTTTAAAGATGACGATATCCAATTCAAGTATGTAGAATATGAGCCTTTACTCTATAACGAATCCACTACTCCAAACTCATTAACCGCACTTTTAGCCTACTATGCATATATTATCATTGGTCTTGATTATGACAGCATGTCTCCAATGGGAGGAACGGAGTATTTCACAAAGGCCGAAGCAATAGTTCAAAAAATGCAAAACAGCCGATACAAGGGATGGAAATCATATGAAAGCAGACGAAACAGGTATTGGCTTACCGAAAACCTAATGAATAGTGCATACCAACCAGTAAGAGACTGCTATTACAAATACCATAGAATTGGACTTGATCGCATGGCTGATAAACTCATGGATGCTAGAATGGAACTAGGTGAAGCAATCAAAATGCTACAAAAAGCACATCGAGCTAAACCAGGTTCATTTATACTTCAATTCTTCTTTAATGCCAAATCTGACGAAATTGTAAATATATTTTCGGGCGCAAATATGGACGAAAAAAAACAAGTATATAATATTGTTTCGGAAATTGACCCTGGTAACATAACAAAATACAAAAAAATAATTTCGAACAAATAAAAGATATTAGGCCATAGATATTCATCACAAAACATAAGCTCAAATAATAAGCTTTCCCAGATTGCTTAATTTTATATTTATTAAACATTTTAATTTGCGCTTAATTTTATTGATACTATTTTTGTGAATTAGACATAACTATATATTTTCAACACAATAAAACATGATTAAATCAATATACATAAAAAATTATGCTTTAATCTCCGAATTAGATATAAATTTTGACTCAGGTTTTTCTGTAATTACAGGTGAGACAGGCGCTGGTAAATCAATACTGCTTGGAGCGATAGGTTTAGCTATGGGTAATAGAATTGACACTAGTATTCTGAAAGACAAAAATCACAAATGTATAATTGAATTAAGCCTAGATATTTCCAAATACAATTATCAAAACCTATTTAAAGAATACGATTTAGATTATGATCAATTAACAATAATAAGACGGGAGATATTACCAAATGGAAAATCAAGAGCATATATAAACGATTCTCCTATCAATATAAAAAACTTAAAATTGATTTCAGAATATTTTATAGATATACATAGCCAAAATCAAAACTTACAAATTGCGGACGAAGATTTCCAAACAGAAATAATTGATCTTTTTGCAAATACTAGAAATGAATTAAATGATTATCATAACTACTATTGCAATTATCTAACTGTTAAATCTGATTTAAAAAAAGCTATCGATTTATACGAAAAAGAAAAGAACGATTTAGATTATATTCAATTCCAGTTCAATCAGCTAGACGAGGCAAATCTAAGTATTGACGAACAGCAATTATTGGAAGAAGAACAAAATAGCCTTGCCAATGCAGAGGAAATAAAATCATGCCTATCAACATCATTTAACTTTTTGGAAGAAGAGGAAGCTGGCATTCTATCATTAATGAATCGGCTAAAACAAAACATGCTGAAGTTAAATAATATTCTACCACAGGCCGAGGAATTAAATAACAGAATTGAAAGTTCATTTCTGGAACTACAAGATTTATCATCAGAGCTTGAAAACATAAATAGCTCCTTAGAAATGAATCCCGAAAGACTTGAATTTGTAAATGACAGACTAAACACTATCTACAATCTAGAACAAAAACATAAAGTTGATAATCTAAGGGATTTATTAGCAATTAAAGATAATCTTGCTGATAGAATCAACAAAATAGAGACTAGTGATGACAATATAAAAGAACTGGAAATAAAGCTAGAAAAGACTAAAGAAATTTTGCTTGAAAAAGCACTCATACTAAGTAAAAAGAGAAAAGAAAAATTACCAAATCTTCACACTGATATAAACAAACATTTAAAAGAACTAGGAATCAAACATGCCAACTTTCAGGTAGACATTTCAAACAGTTTGGATTTCAAAACAAATGGCTTAGATCAAATAAACTTTCTATTTTCGGCTAACAAAGGTGGCTCTTTAGAGAAATTAGGTAAAATTGCCTCTGGCGGTGAGCTTTCAAGAATTATGCTTAGCATGAAGTACATAATTGGACAAAAAAAGAATACCCCAAGTATTTTATTTGATGAAATAGACACAGGTGTATCAGGTGAAATTGCTGATAAAATGGCAAATATTATGAGCTCAATGTCAAATTCAACTCAGGTAATAAGCATCACTCACCTACCGCAAATTGCAGGACAAGCCAAAACACATTTTAAAGTGTACAAGGCTGATGACGAAGAACAAACATATTCTAATATTGTTAAACTTAACAAAGATGAAAGGCTTGAGGAACTAGCTAAAATGTTAAGTGGTTCAAAGATAACCCAAGCTGCTCTTGAGAATGCTAAAGAGTTACTTAAATAAAAATATCTATTATTATGTTTTTCATTTTTTTAAAACAAATATATTATGAAAAACATTTTTTTTAATTTATCATACACAAAACTAAAGTGAAAATAATATCATTTTTTCTATCGAGTATATTCTATCTTGTATTTGGTTTTTTCTTAATTCTATTTCTACCAATACAGATTATTTGTTATAATTTATTTGGAAAAAAATCCCATAAATATGCGGTTGATTTATTAAACTACATACTAATGCGACTAATATACATACTTGCTATAAGGATTTCCTATAATAACAAGTATATAATACCAAACAATCGACCATTAATTATAGTTTCAAATCATCAAGGCGCATACGACATACCACCAATATTTTGGATATTCAGAAAACATTGGCCAAAATTCATTGCAAAAAAAGAATTGGGAAAAGGTATTCCAAGTGTATCATACAATCTTAAAAAAAGCGGTTCAGCACTTATTGATAGAAAAAACAGATATCAATCTATCGAAGAAATTGTAAGACTTGGTAAATTAATTCACAAAACCAATACAGCAGCTGCAATCTTCCCAGAAGGTACAAGAAGTAAAACTGGCAAAATGCGAAAATTCAAAACTGCCGGAATTAAATCTCTAATTGAACAAGCTCCCAATGCCCTAATTGTTCCATTTGCAATCAATGGCAACTATAAGATCGAAAGTAACGGCATGTTCCCACTTAACATAGGAACAAAGGTAGAATACACAGTTTTAGAGCCCATAGAACCTTCAGATTTTGAAAGCATAGAATCAATGGTTGAAACTTGTCAAAATAGAATCCAAGAAATTATTGACAAACAATATTAGTTATTGATATTAATATAATAATTAGTTATTTTTGATTTCAGATATTAAATTATGTTATACTTGTATTCTTAATTTAATATTAAGATAATAAAAGCAAAGTGAACACTTAGACAAACCAATACATATATGTTTAATTTTGAAAATGTTAACCTAGATCAAATTGTTGTACATAGAGTTGGAAACAAACAACTTGACGAACAATTACGCTTATCTAAACATGAGTTATTATTAGAAGATGATGATGTAAGCAATGTATTATTACAATACTTTCTTTCGGCATTTAATAAATCTGAATTCTATCATTTTCAAGGAGAAGAAGGATTGGAGAACAACAAAGTATATTCCAAGTGCAGTGAACTTTTTAATAATTCAGCTGCATTTTATGAAATATCAATGCAAATTGCATCATATCTTTATGAAAGATCTACTCATCCAAATATAAAAGGTGGCGAATTTTATTTCGTATCTTTTTCAAATTGTGTAGTTGACGGGGAGGTATGCAATGCAATAGGGATGTTTAAGAGCGAAAACAAGGAAACCTTTCTTAAAATATTTCACAGAAATAGCAATTATGAAGTTGGATGCGAACAAGGAATAAATATAAAGAGATTGGATAAAGGCTGCTTAGTATTCAATACTGAGAAGGATCATGGATATAAAGTATGTATTGTTGACAAAACCAATAAGAATTCAGAAGCTGTATATTGGAAAACCGATTTTCTAGATTTAAAGCTTCGTGAAGATAGTTTTTATCATACACAAACCTATTTGGATTTATGCAAAGGCTTTATTGGAGAAGTTTATAATGATGAAAATGAAGTTGCAAAAGCTGATCAAATTGATTTATTGAACAAATCAATTGAGTTTTTCAAAGACAACAAAGAATTTAAAGAAACTGATTTTAGAGATCAAGTAATGGAAGATGATGAAGTAATTTCGGCTTTCAATGAATACAAAGATTATTATCAAGGTGAGAATGAAAAAGAATTATTTTCAGATTTCACAATTAATGCAGATGCTGTTAAAACAGAGCAAAAACACTTTAAACATGTGCTTAAACTTGATAAAAACTTTCATATTTACATTCATGGGAAACGTAAATTCATAGAAAAAGGCTACGACACAGCCAGAGATATGAATTATTATAAGTTATTCTTTAAAGAAGAAAATTAATTTTAACATATCAACACATAGATATTACAATTTTAAAAGTGGAAATTATAACAATAATTTTCACTTTTTTTTCATCAATCAATTTCAAAATATAAACAAAAGATGAATATAGGACTAATAGGATTTGGTAAAATGGGCAAATCCATAAAGGAAATCGCAACCGAAAGAGGTCATGAAATAAAACTGATTATCGACAAGAATAACACCAAAGACCTTACTGTTGAAAATCTAAAGAAACTAGATGTTGTAATAGAATTCACAACTCCAAGTACTGCTTTTGACAACTACATAAAATGCGCAGAAGCAGGAGTACCAGTAGTTTCAGGCACAACTGGTTGGTTAGATAAAATGGATGAAATAAAAAAACACTGCGTAAATGGTTTTGGTTTTTTCTATGCATCAAATTTCAGTCTGGGTGTGAATCTATTTTTTGAACTTAACAAAAAATTAGCAAAAATGATGAATCGTTTCAAGCAATATGATGTTGACATGGAGGAAATTCATCATATTCACAAACTTGATTCACCCAGTGGAACAGCAATAAGTTTAGCAGAAGGAATAATAGAAAATACTGATCATAAAAACACATGGACAGAAGGCTTAACGGATAAAGAAGATTCAATAGATATTTTTGCAAGAAGAAATGGCGCAGTTGCAGGTACACATAAAATAAAATGGCACTCCGAACAAGATGAGATATGCATTTCCCACAAAGCATATAATAGAACAGGATTTTCGACTGGAGCTGTAATCGCTGCCGAATTCATGAAAGGCAAGCAAGGTTTTTACCAAATGAATGATTTATTAGAACTATAAAACAAAGAAAAGGGATGCAAAAATTTGCATCCCTTTTACTCAAAATAACTTATATCTTATTTTGCAGCTTGAGCTTTAGCTACAACTGCTTTAAATGCTTCAGGGTGATTAACAGCTAAGTCGGCTAAAACCTTTCTGTTAATTTCAATATTAGCCTTATGCATCATACCGATTAGTTTAGAATAAGATAATCCTTCTAATCTAGCAGCAGCGTTGATACGCTGAATCCATAATGCTCTGAAATTACTTTTCTTTTTCTTTCTATCGCGGTAAGCATAAGTTAAACCTTTTTCCCAAGTGTTCTTAGCAACCGTCCAAACGTTTTTTCTTGCTCCAAAATAACCTCTGGTTAATTTTAGAACCTTCTTTCTTCTTGCTCTTGATGCAACAGAGTTGACTGATCTAGGCATAATAATAAATTTTAAATGTTAGCGCTCATTTAATGAGTCTTCAAGCTAATCATTTGGTTAATAAACTAAAAAATCAAAAAAAATTTTGATATTATAACATGTTAAGTAATAACTTAACGTTCTTTTGATCTGCTTTATCAACAGCTCCAAAATAAGTAAGATTTCTCTTTCTTTTTTTACTTTTCTTAGTCAAAATGTGACTTTTAAAAGCATGTTTTCTTTTGATTTTTCCCGACGCAGTCAAAGTAAATCTTTTCTTTGCACTGCTGTTAGTCTTCATCTTTGGCATTTTCTAAAAAAAATATTAGTTATATATATGATATTTCACCTTGCAAAGCTAGCTAAAAATACTGTAGCAAGTTCACAGGCGAAAAAAGAAAAATCTTATTTCGCTTTCTTCTTAGGAGAAATAAACATAATCATGCGCTTACCTTCAAGTTTTGGAAGTTGATCAACTTTTCCAATTTCCTCAAGGTCTTGAGCAAATCTAAGTAACAAGATCTCACCCTTATCTTTAAACAGAATAGATCTTCCTTTGAAGAATACATATGCTTTTACCTTAGCACCTTCATTTATAAATTTCTCAGCATGTTTAAGTTTAAAATTATAATCATGATCATCGGTATTCGGTCCGAATCTGATTTCTTTTACAACAACTTTAACAGCCTTAGCCTTCATTTCTTTTTGCTTTTTCTTTTGCTGGTAAAGAAATTTATTGTAATCAATCACTTTACATACTGGCGGATCAGCCTTTGGAGATATTTCAACTAAATCTAGTTCTCTATCTTCCGCAATCTTCAATGCTTCATGAATTGAATATATGTTCGGTTCTACATTGTCTCCCACAACGCGAACACTACGGGCTCTAATCGCTTTATTAATTTTGTGCAGAGCCTCTGGAGGTCTTCTCCTCCCTCTGTTTTTTTGAAATCCAGCTATGTCTTGGTCCTCCTTAAATTAAGTTAATAATTTTCGATAGAAGCTAATTGCTGTTCTACCTCGTTATTTATATAATCAGAAAATTCTTCTATTGTCATTTTTCCCATATCGCCTTGGCCTTGTCTACGAACAGAAAGAGTGTTTGAATTAGCCTCTTCCTCACCAACAATAATTAGATAAGGAATCTTTTTCAATTCATTATCTCTAATTTTTCTACCAATTTTCTCATTGCGATCGTCTAACAGGGTGCGAATATCGGAATTATTTAATGAATTTAAAACTTTTTTCGCATATTCATTATATTTTTCACTAATTGGCATTATCACAGCTTGCTCTGGAGTCAGCCATAATGGAAATTTACCTCCTGTATGCTCTAATAAAACAGCAACAAATCTTTCCATTGAACCAAATGGTGCTCTATGAATCATAATTGGGCGATGTTTTTGGTTATCACTACCAATATATTCTAGATTAAATCTTTCTGGCAAGTTATAATCAACCTGAATAGTACCCAACTGCCATTTACGACCAATAGCATCCTTAACCATAAAGTCAAGTTTTGGTCCATAGAATGCAGCTTCATCATATTCTACAACTGTATTTAGACCTTTCTCCTCTGCTGCTTCAATGATAGCTTGCTCAGCCTTATCCCAATTCGATTCTTCGCCAATATACTTAGTTCTATCAGTTTGGTGTCTTAACGAAATTTGAGCTGTAAAATCTTCAAAATTCAAAGCATTGAAAATTATAAATATTATATCTATAACTTTCTTAAATTCATCTTTCAACTGGTCTGGCGTACAGAAAATATGAGCATCATCCTGAGTAAAACTTCTAACTCTAGTTAGACCATGTAATTCTCCACTTTGTTCATATCTATACACAGTTCCAAATTCGGCATAACGAAGTGGCAAATCACGATATGAACGAGGTTTGAATTTATAAATCTCGCAGTGGTGAGGACAGTTCATTGGTTTCAACATATACTCTTCATCCTCTTGTGGAGTTTGAATTGGCTGAAACGAATCTGCTCCATACTTATCGTAATGACCAGATGTTTTATATAAATTTATATTTCCAATATGAGGGCAAATAACCTGTTCATATCCGAATTTTTTCTGTACTCTTTTCAAGAAATTCTCAAGACGCTCTCTCAACTGGGTTCCTTTAGGTAACCAAAGCGGCATTCCTAAACCTACATTTTGAGAAAATGTAAACAATTCCATTTCTTTACCAAGTTTTCTATGATCTCTTTTCTTGGCTTCTTCCATCAGAACAACATATTCATCAAGGAATTTTTTCTTTGGAAATGTAATACCATAAACTCGAGTCAACTGAGGACGTTTTTCATCACCTCTCCAATATGCACCAGCTATAGAATTTAATTTTATAGCTTTAATATATGATGTATTTGGCAAATGTGGACCACGACACAAGTCAGTAAATTCTCCTTGCTTGTAAAAACTTATCGTCCCATCTTCCAATTCGTTTATTAATTCAAGCTTATATTCTTCATTTTTTGAACCAAAAAACTCAAGAGCTTCTTGTTTTGACACATCCGTGCGTGTATACTCAGATTTAGTTTTAACCAACTCTGCCATTTTTTTCTCTATTTTTGGCAAATCTTTGTCGGTTAATACTTTTCCTTCACCTAAATCTACATCGTAGTAGAATCCCATATCTACAGCTGGACCAATACCAAACTTAATCCCAGGATATAACTCCTGCATTGCTTCGGCCATAAGGTGTGCCGAACTATGCCAAAATGCATGTTTCCCTTCGGCATCATCCCAGGTATGAAGTTTTATAGTGCTGTCTGTGGTAATAGGTCTAGTTATATCCCATAAATCCTCATTTACAGTTACACTTAAAACTTCCTTTGCCAATCTATTGCTTATGCTTTTGGCAATATCCAAGCCAGATACTCCTGGTTCAAATTCTTTTACATTTCCGTCGGGGAAAGTTATTTTAATCATAAAATTCAAATAAAATATTGCTTTTCAAAAAATTGAACTACAAAGATAAAACTTTCTTTAAAATCAATTTATGATTTAATGAGAAATATTCGATTATTTTTATTTTTTTCGCAAAAGTCAGAATATGTTATACGACACAAAACACAAATTACAAGCATAACGAAACAGTGTAACAATTACTAATCAATCCGTTATGTAACCCCTTTTTATTCCGTACTAAATTTAGATACTCTTTTTAAAAAAATAAATATTTACAAAAATTAATTCTAAGGCTTGATGTTTACAACATTATATTTAATAATTTTATCATATTCCAATAAATACAATCACTGAAAACTAATATTAAAAATTATATTATAGAATGTGCTTTTATTCTGATTCTCATAACCTGCACGAAAACCAATATTCACAGGATATCGTAATCGGAAGAAATTAACATCCCCTGTTAATTCTAAACCAGTTGAGTACCAATCATATTCTTTTCTTACTCCATTATAATTATACGAAATCCATGTTTTATCAGCAAAAGCAGCCAATTTCACTCTCTTGATATAAACCAGCGAACCAATACTCTTATCTGGATAAGCAATAGGTAAACCATAATCAAAACTCGCAGTTATCATTTCATCTGAATTATATAAATTCATCCCTCTTGAATTTCTAATTCTAGTAGATAGTGGTGAGTTAGCAATAGACCAATTTTGATAAGCAAGATACAATTTAACACTGTTAGTTAGATGAAAACCAGGGAAAATCAAATTTATCGAAGCGTAATAAGAATTACCATAATCGTAATCGCCTTCCAAGCTATGATAATATCCTAAATTTATAAATTGAGCATAATTATAGTCAAAACTTCTTTTGTAAGTTTTAGAAATATTATAAAACTGCAAATTAGCTTTTGCAATATTCAAATAACTATACTTATTATAAAAACGAGAATCTTTCAATCTTACACCTGTTATATTTTGACTTAATTCCAAGTTTTCTATTCTTCGAAACTCATATCCTAGTGAAGGTTTCAAAATCGTTGTATTCAAACCCTTCGACAGATTGAAGGGAAACAACAAATCAGATTCCCATCTTAGATCAGCATATTTTCTATACAGCTTAAGATTCCGTGGTTCTTGTAAAATTCCCCCTTCAATTGGAATATTATAATGTAACTCTGCATTAGCATATTTGAATTCGGTTTCCAAAACGGGAAAAAATCTACGGTATGATATATTTGCTACAAATTCACCATTCGGATAATTATCTCCGCCTTTTCTATATCCTACATTTGCAAACAAGGTATTCATAATATTCTGAGAACTAACCGAAACTCCTATATCTGCATTATTCTCGAAAGAATTTATATAAACTGGGGCCCAGGAATGAATATTCAAACTATTTTTCAAGCGACTAAATTTAGATGATTTATAGCGTGAAAAATTTGATTTAGCAACTATATTTTTAAAAATATCATCCTGTTTTAACCGTGAGGCAATCAAGAAAGGATTTGGTTTTTCCACAAGCTTATTTACAAACTCATATTCTTTAATTCTAAACAACTTAAATCCATTTTCAGTATAAGAACTAAAAATCATATTTTCGGAATTAAAACTAGGATGTTTACTTGAATATTTTGAGTCGGTTAATCTTTTCAGCTTTTTATCTTCGAGCATAACTAATTCCGACCCACCCCCTACATTCGCAGTCATAAACACGCGATTCTTTGAATAAAAAAGATCAAAAACATCTATCTTACTGGTAGAATATAAAATTGTGTGACTCATCTTATCAAAATCTACTTTTACTATGTCTTTTTTCCTCCCATCACCACATATAACATAAACAAATCTCTGATTCTCCCCAAATACAGGATGAATCAACTGATTCATATTTTGAATCTTATAAGTTTTAATCAACTCACCACTTTTGCGATCGATAAGAACTAAAGCAGAATTACCAGCTTGGTCAATAGAAACTGCTGTTATAAAACGAGCTGTTTTATCTAATTTTGGTGAAAACAAATTCAAATTAGACACAATACTATACTTCTTGTTTCTTTCAGAATCATAACACACTATAATATTTCTAACAGAATGCTCCCACAACAAATCCTGTCTTCTCTCGTCCCACACAAACCAATTATTTGAATATGAGAAACGAGATTCAGAAGAATAGCCTATATTACAAATATTTTTCTGAGATGAATTTCTTAAATTAATCTCTACGATTTGATTTGTAGACTCTAGTCCGTTCTTCAAAGAATAAATAATAGAGTCATTAACAAATACAGGATTAGTATAATCAGTATAATACTTATCAGTAGTTCTTATTCTAGACTGGTAATAATCTTTAGTTTTATCGCTAGAATACAATGAACTCAAACTATCTAACACCATATTATACAAAACTGAACTTGCATACTTAGGGCTGTCTTTAAAAACATATTTCCCTATCGCCCTTGAAAAACTACGAACAGCCAAACCCTTGACAGTTCTATTCAAAACGCTATCCCACACTGCATCGTTTTTTGTAAATATCTTAGCTTGCGAAACCATATGATAACCTAAATTGTAATGATTGGGTACAAAATCTTTGTATGAACCACAAACAAATTTATCATATGTGTATTTTTTTCCTGACAAGACAATTGCTTTCATCTGATCTATAAAATATGGCGATCTACCTCGTCCCCAATCAGACATCTGAGTTTCTTGACATACCGCCTCACCCTCCAGAAACCAAGCAGGAACATACAAACCAGCCATAAGTCCTATGGCTTGCTCACCAAATAAAAATTTTGCTATTCTCCCAACACCATTCTGTAAATTATTCATTTGAACAATATGCTTAAATTCATGAATAGCAAGTCCTTCTAACCTATTTTGAATTGACTCATCAGGTTTTTGCATAGGATACAACTCCATGCGATAAGGAGCAACTGCAACCATACCATTTGACAAACTACTTTTCCCGTGAATCAAAACTGTAAATTTTCGAATCCTTGAATTACTACCGTGTTTCTCAATAAGGAAATCAAATATATTTGCAATATAATTAGCCTGCTCATATGAACTAACAGGAAAGACAATTTTATATTTTTCGTTATCAATTTGTCTCCAATCAGTCCAAGCATCATCTTGTCCAGTTACAAAAAACTGTGCATTTACAATTCCTAAATTTGATATTATAGTGAAAACAAAAAAGCCAAGTATTCTTCTCATCATTTCGGTCAATTTAATGGTTGTATTTTCATAATGATAACAAAAATAAACATTAAACTTAAAATTCTTTATAATGAAATAAAAAACGATTTCTTTATTTCTAGAACACACAAGGCAAAACGTCAATTATGACATTTGTGCATCGCCAAACAATTATCAAAATGACGAATTGACAGAAAGCCCCTATTGGCATAAGCTTTGAACAGCTTCAATTCGTTAAAAAAATTGTTAATCACAAAAACATTATAATATGAGTACTGGAAAAATTGGAGTTACTAGTAATGATTTATTTCCGATAATCAAAAAATTCTTATATTCAGATCATGACATTTTCTTGCGAGAAATTGTTTCAAATGCAGTTGATGCTTCTCAAAAGTTGAAAACTTTATCGTCTACAGGAGAATTCAAAGGTGAATTAGGTGAACTAAAAGTTAGAGTATCACTTGACAAGGAAGCAAAAACTATTACCATTTCTGACAATGGTATTGGTATGACAAAAGATGAAGTTGAGAAATACATCAATCAAATTGCTTTTTCTGGCGCAGAAGAATTCCTAGATAAATATAAAGATCAAGCAAATGCAATCATTGGTCATTTTGGTTTAGGTTTTTATTCTTCATTCATGATTTCTGACAAGGTAGAGATAGTTAGTTTATCTCACAAAGAAGGAGCTGAAGCAATCAGATGGTCATGTGAAGGTAACCCAGAGTACACACTTGAAACAACAGAAAAGTCAGAAAGAGGAACAGATATTATAATGCATGTTTCTGAAGAAGAAAAAGACTTTTTGGATGAAGCTAAGCTTGAAGGACTTTTAAATAAATATTGCAAATTCTTACCAATTGAAATTATCTTTGGAAAGAAGAAGGATTGGAAAGACGGACAACAAGTAGAAACAGAGGAAGATAATATTGTTAACGATACTAATCCTACTTGGACAAAAAAACCAGCTGATTTAAAAGAAGAGGATTATGACAATTTCTACCGTCAACTATATCCAATGGCTGAAAAACCATTGTTCAATATTCACTTAAATGTTGATTACCCATTCAACCTAACAGGTGTTCTTTACTTCCCTAAAATCAACAATAATATTGAAGTTCAAAAAAACAAAATACAATTATATTGCAATCAAGTTTTTGTAACTGACTCTGTTGAAGGCATTGTTCCTGAATTCTTAACTCTTCTTCATGGAGTAATTGACTCTCCAGATATCCCTTTAAATGTTTCACGTTCATATCTACAGAGTGATGGAAATGTAAAGAAAATTTCCAACCATATAAGCAAAAAGGTTTCAGATAGCCTTCATGATATTTTCAAAAAAGATAGAGCTGATTTTGAATCAAAATGGGATGATCTAAGACTATTTGTTCAATATGGAATGCTAACAGAGGAAAAATTCTTTGATAGAGCTAAGAAATTTGTTCTTCTTAAAAACACTGATTCTAAATATTTCACTCTTGAGGAATATGAAGAATTAATTAAAACAAACCAAACAGACAAGGACAATAATATTATTGCATTATACACAACAAATCCTGACGAACAATACACTTATATTGAAGCTGCTAAAGCCAAGGGATACGATGTTCTTTTGTTAGATAGTCAATTAGACAACCACTTTATCAATCATCTTGAACAAAAAGAAAACAGCAAGAAATACGTTCGTGTTGATTCTGACATCGTTGACAAACTAATCGTAAAAGAAGAAGCTAAGAAGGCAGATCTTTCTGATACCGAGGTTTCGGAAATGCCACATGTATTCAAAGCTCACTTAACAGATGAAAAAATAAACTATACAGTTGTTTTCGAAAGTCTTGGGTCAGATAATCAGCCATTATTAATAACTCAATCAGAATTTATGCGCAGAATGAAAGAAATGTCTGCAATGAATCCTGGAATGAACTTTTATGGTGAAATGCCAGACTCATACAATTTAGTAGTAAATACTGATCATGAATTAATCAAAAAAGTTATTGAAACTAAAAATTCTGAACTAGGTTCAAATCTTAGTGAATTGAATCAACAAATTTCTAATTTCGAATCAGAAAAATCACAACTTGAAGAACTGAAAAAAGACAAAAAAGAAGATGAAGTTCCTCAAGAAGAGAAAGATAAAATGAATGATATCATCAATTCAATTTCTGAAGAAAATAAAAAGAAAGAAACTATTCTTAACGAGTTTGGTAAAAATAATGATTTAGCTAAACAATTAATTGATTTAGCTCTACTAGCAAATAATATGCTAAAAGGAGCAGATTTAGCTAAATTTGTAAAACGTAGCGTTGACATGATCAAATAAGCTCAACTAATATTAAATAAAAAAGGTCACAGATTTTATTGTAATTCGTGACCTTTTTTTTATCCATACTCCAAACATATATATACTAAAGCCCATCTATAGGACTTTATACTACAAGCTATACAATACAGCCAGTTTAGTCAAAATAATTGTAAATATCAAAACAACAAATCAATAAAGCCATCTGACAGAAATTACAAAATAAACGCAATTATACTATCACATACTACTCTTAAAAACAAAAAAAACATTCCTATTCTACTCTAAACAAACAACCTTGTTACAAATATCAAGAATATCTATTTCTTGATATTCTCAAACATATTACATCAGCCCTTGTATTTTTTATGTTAATCTAACCCTTCCCTCAAATTCATTTATTTTTTGATACTATTAGAAACTCTAACAATAACCTCTAAAACAGTTTCACCCAGGCAGGACATTTTTTATTGTTATCATAATTTTACATACTGCTTTTACATTTATTAAAATGCCGTTCACCTTTATTTTTTACACCTTCATCAAACACGGATTCAAGAAAATATTTATCGACATAAATTATTAAAAAAACTGCTATTTCTGTAGTTTCCTCAGCACAAAAACCATATTCCTCATATTTATTTGTATATCTTACCATTAGAAAGTTATTTTGAATCATAATTTTAAAAAGCACATAATTGCTATATAATTTTAAGATATTTAATCTAAGTTTTTTTACGCTACTGGTTTTATTAGTTCTCAAACAGATAGAGAAACTTTCACATTGCGGAGTTCTATATTTATTTGCATATGTTATTTTTAAGCTATACCTATGCATATGAATATTAATTTTAAAAAATTATAAGAATCATAATTTGGGCTTAAATTTTTTAATAGTTTATTTCAGCACGCACACATATATATCTTAGTTCAGTTAACATATTATTACAATACAGATTTAATTATATCGTATCAAAACTCTATTACTTATTTTATGTTAATTTTTTCATTATCCATTTATTTTGAAAAAAAATTATAAATACTAAAAGCTAATAATCGCGAATACACTTAGAATCTAATCTACACAAAAACATAATATTTAATAAAACAACAACTAATGAAAAGAAAAAGAAATCTTATAATTATTGGATTTATAATCTTAGGAATTTCTTCATTGTTAATGTGGAAATGGAATACATGGTTCAAAAATCCTACAGAGGAGCGTTATACTATATCATGTGAACCATCAAGAATAATGATAAGTCTTTGCGGAAATGACGAAAACTCTCGCTTAGTTTCATGGTGTTCGGATTCATCAAACATTCAACCTCTTGTCGAATACTTTAAAATTGATAAGAAAGACACATTATCGATTCAAGCTAAACCTATATCTGTTAAAACACAAGGCGGTGTAACGACTTCCTACCATGCAAAACTGACTAATCTAGAACCTGAATCCACCTACAAATACAGGGTATGTAATAAATTCAAATCTGATTGGTTTGAATTCAAAACAGCTAAAAAAGACAAAAAATTCAGTTTTGTATACATGGGAGATATACAAGATAGAATTGGAGGAAAAACAGGCGAAGTTTTTTCTAGAATTAATAAATTTACACAAAATACCGATTTTTGGTTATTTGGAGGGGATTTATTAGAAAGACCATTAAATAAATATTGGGATTATTGGTTTGAATGTGGGAAAAACATATTTAATACAAAACCAATGATTGCCTGTCCTGGAAACCATGAATATCACAAAGGATTGATAAAAAAAATTGACAAACGATGGATGAGCCATTTCCAATTCCCAAAAAATGGACCTGAAAATTTCAAAGGAAGAGCTTGTTATTGGAATTACAAAGATGCCATTTTCATATGTTTAGATACAGATGGAATTCAGGGTATTGGTTCATTATTGGAGCAAAAAAATTGGATAGATAATGTCTTAGAAAAGAGTAATAAAAAATGGAAAATTGTTGTTATGCACCATCCGATATATTCTATTTCTAATTGTACCATTTCTCCTTTTCTAAGAACTTTTATAAAACCTGTACTCGAAAAACACAAAGTGGATTTAGTATTACAAGGACATAATCATGGATATAGCCGTGTATGTAAAAAAGACAACAACGAAATCAACACTCCGGTATATGTAATATCTACTTGTTCTCGCAAAAACTACTTGATTAACATTGATCAGAATGCAGAAAGAACAGGATCTAATCTGAAATTATTTCAAGTGATTGATATTGATAAGTCTAAGTTAACATATAAATCATATGAATCCAACGGAGAGTTGTACGATAGATTTGAGATAACTAAGACTGAATCTAAAACACTTGTTGACAACAAAATTCCATCAACTCCTGAAAAGCTAGAGGCTCCAGAGCGTTACAAAAAAAAGAAAAAAACAAAACTTAAAGCCTACTATAAAGAGGTAGAAAAAAGAAGAGCACACAATAGGATAATCAAAAAACTTATTTCAGAAAAGAAATAAATAATTTATAAATACAGCAGGTAAAACTTATAATCTGTCGTATTTATAAAAACAGTCTCAAGCATATAGAAAGATATCAAGAAAATGGGATTTTTACACACTCTTAAAAATCCCATTTCCCATAAAATGAAAACATTTGCGTACTGCAAGCTAAAAAAACAGAGCTAATATAATTTACTACATCTGTAACCCTAATTTAAAGACTATAAACTAGTCCAAACTTTCAAAAAACAAGGCTGTATTTTAGAAAGAAAAACTGAACTCAAAATCCGATATTCCGATGAAACTTTACATAAAAAAGATTTATTATCCCGATAAAAACAAACAAAATCGCTATTAATTGTGAAGGGGAACAAATTTCAGTTCCTAATAACTGCCCTCTAGAATCAGCTCTAAGAATTTCCACTAAAAATCGAACAATAGCATAAGAAATAACATAAAATGAAAATCTATACTTAAATTTAATCTTATTAAGAATAAAAAACATACTAAATAAAGCAATGCTTTCGTACAACTGAGTAGGGTGCAAAGAACACGCACCGTAATGAGAAAAAGGTAGACTGCCTTCAGGATAAATAACACCCATAAAAAAACTAGTGGGAGCACCATAACAACAACCTGCAAAAAAGCAACCTATACGTCCAATTGCATGAGCTATAGCAATTGAAGGGGCATAAAAATTAATTAAAAAAACAAGCTTGATTTTTGATATAAAACCATAAATTATCAAAATGACAAAAGCCATTAAAAAACCACCATAAAAGGTAAAACCGCTATTTAAATTACCAATACTAAATGATTTTGACTGAGTTATCAACTCCATCACAAAAGCACCAAAAAGTCCCATTATTACCGCAATAGGAATAAAGAGGCGCAAATAAATCTCTCTCCTCTCTTCCTTGCAATACTTTCTAATATAATATTCATTCAACAATGATGCAACTATAATAGCTAGCATTAGGAACATATTATATAAATGGACTGTATCTCCAAACAGGACGAATTTTCTAAACATATAAATAAAGTTTATAAAAGGACAATAAAGTCCTTTTATAATTTGTAATCTCACTATCTATTTCCAAGAGCCAAAATACCTCCTACCAGATAACAAACGGTATTAACAAGTCCAAACACCCAATTGCCACTCAAAATAGTTATAATAAACAAAGCAATAGCAGATAAAATCATCAACCAAGCTGCTACAACAGCCTTGCTTTTTGCCATAAAACTAGCAATAAACCCTATTAACATTGGTATAATAGTCATCAATACAACTGACCCCATAACTGCAGCTCCAGCTGTTCCATCGCTTTCCATACCCGACTCTATAGCAGCCATTTCTGTTGCAACACCAGTAGCTGCACCACAGGCTGCAGCACAAAATAATCCTGGGATATTAACAACAAAACCTACAATTCCAAGAACCATAGGAGTACTCGATTTTTTGTTTTCCATAATATTTGTGTTAGATTTAATATAATAATTTTACCATTCAAATACATTTAAAACATAATTAATTCAAATATTATATTGTTAATATTTTTTTATAGACTTAACTGGACATTATAAAAATTCGACTCCAACAAGATTATTATATTTATCCACTTCACTCCAATAAAGATTAACAGAATAAAGATAAATCAAACAAAAACCTAAAAATACTCGGATCTTACACAATCCATACCTCAACTACACTAGTTTGTTTATCAGAAATATCAACGAGAAACAAAACTTACAACTATGACAATTTCACCAAATAATACTTAACATATATAAAAACACATCACAAAAAATTTCAACATTATAAAATCTTACATAATTATTACAATCAGGAATGCCATCCTCATATTTATTTTTTTATATGATAACAATAAATCATCAAAATCAGAGAAAATGTTTATTTTTTTTTAACCTCCTAATAGTAAGCTAGACAGATTAACATATAAATATTAACTAAAACAAACATAATTTTCAAAACTATAAATAACATTATAACTTTTTTTAAGAAGCAATTAAACCTTTCCAAATATCTAAAGTCAAAACCAATATTATTAACTAAAAAAAATCAAGATGAAAATCTACATTTACACATTATTATTTTGTCTAATCACAATAAGCAACAGCACATTTTCACAAAACTTCAATGCCAAAATTACATATTTCGCAAACACTAAAACCGATTTAGACTTTTTTAAAAACAGGAAAATACCTGAAGACAGAAAACAACAAATTATCAAAATGCTCAAGGAAAACTCCAATAAAAAGTATACACTTTATATTGTTGACCACGAATCCATATATAAAGAAAACGAACAATTAGAAAGCAGCAACTCTTCTAATAAAGGGAGATATAAAATGTTTTCATCTATGACAGGTAATCCTTCAGGGGAAAATTACTACAAAGATCTACTTAATAAAATATACTCATATAATATTGACTTATACGGGAAACCCTTTCTCATTAATGATAAGCTAAAAACATACGACTGGAACATAACTGGTGAAACAAAAAAGATTGGACGATACACTGTTATTAAAGCAACTGCTATCAAAAAATTACCTATAAGAAAAAAAGCGAGAGCCAAAAACATCAAACCAGCCAATTCTGCAAAAAAAAGAGAAATGAGAATAACGGCATGGTTTTGTCCTGAGATACCAATCAGTACAGGTCCTTCACAATATTGGGGCTTACCAGGTTTAATACTTGAGGTCAACAATGGTTTTAGTACGATACTTTGTTCTGAAATTCTATTAAATCCAAACGAACGCATCAAAGTCAAAATTCCATCCAAAGGCAAAAAAGTAACTGAATTAGAATACAAAACTATTGCTATAAAAAAACATAAAGATATTATGGAAATGAGAAAAAGAAACAACAAGGCAAGACCTAGAAATCATTTCTAGCAAATACATTATACCAATACAAAACATAATTTTGAACTAAACTAATGAGCATGAAACATATACTTATTTATATATTTATATTCTTAGGTTTCACATCACTTGCACAAAACAAAGGAATTAGCTTAGAGGCTAAAATAAAGGATGAGAATAAAAAACCAATGGTAATGGCTAATGTAATAGCCATAAATACAGAATCGAAAAAGATGGAAACCTATTGTGTAAGTTCTAACCAAGGATTTTTTAGACTAAAACTACAGAACGAAAAGAAATACATCGTGAAAATTAGTTTTATAGGCTACAAAACTATAGTAGATACAATCGAAACAAAAAAAAATATCAAATCAAAAATCATTAAGTCATATCAAATGCAAGCGTCGGATAGTGAGCTCAATCAAATCAATGTTAGCTACACGATGCCAGTTAGTGTAAAAGGAGACACTATAGTTTATGATGCCGATTCTTTCAAAACTGGGACTGAAAAAAAACTTATAGATGTTTTAGAAAATTTACCAGGAGTAGAGATTAATGAGGAAGGACAAATAGAAGTTGAAGGGAAAAAAGTACAAAAACTTTTGGTAGAGGGGAAAGAATTTTTTGACGGCGATTCAAAGCTTGCTGCAAATAATCTACCATCAAACTCAGTAGATAAAGTACAAGTATTGAGAAATTACAACGAGATAAACCAAATGAAAGGCTTAAGTTTTGACGAAGACAATATTGCTCTAAATATAAAACTTAAAGAAGGAATGAAGAACCTATGGTTTGGAGAATCGAAATTATCCGCTGGCACAAATGAAGAATATCTAGCTAGCACCAAATTGTTTTACTATAACCCTAAATTCTCTGCAAATATAATTGGAGATCTAAACAATATTGGCGAAATGCCATTTTCACGTCGTGATTTTATGAACTTTACAGGAGGCTTTAAAAATATGCATTCTCGAAGTGGCAGCAACTTTAGTCAAACCAACAACAACTTAGGTATAAACATGAGTAAAAGCAATAATTCAAAACAAGTAGAATCGAAATTTGGAGCCTTTAATTTCTCGTATTCAGCTTCTGAATCCTTTAATTTGGGTGGTTTTGGAATTTATTCATATAACAAAGATATTGTAGAAAAGAATATCGAACGGAACTACAAACTTCAGAATGATAAAAACAATAATGAAAATATAACTAACCACACTAATCAGGAAACTAATCTCAACCTATACAAACTAAATGCTGTATATTCTCCAAATGAAAAATTACACATTAATTATGATGGTTTTATAAAATACAATGATGATAAGGAAGAAAAAAATATAATTTCATCAACCAAAGAACAGGAAAAATATATAATTGAAAACAAAAAACAAAAACCTCTAAATGTCAAGCAATCAGCGGAATTATATTTTACAGCCAACAAAAAAAATATAATAGCTGCAAACGCATTATTTGAACATAAAGATGAATCTCCATTATACAGAAGTATCACAGATCAATTTGGTTTCAAAGATATAATTAATGTAAGTGAATCAGGAAACACTTATGATATTAGTCAAAATAAAAAAATAAGGTATAGTAAATTAGATGTTAAATTTGATTACTTTTATCTACTTAACGACAAGAGCAATTTACAACTAAGCTTTGGTAATATTTTAAACACTCAAAAATACAATACCTCTATATTTCAGAATCTATCAAAAAACAATACGATTGATTTTAAAAACGATGAATTAACAAATGATGTAAAATACAGTCTTTCGGATATTTTCACAGAATTACACTATAAAGTTCAACTAGGAGATATTATATTTAACCCTGGTATAGGTTTACACAAATTTAGAACAAAATACGAGAGTGCAAATTCAAAAAACGATGAATTTTATGAATTACTGCCTGATATTTATATTAATTGGCAGATGAGAAAATCTCAGAACTTAAGATTTAAATATTCTATAACTCGCAATTATACAGATATTACAAAATACTCAGAAGGATTAGTCCTAGAAAACTACAATGCTTTATACAAGGGCAACTCAGACTTAAAAAGTTCAAAAACACATAAATACAGCTTAAGTTTTTTCAGTTTTAATATGTTTAACTATACACATATGTTTGCTAACTTAACATATACAAAAAAAATAAATGGAGTCAAGTCTAATAGTGAATACTTTGATTTAAACAGAATATCAAGCAGTATTAATTCAAACCAAGATGATGAAAGTCTGTACTTTAATTCTAAATATAGTAGAAAATTTAAATACCTAAAACTGGGTGCAAAATTTAGTTATAATTGGTCTAAATCTTATAATATTGTGAATTCCGAAGAATCAAAATCTCAGAATAATACTATTAATTACAATGCATATATTGGTACCAACTTTTCGAAAATTCCTAATATAAAAGTTGGTTACAATTATATCAAAAACAAATATAAAACTAACAATCAAACAAATAGTTATTACACCAATAAGCCTTATATTAGATTGGATGCATGCTTTTTGAAAAACTTTATTCTTACTGCTAACTATGATCTTTACAGTTATGAATCGAAGGATAAGAATGTGGACGAAAACTATGATTTATTTGAAGCCGAATTAACTTATCAGAAACAAAATAGTCACTGGGAATTTGGAGTCAGTGCAAAAAATATTTCAAATAGCAAGCAAAGCAATACCAGTTCAGAAAATGATTATTATATTGAAACTATCAAATACACAAGCAGAAACCCAAACTATATGTTAAGCATAAAGTATAATTTTTAAAAATAATTCACATTCAAAAATGAGGCTAAATTATCAAAATCATTTAGCCTCTCTATTTTATTCTATACTTTTATTTCCTCAAAACCATGACCATATACACCCATTACAGATCCTACTGAAACAAATGCATCATTATCTATTTCTTTAATCAGCTTAAATACAATAGGAGATTCAGGTTTTCTAATTACAACCATTAAAATTGTATTATGTTCCTTCGTATACCATCCCTTACTATCAATAACAGAAACACCTCTTCCCACTGAATTCACAATAGCCTCAGCAATTTCCTCATGCTTTTGTGAAAAGATAAACAACTGCATACTCTGTTTTGATCCAGTCAAGATTAAATCAATAACATAAGCCGTTATACCCATAACAACAAAACCGTACACTAATTGATTCAATTCCTTAAAGATTAAATATGACGATGATATGATTAAAACATCAATATATAAAATAATTCGTCCAGGACTAATATTCTTATACTTATTAATAATCAAAGCAATAATATCTGTCCCGCCTGTACTCCCACCTTGTGATATAGCCACACCAACTCCAGCTCCATTCAAAATTGCTCCAACAACTGTAGCCATAAACTTTTCAGGTACTAATGGCTCTGTTATAAACTTTTGTAAAAAATAAAAAAACAAAGATGTAATAACAATAGCATAAACGGTTTTTGCACCAAACCCCCTACCTAGAATCTGTAAAGCGATGGCGACCAAAATACCATTTATTATTAAATAACTATATGCAACAGGAAAACCTGTAGCAAAATAAATCAAGGTACCCACCCCACTAATACCACCAGCTGTAATATGAGAAGGTATCAAAAACGCTGTCCACGCAAAAGCAAAAATGAACAGTCCAAATGTGATCACTAAATAACTTTTAAGTTCCTTAATCATAATAATATATATTTGAATTTTAGGCTGCAAATATATATAAAAAAACAATTCAATTTGCTCATTATATTTTTTTAACAATAGCTTTTTCACCAAACTAAAAACCTGACTATCTGATTGTAATAAAAACAGATTTTTAAACACATGACATATATCAGAATTAATAACATCATTTTTTTCTGAGAACTGAAACTACAAGGATAAAAAGTTTTTTACATCCAAATCTTTAAATTTATCATAAAGTTGTCCAGATTTATCCCAATGATTAAATGGAGATTATTTATATTAATAAAAAAAATTGCTCTAAAATAAATATTAGACTAACATAATACTCATACAGCTAATAAATAATACAATATACTCAACTCATTGTATTAAGAATTAACTTAAACGATTTAATTAGAATCAATATATTAGATAATATAAAAATCTTTAATTTAAAAGTATTTAATGATTCCTTATTGCAGGTAAACCATTATGACAGAAGCACTTCACATTTATGAATCAGCACTAAACTAAACCTAGCTGGAAGCTTAAGCATCCTCTTCAAATTATCCTCATATCTATATCACAGCAATTTCAGGATATCAGTAGGAATATCGTTAATTTAAAATCTTAGAAATACTGTATTAGTTTAAATAATAGGTGGAGACCATAAAATTATGTGTATATTCTAACCGAAAAGTATACCACTATTTTAATCCAAAAGTATACCATTTTATTTAAATAAAAAAGTTTCCACAGACTTCTCTGGGGTACCCCAGAGAAGTCTGTTCTGGAATTTCGTGGCGATTATTTTTTATTTT
>JAOARN010000044.1 GCA_025210485.1 Marinifilaceae bacterium | reverse complement strand
CTTTATCATCAGTGGTTTTCACAAGATCTTTAATAGCCCCAATGCTAGCCACTTCAGCATCTTTTGTATTATTATCAGTAGGTATTGTAGTGTTTACTTTATTCGCATCAAGTTTATTATTTACCAGATTGGATATATTTGAATTAATTCCTTCAATATCAGTTTTGTTTTTATTTGCAGTGCTTTCATTGTTTGCAATATTGGAATTAGCAGTTTCAATATTTGTTTTGTTGGTATAAGCAAGACTCAAATTAGTAGCGATATCCGATTTGTTTTTATTAGCTAAGCTTGTATTATCACCAATCAGTGTATTTGCAGTAGCGATATTATTTTTGTTTGTATTTATTAAGTTTAAGTTTTCAGTAATATCAGTTTTATTTTGTACAGTTTTATTTTCGGTAGTTTTGACAAAATTTTTGATAGCCCCAATACTAGCAATTTCATTATCTTTAGTGTCTTCGGTAATGATTTCAGTGTTTACTTTATTCGCCTCTAGTTTGTCATTTCCAAGATCTGCTATATTTGTTTTAATACTAGCAATATCAGTTTTGTTAGTATTAGTTAGGCTTAAATTAGTTGCGATATCCGATTTGTTTTTATTAGCTAAGCTAGTATTATCACCAATCAGTGTATTTGCAGTAGCGATATTATTTTTGTTTGTATTTATTAAGTTTAAGTTTTCAGTAATATCAGTTTTATTTTGTACAGTTTTATTTTCAGTAGTTTTGACAAAATTTTTGATAGCCCCAATGCTAGCAATTTCATTATCTTTAGTGTCTTCGGTAATGATTTCAGTGTTTACTTTATTCGCATCTAGTTTGTCATTTCCAAGATCTGCTATATTTGTTTTAATACTAGCAATATCAGTTTTGTTGGTATTTGCTAAAGCATTGTTGCTTGCAATATTCGTATTAGCAGATTCAATATTAGTTTTGTTTTTATTTGCTAAAGTAGTGTTGTTTGTAATATTTGTATTAGCAGTTTCAATATCAGTTTTGTTGGTATTTGCTAAAGCATTGTTGTTTGCAATATTCGTATTAGCAGTTTCAATATCGGTTTTATTTTTATTTGCTAAAGTAGTGTTGTTTGCAATATTCGTATTAGCAGATTCAATATCGGTTTTGTTTTTATTTGCTAAAGCATTGTTGCTTGCAATATTGGAATTAGCAGTTTCAATATTTGTTTTGTTGGTATTAGCTAGACTCAAATTAGTAGCGATATCCGATTTATTTTTATTAGCTAAGCTGGTATTTTCACCAATTTTAGTATTCGCAGTAGCGATATCCGATTTGTTCGTATTTGTTTGATTTAGATTTGCAGTAATATTTGATTTATTTTGTTCAGCTTTATCATCAGTGGTTTTCACAAGATTTTTAATAGCCCCAATGCTAGCCACTTCAGCATCTTTTGTATTATTATCAGTAGGTATTGTAGTGTTTACTTTATTCGCATCAAGTTTATTATTTACCAGATTGGATATACTTGAATTAATTCCTTCAATATCAGTTTTGTTAGTATTAGTTAGGCTTAAATTAGTTGCGATATCCGATTTGTTTTTATTAGCTAAGCTGGTATTTTCATCAATTTTAGTATTCGCAGTAGCGATATTATTTTTGTTTGTATTTATAAAGTTTAAGTTTTCAGCAATATTGGTTTTATTTTGTACAGTTTCATTTTCAGTAGTTTTCACAAAATTTTTAATAGCCCCAATGCTAGCCACTTCAGCATCTTTTGTATTATTATCAGTAGGTATTGTAGTGTTTACTTTATTCGCATCAAGTTTATTATTTCCCAGATTGGATATACTTGAATTAATTCTTTCAATATCTGATTTGTTTTTATTTGCCAAAGCAGTATTGTTTGCAATATTTGTATTAGCAGTTTCAATATTTGTTTTATTTGTATTAGCTAAGTTTTTATTATTATCGATTTTAGTATTCGCATCAGCAATATCGCTTATATTTTTCTCAGCTTTATTATCAGTAATTTTCACAAAATTCTTGATAGCACCAATACTGGCTACTTCACTGTCTTTCGAACCATCATTAGTAATTTCAGTTTTAACTTTGCTAGCATCAAGTTTATTATT
Source organism: Marinifilaceae bacterium (assembly GCA_025210485.1). Classification (GTDB taxonomy): domain Bacteria; phylum Bacteroidota; class Bacteroidia; order Bacteroidales; family Marinifilaceae; genus JAOARN01. The sequence continues at coordinate 69,477 of JAOARN010000044.1, read as the reverse complement.
TACCAGATTGGATATACTTGAATTAATTCCTTCAATATCAGTTTTGTTTTTATTTGCAGTACTTTCATTGTTTGCAATATTGGTATTAGCAGTTTCAATATTTGTTTTGTTGGTATTAGCTAGACTTAAATTATTAGCGATATCCGATTTATTTTTATTAGCTAAGCTGGTATTATCACTAATCAGTGTATTTGCAGCAGTAATATCTGTTATGTTTTTCTCAGCTTTATCATCAGTGGTTTTCACAAGATCTTTAATAGCCGCAATACTTGCGGGTTTTGAATCTTTATCCGTATTATCTATTGCAATATTATTTTCAATATCTGAAAATCTTACATTATTTTTGTTTATTCCAATAATGTCATTTTTGATTTGTATTACATCCGATCTATTCTCATTTGCAGTAGTTTGTGTGCTACCTAAGGCGATATTTAGTTTGGAAATATTTTCAGTATTTGTATTAATCTTACCAGTATTATTTCCAATATTATTTTCGTTTGTTACAGTTTTGGCAGATATAGGATTAGTTAAGTCTTTTATAGCTTTTATATCTGCTATTTTGGAATCTTCTGTGTCGTCACTAAGTTTTATCTCAGAACTAATTTCTGATTTTTCAATTTTATTATTATTTAGTGTGTTAATATTTGTATTTGCAATTACTATTTTAGCTTTATTATCTTGAGTTGCACTATTTGTATTTATAATTTTAGTATTTAATCCTTTAATATCCGATTTTATAGGATTTATATATTTTTTAATAGCCCCAATACTGGCTATATTAGCATCATCTGTACCATCATCAATTTTGATTTCTGATTTAAGAATACTAGCATTAAGTTTATCAGACCCAAGCAGACTAATATTTGTGTTTATCACATCAATTTCTTGTTTATTATTATTAGTCTTTTCCATTGTAGGCTTAATATAATTTTTGATAGCTGCTATATCAGCTATTTCTCCATCCTTTGAATTATTGTCAGTTTGGATATTTGAATTAAGAATAGATTTATCAATTTTTTTAGCAATAAGCGGATCTACATAGTCGGTAATAGCTTTGTTGGTAGGTATTTCGGTAGAATTGTTTTTATCAATGGTATTTGTAGATCTAAGATTTATGGATTTATCATCGCTTTTTATTTCTATATAATTACCAGCTTTTATATTTCCTATAGTGTTTGAGCTTACATAATCCTTAATAGCACCAATATTAGCTATATTTTTGTCATCCTCATTAGAGGCACTATTAATATTTTCAATTATTAAATTGCTGTCAACTTTCGACTTTAAGCTGTTTTGAATATATTCAACAATTGCCTTACTCGAAGGTATAGCCGTTTTGTTATTAATGTCGAGTACATCAGTCACAATTATATTGATAGAATTATTGTCTGTGTTGATTTTTACAAAATTACCAGCAATATAACTAACGGTTTCAATATATTGTTTGATAGCTTTAACAGAAGGGGCTAGTTTATCTGAATCCGATATTAAATAAGGGTCTTTGTCTAATGCTATTTGAACTTCTGGAGAACCATCTTCAGAAATTAATTTCCAAGCTGTTTTTTCGTGTTCGTATATATATAGTCCTGGATATTTTGCATCGAAACAGTATACTATCATACCATCTTCCGCTTCTGTATAAATCTCGACCAAAGCATTCATATTTTCGAATGTTAGTTTCGGAAATAGAACACCTCTAGATTCACTTCTAATCTCGAGAATTGAATTTTTGTTGATTGAATTATCAGTATCTTCTTCCGTTATCACAACTTGTGAAACAGAGAATTTTATGATGCATAACATCATAATTATGAGAGTAAAAATTCTAGACTTCATAATATAGGGGGATTAATGAAAATAGATGTTTTTATCTAAGTTTCTAATTAATTGTTTTATATATCCTTTATTTTAAGTATTTTTTATCTTTAATTATGTAAATAATAAACTAGCAGAATTATATATTTTGTAATATTTATTATTAATCTTGACAATAAAATCAATATTTAATTAAAAAGTCTTATCGTGGTTTACGAGGGAAATATGTAAAAGTTACATGTTTTTCCGATAAAAAAGACGGTGGATAGCCTGTGAACACTAAAGTGTAATTGTATAGTCAGTAGTTATTATTACTTTGTGAATTATGAATTTTAAAAGTTTTTATGCTTAGCATGAATAATATATTGATATTCGAATATTAATATAAAAAAAGGAAAACAGTGATTAAACATAATATGTCTTAACCCTGTGGTTAATAGAGTTTTTTTCAGCGTTTTAATTGTAATATATATCTAATAATCCTTATATCTTTTTCAATTGATGCTGAAGAGTTTCAATTAGCTTTTTTATATATCATCCTTTTTTTTGATTTTAATTAATTAAAATTGAAGCTAAAATATTTGAGTTAGCTTTTTGATTGGGTGTAACAAATTTGGTTTGTTTGCAATAATATGTTTAATATATTGTGGTATTAATATATGTTATTACTATATATATCTTCATAGATTAGAATTCATTTATGTAAATAATTTATCTAATTGTGTAAAACTTATATTAGACTTGAAAAGCTTAGTTTAAAAATTCACTTAAAGCATTATCTTTGCCTATCTAATACTAAAATTGAATAAAATTGGCAAAGTCGAAAAAAGCAAGTGAAACTCCACTAATGAAGCAATACTATGAAATGAAGTCAAAGCATCCAGATGCTATACTTCTATTCAGAGTAGGCGATTTTTATGAAACATTTGAAAAAGACGCAATTGCTGCGTCTGAAATTTTAGGTATAACTTTAACAAAAAGAGCAAATGGTTCTGCTTCATATGTAGAACTTGCAGGATTTCCGCATCATTCAATTGATTCATACCTTCCCAAATTAGTTCGTGCAGGTAAGCGAGTTGCTATATGTGAACAATTAGAAGATCCAAAGAAAACCAAGAAGATTGTAAAACGAGGAATAGTTGAACTTGTCACTCCAGGGGTGTCATTTAATGATAATGTACTAGAAAATAGAGAAAATAATTTCCTTGCCTGTGTTCATTTGGCTAAAAAGCAGACTGGGATTGCTTTTATAGATGTGTCTACTGGAGAATTTTATGCAGCTGAAGGTTCGAAGGAATATATTGATAAATTGATATCAAATTTTCAACCCAAAGAAGTATTATTTCAGAAAGGGAAGGAGAAGATTTTTCATGAAAACTTTGTTGGTAAATTTTATACATTTACTTTGGATGAATGGGCTTTTAATGAAAATTCAGCTAATGATAAGTTGTTAAGTCAGTTTAATACAAAAAATTTAAAAGGTTTTGGAATTCAAGATCTAAATGATGGTGTTATTGCAGCAGGTGCTGTTCTTCATTATTTAGATATTACAAAGCATGGCAACTCTGGACATATACAATCAATATCAAGAGTTGAAGAGGATAAATATGTTTGGTTAGATAGATTTACAGTTCGAAATTTAGAATTGTTAAGTGCAGGAGGGGAGAATGCAAAATCCTTATCTCAAATAATGGATAGAACGATTACCCCAATGGGAGGTCGAATGTTGAAAAGATGGATCGCGCTTCCATTAAAAGATGTAAACCTAATTAATAAAAGATTATCAATTGTAGACTATTTTTATCAGAATAAGAATTCCGAAAATGTTTATGGACTAGATGATAATCTGAGAGAAATAGGTGATCTAGAACGAATTATTTCTAAATTAGCTGTTGGGCGTGTAAACCCAAGAGAACTGATTCAATTGAAATCCTCTTTATTAGTAATTCCTGAAATTAAATCTTTTTGCCAAAATTCGAATTTAGCTGATTTAAATGAAATATCAGAGCAATTAAATTCATGCAAGTCTGTTACTGATAAAATCAGTCAAACCATAAAAGAAGAACCTAATGCTCATATCAGTAAAGCAGGGGTTATAGCCGATGGATTCAATCAAGATTTAGATGAATTACGAAAAATAGCCTATTCTGGTAAAGACTTTTTGGTGCAAATGCAGGTTAGAGAAAGTGAGCGCACAGGAATACCTTCACTGAAAATTGGATTTAATAATGTGTTTGGTTATTATATTGAGGTTCGAAACACCCACAAAGACAAGGTTCCTGAAGAATGGATTAGAAAACAAACATTGGTTAGTGCAGAAAGATATATAACAGAGGAATTAAAAGAATACGAAGAAAAGATTTTAGGTGCAGAGGGTAAAATAATAGAATTAGAAACTAAAATTTACAACGAGTTAATTATAAGTATTTCTGAATTTATTTCAAATATTCAGATAAATGCAATGACTATCGCAAAACTTGACTGTCTATTGTCATTTTCATATCTAGCCAATACAAATAACTATTCAAAACCTATTGTTGATGATTCGAATATAATTGATATAAAGTCAGGTAGACATCCTGTTATCGAAGAACAATTATCAATAGATGAGGAGTATATTGCAAATGATGTTTTTTTAGACAATGAAAAACAGCAGGTAATAATTATTACAGGTCCTAATATGGCGGGTAAGTCTGCTTTATTAAGACAAACAGCTTTAATTGTATTGATGGCTCAAATAGGCTGCTTCGTACCAGCCGAACAAGCTCGAATAGGTTATGTGGATAAAATTTTCACAAGAGTTGGTGCTTCTGATAATATTTCGGCAGGAGAATCAACCTTTATGGTAGAGATGAATGAGGCGGCAAGTATTCTAAACAATTTATCCAATAGAAGTCTTGTGCTTTTCGATGAATTGGGTAGAGGTACTAGCACATATGACGGTATTTCAATTGCTTGGTCAATTGTTGAATATATTCATGAACACAAAAAATCGAGAGCAAAAACTCTCTTTGCCACTCACTATCATGAATTGAACGAACTGGAATCAAGTCTAGCGCGAGTAAAGAATTATAATGTTTCTGTAAAACAACTTAATAATGAAGTGATATTCTTGCGTAAACTTATACCTGGAGGATCTAATCATAGTTTTGGTATAAATGTGGCTGGGCTTGCAGGTATGCCCAAATTAGTTGTAAAAAGAGCAAATCATGTATTGTCTCAGCTTGAAGCAAAGGCTCCAAAAAGAAATATAGGAAAGTCTAGAACAAAGGAAGATTTTTCAGATGCATATCAGATGAGCCTATTTCAATTAGATGATCCAGTTTTGGAGTCTATTCGTGATCAAATAAAAGGTTTAGATATTAATAATCTTACTCCACTTGAGGCTTTGAACAAACTAAGCGAGATAAAAAAGATAGTTGGAATCTGATAATTATATGCTATATTTATTATGAAAGAAAAGAAAGAAATAAGAAGATATATAAAGTCATTAAAGGAAAAGCAAACAAGAGAGGAAATTCTAACTGAATCCAAAACGATTCTACTGAAAGTTGAAAGCACACAAGAGTTTAAAGAATCTAATACCATTCTTATGTTTTGGTCTATGGATGATGAAATTTATACTGTTGATTTTATAAATAAATGGTATAAATCTAAAACAATATTGTTACCATGCATTGTAGGCGATGATTTAATTCTAAAACAATATAATGGGGAGGATTCTTTAATAGAAGGAGAGAAGTATGGTATACCTGAACCTAATACAGAAGAATTTAAAAATTTAGAATTATTAGATTTAATTATTACACCTGGAGTGGCTTTTGATAAAAACCTGAATAGAATGGGAAGAGGAAAAGGTTTTTATGATAAATTACTCAAGCAAACAAATTCTTATAAAATAGGCATAGCTTTTTCTTATCAAATCTTAGATTATATCCCAACAGAGGAACACGATGTAAAAATGAATCAAATATTATATTAGAAAATGGATATTACGGTATATACTGATGGTGCATGCAGCGGAAACCCTGGCAGAGGAGGTTATGGGGTAGTTTTGATTTATGGAAAACATAAGAAAGAATTATCTCAAGGTTATCAACTAACAACCAATAATAGAATGGAGTTACTGGCTGTTATTGTTGCTCTTGAAGCTCTTAAGAAACCTAATTGTAATGTTACTATTTATTCTGATTCAAAGTATGTAGTTGATACTATTCAAAAAGATTGGTTAGGATCATGGATAAATAAAAAATTTAAAGGTAAAAAAAACAAAGATCTTTGGCTTAGATACAAGAAGATATCGGAGAAGCATAATGTTAAATTTGTTTGGGTTAAAGGTCATGCTGATATTCCTGGTAATGAATTAGCTGACAGACTAGCTGTTGAGGCTTCAAATAAGAATAATCTATTGATAGATAAAGCTTATGAAAAAGTCAATTCAGGTGAAAATTCATTGTTTTAGTTGTATGATAAGTATAAGCTTTTGTATACATTATTTCTTACATTTAGTTTTTCCATTTTTTATAGCTCTGTGTTTTTTTAGAAAGGAATACATAAAAGTTTATTTAATCTTTTTGGCTAGTATGTTAGTCGATTTAGATCACTTATTTGCTAATCCTGTTTTTGATCCCAATAGATGTAGTATTGGTTTTCATCCTTTACATTCTATATATGCTATTATTATTTACGTTTTAATGTTATTTCTACCAAAGCCATATAGAATTGTGGCTATTGCACTTTTATTTCATATGTTTACTGATTCTTTTGATTGGTTCCTGCATTTAAGAGGTCTTTAGTATATGATCAAAAGAAACTGCATCTATATTGGCTAGTACCAAAAATATAAAATAATGAGAATACTCCTACTTGTTTGTGCTGCAATGCTTATAATTGCAATTTTTAATTTACCAATAGCATATTATTCTATAATGAGAATAATTGTTAGTATTGGAGCTATAGTTCTTGTTTTTACAGAATTTAGAAAGGGTATTAATTTTTGGATATTTGCTTTTGCATTGGTGGGGATTATATTTAATCCAATTATGCCAGTATATCTATCTGATAAATCTTCATGGACCCCAATAGATATAATTGCAGCATGTTTATTTGTAGTTAAATTCTTCAGTATACAAGTGAAATTTCAGCGATAAATTTGAATAGTATTTTAAAAGACACTCAAATTGCGCATACAGTTTTATGATCAGTTTAAATAATAGGTGTACATAAAATTATGCATATATTATAATTAATATCTACAATAAAAGATGTAAGTCATATTACGAACGAAATATTTCTGGTAGAAGTAAAAAAGGGTAAAGATATTATTGTTAGGGAATTTCGAAACTATAATATTATAAGTTTAAAATATTGACTGATATGTATATAGCAAGAGCTTTTCAGTAAAAGCTGTAATAAAAAGAAATAATAACAATCTATATCTTGCCTAAAAACACAGTCGGATACAATGTTTTATCGGAAATTGATTTTTTTTGCCTAAAAAGGTATATGCCACAAAGCCCAATGAATTGTTTTTTGTGAATATAGTTTTCAATCTGAAAATAATAATTCATATACCTTGTCTGTAAGATATATATAAGCCAGTCTCAATCTATGCTTTATTAGAAATTAATTTATCTTGCCTGAAAGGTATCTATAGCAAAGCCCAATGCGCCGCATTGGGCTTTGCTATAGAAAAAAAAGGCTGTAAGCCTGAAATAAACATTAATAAATATTTTTTAAATTAAAAGCACCCTGTAGTAATACTGATTCATTTTATATCTATCCAATACTTTATTAAACAAAAAAAGAGGAACCTTTAAAGGTTCCTCTTTTTTGTATCGTATATCGAGAGCACGATTAATTACTTGGAGCAGCAGCCCCTGCAGAGTAATTTAATTTAAGTGCACTTGCTTTTCTTAACTCTTGCTTAATATCGATAATAATACCCATTTTGGTCTTTTTATCAACTTTAAGCGATGTAATAAGCTTATTACGAACTTCCTCTTTACGTGACTCACGTTCAGCAGCAATAAATGCTTGTATGTCATCTACTGTAGCAAACTTGTCATTTAACTGAATTCTAGGCTCAGTACCGAAAGTTTTGCGGAATTTCTGCATAGGAACCCCAACAAAAATATTACTTACTAAGTCTTTCTTTTCAAGTTTAACAATTTCATTTGCTCCAGGAACAGCAATTTCAACATTCATTTCAACATCTCTAAGAGTTGTACTAACCATAAAGAAGAAAAGAAGCATAAATACGATATCTGGAAGTGATGCGGTTGAAATCTCAGGTAATTCCTTACCACCGTCTTTTTTAAATTTTCCCATTATTTACGCCCTCCTACATTTTTTGGTTCAGCTTCTGAAATTTGCATTGGAACATATTTTCTAACTGCCTCTTGCTGTTCATCGTTAAGATCTTCATATTTCTTACCGAATTGAGCCATAGCTTTTAGATCTTTAAGTTCACGCCCAGCTATTGCAAGCTCATCTTGCACCTTAATATAGGTTTCATAGCTAGTACCACGGTCGTTTTGCAATGAAACAAGTCCTTTAGAAACTCTCACTCTACCAAAGAATGGAACTTCCTTAATTACTTTTTCAGGCAAATCTTTATCGTCGTTAGGGTTCAAGATGAACTCTTTAGTCTTCTCTCTTAATTGAGAAATATCAAGAAGCTCACCATTAACCAATAGCTCATTGTTACGGTTAACCAAAATTGCAAGAACATTACGTTTTTTCACTTTTGGTTCAGTTGTATTTTCTTCTTCCGGCATCGGAGGTAGCTTTTTATAGATACCTGTATCTACATCCATAGTAGTTGATACAAGGAAGAAAATAAGCAACAAGAAAGCAATATCGGCCATCGAACTAGAATTAATTTCTGGTAATTTCTTTTTCGCCATAATATTTTTTTCTTAATTGTTGTTTGATTTTTTTCAAATTCCTCTACTATCTGAATGCACGGATAGCTTCAGTAACAGCTATTGATAAAATAGCACCGAAACCTAAGATATACATAGTATATAATACTGTATCAGCAAATTTTAATGTGCCATAAACATTATCAGTACCGGTATAACCAGGAAGATTTAAAAGAGTACCATCAGAAATTGCATATGAAATACCAATGATAACAGCTAAACCAAACACACCAAGAAGGCTTTTAATTGCTCCTTTTGGATTCATCACCAATTGTACAATTGGGAAAATTACAGAAAGACCTACAGCAACAAAGAATAATGCTTTTGTCCAATGTAATACTAAGTCAGTGTATACTGGGGTTTCGTGAGCTTGATCAGGAATCTCTCCTCCGAAATAGAATATCCCCATAAATATTACTGATAGTCCAATTAATACAAATGTGAGTATATCTAATAATTTACTTAAATTTGTCATAATCTTATTCTAATTATTTATTATTGTATTTTACAAGGATATCTAATAATGAGATAGAAGCATCTTCCATTTTGTTAACGATGCTATCAACCTTAGCAGTACAATAGTTATAGAATACCTGTAGAATCATCGCAACGATAAGACCAGATACTGTTGTAATAAGTGCAATTTTAATACCACCAGCTACAGCAGCAGGAGAGATAGTACCCATAGACTGAATTGAGTCGAACGCAGAAATCATACCGATTACTGTACCCATGAAACCTAACATAGGAGCCAAACCAATCATCAAACCAATCCAAGATAATCCTTTTTCTAATAGACCCATTTGTACTGAACCGTAAGATACAACTGATTTTTCAACCACTTCGATACCTTCGTCAACACGATCTAAACCTTGATAGAAAATACTAGCAACAGGTCCTCTTTTGTTACGACATAATTCTTTAGCTGCTTCAACACCACCATTGTTTAATGCTTCTTCTAATTCAGCAATTAATTTTTTAGTGTTAGTAGCAGATAAGTTTAAGTAAATAATTCTTTCAATTGAAAGTGCTAAACCTAAGATAAGTGCTAATAATACGAAACTCATAAACATTGCACCACCTTGAATAAATTGTTTCTTAACAACTTTATGGAATGAAGTACTTTTGATTACTTCTTGCTCTGCTGGAGCTGCTTCTTCTGAAGCTACATTCTCTTCTGCAGTAGTCTCTTCAACTTGTGTAGTTTCAGCTGCTTGATCAGCAGTTTCGTCTTGTGCCATAAGATTCAAAGATGCACCAAAATTCAGCATCCCAATAACTGCTATAAATGCAAATAACTTTTTCATAGTCTGTTTTCAAATTTTAATTAACGAATTTTATTTTTTACAATTAAAACGATTTTTCTTAATGTTTGTCCTAAAATTAATATTTTTTATTTATCAATAAAATATTAATATGTCAAATTTGATGAATCTATTCAAATAAATAAATATTAGTATCATCAGTATTTTAAACAGTGCACCAAATTACAAAAAAAATGATAAAAAAAAAGCAACTTAAGCGCTTATTTCGCCTTTTAATGGTTTATTTAATGTGAATACACTTTGTTCATAATCCATTTCCTTGCCTAATACATACATCATTTTTGCAACTGCCGCTTCTGTTGTTATATCTTTTCCACATACAACTCCCATCTCAAGCAATTCCCTACTAGTTTCGTATAAACCCATCTCTACCTTTCCAGCTGCACATTGTGTTACATTCATTACTAGTATTCCTCTCTCTATAGCTTTTGAGATTAATTCCAATAGCCATTTGTGGGTTGGTGCATTTCCTGCACCGTAGGTCTCAATTATTACTCCTTTTAGGTCTGGAATATTTAATACAGCCTCTATTGTGTTTTTGCTGATACCTGGAAACATTTTTAGTATAGCAATATTGTTGTCAAGCTTGTCTTCTATAAAAAAATCTTGCTTTTCACTAGGGTACGATATGTTTTTTCTATTATAATTTATATTGATTCCTACTTTTGCTAAACTCGGATAGTTGTAAGAGTGGAATGCATCAAAATTTTCTGAATCGCTTTTTGTTGTTCTGTTTCCTCGATAAAGCGAATCTTGAAAAATTATACTTACCTCAGGTACTAAGGCATTGTTGTTTTCATCATATGCTGCTGCAATTTCAACTGCTGTGATTAGGTTTTCTTTACCATCTGTTCGGATTTTTCCTATAGGTAGTTGTGACCCTGTTAAAACAACTGGTTTGTCAAGGTTTTGAAGCATAAAACTAAGTGCTGATGCCGTGTATGACATGGTATCTGTTCCATGTAAGATTACAAAGCCACAATAATCATTATAGTTTTTGCTTATTATTCCAGCGAGCTCTTTCCATAGTTTAGGTTCTACGTTTGAAGAATCAATCAAGGGATCGAATGTCACAGAATCAATCACATAGTCAAACATATTTAACTCTGGTACTTGTTTTACTATTTGATCAAAATCAAAAGGGACTAGCGAACCAGTTAGGTTGTCAACAACCATACCTATAGTTCCTCCAGTGTAGATAAGTAATATTGATTTTTTTTCGCACATACTGTATTCAAAATAAGGTTGATTTTAATTGGCTTAAAATCAACTAAAAATATAGTTTATAAAACAAGTAAAATCTTCTAAAGAATCTTTTTTACCATTATTATAAACTACTTTGGTTTACTAAATATTAAAAAAAGAATGATAGAAGACAATATTTAGCATATTTTCTTCTATTATTCACACATCACTCGATGTTTAAATTAGAATAAAAATATACTCACTAAATTTTCCTCAATTATAGTGATAATATTTTAATTATTCACTTATATTTAATTTAAATAACCTATTTGTCGTATTAAAAATGATTTTTTTTAGTTTGTCTTCATCAATTTTGTACAATTCAGCTAAAAATTTAAAAGTGTAAATTAAATACGAACTTTCATTTCTTTTTCCTCGCTTTGGTACAGGGGCTAGGTATGGTGAATCTGTTTCAATTAATATTTCTCTATAAGGAATTTTTTTTAAAACTTCAGGTAGATGTGATTTTTTAAAACTAACAATGCCGTTTACACCTATATTGAATCCCATGTCTAGTAGTTTTTTGGCATCTTGGTATTCTCCAGTAAAACTATGTAGTACTCCTGTAGGTAGATTCTGCTTATGTGTTTGCAGTACATCGAATATCTCATTAAATGCATCTCTGCAGTGAACTACTACTGGTATATTGTGTTTTTTTGCCAGTTCTATTTGGTAATCGAAGGCTTCTTTTTGTTCTTTTATATATTTCTTTTCCCAATATAGGTCTATTCCTATTTCTCCAATTGCAATAGCCTTATTTTGGCTTAACCAATTTTCGGCATGCTCCAATTCATTTTTATAGTTGCTTTCAATGTAACAGGGATGAATCCCCATCATTGGGAGACAGATATCAGGATATAGAGATACTAGTTTGTCGATTTGTTTTATCGAATTGCTATCAATATTAGGGAGTAAAATCTTCTTGATATCGTTTGCTTTTGCTCTATCTATTACTTCCGCAATATTGTCTTTAAACTCATCTAAGTAGATGTGGGAGTGTGAATCTATTAAGTACATAAGTCTATTATATAAGAAAAGAGCGGAATAAAAATTCCGCTCTTTAAGAATATTTTTTCCAGATATAGATTAAAAGAATTTATATCTATTGTCTACAATATTAGCGTTTTCTTTCAAGGCATTAACAGCGCTAAACATTACACTTCTCATGTAATTGCTTTCAATTCTGTTTTTGATATTTTCAATATTTTCTTTAGTAAGATTATCTTTTTTCTCATTTGTAATATTGAATACATATACTCCTTGATTTCCTACTATAGGTTTAGAAATCTTAGCTTTTTCTCCAACTGCGATTGCTCCAATTAGATTTGGCTCAATACCTATTCCTGGGATATGGAAACTTGCGAAGCTTATATCAGATGCTGATTTTACTTCAGCTTTAGCTTTTTGAGATACAGAAGTTAAACTTTCAGAACCTTTGATATCTGAATTTAATTTTGCAGCAAGTTGTTCTCCTTTTTTGTCTTTAATTACCTCAGCTTTGATTCTAGAAGCAACTTTATTAACTGGAGAGTAACCTTCTTCGTTGATCTCAGATAAAACAGCTACAATAAATTTGTTTCCTAAATCAAATACAGCTGATTGGTTTCCATCAAATAATAATTTACCAATTTCCTCAGCCTTGAAAGCCATTCTGATAATAGAACGTGAGTTTTCGATATTGTTAACTAATTTTGAATCTCTTTTTAGTTCGGCAATTCTTCTTTGAAGTTTCTGTTTTGAAGCTGATTCTTGAAATTTATTTTGATCTAAATTCTCGCCAGCAAATTTTCTAGCTTTAGCATATTGTTCTTGAACGGTTTTTTGACTCGCAATAACTTCTTTTTCAATAATTGCTAATTGAGCTTTTTTGATGTTTTTACTTTGCTTAACAACCTGAATTAAGTGAATACCGTATGGCGATTCAACTTTTCTAACTTCTTTGTTACTCATATCAAAAACAGCTGCAATAAACTCAGGAACCATTGGGCTTCTTTGTTGTAACCATCCTAAGTCACCGCCATTTACAGCAGATTGTTGATCGGCAGAATTAGTTCTAGCTACTTTAGCAAAATCAGAACCTTTTTTGATTATATTTAAAAGACTGTCGGCTCTATTTTCTGTTGCTTTTTTATCACCATTCACTGGTCTTACAAGTATATGTCTAACTTTTACTGAGTCAGCCATATATTTAACATCATTTAGTTTTGCAATAAAATAAGAATCTCCTTTTTCATAAGGACCAAAAACATCACCTACTTTTGCAGTAAATGCAAATTGGTCTAATTCTTTGTTTGTGTTTTCGTCTTTAGCGTAGTAGTATGGGTCGAACTTTTTGTCTGAGTTTAAATCAACAAATTGTTTGATTTTAGTTTCTTTTTTGAAATCTTCAATCAAGCTAGTTGTGTATTCTTTAGTTGCTTTGTAGTCATCAACCGAAGGAATAACATCAAATTCGATGTATTCAATTCTTCTTGACTCATCTTGTTTAAATAAGTCTTTGTGAGCATCATAATATTTTTTGATGTCAGCTTGTGATACATTTACGGTAGAATCAGCAATATTGCTATATTTAAGTTGAATGTAGTTAAAGTCGATTTTTTTAGAACCTATTTCAGCTATTTTTTCAGCCATGGCAAGAGGCATTGATAAACCTTTATTCAATAAAGTATTATACTTCTCGAGTTTGCGTTGTGAAGTAAGTGATTTTTCAATGGTTAACCAGTATTCTTTTTGTGGAGTTCCATCAGGTGATTCCATAAGTTGTTTTAAAGTTTTCTTAACAAAATCTTTATCAACTATACCTGCTTCATTTCTGAATAATTGGCGTATAACAGGATTCATGTCGTCGCCATATACCATATTTGATAATTCGTCTGAACTTACATTAATTCCTAGCTCTGCATATTCATTACCCATAACAATTTCGTCAACTTTAGTATTCCATAGTTGCTCTCTTTGTCTTTTTTCTTGCTCACTTGTTGGAGATTGTTGGGTCATTCTTCTTGTAACTTCAATTTGCTTTTGCAATTCAAGTTGAAAATCTGTAATACTAATGCTTTCACCAGCTATTTCTGCCAATTCATTTCTAGAACCTCTTAAAAATGATGTACTAGATTTTATAAAGTCGCCTGCGATAAAAGCGAATAGGGCACCACCAATAATGATACCTATTAACATTCCTCTGTTACGTATTTTCTGTAATGTTGCCATTGAAATTTTTTTAAATATTCCTAATTAGGCTACGAATATACAAAAAATTGATTAACATGAAATTTTTATGAAAAATTAGATTGTATTTTGTTTTAATAAAATTAGTTTTTTGTATGCTAGTAAAACTCTTCTGATATTGCTTGGTATCTTCTGTAAGGGTACAATATCAATAGGTTTTAATACTAAATTAGTGTTTGTTTCGTTCTTATAAAAACAATCAAAGCTTAGTGAAATTTAATATGAGATTTTTAGTTTTTTATGTGAAATTCATTATGTAATATAAGATTGAAGTATTTATATTATCCATCAAGATATCCATATTAGCGAAAACTGGAAACTTAATTATAAAATAGTTTTGTCAATCATGAGTTTTAATTTTATTAAAATACGAAGGCTTGTTAATAGCTTAATATGCTTTATTAGGTTCTGTTGGAAACTTTTTTATTTTAAATATATTTAACAATACAATTCGAAATCTATTTGATTTACTATGTTAGATTTGTATAAGTTAAATTTGAAATAGGAATATTTGATTTTTCTTCATATATAAATTATGATTTATTCATAAAAGAAGCATTTTTTATGTTTCCGATTGTAGTTTGTTTATGTCAGTAGGTCAAATATCTATGGATTAAGGATTGTTTGTTGTAAAGCGGTCTTTATAATTGATTTTTATCACACACATCACTAAATAATATAAAATGAAGATTCAATTACTGGTAATCGGGAAAACCGATAAGAAATACATTGCAGAGGGAATCGAAGAATATCAAAAAAGATTAAAGCATTATGTTAATTTTAATTTAAATATTATTCCCGACATTAAAAACAGTAAAAATATGTCTTCTCAGGAGCAGAAGTCGAAAGAAGGGGAATTGATTCTTTCGAAGTTGTCAAAATCTTCTATTTTAATTCTTTTAGATGAAAATGGTAAGCAGTTCAGTTCTGTAGAGTTTTCAAAGCAAATTGAAAAAATGAATCTTGCTAGTTACAAAGAGCTTGTTTTTGTAATAGGTGGGCCTTATGGATTTTCTAAAGATGTGTATGAAAGAGCAGATAGAAAAATATCGCTTTCAAAAATGACCTTTTCACACCAGATGGTACGTATGATCTTTGTTGAACAGTTATATCGTGCATACACTATAATAAATAACGAACCATATCATCACATTTAATTTTAAAATGTTTGTGTCCTCGTGGTTATCTATGCTTTTGTTGTGTGATTAAATCTTGTTTTATTTCAGGTACTATTAAAAATATTAGTTGTTGATAATTACTTTGCGCAACCATTGCAATTGTAAAACAACTTTATTAATGTTATTCCAATATTCGATTTATTCAACTATGATATTAGTTTATATTTTTATTGATTAAGTATACTTAAATAAACATCTTGTTTTAGTATCATATTAAAGGCAGACTATTTTGTATTGGAATAAATAAAAGGCTTTTTAATCAAACATAATGTATTTTTTTTTGTTGTAAAACTCTTTAATCTGTTATATTTGCACCGTTGGATTTACATATTATTATGTGATTAAGACTATTTCCTATATGTATTATTTTTGTGAGAAATAAAAAAAAAGCATAAATTACATATGCTTATTGGTTAATGTATTAAACAGAGATATTAAGATTTTTATTCAAATTTAACATCTAGATACTTTGCGATAATAAGTTGATTAACTTAAATAATACACCGTAATTAAACTGAAAACTTACACTATTATTATATATAAAAAAATAGAACATAATTCTATTCTAAACAAAAGTCAAAATGGTAAATATAAACTATTATCAACAAATTTTAGAAGAACTCCTTCAAATTCCAGACGAGGAGGTTACACTTCCCGATACACCTCTCGATTTAATAATTCAAGAGGCAGAGGATTTGCATTTTGATGCAAAAAAAGATATTATTGAACTTCAAAAAGCTGGTTTAAATATAAATATAGTAAATGAACTGCCAAATAGAATCAATGCTCTAGAAATTGCAAGTAGCAAGTGTGAATATAAATTTCGAAATATTGATGAGCTTACTGAAAAATGGCAAAGTCTGGCTGAAACAACCTATATTTATAGAGCCCAATTGATTGAATATTATCAAGATTTGTTTTTAGGCAATACTGATTATATAAATAAATTAGAAAAATTTCGATTTAAGGAAAATATTGGTAATCTTGCGAATGATATATTAAGTTTGTATCAGTTGGGTATTGAATTTTCTGAAGATAATAAGAATATTGATATTGATTCATCTTTGATTAGTAAATCTAAGGATTATTCAAATTCATTAAATGTTTTATCACGAAAATGTACAGAGACTAAGTTTGTTAATTCTGAATCAGATATACGAGATAGAGCATTTTGGTACTTAAAAGATGCCGTTAATAATATTAGAGAAGCTGGAAATATTGCTTTTAAAAATAGTGAAGACAAAGTCTTAAATTATAAAAGTGAATATTTTTTAAATATTTGTGAGCCAAAGGAAACTTCTATTTAACAAAAATATAAGAGACACAACTAAATACTTGCATCTAAATTTTGTTGTATGATTATCTTGGTGAGGTATGCTTTAATTAGCATACCTCTTTTTGTTTTAATTCTGAATTATTAATATAATTATTTACCTTGCAATAAATTTATATTTATTTAATAGGTTTATTTTGTTAATAAAAACCGTTTTATTGTATTCGTATGAGAGCTAAATATTTTTTTATCGCATTCTTAGTGGTTTTGTTGGGTTTTGTTTGTTGGTATTTTAGTAATATTCTTGCATATATAATAATATCATTAATTCTTTCACTAATTGGTAGACCAATAGTCGAATTTATTTCTAAATTTAAAATTCGAAATAAACAAATTCCAATTTCTTTATCTGCTGTATCTAGTTTGTTGGTTTTGTGGTTTGTAATGGTTATGTTTTTCAGGATTTTCATACCTCTGTTGGCAGCACAAGCTGAGGAATTATCGACAATAGAGATTAATACAGTTGTTGAAAGTCTAGAACAACCGATAGATAAAATTAATAATTTAGCTAATAAATATTTAAAAGATTCTGATTTCGATATAAAGACAACTATTACTGAAAATATTACAAGTTTTATAAAAGTGTCTGATATTTCCAATATATTTAAAGGAATAGCTGGAACTCTGGGAAATGTATTTATGGCGCTGTTCTCTATTTCGTTTATAACCTTCTTCCTTCTGAAAGATAACAGCATGTTCTCAGAGTTGATCATAGTTGTTTTTCCTGAAAAATATGATCATAAATTGAGACATATATTTAAATCAATAAAAGGGCTTCTTACCAGATATTTTATCGGACTGGTTATTGAAATGAGTTTAGTCGGATTTCTTATTACTATGGGGCTTTGGTTAGTTGGGATTAAGTTTAGTACTGCTATGGTAATAGGTTTATTAGGAGGTCTTATGAATATAATTCCATATATAGGTCCTCTTATTGGTGCAACTTTAGGAATGATAATAGGTATTATAACCAATATTCATACCGATTTCTATTCTGATATTTTACCTTTAATGGGTTATATGGCTATTGTTTTTGGTTCAGTTCAAATCATAGACAATGTATTCTTTCAGCCGTTGATATATTCAAATAGCGTTAATGCCCATCCTTTGGAAATATTTTTGGTTATTGTTATTGCTGGAAGCATGATGGGAATTATTGGAATGATGGCAGCAATTCCAATGTATACTATATTAAGAGTTGTGGCTAAAGAGTTTTTTAATGATTCTCGATTGGTTGGAAGAATTACTAAAAACATTTAGCAGTTTACAAGTATGCTATAAGAAGTGAATACTTTTGTAGTATTTACTTCTTATAGCATAAATTGATTTATGTGCTTTTACAAACTGTGTTAGGTATAATTTAGTATTCGATTATTTCAGGAATAATCTTTCCATTGCAGTTTGATGAAATTGTCAGGTCAAGTATATTTGAGAGGGTAGGCACAATATCTTCAATACCCACCGATCTATTTATTTCCATTCTTTTTACTTTCCACCCATACCAGTATAATGGCACTTGAGTTGTGTAGCTGTATACCGAAAGATTTTCACCATGATTTTTGTATTCATGTCTCCAGCCTGGTTCTAGGGTGTAGAATATATCTCCCGATCTTTTTTGGTTATATGATTTTTGTATTTTGCTTGCTACACCATGTGTAAAGTTTACGTTTTGTAGACTGCTAGAACTAATAGTTTTTGCTACCCCTGAAAATTGTACAAAAAACTCAGAAGTTTTCTCTTGGAATTCCTTTAATGATTTCTTTGAATCTTCTATTAGTTTTCTGTTTAGATATATTTGCTGTGAATCGTATCCGAGAATCCATTTGCCACTACCATAACTTATGTTTAGATATGATTTTAAAAGGGCTACAGAGTTGTACATGCTGAAAACTCCTGTAGGAACATTGTTCTTTTCGAGGGTTTTGTTGGTGTAGTTTGCTATCTGATCGGAACTTAGAATTATTAGTGTATTTTCAATACCAACTTGTTTGTCTAGGAAATTCAGGAAATTTTCTATTTCTATATCAAGTCTAAGGTAATTATCTAAAATTTCAGGATCAAAGGGTGAAAGCTTTGGATATGCCCCTGTTAGACTTGTGAAATTTATAGTGATTAAATCTGTATCATCATCCTTGCCAAGATTTTCGTGGATAATTGCTTTTTGTGCAAAGTCACGAACATACATATTTCCAAAAGGAGTTGTTTTTAGAGTATTGTATCCTATTCTATCTTTCATTTTTGATAGTTCGTAGGAAAACTCCTTGTTTAAGCCTAGTTTTACTTTCAGATTATAGCCTATGTTCTTTTTTCTCATTGTGTTTATAGGCATCCATGTTTGCTTAAGATAGAAGTCATACAATTTTTTTGAATTAAATTTATTAACCCATTCTGGGATAGAATCAAGGTAGAATTTTGAACTTGTAAATCTTCCGCTAAATCTATCTAACCAATATACACCATTAGCCGAATGTCCAGCCGAGAACATTGCTGATTCTGAATTAAGTCCTACTCCAATTACTTTTGAAGTATTGTTGTATAATTTCATTTGGTCACCAATGGTGGGAGCCAAAAGTTTTTTTGGAGAGCAGCCTTTATTATTAATTCTGTCGACCCCAAAAATTTGAGCATCCCTATCCTCTGTTGACGATACATATTTGTCATTAAGTCGATTGTACCATCCTTTGGATACAATACCGTGTATAGCGGGATCGCAACCAGTGAATATACTTGCATGGTCGGTTCCCGTTTGTGAGTAGATATATGAATATTTTGTGTTTCGACAATTGCTTCCATCTTTAATAATTCTTCGGAACCCACCATCTGTTAATAGGTGTTGGTATCGATTGTAATAATCAGATCTAAGATGATCTACCACTATAGCAACGATTAATTTTGGTTTTTCAGATGGAATTTTCCTGATTTGAGCAAATGAGCCACTTATATTAAAGCAGCAGATTAAGATGATAAGTGATAATTTAAATTTTAATAAATGCATTTTGATGGTTGAGTTTTTAGCCTTGGCACTCTCAAACTGAAATACACGAAGAGTATACCATAATCGAGAAAATTCAACTAGTTGAAAATAAGATGCCTGCTGTAATTAATATTTGTTTCTTCAATTAATATGATAATAAATAAAAGTAAAATAGAAAATGAATTGAAGAATTTATGTTTGAGTTTAAATCAAAATTACAAACAAATATTTTATTATGCCAATATCGACTTGTGATCTATTAAAAAATATTTACTACTAATTGTTCTGTGGATTATTTTGATTTATATAGTCGATTCTGATTTTTAGAATTATTTTGATCTGCAAATAAAAAACAATTGCCTATATCTAAAATCTTACAAGTTGAATAATTCAAACTTTGTTTTAGGAAGTATAATATATCTGACTATATGTTTGTATGTTATAAGTATAGCTATTTACATAGGAATTTCCTCCTTTTATCTGAAAAACCTAAAATGTTAATTATATATTTAATATTATGTTGTCTTATTGTTAAAATACAAGTAGTTAAAATATGTATAAAAATGTTATAAAAGCAGTAGTTTTCGGAACTTTAATTAGGGGTTGATGTATGTAACTTACATTAAATCTGTTTATTATGTTTGTGTTTTTGTTTTGTTAAAGTGAAAACTTATTTGTTTTGTTTAACAGTATTTCTCTAATATAGTAGTACAAAAAGCTTATATCAAGTAGTTTTTTTTGAGTTCTGGAGTAGAGATGTATTAAATAGAATTAAGCTACTATTTATAAATATCGTTTAATGTTGATGTATATGGCAGAAGTGAATCTTATTAAATAGCGCCATTTGTCGACATATTGTGTGAGAAAGCTTGTCTAGTTTTGGCAAGGATGTGTTTGATTCGATAATAATTATAACTATTACTTATGAAAAATTTTATTTTAATAACAAGTATTCTCTTGTGTTCCATAATGGTGAGTGCACAAAAAGCGGAAGAAGATAAACAGGAGAGGAAAGAAGTATACGCTGGTTATAGCGGCAGTTTGTATAATCCCATTGGATTTAAAATTGGAGTTTTAAATTTTTTTGATAAAACAGGTTTGTATTTAAATTTTCAAGCGCGATCAATGAGGTTTGATTTGGATTATTCGTTTAATATCCAAAATGTAGAAACTTTTTTAGGAAATGACCGATGTTATGTTCAAACTGGTGAATCAAAAATAGAGTCGCATATGATTAATCTTGGTTTAACCCATAAGCTAGCAGATAACTTTGGATTGTATGGAGGTTTGGGCTATGGAAAGTATCTAAAGACTTTGGAAGTTGATTATTTGAAATTGAATAATACTAAAGATGCTACTTATTGGGCAAAAGACGATGATAGTTGTTCGGGGATTTCTTTTGAATTAGGAGCAAATTATCAGTTCAATGATATGTTATTTTCAGTCGGGATGTCAAGTATTGAATTTGACAGGTATGATTTACAGTTTTCTATTGCTTACTTATTTTAAATTTAAGATTATGAAAAAGATATTCAATTATATAACAATAGCAGTATTATTATTAGTGGGAATTGTAGGATGCACGGATGATACAGATTTTAAAACAAATACACCGAAACATCTTGAAAAAAGATTATTCTGTAATGACACTCTTGATTTTGGTTATTTGCCTTTTGGAGTAAAAGGAACTTTATCAGCTAAGATTTATAATAATACTAATTTTACAGTTAAGGAATTTGTTCAAAGTTCAGATTATAAGAATCTAAAAGTAGATGAAGAATTATACGGTCTAAAGATAAATCCAATAAATATTTTGAAATTAGATGTAAGTTTAATACCAGATAGTGAAATAAGTAAAGATGAGTATTTGCACTTAAGTTTAGAAAATAGTTTTGGAATACCTGTTAATATTGTAGCCAAGGCTACGACCCAGTATGATCCTAAAAAAGTTAAGTTTGTATTGCAAAAATCAGGAGTTAATGTAGGACATTATCAAAAAGATGTGGAGGTAGACTTGGATTTAAAATTCATCAATTTTAACTGCTTCCCTGTAATTCTAAAAAAAGAAGATATAGGGTTTGAATCAAATATTGGGGTTGAATTAGAGATGAAAGATGTGGAGAAAAAAAACACGCCTCTTGCTTCAGAAAAAATAATCATAGGAGTCAATAAGGATTTATGTATAAAAGTAAAAGTGAAAACACTTAAAGAAGGAGAGCATAAGGTAAATGCAAAGTTTAAATTTGCAGAATTTGAACAAGAAATTATTGTTCCTTTAGATTTTAAGGTTGATAATGATGGATATAATCCTAAATCAATAGATGTGAAAATAAAAGAGATTG
This sequence comes from Marinifilaceae bacterium, assembly GCA_025210485.1. Taxonomy (GTDB): domain Bacteria; phylum Bacteroidota; class Bacteroidia; order Bacteroidales; family Marinifilaceae; genus JAOARN01. The sequence continues at coordinate 47,111 of JAOARN010000044.1, read as the reverse complement.
GTGATGGGCATATTATAAAACCGAATGAGCCATTTTTGAAAGGAAAACCATTTACAGTAATAGCTGTAGCTCATAGAGATAGTAAATTTAAGCATTGGATTACACCAAATGGAGAAAAAACAGATAAAGAAATTACTTTGACTTTGGATAAATCAGGAACCTGCACAGCAGTCTTTGAAGAAATATATTTAAAACAGGATCCCCGAGGGCATATAATAGCGACTAAACATGCCATGGTTGGGGTAGAATATGAATTAAACGGGGAGAAGTATACATTTGTTGATCTAGATAGATTGAAGGAAGCAATTGAAAAAACAAAGTTAGAAGGTGTTAAAACTGACTTAAGTAAATACGTAACTACTGGTATTCAAAATATGTCAGGTTTGTTTATGAATTATAAAGGACTTGGTGAAATAGATTTGTCTACTTGGGATACTTCTAGTGTTTCCGATATGAGTTTTATGTTTAAAGATTGTGAAGCGACTATAACAGGTACTAGTAATTGGGATAAAAGTAGTGTGGAATACGATGAAGGTTTTACTGAAGGTGCATCAAGTGTGAATTAGTAATATAAAATTGTAAAAAAATCCATTCTATACCAAAATAATAGTTAGAACTTATGATCGATGTTACACATGATATGTATCGCGTTTACTATTGAGCTGACTTTGATTTAGATATTGTATTAACATAAAATAATTTAATTCTGATATAGATAATTGATTTGATTTTTAATTTAATTAATGAGATTGGTTTTAAGTGTAAATTAACAAAATATAAAATATGTGTTAAAAATTTAAAAATTATTACTTATGAGAAAATTCTTTATTATTACTTGTATTCTGTTATATTCTTTAACAGCAAGTACACAGGAAACTAGCAAACAGATTTATCTAGGCTTAAGTTCTGGACTTCACAATCCAATAGGTTTGAAATTTGGAGTTTCAGAATTATTTAAAAATGGAGGGCTGTATATAAACCTTCAAGCAGGATCTACTGATTTTGATTTAGATTATACTATTAGATCAGATAATAGAGATTTTGCATTGGGATTAGACAAATACTTCGAACAAACAGGTAAGGATAAAATTGAATCCTATATGATGAATATTGGTGCCACCTACAAGATTACCAATAATTTTGGATTTTATGCAGGTGTTGGATATGGAAAATATTTAAAAACAGTTAAAGTGGATTATTACAAGATGAATAATCAATATTTAGAAACACTTTGGTGTAAAGATAAGGATAGTTGCTCTGGTTTATCTTCCGAATTTGGATTATTACTACAATGTAAAAATATTCTCTTATCAACAGGAGTGTCTAATATCAAATTAGACAGATATGACTTACAATTTTCTATTGCTTACTTATTTTAAATTTAAACTTATGAAAAAGAATATAAACCCATTAATAGCATTACTGATATTTATAACATGTTTTGTGTGCTCATGTACGGAAGATACAGATTTTGAAACAAATCAACCTATAAATATTGAAAATAGATTATACTGTATTGATACTGTCGATTTTGGATATGTACCAATAGGAGTAAAAGTAAACAATATAGCTCAGATATATAATGCTACTGATTTCCCAGTGACTGATTTTAAAAAACAAGGAGGAGAATCGAGTTTTTATCCTGTATCTAATCTGTCTAAAATAAAGATTAGTCCTTTGAATAAGTATAAGTTAAAGCTTGAGTTTCAAACGGAAGAAAAGATAGATAAAGTAAAGACTTTTAAATTTCAACTTACAAATAGTTTTGGTATTGATGTCAATGTTTTTGCAAAAGCTACAACTACATTTGATTCTAAAGATAACAAGATGAATCTTGACCGTGAAAAAGTTAAGATTTATCATTATGCAAAGGGTGCAAAAATAAAGAAGACTTTTAATTTTAGAAATAACTTTAAATTCCCACTAAACTTGGAAAAAAGTTCTGTGGAATTTGAAGGAGATAAAGTAGAACTTAGTTTGTACAATGAGAATGAGGTTAAAGCTGGAAGTTTCGATAAGGATGTTAAGTGTACAATAGGTAGTGGTGAATTGCTTAAATTGAATGTTTTAATTGAACCAAAAGTTAATACAGCCAAAGATTCTTCCAAAATTAGCCTTAAATTTGATGAAATTGATGAAAAACTAGAATATATATTGAAATTCAAGGTTGATGATAATGGATTTCATAATGAAGCAATAAAGCTTAATATTGATGTTATAGGAAACGGAGTCGTAAAAGGAATGGAAGGAATAATTAAAGAAAATGACAAAGTAAAATTGACAGCATTTCCTGATGATTACAATAAGTTTTCACATTGGACAACCAATTCGGGTCAAACTATAGACAGTAATCCATTAGAGATAGAAGCTAGTAAAGATAATATTTATACTGCTGTTTTTCAAAAAGTATATTTTATAGAAGAAGAAGGCGCGATTATTGCAACCCCTTATGCAGTAATAGGAAAAGAATATTTGTTAGAAACTGATGATGGGAATGTTAAATACGAATATGTGAATGAAGAATCATTACGAAAAATTGTTAAAAAATGGGGAGAAGGTAAACTTCCTGGTGATGATTTATCTAAATATGTTACAACAGGAATTACAGATATGTCATATCTGTTTGAGGGAATTGATATTACGGAGCATTCAGGTTTAGGGCTTAATATATCAGGATGGGATGTTTTAGATGTTAATACTATGCAAGGAATGTTTCAGAATTGTAAACTAAATGGTCTTATGTCAGGTAAACAAGATATCTGGGATTTAAAAGATAACATTATATCTGTCAATTTTAATACAGGTGCAGTTGGTGTTCCTAATTTGAGTGTATTAGAAAAATAATAATGGCTAAAAAGGTAGTTGTCGGATATATTCTGTATTAAAATAAAACTCAGTTTTGATTGAGTATTATTTAAATATTAGTTAGAGGTTGAATTGGCAGTCTGATTGCTAGATAATCAGACTGCTTTATTTTGTGTTTATATTACATTACACATTAAATCTAAAGTGCATAATGTCACCATCTTGAACTACATATTCTTTACCTTCAACGTTCATCTTACCAGCTTCTTTACAAGCTTGTTCTGATTTTAATGAAACGTAATCAGTAAATTTAATAACCTCTGCTCGGATAAACCCTTTTTCAAAGTCAGAGTGGATAACACCTGCTGCTTGTGGAGCTTTCGATCCTTTTGGATATGTCCAGGCTCTTACTTCTTTAACGCCAGCAGTGAAATATGTTTCTAGATCCAATAGAGCATAAGCTTTTTTAATCAATTTGCTTACACCAGGCTCTGTAAGACCTAAATCATCCAAGAACATTTGCTTTTCTTCGTATGTTTCCAATTCTGAAATATCAGCTTCTATAGCAGCTCCAATAATTAATAATTCTGCATTTTCTTTAGCAACAGCTTCTCTTACTGCATCCACATGTTTGTTGCCATCTTTAACTGAAGCTTCATCAACATTACAAACATATAGAATTGGTTTGTTTGTTAATAGGAATAAGTCTTTACTTAATTCTTCTTCTGATTCTGTTAGCTCAACAGTTCTAGCAGATTCTCCTTTTTCTAATGCCTCTCTGTATTTGTTTAGAATTACAACCAACTTCTTAGCTTCAGGATTATTACCTGCTTTGGCCATTTTTTCTGTTTTTTGAAGTCTAGATTCTACTGTTTCTAAATCTTTAAGTTGTAATTCAGTATCAATAGTTTCCTTGTCTCTAATAGGATCAACATTACCATCTACGTGGGTGATATTATCGTCCTCAAAGCATCTTAATACGTGAATAATAGCATCAGTTTCTCTAATATTTGATAAGAATTTATTTCCTAGTCCTTCACCTTTACTGGCTCCTTTTACAAGACCAGCGATATCAACTATTTCAACTGTAGCAGGTTGAACTCTCTCTGGATTAACAAGATCAGACAACTGAATCAATCTCTCGTCTGGAACAGTTATTACACCTACATTAGGTTCTATTGTACAAAAAGGGAAGTTCGCAGATTGAGCCTTTGCATTTGAAAGACAATTAAATAAGGTAGATTTCCCAACATTTGGTAAACCAACAATTCCGCACTGTAAAGCCATTTCTTATTATATTTATTATTCTTTAATTCAAAATAAAAATTCACCAAGCTTTTGAAAGCTTAAATCTTTTTCTGTGAAGGCATATTAAACAAGCCTTATTCAAACAAAAACGCTTATTGTAAAAATTAAGCCCACAAAATTAATCTTAAATGGTTAAAATTCACTATAATCTGTAAATTAATTTTTAAGTAATCATATTCTTGTGATTCAAAAGCCTTGTAATTCAATTTGTATATGCATTGAAGTTTTTTTCGTTTTTTAAAATTATACAAATTTAGAATGTAGAATCAAGTATAACCTGGAATCATATGTTTCAATATGGTCAGATTTTAAGTCTGTATGCTAAGTTTATTTATAAATCTATAATCTAAATATATATCATTTTATAATATGTCTTTAAAATCTACCGCTATTCTTTTTTTAAATGAAAAACAACTGATTATTAGACATGTAAGAAGGGTGGTTTTTCAAGATATTTTAACTAAGCTGAATGTGATTTTTTATTTTAATCAAGTATAAATAGCAAAAAACAATAAATTTTGTAATCTAGAGATAGCAAAATTTAGTTTTATTGTATACATTTGTTCTATAACTTTTAAAATCCAATGCATAATTTATATAAAACACATATAAGCTTACTTAATACCAACAAGGGTACAATACGGAGAGAACTGATCGATATTATTGATTGGAATCATCGTCTGATTGCCATTAAGGGATCAAGAGGGGTGGGTAAAACAACCTTCTTGCTTGATTATATAAGAGAGAAACATCACGATGATAAAACATGTTTGTTTATTAATCTAAATAATCTATTCTTTACTGAGAGGGGATTAGTGTCTTTTGTTGATGAATTTTATAAAAAAGGAGGGAAGGTTCTTCTTCTTGATCAAATTCATAAATATCCTGATTGGGATATTGACCTAAAAACCTGCTATGAGAAATATGAAGATTTACAAATCATATTTACGGCATCATCTATACTTAGAATTAAAGGCAATGCTGAGCTTGCTGATTTGGTAAAAGTATATTATTTAAATGGTTTGTCATTTCGAGAATTTATAAACCAACAAACCCAAAATAAATTTCGAGCTTATAGTTTAAGTGAAATTATGCAAAATCATGAACAAATTGTTGATGATATATTAGATAAAATTAGACCATTAGCTTATTTTCAAGATTACTTGCAATATGGATATTATCCTTCCTATCTTGAGAATAAAACATATAATGATACGATACTAAAGATTATAAATCTTATGCTTGAGTTTGATATCACCTATTTAAATCAAATAGAGTTAAAATATCTTCCTAAGTTAAAGAGATTATTATACTTAATAGCTTCGAATGCTCCTCTTCAGCCAAATGTAAGCAAATTAGCAAATTCGGTTGAAACCTCCCGTGCTACCATAATGAATTATCTTAGATATTTACAAAATGCTAGATTAATTCATTTACTTGCTAGCAGGAATGAGGAAAAAGACAGCAGCAAGAAGCCAAGTAAACTTTATTTAAATAATACAAACTTACTATATGCTATTTCGCCCGATAATGTAAATAAACAGCATTTATGTGAAACGTTTTTTTACAATCAAATTCATGGAGGAAGAATAGTTACAGACGCTCAGAATGGTGAATTTACTGTAGACAAGGAGTATATATTTAAAATATCGGAACAAGAAATCGATGACGATTTTAGAAAATCAAATAATCAATTCATTGCTTCCGATATGATAGAAAAAGGAAAAGGAAATCAAATTCCCCTTTGGCTATTTGGATTTATGTATTAGGAGAATGCCAAAAAGTAATGAATTACTGTACTAAAATTCACTGCTTTAAGGCAAACACAAATTTATAGCTTAATATTTTTAGGAGGATATTAAGCGTTTATAATTTAATAAATTAGAGGAGTAAAAATGGCAAAAGAAAAGAAATTTATTACCTGTGATGGTAATGCAGCTGCCGCTCATGTAGCATACATGTTTAGTGAGGTATCATGTATTTACCCAATCACCCCATCGTCGCCAATGGCTGAAAATGTGGATGAATGGGCGGCAAACGGACGTAAAAATATCTTCGGAGAAACTGTACGTCTTGTCGAAATGCAGTCGGAAGCTGGAGCGGCAGGTGCTGTTCATGGTTCGCTTCAAGCTGGTGCGTTAACTACAACTTACACTGCATCTCAGGGATTATTATTAATGATTCCTAATATGTACAAAATTGCTGGCGAATTATTGCCATGCGTGTTTCACGTTAGTGCTCGTGCTTTAGCAGCTCAAGCTCTTTCTATATTTGGAGATCATTCAGACGTTTATTCTACGCGTATGACTGGTTTTGCAATGTTGGCTTCTGGATCGGTTCAAGAAACAATGGATCTTTCAGCTGTATCGCATCTTGCATCAATCAAGTCAAGAGTTCCTTTTGTTAATTTCTTTGATGGATTCCGTACTTCACACGAAATACAGAAGATAGAAGCATTAGATATGGAAGATGTTAAAGGTCTTGTTGATCATGAAGCTCTTCAAGAGTTCCGTAACAGAGCTTTAAATCCTGAAAATCCGGTAACTCGTGGTACAGCTCAAAACCCTGATGTTTATTTTCAAGCTCGCGAGGCTGCAAATCCATTCTACGATAAAGTTCCTGAAATTGTAGAAGGATATATGAATGAAATTAATAAAATCACTGGTCGTGAGTACAAACCATTCGTATATTATGGAGCTGAAGATGCTGAAAATATCATTATAGCAATGGGTTCAGTAACCGAAACAATAAAAGAGGTTATTGATTATAAAATGAAAAACGGAGAAAAAGTAGGTATGGTTGGAGTTCACCTGTATCGACCTTTTTCTGCAAAACATTTCCTAAGCGTTGTTCCAAAAACAGTTAAGAGAATATGTGTGCTTGACCGTACCAAAGAGCCAGGAGCAAACGGCGACCCAATGTATCTTGATGTAAGAGATGTATTCTATGGTAATGAAAATGCACCTATGATTGTTGGTGGTCGTTATGGACTAGGATCTAAAGATGTTACACCATCTCAAATAATTGCTGTTTACAGAAATTTAGCACAAAATGAAGTAAAAAATCAGTTTACTTTAGGTATTATTGATGATGTTACATTCAAATCTCTACCTTTGGAACAAGAGATAAAAGTTAACTCGGAGAAACTTTACGAAGCTAAATTTTATGGTTTAGGATCAGACGGTACTGTTGGTGCAAACAAAAACTCAATCAAAATTATTGGTGGAACAACTGATAAATATTGTCAAGCATATTTTGCATATGATTCAAAAAAATCAGGTGGCTTTACCGCTTCTCACTTACGCTTTGGTGATGATCCGATTCGCTCTACATATCTTGTAACAACTCCTGACTTTGTAGCATGTCACGTTCCTGCTTATATATATCTTTATGATGTATTGAAAGGTTTGAAAAAAGGTGGTTCTTTCTTGTTGAACTCTATTTACGATGCTGAGGAAACTAAGAAACAACTTCCAAATTCAATGAAAAAGTATTTGGCTGAAAATGAAATCAATTTCTACATCATCAATGGTACAAAATTAGGTGAAGAACTTGGTTTAGGAACTAGAACAAATACTATAATGCAATCTGCATTCTTCAAAATTACAGAAGTAATTCCTTACGAAAAAGCTGTAGAAGAAATGAAGAAAGCTATCGTAAAATCATACGGTAGAAAAGGAGAGAAAGTTGTAAACATGAATTATGCAGCTGTAGATGCAGGTGGTAATAATGTTGTTAAAGTTGAAGTTTCACCTGAATGGAAAGACCTTGAAGTTGAGGCAGCAGCACAAGTTGAAAATAGACCAGATTTTGTTGCAAAAGTATGCGACCCAATGAATGCTCAAAAAGGTGATGATTTACCTATTTCTGTATTCCAAGGTCGCGAGGATGGAACATTCCCAGCTGGAACTACTAAATTCGAGAAACGTGGTATCGCAGTTAGTGTTCCTGAATGGAATGAAGAAACATGTATCCAATGTAATCAATGTGCTTATGTTTGTCCTCATGCTGCAATTCGTCCATTTGTTTTAGATGACCAAGAATTAGCTAATGCACCAGAGGGAACAAAAACAATTCCAGCAAAAGGAAAAGAATTATCTGGTCTGCATTTCAGAATGCAGGTTGCTCCAGAGGATTGTACTGGCTGTGGAAACTGTGCTGATATTTGTCCTGCGCCTAAGGCTAAAGCATTAGTAATGGAGCATCTTGAAACTCAGACTGCTGAAAAAGAAAGATGGCATTATATGGATGAAAAAGTAGGATATAAAAACTTACTTCCAAAAAATAATGTTAAGAATTCACAATTCGCACAACCATTATTCGAATTCTCAGGAGCTTGTGCAGGATGTGGAGAAACACCATATATCAAACTTATCACTCAATTATTTGGAGAAAGAATGATGGTTGCAAATGCAACAGGATGTTCTTCAATTTACGGAGGTTCAGCTCCATCTACTCCTTATTGCAAAAATAATGAATCGGGTAAAGGTCCAGCTTGGGCTAATTCATTATTTGAAGATAATGCTGAGTATGGTTACGGTATGGCAGAAGCTGTTAAGAAAATGCGCGATCGTATCGAAATTCTTATGTCTGAGAATATTGATGCTGTAAATGCTGAAACAAAAGCTGCATTTGAAGAATGGCTTGAAGGTAAAAATAATGCCGAGGCTTCGGAAGCTGCAACAGAAAAAGTATTAGCTGCTATTGAGAACGAAAATCATGAAGTAGCTAAGCAAATCAAAGATCTTAAGCAATATCTAATCAAAAAATCTGTATGGATTTTCGGTGGTGACGGATGGGCTTACGACATCGGTTATGGTGGTGTTGATCATGTTTTAGCATCAGGTGAGGATGTAAATCTTCTTGTTATGGATACTGAGATATATTCTAATACTGGAGGTCAGGCTTCAAAATCTACTCCTGTAGGTGCTGTAGCTAAATTTGCTGCTTCTGGTAAAAAAATCCGTAAAAAAGATTTAGGTATGATGGCTATGTCTTATGGTTATGTATACGTTGCTCAGGTTGCAATGGGTGCAAATCAGGCTCAATATTTCAAAGCATTGAAAGAGGCTGAAGCATACCCTGGTCCTTCTTTAATTATCGCATACTCACCATGTATTTCTCACGGATTGAAATCATCAATGGGTAAATCTCAAGCAGAAGAGAAAAAAGCTGTTGAGTCTGGATATTGGCAGATGTATCGCTACAATCCAATGTTAGAAGAGGAAGGTAAAAATCCATTTACACTTGATTCGAAAGAACCAAAATGGGAGAATTTCCAAGATTTCTTGCGTGGAGAGGTACGTTATACTTCATTAGAAAAAGCATTCCCTGAAGAAGCAAAAGAATTATTTGCTGCTGCTGAGGATAATGCAAAATGGAGATATAAATCATATAAACGTCAAGCTGCTTTAGATTATTCTGAAGAATAAATTTTAATTATATTTCGTTTTAAAAGCCGCTCATTCGTGAGTGGCTTTTTTTTGCTCTGAATTATAAACCAATAGGTGATATAAGGGGCAGTTTCAAATAATATGTGGACTAAATAAAATTATGTTTATAGCATATAAACTGTATAAGAAAAGATGTAAGTCATATGACGAAAGGAATATTTATGAGCAAAGTAAAAATGGGTAAATATATTATTCTTAGGAAATTCCAATATTATAAATATAAAATATTTCCTGAAAGGCATATATAACAAAGCCCAATGTATCGCATTGGGCTTTGTTATGCAAAAAATAAAAGGCTGTAAGCTAGCCTATGCAAAAGATAGCTTGTTTTTTCTTTTAAATCATTTCTATATTTGGAAAATATACGAGTATGAAGAATCTCATAATTTCTAAAGCACTACTCATTGAATTATAGTAGATGTTTCGCAAGCTCAACAAGACGTTCCCTCTTCCTACTATCCGTCATCTTGAAGCGAGGCACGAGCGAAAGATCTTATACATTACAAATAATTAAGTCTATATAAATTTCAGTTAGGATTCATAGAATTTATCAAAGCTTCTTTCTTTTCTATTTTTAATCCTTTTAATTGTTTTTCTTTGGTAATTGCTTCTTCTATATTATTGGAGTGCTCAAAAATTTGATGTCAACTTCAAGAAAAAGCATGAAAAATATTTTTCATGCAAATTTAATCACTTGAAAAGACAATAACACATCTAAAATCAATTATATAAGGAAAGAGGAGTATTCAAAAGTACAGGGTAATTTCTTTATAAGTTTTGCATAGGCTAGCTGTAAGCCTGAAATAAGCATTAATAAATAATTTTTTATTTTAATCTATCGTTTAGTTATACTGATTCGAATATATAGGCTGAAAGAGAAATTTTCTATTCAAACTATGTTATTAATAATGCCAACCGATAATTTTGCTTATTTAGAATTTAATGATTTACTCTATTTATTTAAGATATAAAATACAGGAAATTTAATTTAATTTTTTTGAGTCGTTTTAGAACTTATTAAAGGAAGAGAAAAGTGTAAGGGAGGGGAATGATTAACATTCCCCTAAATACTTACAACTAAATCCATATTATCTTCTGAAATATTCAGTCGGATAACATGAGTAGCAAAAGTATTATAATATTTTCTAATTTCAAGAAAGAACCATTTAATTAACTGTTAAACATACTTAATCTAACCGTCTGAAAATAAAAGAAATAAAGATGTGGAAATCCTAAAATAGAGAGGTTTTGTTAATGAATGGTATTGGTATATATTCTTAGTTTTTGAAAATAAGAGATTTAAATTTTTCTGATAAATAGGAAACTATATAATCTTTTATTTAGCGCTAACCGAATCAAGTTTGTTGAAAATATCTATAAATTTGGGAGCATCACTTTTATCAACACTTACAGTCGCATTACATATTATTTGAAAATCAGTGCTGATTATTTCAAGATCAAAATCCTTAATAATTTTCATAATTCTATTCATCTGCTTGTAAGGGAATTGAATCTCGATTTTTTCTTGCAGTTTTTTCTCTATGATATTTGAATTTTCAATTGCATCGGCAGCAGCAGCTTTGTATGCTCGTATTAAACCACTAGCACCAAGTTTAGTTCCACCAAAATATCTAACAACAACAATAAGAACATCTGATAGATTGTTTGATTTGATTTGACCCAATATAGGCTTACCAGCGGTAGAGGAAGGTTCACCATCATCAACAGCTCTAGTTTCTGGCTTTTCAACACCTAAACTATATGCATAACAATGATGCCTAGCATCATAATATTCCTTCTTTAAATCAGTTACTATTGTTTTAACTTGATCTAAAGAAGAAATACTATAAATGTAAGAAATGAATTTACTTCCTTTTTCTTTATATAGACCTTCAGAAGTAGATTCAATTGTATTGTATTTATCAGCTTCAGCCAATTTTTATACTTTTAATTTTTTATCAATTTCATTCAATTGAGCTCTAAAATCATTATTAGTCTCTTTAAGATTTTTTACTGTTTTGCATGCATGTAAAACAGTAGCATGATCTTTTTTACCAATCTGTGACCCGATAGAAGAAAGTGATGCTTTAGTTAGATTTTTAGAAAAGTACATTGCAATTTGTCTTGCCTGAACAATCTCTCTCTTACGAGATTTTTGTTGAAGAACTTCAACAGGTAGATTGAAGTGTTCGCAAACAACTTTCTGAATATAACTAACAGAAATTTCTCTACTAACAGGCTTAACAAGTTTATTAATGATTTCAGCTGCAAGCTCAATGTTAATTTCTCTCTTGTTGAGAGTTGATTGAGCTAATAGTGAGATTAATGCCCCTTCTAATTCTCTTACATTGTTTACTATATGTGTTGCCAAGAATTCAACAACTTCATCCGTGATAGAAATACCGTCCTTATAAGCTTTTTGTTTCAAAATATGAATACGAGTGTCGTAATCAGGATTTTGTAAATCAGCCGAAAGTCCCCATTTAAATCTAGAAAGTAAACGATTTTCCATACCTTTTAACTCAACAGGCGGTTTATCAGAAGTGATAATCAACTGTTTACCTGTTTGATGTAAATGGTTGAAAATATGGAAAAATGTATTTTGTGTTTTTTCCTTACCTGCTAATTCTTGAATATCATCAATAATCAACACATCTATCATTTGATAGAAATGAAGGAAATCATTTTTATTATTATTACGAATAGCTTCAGTAAATTGTGTTTGGAATTTATTTGCACTAACATAAAGAATAGATTTCTCTTTATTCTTTTGTTTTGCATCCAAACCAATTGCCTGAGCTAAATGTGTTTTTCCCAATCCAGAATCACCGTATAAAACTAATGGATTGAAAGCTGTCCCCCCTGGATTTTCTGCTACCGCAGCACCTGCTGATCTAGCAAGTCTGTTGCAGTCCCCCTCTACAAAATTATCTAATGTATACTCAGGATTCAATTGTGAGTCAATTTGAATCTTTTGAATTCCTGGTATAACGAAAGGATTGGCTATTCCTTCTGATTCTTTTTTTGTATTTGAATTGTATTTATTAGATGTATTATTATTTACATTAGCTGGCATAACAACAGTTGCAGGCTTCATTTGTTTTGCAGCTGAGGTATTGTCAATTAAAACACTATATTCGAGCTTGGCTTTTGGTCCAATTTCTCGTTTTAATGTTTTTCTTAATATATCTATATATTGTTCTTCAAGATACTCATAAAAGAAATGACTTGGTACTTGTAATGTTAAGACGTTGCCTTCCAGATTAATGGGTACAATGGGCTCGAACCAGGTTTTGAAACTAACCGGTGGAACATTGTCTTTTATTACAGCCAAGCAATTATGCCAAATATGAATGTGGTTGCTATCCATCTCTTATTCAGTGTTTTATAAAAATCATATATGCCCATTTTTCTCTCCGCAAGATTGTAAATAATTTGGAAAAAAAAAACTATTTCAAAATATACTTTCAAAAAAAATAATAAAACTAGCTATTTAGGTGATATATAAGTATTAACAAAAATAGAATACTTAAGTAACACAAAATCAACAATATAACTTTTTTAGAATATCTATTATGTAAATAAAATATCTGTTTTAATAACAAAAAAATCAATACGATAGCTGAGTTTTTATGCTTAAAATAATATACATAATAAAGCAATAGTAAATAAAAATACAAGCTTTAATTTGTTTACTTTTTTTTAATTGTCATTCAGATTATTTCCTGTAATGAATTAAACAAGCCAACAGATAATCAATTAGATAAAACTATAGTGTTTCCCTTATTATATTGGACTTATAGCCTATTTTGCTGAGAAAATATTCCTATTGTCAAAAAAAAAGCAATCCTAAACAGCATGAATCAGTTCGATATGTTGTGAAACATGCTATCTCTTCAAAAAAAATGATTTTTGTAGGAAGTATAATTCTAACCCTACCATTTATTAAATACTCTGGCTCTTTTCTCTTATTATTGAAATAAAGCTAAAGTTTTAATCTTAATATTTAAGCTATTTCTTAAAATGGACTACTAGTTTTTTTTTAATACTAGTTTTGTTTTGATTAATCTCTGAATATATTGAACTGATATACAGTGTGACTTGAGAATGACCATTATTATTATATATCAATTCTGATTATGTATGATTTTATAATGTGTTTATTTTTGTTATTAATAATTAAGATGAACAATTTCAGTTGTTTAGTTTATACGATTTACTAAGTTCGTTTTTGAGATTTAGATAGCAGGCTTATATTATAGTCGATAATTGAATGTTAATTCAGTAAAGTTTTGTATTCTTGTTACTTTTATATATTAAATTTAAAAAACATGTTGTTGAAGGACAGATATAATAATATAGTTAATTGGTTTTTGGAGAATATGCCTGAACCTAAAACCGAATTGAACTATTCTAATCCATACGAATTGCTAGTTGCAGTAATTCTCTCAGCTCAATGCACAGATAAAAGAGTGAATCAAATTACTCCTGATTTGTTTAGAAAATATCCTGACCCATTTGCATTATCCTTGGCAAGTGTGGATGAGATTTTGTTCTATATTAGGTCATGTTCTTACCCAAACAATAAGGCTAAACATTTGGCAGGAATGTCAAAAATTTTAGTTGAAGAGTTTGATTCGATTGTTCCTGATAATATTTCGGATTTACAAAAATTACCTGGAGTAGGTAGAAAAACTGCTAATGTGATAGTTTCAGTGATTTTTGATAAGCCTGCGATGGCAGTGGATACGCATGTGTATAGAGTGGCTCAACGAATTGGATTAACAAAAAAAGATTGTTCAGTTCTTGAAACAGAAAAACAGCTAGTTAAAAATATAAAGGCCGAATTGTTACCTAGGGCACATCATTGGCTTATTTTGCATGGAAGATATATATGTATGGCACGTAAACCCAAATGTGAGAAATGTGGAATTACAGAGTATTGTAAGTTTTTTTCTAAGTTGTAATAATCAAAAGACTAATATCTGTAGTAAAGTAAAAGTAATTTATCATATATAGAATTAATTACATTAAACTTAATAAAGTTGTTGTGAAAGACCTGTTTGTATGGATTAATCTTATTAAGTTTAGTTGTTGATAATGAAATTGATTAACATATTTATATTTAAAATACTGTTAATATTCTTTCCTTTATTCAAAATTTGTATCTTTAGAGCATTCAAACCCCAAAATTTGATTTTATGAGTTCAATAGGTCGAAAGTATAATTGGAGTGACAAAAAGATTTTAATCGTTGAAGACGAGGAGATTAATAACATGTTTTTTGAGGCGGCTTTAAATAGAACAGGCGCGGTACTTCAGTGGGCAAAAAATGGAAAAGAAGCTGTAGATATTATTTCTACAGATCAAGATATTGACATAATTTTAATGGATATTCGTTTACCAATAATGGATGGTTGTGAAGCAACTGAGAAAATAAAAAACATTAGAAAGGATATTATTATTGTTGCTCAAACTGCTTATGCACTTGAAGGAGATAAAGAAAAAATATTAAGTTCAGGTTGTGATGCATATCTTGCTAAACCGATTAGATTTGAAGAATTACTAGATACAATCGAGAATTTCTTTGGAGATGGTAATTCTGATGAAGTTAACTTGAATTTAGAAAGAGGGAAGTCGATTCCTTTCACTTCTTCAACTTCCTCTCTTAATTTTGAGATTTAAAATAAATATTATTTTTGAATCATATTTTTCATTCCTTCAGAAATATAGGTGCTTAATTTCCCCTCATTGTTTTCATAAATGAGTAGTGCATTAATCTCTTTGTTAGATTTAAGGAAATTAATCACCTTGTCTTTTCCCATTACCATGAATGCTGTAGCATATGCGTCAGCAGTGGCGCAATTATTTGCTACAACTGTTGTCGAAAGCAAATTGTGAGAAACAGGGTAACCACTTACAGGGTCTATAGTGTGGGAATATTTTTTCCCATCTTTGTAGTAGAATTGGCGATAGTTTCCTGATGTAGCCATAGCCCCTGAATTCATTTTGACAATAGCCTCGATGCCATGATTTAGTCCTGTTTTATCGTCGAAAGGTTTATCTATACCTATTCTCCAGTTTTTATTTT
Source organism: Marinifilaceae bacterium (assembly GCA_025210485.1). GTDB lineage: Bacteria > Bacteroidota > Bacteroidia > Bacteroidales > Marinifilaceae > JAOARN01. The sequence goes on along the minus strand of JAOARN010000044.1, from coordinate 31,455 downwards.
TACTGCTTTTCCCCTTACAGCGAATTTCACCCCCAATTTCTATCATGTAATTATCAATTTTATGATCTTCCAATAAATCAGCAATTACATCACAAGCATAGCCTTTTGCGATAGCACTTAAGTCAATTATTACTCTCGAATCATCTTTTTTTACTATTGAGTCAATTAGCTGTATTTTTTCAAAACCAACAAATGTTTTCATGCTGTCAATTGCGGTACTATCTGGAAACTCAGAAGTTTTAAAGCCAAATCCCCATGCATTTACCAAGGGAGCTACTGTTATGTCAAATGCACCGTCGGTATTTTTCGAAATTTCCTTTGATAATTTTAGCATATATCTCAGATATTTATCGGTGTGATTACTTTCATTTGTATTTATTTTCGAAACTACTGACTCCTTATTATAGTTAGAAAGTGAATAGTCATATTCTTTAAATTTCTCCTGAATTTCATCGAACAAATCCTTATTGTTACTTTCGTATATTATTGAATAAAAAGTTCCGAAAACTTGACCTCTATGCTTGTAGTATTTTTCATTTTTACTTTTGCATGAAAAGAAAAATATAAAAGAAAAGAATAAGCATAATATTTTTATTCTATTATTCATTTTTTTTGGTTTTTATTTGTATCTATAATTTAAACTGTTAATTCTTCGTATATATTATTTATGAAAATGTAAGCTTGGTATCATTGGTTTCTATTTTAAAATAGAAACCAATATTCAATTCTGTTATTTTGGAGTAACTAGAGAATGCAATAGTTTTAAAAAATTCACAAAAAATCCTGTTCAAAGTTAAGAAATAAAAAAAAGTCCAATATCTATAAAAATAGAATATTGGACTTTTGATATATTTTATACAATAATTAGCTTATAGTAGAACCATTAGTAATCATTGTTTCTGGAGATATAAAACATAATTCGCCAGTTGGAGTTTCAGCCATTAAAATCATACCTTGGGATTCGACTCCTTTTAGTTTTTTAGGAGCAAGGTTAACAAGTACGCAAACTTGTTTACCTATGATATCTTCAGGTTTGAAAAATTCTGCTATTCCTGATATGATAGTTCTAGTATCTAGACCAGTATCAACTTTTAATTTTAAAAGTTTTTTAGTTTTAGCTAGCTTTTCTGCTTCAACAATTGTTCCTACTCTGATATCATTTTTTGAGAAGTCTTCAAAACTGCAATTGTCTTTAGCTGGTTCTATAGTTGCATTATTAGCTTCGTTTAACTCTTTAGTTGCAAGAAGTTTATCTACTTGTTGCTGAATAGTACTATCTTCAATCTTTTCGAATAATAGTTTTGGTTTATTCACGCTATGTTCATTTTCTAGAACATTTTCACCCATATCTTCCCAGTTGATTTCCTTAATGTTAAGGAATTCACGTAAGTTTTCAGCTGTAAATGGTAGAAATGGAGCAATTAATGTAGATAGATTAGCTGTAATTTGGAGACAGATATTTAAAATAGTTTTAACTCTATCCTCGTCAGTTTTGATTAATTTCCAAGGTTCAGTGTCAGCCAAATATTTGTTTCCTAATCTTGCAAGGTTCATTGCTTGTTTTAAAGCCTCTCTGAAATGGAAGTTTTCAAGAGCTTTTTCTACTTCTGCAACTATTTCCTTGATACTAGCCAAAGTCTCTTTGTCAAATTCATTAAGTTCATTTTGAGCTGGAACTTTTCCGTCAAAATATTTGTGAGTTAGTACTAAAGCTCTATTTACGAAATTTCCTAAAATTGCAACCAATTCATTATTATTTCTAGCTTGAAAATCTTTCCAAGTGAAATCATTATCTTTTGTTTCAGGAGCATTGGCAGTCAGAACGTATCTCAAAACATCTTGTTTTCCAGGGAACTCTTCAAGATATTCATGTAACCATACAGCCCAGTTTCTACTAGTTGAAATTTTATCTCCTTCAAGATTTAAAAATTCATTTGCAGGAACATTATCAGGAAGTATATATGATCCCTCTGCCTTTAACATGGCAGGGAAAATAATACAGTGAAATACAATATTATCTTTACCAATAAAATGAAGTAATCTAGTGTCTTCTGATTTCCAATATTTTTCCCAATCTTCAGTGTGTTCTTTTGTTGCAGAAATATAACCAATTGGTGCATCAAACCAAACATAAAGAACTTTTCCGTCAGCTCCTTCAACAGGAACAGGTACTCCCCAATTTAAATCACGAGTTACGGCTCTAGGCATTAGTCCGTTGTCAATCCATGACTTACATTGACCATATACATTTGGTTTCCATTCTTTGTGTTCTTCTAAAATCCATTGTTTAAGTGAACCTTCGTATTTATCTAAAGGTAAAAACCAGTGTTTCGTTTCTTTTAATTCTGGAACATTACCTGTAATCGCAGATTTAGGATTGATTAGGTCTGTCGCGTTTAGTGAGGTTCCACAGCTCTCACATTGGTCACCATAAGCTCCTTCTGATTTACAGTGAGGGCAGGTACCTGTGATATATCTATCAGCAAGGAATTGTTTTGCAATAGGATCGTAATATTGTTCGCTTGATTTTTCGATAAATTCACCTTTTTCGTGAAGTGTTTTGAAAAATTCAGATGCTGTTTTATGATGTGTTTCAGAACTTGTTCTAGAATATACGTCGAAAGAAATTCCAAATTCTTCGAATGATTTTTTTATAATATTATGATACTTGTCTACAATATCTTGTGGTGTTACAGATTCTTTTTGAGCCTTTATAGTGATAGGTACACCATGTTCGTCTGAACCTCCGATAAGCATAACCTCTTGCCCTTTCATACGCATGTATCTAGCATAAATATCGGCTGGAACATAAACTCCTGCTAAGTGACCAATATGAACAGGTCCATTAGCATATGGCAAAGCAGTGGTAATTGTGGTTCTTTTAAAATTCTTCATTGTAAAAAAGATCTATGTTTCTTATATCATTTAAATTATTATTGTTTTCAAGATGGGGTAAGTGTAATTTTTTAAAAATGAAATTAGCATACCTATAAATCAAGTATTAAAAACAATAAATTATCTTGTTTTGGTTTTAAATATAAAACACTATTTCGATTAGAAATTGACTGTGTTTTATTTCAAATACTAATAGAGATCATTTAATTTGTGCTTATGTCTCAATTAGTTTGCAAATATATTATAGATTTTAGATTTAATAAATACATTGTCTTATTTTTTTAATTTTGTATCTACAATTTAATCTAATTAATATGTTTTCTTATGATTATATCAATTTCCGTTTCTAAAGTTTTCATTTGAATATTTTCACTCTGGATTTCATTTATATCTAGTAGACAAAAGCAATTATTGAATTTGTTTTTGATAATCTTATTGATTTTAAGTATTTCATTGATTTTTAATTTTTTGTCAGATAAATCAAATATGATATTATTTGGTTCGAATTCTATTTCTGATAATAAATTGAAAATACCTTCAAATCTGTCAATTTTTTTATTCAAACTGTCATTGTTTATTGTATCCTGAACAGCTTTTATTGCGATGGCAAGATTTAGGTATTTTAATTCTAAGACTTTGTTTATAAAATCTTCATCCTCTGTTGTTGGAGGGAAACATCGTAATATAGGTTTTCCTTGAATATGTTTAGCTGCATAAATTATATTTTCCCATTTTTTAGATTCTAATATTAAAGGACTTTTGTTTACTTCGCGATTTGATGAAAAAAGATTAAAAAAAGATTTTATCTTGTTATTTGATTCGAGTCCTAATTCATCAAGATTAAGTTTAATAATTTGGTGTTCTTTTTTAAGCTCAAATTTTATTTGATCGATTATTTTGGTTTTATCTGGTGCGTATTTTTTGTCTACTTTTATATTGCTTGCAAATAAAGCCTTTTCAGAATGTATTACCATTTCTAGACCTGATAGTTTTAGTCTGTTTTCCTTTTTTGATAATAGTCTTGGCTTATAGACTTTTGTTTCCTCTGCTAATTTTCTAATGTGCTCAGGTCTAGTTCCACAGCAACCGCCAATTATATTTATTTCTTGTTTTTCGAAACATATTTTTAACTTTTCAAATAGGCTTTCAGGGCTTTCGTTATAGCTACCATCTTTGTTCGGAAGTCCAGCATTTGGATAAGCACAAATAAATTTATCTGATAATTCTCCTAGCTTTTGTATATGGCTAATCATTTTATCAGCTCCAAAAGAACAGTTTAGACCAAAAGCAATAATATTTGGATTGTTAAGACTGTTTACAAAAGCTTCAAGACTTTGACCAGAAATTAATTTACCTGTCTCTTCTGTAATGGTAGCTGATACCACAATAGGAACTCTGATATTCAGTTCTTTCATCAGTTGGTTTGCTGTGTAGATTGCTGCCTTTCCATTTAGACTATCGTATACGGTTTCGATAAGCAAAAGATCAATGCCTGATTTTAACAGAGCCGATATCTGTATTTTATATGCCTCGTGTAAGCTGTCAAAGTCGATATCGCGCCTAGATGGATCCTTTATATCGGGAGACATTGAAACAGATTTATTTGTTGGTCCTACCGATCCAGCAATAAATACAATTGATTCGGGATTTTCTTTGTGATGTCTTTCAATAGATTTTTTTGCTATTTCAACTGAGCTTATATTTAGTTTTTCTACTAAATGTTCTGTTTTGTAATTGGATTGAGAAATAGCGTTGGAATTAAAACTATTAGTTGCTATGATATTCGAGCCTGATTTTAAAAATTCTAGATGAATATTCTCAATTACATCAGGTTTACTGAGATTAAGTAGATCATAATTAGCTTTCAATTTTTTTGTATTCTTTGGAAAAAGTTCATGTTTAAAATCATTTTCATTTAGTTTTTTAGATTTAATCATAGTTCCCATTCCTCCATCAAGAATAAGTATTTTTTCACTTAAAATTTCTTTTAATCTAGTAAATTTATCCATTTTGTTAAGATATTTCTTCTACAAGGTAAATAGCTGTTTCTCTATTCCTTTGTTCTGTTATTATTTTCTTATTTGCAAGTATATAATTATCATTTGAATTATAGTGTCTTATTGTGACTATTTCTAAATTTTTCATGCTATGTATATTGTATTCTGATTTTAGTTTTTCGATGAATTCACTTGTGTTGCGGGTTTTATCCGAAAAACAAAAAGCGAAACTAGTTGCCGTATTTTGCGAAAAATTGACTTTAATATTAAACTTAGAAATAAGCGAGTAAATTTTTATTAATTTATGTTCATCGATATAGGATAATCTTCTAGGTTTAAGTTCAATATAGATTTGATTTTTCTTGACAATATAATTTGGAACTAAAGGATTTGTTATGTTTTGTTTGTTAATCGAGGTTCCTTTAAGACTAGGATGAAAAAAAGATCTAACTTGAAGTTCAATTTGTTTGTATTGAATTGGTTTTATTGTCTTCGGATGTATAACTCTAGCTCCAAAGTGTGCTAGTTCAATAGCTTCATCGTAAGATAAACTTTTAAGTATGATAGTTTCGTCGAAATAATCTGGATCAGCATTTAATATCCCAAGTACATCTTTCCAAATAATTATTTTTTCTGCATCCATTAAATAAGCAAGTATAGAGGCTGTAAAATCAGAACCCTCACGACCAAGGCTTGTGGTGTTCCCATTTTTTTCAGATGCTATAAAACCTTGAGTTAATATTAGATTGTTCTCGAAGCTTTTTATATGTTTTTTGTATTGATTTTGTGACTCTTCCCAATCTATATTCGCATTCATATAATTGGAATCCGTTCGTATAATATTTCTAATATCTAGGTATTTATTCTTAAGATTGATACTATTTAAAAAAAATGAAATAATTAATGAAGATAATAATTCGCCATAGGCAATCACCTGATCGTATATGTAACTATACGATTCAGATGATTTGGTTTTAATTTTGGTTTCTAGTTCGATAAAAAGGAACTGTATTTGTTCTAATAATTTAACAGGACTTTCTTCAAAAAGTTCATCAATTATAATTTTATGCTTTGAATAAAGTTCTTTTATTTTATGGTCAATTATCTGATTGTCAAAATGTAAGTTTATTATTTCTTCTAGCAAGTCAGTACTATTTCCCATAGCCGATACAACAATTGTTAAATTATTGGTGGAATGCCGAATTATCTCACAGGTATTTCTTATTGAGTTTGCATCTTTTATAGATGATCCTCCAAATTTGTATATAATCATTTTTGGTTAATAGTTAGATTCTAAATTATTGTTTTGCTTAATGCTTATTTTTAATCCTAAATTGTAGCTATGAATAGTTTTTCTTTTTCTATAATATGCTTATGTTTTATCAATTCAGTTAAATTTATTTTTCCGATAATATAGTTATGTTCAGATGATTTGAATTGTTCATTAATTTCGATGAAATTAAAATTTTTAATTTGATCAAAGTTTGTAAAACTTATATATATATGTAGTCTTAAATTATTTGAGTGTTCTAAATTTGAGTTTAAGTTAAGTTTCTTGTATTCATACTTATAATTATATTCTAAAGCACTTATGTCGCTTAGCACTGCAGAACCTGTAGGATGAGCTCCAGCTCCTTTTCCATACATAAATTGATTATCATAGAATTTACCATTTATTGAAATACCATTGTAGTGGTCCTCCACATTATATGATTGATCTTTTGAATCTACAAATTTTGGACATACATGAAGATTTATTTTTGAGTCATCAAGTTTTGTAGATTGTCCAATGAGTCTAATTTTAAATCCTTTTTGTTTGGCAATTTTGATATCATAAGCTTTTAAATTCGAGATACCGGTATTAAATACTTCATCTGATTTAATGAATACGCCAAAGGCGTGTACTGTTAGAATGATTAATTTGTACAATGTATCATATCCTTCTACATCAGAACTAGGGTCAGTTTCAGCAAAGCCTAGTTTTTGCGCATCTTTTAATGCTTTTGAATATTCTGTGTTTTCATTGAATATCTTACTTAATATATAATTTGATGATCCATTCATAATTCCTGATAATGACTGTATTAAGTCATTGTCATAATATTCTTCCAAATTTCGAATTATCGGAATACTGCCACAACTCGAAGCTTCGTAAATCAAAGATACTTCATGTTTTTTCTGTAGTTTAATTAATTCTTGAAGATGCTGAGCTAACATTTTTTTATTAGCAGAAACTACATTTTTTTTATTGATTAATGCTTGTTTAACGATACGATAAGCTTCATTGTCGTCGTCTATTAATTCTGCAACGAGATCAATGTCTTTGTTTTTTAAAATATCATCAGCATTATATGTTATTATACTTTGTGGAATACCGTTCCGTTCTTTATTCTTAGTTCTAACACATACTTTTTTAATTTGAGATTTAATACCTTCACTGTTTTTAAGAACATGGGCAAGTCCTTCGCCTACTGTTCCGTATCCAAAAATTCCTATATTTAAAATATTATTCATAGTTGTTATTTATAAAATCTTGCATTATTACATTTAGTTGCTCGTGTTCAATTAAAAATGCATCATGCCCGTACATGGACTTTATTTCTTTATATTTTGCATTTTTAATATGTTTACTAAGCTGTTTTTGTTCGGAATTTGGAAATATCAAATCCGAATCTATTCCTATACATAAGCTTCTCGCCTTGATTTGTGACAAAGCTTTTTCTATATTGTCTCGCCCTCTTCCCATATTATGACTATCCATTGCTTTGCTTAGGTAATAGTAGGAGTGAGGGCTAAACCTTCTGCTCAATTTCTCACCTTGATAGATTTGGTAGCTGCTTGCCTTGAAATTATTAATCTTTGAGTTGTCATTTTCTTTTTGTTTTAAATTATAGCCATTATATGATCTGTAACTTAGCATAGCAATTGATCTAGCAATTTTTAAACCTGCAATCCCTGCTTTGTCTGTAGCCTCATTCCAATCAGAACTGTTTTCAATTACGAGACGTTGGGATTCATTAAATGCTATAGCCCAAGCAGATTGAACAGCATTTGTTGCAATTGCAATAAGTTTATTGAGTCTTTCTTTTAGCTTGTATGACCATTCCAGAGCCAACATTCCTCCTAGTGATGCTCCAATAAGTATATTTATATTATTGATACCAAGATGTATACGTAATTTCTCATTAACTCCTACCATATCTCTAATTGTGAAAAAGGGAAAGCTATTGTAGTATTTCTCTTTTGTTTTTGGATTAAGCGAATTTGGACCTGTTGTACCATAGCAGGAACCTAGGCTGTTAACACATATTATAAAATATTTACTAGGACAAAAAATTTTACCATGACCGAAAAGTTCAGACCACCATTCAAAAACATTTGTATTTCCAGTTAATGCATGACATACCCAGATTATATTATTATGATTTGAATTAATTTTACCAGCATATGAATATTTTATTCTAATGTCTATAAGTTCTTCCTTGTTTTCCAATTCAAAAATACCTTTGTGTATGTAGGTTTTATCTTGCATTGTTTAGATAATTAAGAGATTAGTGTTTGTTGTTTGTGTTGATAGTTGTTTGGTTTAGATATTTCATGAGGCAATGTTTCGTTAATCGCATTTTGTATATCTTGTTTTAAATCATCAATATGTTCAATCCCAACTGAAAGTCTTAATAATCCTTCCTCTACTCCACATTTTATTTGTTCTTCTTTACTCAATTGTTGGTGGGTTGTTGATGCGGGATGAACTATTAAAGTTTTTACATCACCTAAGTTCGTTATGTGTTTTATTAAATTTAATTTCTCAATGAAAATATCTGCCGTATCTCTTCCTGCTTTTAGTTTGAATGTAAGAACAGAACCAGCTCCTTTTTTAAAATACTTTTTAGCTAAGTTGTAATATTTGTCAGTTTTTAGACCAGGGTAATTTACATTTTCTACCCATTCTTGTTTTATAAGCCATTCTGCCAGATTTTGAGTATTGCTGATTTGTCTATCAAGTCGAAGAGATAGAGTTTCAAGCCCCTGAAGAAGTAGAAATGAATTAAAAGGGCTTTGGCAACATCCATAATCACGCATTCCTTCAACTCTTGCTCTTATGATAAATGCAATATTACCATAAGGACTGTCATATCCGAATTTTTCCCAGAATTTGAAACCGTGATAAGCTTCGGATGCCTGTGTAAATTGAGGGTATTTCCCATTGCCCCAGTTGTAGTTTCCAGCATCAATTATTACTCCGCCCATCGTAGTTCCGTGTCCACAAATCCATTTTGTTGTGCTGTGTACTATTATGTTTGCTCCATGTTCTATAGGTTTAAATACATAACCTGCCGCACCAAATGTATTGTCTACGATTAAAGGTAGATCAAAGCTTTTGGCTAATTCAACATATCTCTCAAAATCAGGAACCGATATTTTAGGATTAGGTAAAGTCTCTACAAATATTGCTTTGGTGTTTTTATCTATTTTTGAAATTGCATCATTAGTATTGTTTGTGTCAAAAAATCGACATTCAATTCCAAGTCTTTGAAATTGAATTTTAAACTGATTAAAGCTTCCTCCATATATTTGATCTGCGCAAATAAAATTTTCACCTGATCTTAAGATGTTTGTAAGAGCAAGGAATTGAGCTGATTGTCCAGAGGAGCAAGCTAGTGCGCCACTACCTCCTTCCAAAGCTGCAATTCTCTTTTCAAATACTTCATTGGTTGGATTTCCTATTCGAGTGTATATGTTTCCAAATTCATTTAATTCAAATAGGTCAACTGCATGTTTCGATGATTTAAATGTGTAAGCTGAGCTTTGGTGTATGGCAGTTGTGCATGAATTTGTTTCATCTTGCTCAAAACCAGCATGTACTTGAAGACTTTCGTAGTTTAGGGAGTTTGTCATCGTGTTTTAATTTAGGGTGTATAAGTCCAGTCCATAAATTATCTTCAATTTTAACAGCTAATTGTAGTTAGCATAATAAAGATATTTATGGAGAGTATTATGTGAAATAAAAAATATTCTATTAACATATAAAAACAGGAATCTTATCACTTGTTTTTATAATATAAAGAGTCGTTTTTAATGATTTTAAATATGCTAAATTAGCTAATGTGAATCTGCGGTATATTGCATACTATAAGACACATATAACTATTAGTAATAGTTGTGAGTTTTTACTCTTAAAATACTATTGATTTGGCAATAATAAAACGAAAAAAAAGGACAGAGGCCTAATGGTCGGAGTTGTTTTATACGCACCAGCGTCTAAGATTAGGAATTATAGACAGGATGCGTTAAATCATATGCATGATAAAGCAATCAGGCATAATTTTTAAAAAAGATTGGTTTGATTTATTTGAAATAATCAAATTACTATAAGAACTGATTGATGTATTAATAGTTTTTTTCATAATCTTTAATTTATATTCACCAATTGTTTTGGTCAGGATTTGACACCTTTCAGTATAAGACTGGGGTTGTCAGAAGGTCACAGAGCCTGTTCTCTCACTTCTTCTGTATAAATCAAAGTAAAACTCTTATGTGAAGTATTACTTATTCGACAACAAACATATATCTTTTTTTTAGATTTTGCAAAATCAAATTTTTATAAATTGGCAAAAAAATCAAAATATTGTTGTGGAAGTTTCATTATCAAAACTTTTAAAAAATACGTCTATATAAATATTCCATTTATTTCGATTTCTGTTCCTAAACAGAATAAAAGTTTCAAGAAAGTGTGAAAACTACGATATAATTATACAAATTTGCAGCAAATTTAAAATTGTGTGTAGTTAGAATAAAAAAGATAGAATAATGAACCACATATTTACTATTAATCCCGAAAAAGTTAGACTTTCGGATATGATTTTACCCGAAAGAATACAGCAACCTATAAATTCATTGTTGCAAGAGTATAGATATATAGATACTCTGTTAAAATATAAATTACCAGTTACTAATAAGATTTTATTTTATGGTCAATCTGGTTGTGGAAAAACCATGTTGGCTCGTGCTTTATCCACTGAGTTGAACAAAAAGATGAAGGTTATATCTTTATCGAATATCGTTTCTTCTAAACTTGGAGAGACGTCTAGAAATATTGCAGCAGCTTTTAAAATTGTTGAAAATCAGGAAGCAATTTTATTTTTAGATGAGTTCGATTCCTTGGGAAAAGAGCGTGATTATGACGATACCGATAATAGTGAGATGAAGAGGGTGGTAAATAGTATTATTCAGTTAATTGATGCACTTCCTCAAAAATGTTTGCTTATTGCCGCAACTAATCAGATTAACTTAATTGACAAAGCTTTAGTTCGTAGATTTGAAACAAGACTAGAATTTGACCTTCCAACAAAGGATCTTTTAGATGATTTGTATGATTCTATATTGAGTAAATTTCCTACTCAATACACCTCTATTAATCGATCATATGGACTTTCATTTTCAGAGGCTAAAAACAGTGCAATCAAGCAGGTTAAGCAAAATGTAATTGAATCAGAGCTAAGTAAAGAAGAAAATAATTAAGTTTAAAAAAAGTTTTTTAAAACTGTATCTTTCTATTATTATGAAAAAATCAAAAGCTACATTAGCAATATATGGAATTAGGGACAATAATAATTCTCCCTATCCCATTATATCGCATGATCATTCAATTGCGATATTCAAAGAAAAAAAGCTAGTGAGATTTGCCCAACTAGAAAGACTTACTAGGCAAAAACGTGATAATAAACTTGATAAGCATTTATATAGAATATTGAAAGAAGAAAAAATGCTTGGGGAGGAATATGATTTAGTTTTTGTAGACAATATACTTGGTCGTTCTTTTATTTCGGAGGAAGGTAATATAAGGTTTGAGGCTAATATCAATACAAGTTTAAATAATGGCTTGGAAAAAGGGAGGGCTAGTTTTTTAAATGAAAATTGTGATGCTTATATTCTGAATCATGAATTGGCTCATATAGCTAGTTGTTTGCCATTTTATGGGAAGTTCAAGGATAATAGTCTTCTAGTTCATTATGATGGAGGAGCAAGTTTGAGTAATTTTTCTGTATGGACTTATAATAAAGGAGAAATACAGAATCTTGAGTTTACTTGGGATTTTAAATATATTTCTTCCTTCTTTAATGCCAATGCTTTGAATTTTGCAATTGTCGAATCTAAGATATTTGATCAAAATGCAGTACCTGGAAAGTTTATGGGTTTTGCAAGTTTTGGAGAATATAAGCCCGAAATCGAGAATTGGCTGAAAGAAAATGATTATTTTTCTGATATATGGAAATCAAAAAAGAAATTTTACGATAATGCTGCTGCTGATTTTGGATATAAAAAACGATATATTGATCAAAAGGATAAGTTTATTCAAGATATAGCAGCTTGTTTTCAGGAAATATTTACAAGAGAACTTTTATTAAAACTCAAACATCTACAAAAAAGTACCAATACTGAGTATTTATATTACTCAGGTGGCTCGGCTTTGAATATTGTTGCCAATAACAAAATTATTGAATCAAATATTTTTAAGGATGTGTTTATTCCTCCTTGTTCTGAAGATTCTGGACTTGCTATAGGAGCTGCTGCTTTTATGGAATTATGTAAACATGATGGTATTGAAGTCCATTCGCCTTATTTGAATAATTGGTCTATTTCAAATTATGAATTAGATTATGATGATAAAGATATAAAGGAAATTGCAGAATTTCTTTTAAATGACAATATTATTGGGGTATGCAATTCTTATGGTGAAATTGGACCAAGAGCTTTGGGTAACAGAAGTCTTCTGGCTTTAGCAAATTCAAAAGAACTTAGCCGAAAACTAAGTTGTGACATGAAACAAAGAGAATGGTATAGACCGATAGCTCCAATTATGTTAAAATCAAATTTAGAGTATTTCACAGGAAGTAGCGATAGTTCTATGTTGTCTAAGTTTATGCTGAGAGATTATTTTGTATTAGCCGAAAAACAGGAAGAGATTGAAGGGGTAGTACATATAAACGGTAGTGCCAGAATTCAAACTGTAGATTCAAGAGATGATAATCCTTTTATATTTGATTTGTTAACATATTTAGATGAAAATTGTAATATAAAAGCACTTATAAATACCTCCTTCAATACCAAAGGGGAGCCAATAGTTCATACCATAGATGATGCAATAAATTCTGCTGGTAACTTAGGTTTAGATGGACTTGTATGTAATGGTAAATTACGAACAGATTTTTAATTTTTTTTGACAAAACTTAATTATTGGGTTAAATTTACCCTAGAATAAAATAGATTATTATTGTGTAATCATAATAAAAACACAACAAAAATGACAAAGTTAAGTGTTAACATAAACAAAATAGCCACTATACGTAATGCTAGAGGTGGTAGTGAGCCTAATGTGGCATTGGCAGCAGTTAATTGCGAGAAATTTGGTGCTGAAGGTATTACTGTGCATCCTCGTCCTGATGAAAGACATATCAGATATGCAGATGTATATGAATTAAAGGATTTAGTTAAAACTGAGTTTAATATTGAAGGTTATCCTTCAAAGGATTTTATTAAATTGGTGACAGATGTAAAACCGCATCAAGTAACACTTGTTCCTGATCCACCAGAGGCATTGACCTCAAATGCAGGTTGGGATACGGTTAAACACGAGGAATTTCTTTCGGAGGTAATTGCTGAATTTAAATCTCATAATATTAGAACATCTATTTTTGTTGACACTAATCTTGCTAATATTGAAGGTGCTGTTGCTACTGGAACCGATAGAATAGAATTATATACAGAGCCATATGCTGCTAATTATTCCAAAGATAGAGATGCTGCTATAGCCGAGTTTGTTATTGCGGCTAAGCGTGCATATGAACTTAAGCTTGGAATCAATGCAGGTCATGATTTAAGTCTTGAAAATTTGGAATTCTTTAGCAAAAGTATTCCAAATTTAGATGAAGTTTCAATAGGTCATGCTCTTATCTCTGATGCTTTATACTACGGTTTGGAGAATACGGTTCAAATGTATAAAAGACTTTTAGTAAAATAAGTTTACAATAAGTATTTATTTTAATATCTCCTTAAGATATAATATTACATAATATAATTGAGTTGTTCAGGGATATCTCCTTACACAACTCAATTTTTTATACCAATTATTATGGATATAATCTACTTTCTTGATATGTCTGGAGTCTTAGTTTTTGCAATTTCAGGGGCATTATCAGCTTCAGATAAAAACTTAGATTTGTTTGGAGCTTTTTTCGCTGCATTTATTACTGCTTTGGGAGGAGGTACCATACGCGACCTTGTACTGGGTAGTACCCCTGTTATCTGGGCAACCAATATGGATTATTTTATTGTTATAGGCATAGCTATTGTTCTTACTTATTTCTTTAAACGTCATATTATGCAATGGAAAAAAACCTTATTTATCTTTGACACTATTGGTATCGGAGTTTTTACAATTATAGGATTAGAGAAGAGTTTGAGCCTCGGTTTTAATCCGATTGTTAGTATGGTGATGGGAGTTGTAACGGCAGTAATGGGAGGGGTTTTGCGTGATACTTTTGTGAATGATATACCACTTATCTTTAGAAAAGAAATATATGCTACAGCTTGTATTATTGGAGCTGCTACATATATTCTTTTAAATAAATTAGAGCTTAGTGATGAGTATAATTTGGTTTTAACAACATTGTTAATTATCATAATACGAACATTGGCAATTCGTTATAAATTATCATTACCTCGTATTGATAGGTCTGCTCCAGAATAGAATTAATCGTGATTATAATTATTATGAAATCAATAATATTTTAAAATTTAATATAAAAATATTATTGATTTTGCATTTTAATAATCTGGTCTCCAAGTCTTGAGCTTAATGAGTTGAGGAAATGCACTAGGCTTAAAAATAGATCTTCCGTCCAAAACCCTTAAGCATTCCTGTATACCTTCACTTATACTTGGATGAGGTTGAACATTATGTCGAATCTCATTTAAATTTCCCTTTTGTCTAATTTGCTGAGCTATAGATGTTATCAGTGTGGATGCCTGTGGTCCAGCAGCACGCATTCCTAGTATTTGATTCGATTCATCATCCTTTACTATTATTTTTATAAAACCATTTGTGGCACCCATTGAAATGGTTCTGTTTATAAGCGAATTAGAATAGCTGGCTACCTTGTAAGGAATCTTCTTTTCTCGGCATTGTTTCTCATTCAAACCGACAGCTGCAACTTCTGGTTTGAAAAACATAATGGTTGACATATTTGAATAGTCAATAGGATATTCAAGATTATCGTAAAGACTTTCGATAATATACCTTCCTTGAAGCTCTGCAACAGAATATAATTGAGCTTGACCACTGATATCACCAGCTGCAAAAATATTGCATGATTTGAAATCACTAAATGCACATATTTCATTTATATTAAGAAAACCTCTTTCGTCTGTTTCTAAACCGATATTTTCAAGACCAATATTATCTGTATTGGGCACTCTTCCTGCTGATACTAAAGCTACATCCACTTCTAATAAGCTTGAATGGCCATCTTGATAATCTAAAACCACCTCCAGGTGATCGTCCATTTTTCGTATAGATCTCAGGCTTGCTTCGTGGTGTATATTGACACCGTTATTTTCTAAATTGGTTGAAACGCAACTTATTAAATCATCATCTTCAAAGGGAATTACTTTATGTTGTCTATCCAATAAGTGAACCTCTGTTTGTGAATAATTAGAAAAAATAGTCGCAAATTCGCATCCAATTATACCCGAACCTATAATTATCATTCTTTGAGGAAATTCTTTGAGTTTTAATATTCCTTCGGAGTCTATAATTCTTTCTTGGTCAACCTCAATTCCATCTATTTTTCTTGGTTTGGATCCAGTAGCTATAATAATATTTTCAGTTTTGATATATTCGCTTTCTTTTTCCTTGTAGTCTAGTTTTATAGTATTTCTATCTATTATGGTTCCGTATGCACGTTTTAGATCAATATATGAATTTGAATTTTTTTCTTTCGAAAAGGTTTCAATTTGGGAGAGTATTTGTAATTGTTTTTGTTTTGCTGCCTGAATTATCGTCTTTTTGACTAGCTTGAAATCAACATTTAAACCAGAAGTTCTATACCCTCTGTCGATTGAGGCAGCTGTAGCATAATCTCGTGATAGCTGCCACATTGCTTTGGAACTTAAGGCTCCATGCATTATACCAGCTCCGCCTATATGTGATGCTTCTATAAGACAGACTTTTTTTCCATAATCAATTGCTCGCATTGCAGCAGAAAATCCAGCTGGTCCACTACCTATAATTGCTATATCGTATATCATTTCATCTTATTTTTGTAATTATCGCAAGCTTGAAGTTACAAAAATTTTATATTACTTAACTTAATTGATTATCGTAAAAATCTAATAGCTTATTGTTATGTTTTATAAGTGGGGTGGTGGTTGTTTTGTATATCTTGACTTTGGAATGAATGTATTATGCAAAAAAATCCTAAAATATCATTATGTTGTATTTTAGGATTTTTTTTATTTCTTATCTAATCTTATATTTGATCGTAAGTAACCAATTTAGGAAAATCTCCTTTGGCAGTATCTTTATCAATTTTTGTACCATCAGGCAAGCTATAAGTAGTATCTGATGATTCATCCTCAACAATAGTTAATAATTTCTGATCATTATTATCAAAATATACTTTTGTAACTATGTCATTATCTTTTTTGTATGTGTAGTATATGTCTGTGTTATAGCTCTCAATGGTTCCAGTACAGAACAACACCTTGTTTTTAATGCTTTTAGTATATTCGGTAACTAAAATATACTTTTGTGAAGCACTATTAGAAGCCCATCCTACATTTTTGATTTTAAAACCATCTTTGTCGAATGAATTTATGCTTTCTATCTCTCCTGTTTTAGAAAGTTCTCTAATCTGTAATTCATTTTCTGTGTAATTATAAGTGTTTTTGGATTCGCTAATTCCGCTAGAAAAAGTGTCTTCAATTAATCTATTTTGACTATCGTATTTATAAGTGTAACTAGAGTTTTCCTTACCCCATACACTATTACAATTTATGACCAATCCTTTAGAATTAAACTCATATATATATTCGGAATTATCCTCATTGCCATCTGAATCAGTTTCATTATATACCAATTTGCTTACTAAATATGAACCTGCTACTTCTGTGTAAGAGTATTCCTCTGAGAATTTCCCTTTATCGGATCCACCGTAATTATAAGTTCCTTCCATTTTAACTAGCAGTTTATTCTCATTATAGCTAATTGTTACTTCTCCAACAGGCTTTTCATTATAAATTTTTTCTGTTTTTATTATATATCCTTCCTTATCGTATTCAAATACCACTTTAAAACTATCATCAGATTCGTCGTATTTAAGACCATCTTCCATATCTTCTGATGTTGAAGATATTATTACATTATTATCATCATAAGTGTAAATAATTTTTTCATATGGCATAGAGAAGTCTCCATGTGCTTTTGTTGTTACAAGACTGTACTTTAATCTATTATTTTCTCTGTGATTTTTTAATTGATAGTTGTGATCAAATCCTTCTCTTGAAAGGAATAATATTTCTGCACATTTTAGAAATATCTTTTCATTAAAAGATGAGTTCTCATTAATTTTGATTGTTACGCCTTCTTCTTGATTTTGTTCAGTTGTGTCTTTTTTTATTGCTTCGTCATCATCGTCATCACTACAGCCGCTAAAGCAAAATAATGCAATAAATAATGCGCAAAATAAATTTAAGTAATAATTTTTCATGTTTATAAATTTTTTATTAAGTAAAGTAGGTACAAATAAACTAAAACCATAGTAACTAAACAATAAAATAAAAATGTCTAATAACACTATAAAAACACTTGAGTGTTTGGTTAATATTTTATATGTAAAAAAGGCTTGAATTATATTTATAATTCAAGCCTTTTTTAAAAGTAAATAATTTAATCTTATATATGATCGTAAGTAGCCAATATCGGAAAATCTTTTATTACAGTAGCTCTATCAATTTCTGTTCCATCTTCTAGGCTATATTTAGTAGTGTATGATGATTCATCGTAAACAACAGTTAATAATTTCTGATTATTATTATCAAAATATACTTTTGTGACGATGTTGTTATCTTTTTTATATGTATAATATATATCTGTTTTATAATCCTCAATAGTACCAGTACAGAACAATACCTTGGTTTTAATGCTTTTTGTATATTCGCTAACTCTTATATAATCTATTTTGTCAGTATCGTAGTCAAAATCACATTCAATTCTTTTTATCAAAAAGCCATCCTTATCAAATGATTTAATTCGTGAAACTTGATTCTTATAATAATCAATCCAGTCTAGCTTTTCGTCTGAATAACTATAGGTTTCTTTATCTTCGTTATTTTTATGTGTTTCTACTTCTTCGATAAGTCTACCATTTTCATCATAAGTGAATTTTGTATTGTATTCATATTTGTTTCCTGATTCAGACAGTTCTATTTCATTTTCTTCTGAAACTTGTTGCTTGTCGTTAAAAGAAAAAGTGTATGTTTTACTGCCCTCGCCATTATTTTTTGATTCGAGTTTAGTAACATGATATGTGTCTCCGATTTTTTCGTAAGATAAGTTTATAGCTAAACCTTCATTCTTTTCTTCATTTGTAATCTCAGTCATCTTAAATTCTGATATTAGATTATGTTCGTTATAACTTATTGAATTAAAGAAAGAATCTTTTCCGTCTACTATGCCTGTGTATTTTATAATATATCCATCTTTGTTGTATTCATATTTTAACTCGGTAGTTGATTCTTCTTCAGACACTCCATAATCTAATTCATATATCGAAGAAGATGTGATAATATTTTTATCATTATAGTGATGAATAAATTTAATAATAGGCATTTTGAATTTACCATGAACAGTTGATTCAAGTATACTGTACTTTATTCTATTACCTTCTTTGTAATTTTTAAGCTGATAATTGTGCATATATCCATCTTGAGTACGGCATATTTGTTCTAAATTTTCAGTAAAAACACTTTCGATATATGAAGAGTTTTCATCGATTTCTATTTTTACATTTTCTTGTTTTATAACCGTTTCATCGTCGTCATCACTGCAGCTAGTTAGGCATAAGGTAGATACGAATAAAGAACATAATAGGTGTAAATAAAATTTTTTCATGTTGTTTTGATTTGGTTTTTATTTAATTGCGCGGCAAAACTAGATAATAGATAAGGTATAATTAAAGAATACTATGTGTTATTAAACATATCTCTTTTTATGTCAGGTATAATGTTGAAATAAATTATAGTCAGCTATTATCTGATATGCAAAAAAATAGCTTAATAGATATGGATTATTAAGCTATTTTCTTTATGAATTATTTAAGTTTATAAGCGATGAGCATAATCCAACGCTTCAATACATTCTTCCATATTATAATCAGAACCTATTTCTTTACCATCAGGAGTATGGAATGTTCTTCTTATTATAGCATTGTCATAATTTATTGTTTTGTAAAGCAATAATTTATCCTTGTTGTCAAAAAATTCAATTACAACATTGTTTTTATCGGATTTGGATTTATTAGTAGTAGCATAAGCCTGTATCTTGTTATCTTCAATAGCTCCAATCATATAAGTTGATTTTGAAGGGTATTGGTCGTTATGACAATTATATACTGGTGTTATCTCCACTCTTATATAGTGCGTTAATTCATCATCACCATTGTATTCAAATGCTACTTTTTCGACAAGAGTATTATTTTTGTCGTACTTATTTGAAGCAAATATTATATTTTCTGATTGAAACTCATTTACACTTATGTAATCATTCGAATATTCAAAACTAACAAAATTATCTCTGTTTGATTGAGATTCCTTTATTAGTCGATTTTTATTATCATATTCATAAATTCTTGATTTGTAGATTTCTCCATTTTCAGCCAATTCATTTAGCTTAAGTAGATTCATGTTGTTATCATAATCGTAAGTATACTCGCCAGATTTTTTGTTGTCATTGTAAAAAGTTGATATTCCTTTTAACCGAGGAGTCGAATTGTAGTCATTTGGATCATAATTGCTGTCATCGAAATAGGTGAATTCATATGATTCAAGAAGATTATCTTCGTTGTTTCCTTGATAAATTTTTTGTTCTATGATACGCATTTTTGAATCATAGCTAATTACAATAAAATTATCTGGCTCAAAATTTCCAGAACGTTTACAGAATTTAGTGATATATCCATTTTTATCATACTTATATGTGAAGCTTCTATCGGCATCAGCGTCCACAATGGAATTATTAATGTCAAATCGAATCGATGAAATTATTACACCATTAGGATCATAATTGTGAATATACTTTGTATCCTGTAATTCGAAATCTCCGTGAAGATTATTTTTTCTATAGCTATAAGCAAGTTTTGAATTGATTATTTCATGTTTATAACTGTATTTAAATTTCCATTTAAGATTAAGAATTTGGTTGAAACTTTTTATGAAATTTTGAACATTGAATGATGATTCATCATCAATTTTTATTGTTTCATTTGAAGGAACCGTAGGGTCTTGTTTTATTGGTTGGTCGGCGTTGGTGTCCTTCTGTTCAGTAGGAGTTTCAGCCTTATTATCTTCATTTTTCGAACAATTTGTAAAAAAAATGGAAGCAAAACATATTATCAATAAATAATTAATTGAGTAGTTAGTTTTTTTCATGAGTGTGTTATGTTAATTATTTTGTATTAGTAGTAGTTTGTCAGTTTATTTGAAAAAATATTGCCTAAAAATAGATAATAAAAAATATTAAACAAAAGTCATATTAGATATTCTCTGTTCTAAGATAAATATATGTTATTTATGTTTTTAGGTCTTGTAATCATAATAATAGAAATGGAGCTTATCTATAATATGATTGTTTTATAGCTTTATCAAGCAATATTTTTATGAAAATTATAGTTAGAGCTGTTATTATATCTTAATTTTAGCTTTTTTAAAATTTGATTAATGTAAAATATCACTTAAAAGAGTATATTTACCATCAAAAATTCGAAATAAATAATAAAAACTATGCTGTTAAATAATATTTTAGCCTTTATACAAACTGATATTGAAGTTGATACCTTGTCGAATCCAGCTGCCGATCAAGCAAAAGAAATGAGCCTAAATTATATTGATTTAGCTTTTAAAGGAGGTTGGATAATGATTCCAATATTTTTGTTGTCAGTAATTGCAATTTATATCTTTTTTGAAAGATTCTATGCAATTAGACAAGCTAGCATTGAGGATACTAATTTTATGGATAGAATAAAGGATTATATCCAGAATAGACAAATTAGTTCAGCTATAGAATTGTGTGAAACTACAAATACACCTGTTTCAAGAATGATAAAAACGGGTATTACAAGAATTGGTCGTCCTCTGGGTGATGTAAACGAAGCAATTCAGAATATCGGGAATTTAGAAGTTTCAAAACTAGAAAAGAATCTACCTACTTTAGCAACGGTTTCGGGTGCTGCCCCTATGATAGGGTTTTTAGGTACTGTAATGGGGATGATTCAAGCTTTTTATGATATGGCTAATGCTGGAAATAATATTGAAATTTCTCTATTATCAAACGGTATCTATACTGCTATGGTAACCACTGTTGCTGGTCTTATTGTTGGTATTATTGCCTATTTTGCATATAATATATTAGTGGCAAAAGTGGAAAAATGTGTTTTCAATATGGAAGCTACAACTATTGAGTTTATGGATTTATTGAACGAGCCTGCTCGATAATTTCTTATTCATTTAAACATTTTAAAAACATAAACTTTTATGGGACTAAAGAGTAGAAATAAGGTAAATGCCAGTTTTAGCATGTCTTCCATGACAGATATTGTGTTTTTGTTACTAATTTTCTTTATGGTAACATCAACACTTATAAGTCCAAATGCACTGAAATTATTATTACCTAAAAGTAAAAATCAAACAGCAGCTAGACCAATTACGACAGTTTCTATAGATAAAGATTATAATTTCTATATTGAAAAAGTGCCAGTTCCTTTTAATTTGCTTGAATCAAAATTAAGACAGAAACTTGCAAATGAAGAAGAGCCTTGTATCTCTTTGCATGTGGATCAATCGGTACCTATGAAGCAAGTAGTTAAGGTTATGAATATAGCAAAAAAGAATAAATTCAAATTAATTCTTGCTACACGAGGAAAGTAAACTATAAAATTCAAATTTGAAGATTGTATGTCATTCCTATTATAAATTCAAACATAATATAAATGAAAGATAAGAGAAAATATAAAACTTATGGAATTTTGGGGAGTTTGATCTTTCATGTTATTTTAATACTTATCTTATTCGCTTTTGGTTTTAAAACGGAACTTCCTTTACCTGAAGAAGAAGGAATTATGCTTAATTTTGGTAATTCAAAATTTGGTAGAGGAAGTGCATCAGCTTATATTCCACCAAAAACAAAAGTGGAAAGATCTCAACCAAAAGAAAAGCCAGTCAAGGCGGAGGAGAAAATATTGACACAAGACACAGAGGATGCTCCAAGCATAAAATCTGCAGAACAAGAAGATAAGGAAAGAAAGGATAGACTTGATAGAGAGAGAAGACTAAAGCAAGAAGAAGAACGTAGAATTCAAGAAGAACATAAAGCCAAAATTGAAGCCGAAAGAATAAGAAAAGAAAAGGAAAGAAAGAAGAAAATTGAGCAAATAAAAAATAGAACAAAAAATGCTTTCTCTAATTCCAATTCAGATTCTAATTCTAAAGGAAATTCGGAAGACCAACAAGGCGCAATGCAAGGAAGTCCAGATTCTAATGTGCATGGTAGTGGAGGTAATGGATTATCTGATAAAGGAGTAGGGTATTCATTGTCTGGAAGAAATTCTCTTAGCCTTCCAAAACCTAAGGTAAACTTACAGGAAACTGGGAAGGTTATTGTGGAGATAACAGTAGACAAAGAAGGTAATGTGGTGAAAGCAAGACCAGGAGTGGTTGGTTCAACTACCAATAATTCATACCTGTTACAAGCTGCTAAAAAAGCTGCTTTAAAAGCAAAGTTTAATAAAGACGAAAATGCTGCTTCCTACCAACAAGGAACTATTACATATATTTTTGAATTAAATTAATTTATTATTACCAAATTTGGAATAATTAAAATGATAATTATATAATGTTTGTATTGTTAGTCATTTTTTATTAGAAATATTTCATTTATGAAATTAGAGCAAAGAATAGAAGCTTTTGTAAAATTAGGAGCCGAATTTATAGCAATACTTGAGCTTCTAGAGAGTAGTAATAATGAGCCAAAATCAGTATTTGGTTCTATTTCAACTCAGACTTTTATTAATAATATATACGAGGAAAATAAATGGTTTGATAAGAATTCAGTAACTAATTCTTTTAAGGCAAACTCTAAATTATTAGAGGCAGATAAATTATCAAATTGGATTAAAGGTTATGACTTTTCCTGTATTTCTGACCCTAAAAATATATTGGTAATTGCAGCAGGAAATATTCCAATGGTGGTATTTCATGATGTGCTTTCTGTTCTTATTTCTGGAAATAACTTAATTTTAAAGCTTTCATCTAAAGATAAAATATTAATAAAGCTGATAAGAAATATTTTAATAGATATAGACTCAAACTTCGAATCTAAGTTTATAATTATTGAAAATATAGATTCATTAAAATGCGATATTGATGCAGTAATAGCAACGGGTAGTAACAATTCTTCAAGGTACTTCATGCAAATGTTTGCGGAAAAGCCAAAAATAATTAGACAAAATAGAAATTCTATATCTATTATTGAAAAAGATATCTCAAATGATAATTTACAGAATTTATATAAGGATATCTTTATGTATTATGGTCTGGGTTGTAGAAGTATTTCTAAATTATATATCCATTCAAGTATCAAGATTGAAAATATAGCATTACAATTAAAAGATGAATATAAGTTGCTTGATAATAAATACTATAGGGATAATTATATCTATCAAAAATCAAAGAATAAACTTTTCAGTAAAGATTATTATGATAATGGTTTTGCGCTCTTTGTCGAGTCTGAAGAATTAAATTCTTCTGTCTCGGTTGTTAATTATGAGTACTATAACGATATTTGTGAGCTTTATAAATTTATTAATTCAGCTTCGGATATGATTCAGTGCGTGGTCTCTAATGATTTTATAGGCTTTGGAGAAAGTCAAAATCCTAAACTAGATGATTATGCAGATAATATTAATAGCTTGAAATTCTTAGAAAAATTATAATTATGATTTATCATTTTAAATTATCCTATGGAGAAGAACAGGAGTTTTCATGTGAAATAAAAATTCGTGAAAATCAAAGTTTTCAGCAATTAAACGACCTAATTCTTGAAGAGTTAAAATATGATGCTACTCAAATGTCATCATTTTATAAATTAGACGAATATGGAAATAGAGCATTAGAAATTGCATTGTTTGAATTGGAAGGAGAGGATGATGATGAGAATGCAATGCAGGTTATATCTATGGATGTATGCCAAATAAAAGAATTTGCGAGTACTAAATCTCCCGATTTGATTTTTGTGTTTGATGTATTTTCGGATAGATTTATGAATCTTCATCTTGAAAAGATAACAGAAGATAAATCAAATAAATTTACTGCAATATTAGATAATATACAGGGTGAAGTACCCCAGCAAATAGATATAGATAACATGGGTTTGGGAGATATTGAAATGCCTGAATTAAATATGGATGAACTTAAATCTAGAGCCAATTTATCAAATGAAGATATAGATGATCCATACCATCTTGGTGATGACGATATGTTTGACTCAGGTTTCGAAAACTTAGACGATTATCAGGATTTAATGTAA
This sequence comes from Marinifilaceae bacterium, assembly GCA_025210485.1. GTDB lineage: Bacteria > Bacteroidota > Bacteroidia > Bacteroidales > Marinifilaceae > JAOARN01. The sequence goes on along the minus strand of JAOARN010000044.1, from coordinate 6,705 downwards.
TTTATTGCCTCTTTAAAATCTATATTTATGCAGAAAAATCTGATAGTATTATTGGGTCCAACAGGTGTTGGAAAAACAGATTTGAGCGTCGATTTGGCAAATTATTATAATGCAAAAATCGTATCATCAGACAGTAGACAGGTTTATAAAGAAATGCGTATTGGTACAGCTGTTCCACCAAAAGATATTTTGGAAAAAGTAGAACATCATCTAATTCATACTCATTCAATTCATGACTACTATAGTGCTTGGGAATGCGAAAAATCTGCCATTTCCATAATTGATAATTTACATAAGGAATCTGATTTTGCTCTCTTGGTTGGAGGAAGTATGATGTATATTCAAGCAGTCTGCGAGGGAATTGATGAAATTCCAACAATTGATGCTCAATTGCGTGCAGATATTGTACGGCAATATGAAGAAAAGGGGGCTGAACATATGCGTATGATGCTTAAAAAGCTCGATCCCGTATTTTATGATCAAGTTGACCTAAAGAATACCAAACGCGTTATTCATGCTGTTGAAATATGTATTATGTCTGGGAAGCCATATTCAGAACTGAGAACAAATTCAAAGAAGCTGAGAGATTTTAATATTATAAAAGTCGGTCTTAATATTGAGAGAGAAATACTTTATAACAGAATAAATACTCGTGTTGATCAAATGATGGACGAAGAGCTTTTGGCTGAAGTGAAGAAGCTGTATCAATACAAACATTTAAATTCACTAAATACAGTAGGATATAAAGAGCTGTTTCAATATTTAGATGGAGAGATAACTTTAGAAATTGCGGTGGATTTAATAAAAAGAGATACTCGAAGATATGCTAAGAAACAAATTTCATGGTTTAAACGAGATAATGAAATACAGTGGTTTGAGCCAAAGCAAAAGGATGAAATAATAGATTATATAAATCGTAAGAAAATATAATTATGTTATAAGTGTGCGATTGAGGCTGTTATGGTAAACTTGTGTTTTTAGTCAATAAAAATAAGATATTCATGTAATAAAAACATAATTTAATCCTTGTAGGAATCGTTTTATTTATTAATATTGCATGTGCAATAATAATAAAACTTACACTACTATTATGAAAAATTTTACTGAGTTTAATCATCTAGTTTCAAAAGAGCAAGAAAAAAATAAAAAAGAAATAGAAAAGGTAATTGCAAAATTCGAGAAGAAATTTGGCAAAGGTAAAACTGTAGTAACACATCATTTTGAGAGTTCAAGTCCTGATTTAATGAAAATGGTAAAAAATAAATTTGAAGAGGCTGGTTATAATCCAGAGTTTTCAGGAAGTAGACCAGGAGGACATGTTAAATTAACAGTTGATCTTATGAATACTGTATCTGAAGCTTCATAATTTTATATACATAAAAATGCAAAAAAAAGGCAGAAATAATAATTTATTTCAGCCTTTTTTTGTTCCCTTATTTAATTATATCATAATAATCAGGCATAACAAACCAAAGAATTATATATGCCAGTATACATGGCAAAGCAGCAGTAAATATAGCTAGCAAAACAACAATTATTCTTAATGTTGAAGTTTCCCATCCTAGAAATTCGGCAATTCCTGAGCAAACACCAGCTATCATTTTATTACTTGATCTTCTTAATTTTCGTGACATAGTTTGTAGATTATTATTCTTCATCAAATTCTTGATCGTACAATTCTTCTTGATTAGCTAATTCGTCATTATAGAAATCTTCAGCTTCCTCAATAAGGTTATCAATAATTTTTTGCTCCTCAGGTTTCGAATCAATCCAATGAATCGTTTGACTTGAGTTAAAATCATCAATATCGCATTCAACAATAAACTTTGGGCTGTCCGTATGAACAACAAATACTGTTTCTGGTAATTCTTGCGAATTATCTGCTAATAAGAATCTTGGTAACATAATTGTGAAATTTAATTTTGAGCAAATATAAGATTTTTTGACAATGATAAGCACTTTAATGGTGATTAATTATAAATAGATTTATTTTATGATAATCGATTATTGCAAAATTGAAAATCAACTGATTAGAATAAGTAAATTTAATACTATTCTATAATATCATTAACAAAAGTATACTTTGTTAATTATAAGCTTGTACCTGCCTATTTTATTAGCCTTATCTATATTTTAAAATATTGTTTTTTTCGTACAGAATTATAAAAATGATAATATTTAGAATGAATAAAAATAATATGCAAAAATCACATTTCTAATTTATTTAGATTCAAAATAAATTATTAAATTAAGCATTGAAAAATTCATCTTCGAAATGAGTTTTTATCGCTAACTGTTTTGATAAATTTTATGAAGAATTTATCAAATTATTAAAATTTGAATACGATGAAATTAGATAAAAAAGAAATATTAAACGATTATAGATTAGCATGGATTAGTAGGAATCTTAGTATTATTGGAAGAAAAGAGGTTCTATCGGGAAAAGCTAAATTTGGTATTTTTGGTGATGGAAAAGAAATTGCACAAATCGCTCTAGCTAAATATATAAAGAAAGGTGATTGGCGGTCTGGATACTATAGAGATCAGACATTAATGTTGGCCTTGGGTTTATTGAATCCAATCGAATTCTTTTCCCAACTATATGGCGATACGAATCAAAAAATAAACACCGTGAGTGGTGGGAGATTAATGAATAATCATTTTGGAAGTCATATACTTGATGATGATGGGAATTATTATAATTTAACATCTCGTTTTAACTCTTCTGCTGATATATCGCCTACTGCAGGACAAATGCCTAGATTACTTGGGTTGGCTTATGCCTCAAAAATATATAGAAATAATACAGATTTAAACTATCTATATAAATTCTCGAAAAATGGGGATGAGGTAGCTATAGGTACTATAGGGGATGCTAGTACTTCGGAGGGTCATTTTTGGGAAACAATAAATGCTGCTGGAGTATTGCAAGTACCCATGCTAACTTGTGTTTGGGATGATGGATGGGGCATATCGGTTCCAAAAAAATATCAGACAACAAAGGAAAGTATTTCGGAGCTTTTAAGTGGTTATGAGCCTACAGAAACAAAAAATGGAGTTCGCATAGTTAAAGCAAAAGCATGGGATTATGAAAATTTGTGTAAAATGTTTGAAAAAGAGCTGGATATCTGCAGAACAAAGCATATTCCAGTTGTAGCGCATATTGAAGAAATGGTCCAAATTATAGGTCATTCTACCTCTGGGTCTCACGAGAGATATAAAACTAAGGAACAACTAGAGTGGGAGAAATCAAATGATCCAATTTTAAAAATGAAGGAATGGATTTTGGAAAATGATATTGCAAACATTGATGAACTGGAACAAATACAAAGTGATTCTGAACTAAAAGTAAAAGAAGCTAGAAATATTGCATGGAAATATTTTACAAGTCCCAGAAAAGAGGCTAAAAAGAATCTGATTTCTATTATTCGGAGTAATTCTTGTAAGTGTAACAAACAAAGTAAGATAGATGAAATTGTAAGTGAATTGGAATTGCTGGTATTTCCTGATTTTAAAGATTTACATAGCTCTGTTAAAAAAATTCTTAGAGAAATATGTAAAACTTGTTCTAAAACTAAAAAACTAAAATCATCTTTGACTCGATGGTTATATGATTCTGAAACAGAGAATTCAAAAGCCTATAATAGTCATCTGTACAGTGAATCGAAATCAAATATTTTCTCTATTCCTATTAAGGATGCAATCTATAATCAAAAACCAAAGTTAGTTAATGGAAGAGAAATATTGAGAGATAACTTTGATGCATTATTTGCCAAGTATCCCAATCTAGTTAGCTTTGGGGAAGATACTGGTTTTATAGGAGGAGTTAATCAAAGTTTTGAAGGTCTACAAAAAAAATATGGTGAGAATCGGATTTCAGATACAGGCATAAGAGAGGCAACAATTATAGGTCAAGGAATTGGCTTGGCTCTTAGAGGGATACGCCCAATTGCTGAAATCCAATATTTAGATTATATAATGTATGCTCTCCAAACTCTATCAGATGACCTAGCTTGTTTAGAGTATAGAACGAGGGGAAGACAAAAGGCTCCTCTTATAATAAGAACTAGAGGACATAGACTTGAAGGTATATGGCATTCAGGTTCGCCGATGGGAACTATATTGAATTCAGTGAAGGGTATTCGCGTATGTACTCCTCGAAATATGACAAAAGCAGCGGGTTTTTATAATTTATTATTACAGTCTGATGAACCAGCTATTGTAATTGAGCCTTTAAACGCATACAGACTAAAGGAGGAAGAAATTTCAAATTATGCTGAGTTTACTACTCCTTTGGGAATTCCTGAAATTGTTAGAGAGGGCAAGGATATCAGTTTAGTTACTTATGGATCATGTGTTAGGATTGCTGAGCAGGCAGTAAAACAACTAAAAGAATTTGATATTGATGTCGAGCTGATTGATGTTCAAACTCTAATCCCTTTTGATGTTGAAAATGTCATATTAGAGTCAATAAAAAAGACGAGCAGAGTTGTCTTCTTTGATGAGGATGTGCCAGGTGGAGCAACTTCATTTATGATGCAAAAAGTTTTGGAGGAACAAGACGCTTATCAGTTTTTAGATTCAAAACCAGTCACGATTACAGCAAAAAACCATCGTCCTGCTTATGGTACTGATGGAGATTATTTTTCAAACCCCAATGCGGAAAATGTATTTGAGGGTATATATGAAATTATGCATGAGTCTAATCCTTTGAAATATCCAAGCTTGTATTAGCTGTATAAGTTTCCACTATCCCTATATATTTGTTGATTAGTCATTGTAGTGATTTTTTTTATTTTAAGGATGTTTATATTAGTGAAACAAAGTAGTTTGTTGTTGTATGTTTTTGAATATTAAGGTTTAGTAATTATAGATTTTGTTAGCCAGATTGTATGTTCTTGATATTTAAATTATTTTATGCATCTTTGATAATTATTAATTATTCAAGAAGCTTTAAAGAATAGATGTGTAAATATTAAAGTTTCTATGAAGTTAATATATTGCCACATCACAATTATGTATACATATAAATACTAAATTGAGATTTTTTTAAAACATAATATCTTCACCATACAAATACATTAGAAATGAATTTAAAGAGAATGTCCTGGAAACACAAGAATAATAAAGCCCTTTATTATTCTCGTAATTATTTAATGCAGCTTTGGCCTTCTATTTTTTGTCAGAAGAGTAGAGGTAGAAAGTTAATGAGTCTTGATAAATTTGATTTGGACTATATTCGATACAGAGTTAATTATTATAACAAATTAGACTCTAGAGAATCAATTGACACAAGTCAATACACTCGTTTAGCTGATATGAAAATGCCGAAAAAACATAAAGTTTATTATATGGACTTATATGAGTATTCTAGGTATTTTGATCAAAATTTAAAAGGATTATTCTTGTATGGAGATGTTGTTCACACTCCTGAAATTCCAGGTTTAGTTAAGAGTAGACCAATTTCGGAAGATAATGTGAATTCTGTTGTGCTTAAATGGGATAAAATACGCCATTTTACTTATATAAATAATGATCCATACAAATTTGAAGAAAAGGAAAACATATTAATAGGTAGAGGTAAAGTACATCCACATCAGCCACATAGGACGAAATTCATGGAAATGTACAAAGATCATCCTATGTGTGATATCGGAAAAGTAAATTATTATAACGGGAAAAATCCAGAATGGAATGCAGATAGAATAACTATCTCCGATCATTTAAAATACAAGTTTATAATGAGTTTGGAGGGTACAGATGTAGCAAGTAATCTTAAATGGGTTATGTCTTCGAATTCACTTCCTGTTATGCCAAAACCTAAATTTGAAACATGGTTTATGGAAGATACTTTGATTCCAGATTATCATTATCTAGCTATAAATGAAGAATACACTGATCTAGAGGAAAGATTGAATTACTATATTGAGAATACTGATAAAGCAAATGAGATTATAAAAAATGCTCATGAGTATGTCGCTCAGTTTAGAAATAAAGAACGAGAAGATCTGATCTCTTTATTAGTCTTAGAAAAATTCTTCTATATGACAGGACAAATTGATAAAATATCGGATCAATTAAAAATGGTTTTAGACCATTAATTATGATACAAAGCACCTGGGTTTTTAATTATAACTTAGGTGCTTTTTTTATTAAAAGCTTTAATACTGATGTTATTTTAATATTCCCTAGATAAATCCTATAATCAGGAATGTTAAATATGTAAAGCTCAAAAACACTGTAAAATAAGGCGTTTTAGCCGATCAACCCTAAACGGTGAAAGCAATTCTTGTGTACAGACTATCAGCCACCCTAGCAATACAGAGTATTATCATTAGATGTTCCAATGCCAAGTTTGAATTATAAAATTTGATTGCCAATTATTAGAGTTAATGAATTATCAAAATTGGAAATATAATTCTATAAGCATTTGTAAGAGGATTTTGAGATTCCTTATGTAAAGTATATAATCAATAATGTTAAATATGTAAAGCTCAAAAATACTGTAAAATAAGGCATTTTAGCCGACCAACCCTAAACGGTGAAAGCAATAATGGTTTCCAGAGCGTCAGCCATCCCAGTAATACAGAGCATTATTATTAGATGTTTCAATGCCAAGTTTGTATAATAAAATTCGAATGCCAATTATTTGGAGTTAGTGAATTATCAAAATTGGAAATATATCTCTATAAGCATTTGTAAGGG
>JAOARN010000005.1 GCA_025210485.1 Marinifilaceae bacterium | reverse complement strand
AAATAAAGGATTTCAGATCTAGGTTAAGAGGGATTGCTGATACAGATTTCTTCCTCTTTAGATTAACAAAAATATACGCATGATAATTATCATAATTATAAACCTAAATTTAAATAAACCCAGAAATTGTCGGTGATCCATGAAAACTATTATAATATGGGCAGTTGCAAAATTAGGCAGTTTGTATAGTAGGACGCACGGCCGTGCATCCCTACTATACAAAATTATATTTTTATAAGTTCTCTCCCATTTCCTATATATCCACAATCTTATCAAACCACATACTAATAACTTGGGGGACTCAACTCCAAACCCAAGAAATATACACCCTCTGGAAAAAGAACTAGCTATTTGTTTTCGTTTTATGTTAAAAAGTTTGTATTTTCGAACTTTTTATAGAACTTACAAATACTGTATTCTAAATACACATGCAGAGCACACACAATGGCTAATACGGAATTAGGTTTTCGTGCGAGCCTGAAAATTTAGAATAAAAAACAGAAATCGCCAAAACCTTTATTGAGGTCTTTGGAAAACACATAAAATAACTTATGGTTTTGGCTAAGTGGGTAAATGAAAGTTTGGTGCTTTTAAATCCCAAACTCCGCATAGCCTTGCCGTTAACGGCAAGCAAAAAGAGACTTACTAATATTAATATAAGTTATAATGGATATAAACACCTGGTTGACTGTTATTACAGTTTTTACAGCGATCATTGCATTAATTCCTAAAGATGATCTGAATTTAAACTTAAACTCAATTAGTAAATTTGAAAAGATTTTAGCAGTGGTTCTTTTACTATTTGTCATACCTTATTTAATTTATTTTGAAAATTTGGCGGATGTAATTACATTGTTAAATGTTTTTACCATAACGAAAGGATTCGCACCTACAAACATTGCATTTAGTATTTTTTATGTTGTTTTTATTTGGTTTCTTGTTCGGCTATTTGTTTTTAAGTCCAAAATTACAATTACTCCAAAGAACCTAGAGTATCTTACTGATATTTTAAATCGAAAATCTTTTGACGAATTCTTCAAACTATTTACAAAGTATAATTCAAAAACAATGATCTCAAAAAATTGGGATGAATACAAAAATATTATTTTAAACCCAAGTTTTTTGAATAATGTAGTTGTGAACAATTCAAATTACTTATTGCAATATTGGGAAAAATTAAATGAAGAAAACGATTTTCAACAAATATTTCGATTATTTTTGGAAAACCCGCATTCAGCATATTATTCTGAAATTAAAACACATTGGAATAGTTATGAATTGCTAGAGGATAATCCTTTTTTGAAGACAATTATAAAGGATAACCTAACTTTATCAATTAACAATGGAATATTAAGGTGTTTTGCAGATTTTGTATCGAATCAATTACAGCAAGAAGCGAACTCTAATAGTTTCTACAATCAAGGATTTCAATTAAGCAGAATTAGAGAAAATCAAGGCTGGGATTTACCTGTTTATTATCACATTCGATTCATCGGTTTACTTTATTCTACAGCAATTAGAAATAAGGTTGATATTTCTATGCTTTCACATCGATATACAAATATGCAAACGATATATTCTAGTATAATTAAGCAATTAATCGAGAATATTTCCAGAGATAATATTGATTTAGAAAAAGAATATCCATCAAATAACCATTGGTTAATTTCTGAAATTTTTAGCCTCCAAAGTGAATGGTTATCAAGTTTTGGCGATGAATATTCAGATGAAAAATATTATTTTGATGAAACAAGTAGTTATGTTTCTTTCATACCTTTCTCACTTAGATTATGTCTAAATGAATTACACGATGGTTTTAGTAAACTTAAAATTTCAAAAGACTTTTTAATAAATAAGTATTATTATAATGTATTAAGCCATTATTTTTCTCACTCATTAAATCGAAAAGTAAAAGAATCAATTGAGAATGAAATATTGTTGAAAATTCCACAGAATATTAAGGAGGATGTATATAATTATGCATTCGATGAAAAATATGCAATAACTTTAGAAGATTTCAAAAATAATAAATTTGAAAAGCTTCGAGAGTCAGAAATAGCTATACTTAATGATTTAAAAAAAATATTTAATTAATATTTGTGCATAGCCAGCCATTAACATTGGCTAATACGTAACTTGGGTTTCGTGCTAAACTAGAAATTTAGAATAAGAAATAAACACCGCCAAATCTGCGATTTGACGGCATAATTAAAACGACAAAGCGGTAACAAATCGCATATTTGGCTCAGTGCAAAACTCAGAGTTCATCTCTTTTATTTTGCCCACGCCTCATAGTGCAAGCCCGTTATGGCCAAGTAAAAAAAACGAACAACTATTGATTTTAAAAAAATATATATTAATTTTGAATCGGACTTGTAGTTTAACAAGGTAAAACGTCTAGATATAGAAAATCCCGGTTCGATTCCGGGCTTGTAATACGTATTAAGGTGCGTATTACAAGCCTTGAAAACCAAAAATGATTATGCTAGAAATATACAAGTCATCCGTAAAAAATGTCAAAGAGCTAAAATCTAGCCGAAGAAAAATAAAGCAACTTATTAATCAGTCAATCAAGAATAAGAAAAAAGATATTCTTCCTATTTTAACTAAGAATTATGCTCTTTTATATAGTTCGTTTGCAGAAACTTGCTTTTTGAAAATGATTCATACTCCTTACGGATTCTCTGAGGAAGGAATTCAACAAATTACCAGTAAAAGAAATTTAGAAGAACAGTGGAGAAAGTGCTTAGAACTTGCTTTTAGTGTAATTGATAATGGTAATGGAGAATTTAGAAATAAAATCCAGACATTAAATCGCTTGATTCAAAAATATATAATTGAACCAAGCCAGATACGGAATAAGATTGCTCATGGACAATGGATTGTTGCATTTAATTCTCAGAATACATCCGTAAATTCAGAAACCACAGATAAAATTTCTTCGCTTGATTTTGTGAAGATTGACATTTTGTTTGATGTTTATGAAAAAATAGGGCAAGTTGTCGAAGACTTAATTGAATCTCCCACAAAAACACATTTTAGAGATTTCTATTTGCATTTAGCTGAATTGGAAGATTTAGTAACCAAAACAACTGATTGGACTTGTATATTCTAACCGAAAAGTATACCACTATTTTAATCCAAAAGTATACCATTTTATTTAAATAAAAAAGTTTCCACAGACTTCTCTGGGGTACCCCAGAGAAGTCTGTTCTGGAATTTCGTGGCGATTATTTTTTATTTT
>JAOARN010000043.1 GCA_025210485.1 Marinifilaceae bacterium | reverse complement strand
TTAATATCGAATAACCCTGTTCTACACACTACAGAGCTACTTACAAGAAGGCTTCGAAGAACAAACCCCAAAACCTCCCCCCTACTTCTTTTTCTTTATCGCCCTTTGGGCGAGCATACTTGAAATTACTTTAGCTAATACTATGTCATAGTATTTTGATATAGGTAAAGATTATTTTTAAGATTTTACATAAGGAACCCGTAAAATCATGTCAAAATAGCAAATATTATGATATAATTAATACAATCAAAAGAGAATGAGGTGTTAGTATGGATAATTATTCTAATTCATCAAGATATTTAATTACTAAAACAATAACAAATAATATTACAAAAAGTTCTTTGAATGATTATTTAACTAAAATAAATAAACATAAAGAATTTACTAGATCTGGACAAGAACATGAGACATTTATTACTGATTTACTTAATGACGGTGTATTAAATATAAATGAATTAAACGATTATTTATTTGATGCATTGTTTTTTGGAAAACAACGAAGTTGCTATATAAGAAAGATATTAAATATTACGGAAGATATTAGCTCTATAGATAAAATATTGCAAGTTATAAGACGCTTATATCCTAATATAAATCACTTGCCTTATAATATTATTGCAAATTCCTATTTTACTATTGATGATATAAGTGAAGGATTATTAGGAGTTAAAATTATTGAAAAAGACAAAGAAATAAAAGGTATAAGATTTATATTTGGTCAATATGTAGAACTCTTAAATAAAAAAAGAAGACAATTTGAAAATAGCTATGTTGCGATTGAAATTAATATTGAACAAGCACTATTAATAACAAAAGTTTATCCTAAAACAAAAATATTAAATGATGATGATAAACCATTACAATTAGCACTTAAATTTAGCACTCTTATTATGAATATGTTTGGTATTGATGATTGCAATTTTGAAAGAAATATCCAAGAGGTATTGTATTGGATGTCCAAAAATAGTTTTGTTAAAGTGTATAATAAGATGGTAAATACATATAGTGTTTCAGGATTAGTAAAGGATATTTCCAATAATCTAGCTAGCAAGTTAAATATATCAAATATAAAACAAAAATCTTTAAATAATAACCTATTTGACATAAATAAATCAATTGGTAATTATATAGAAAATCTTTTGATATGTGATGTTCTATATGAAACAGATAAAAATGATGATTATGAGGGGTTAGAGGGATTAATAGCATATTTAAAATTCAATGATGGTAAAAATGTTAATGCAAGATTGAAGGGTAAAAACTGTAAGGACACAATACTAAATTCTGAAACATATTTAAGTTTAAGGTCTACTTTAGACAACTGTAGAGTTGTGGCTGAACTTCAAATATGGTGGTATAATCAAGATGAAAAATTTAGAGTACGTTATTCAGAAATTGAAAACAGATTAGTAGAAATTCATTTTTACAAAAACTTGCAAGAGGGGGATTTTTTATATGGTCTTAATAAATTCAAAGAATTTGAATCAAGAACTGTTGATGAAATTCCAAAATTGGATTCAAATTATACCCATAACATGGCTCAGTAATTTAACTCCAGAGAAATTTTCAATAAGTAATAATGTTAGTTTAGTAGATGCAGAAAATTTCTTTTTAAAATTGGCTGACTTAGAATTAGCACAAGCAACAATTAGAACCAAATGTCCTAATTGCAATTCAGAAAATTATATAGCCTTTGAAGATTACAAGGTTGAAAATGAGTGTTATGAATGTTTAGAACCTTATACGCCGAATTATTCACGAGTAGAACCATCTTTAATATATAAAATTAAAAAAGAAGACTTTGCTGTAAATAGAAAAAATCCATCTCAATTTAAACGGTTAGATAATCTTATGCAATTAAAATCAATGCAGAATATTTCTAATGTTGTAAATTATACCGATAAAAATAATCCTTCAAATATAAAAGAGAGAAATGGAGAATATAGTATGAGCAATAAAGTATTTGTTAGTTATAGTCATAATGATAAGAAGTTTCTAGATAGGCTACAAGTTCATTTAAAACCATTAGTTAGAAATGGTAATATAGACTTATGGGATGATACAAAAATCAATACTGGTGATTTGTGGAAACAAGAAATTGAAAGATCTATAGAACAAGCTAAAGTAGCAATATTACTTATCAGTGCTGACTTTTTAGCTTCGGATTTTATAGTTACAAAGGAACTTCCTCCACTACTGGTTGCAGCTAGACAACGAGGAGCTAGTATATTACCTGTAATAATTAGCCCTTGTAGATTTGAGCAGGAAAGTCAATTATCACAATTTCAAGCTATAAATTCACCAGATAATGCCGTTAATCAAATGTCTCATGCCGAGCAAGAACAATTATGGTTTAAATTAAGTATTGATGTTGAAAGATGTTTAACTAAATCGTGTATTAGCTAAAGTAATTTCAAGTATGCTCGCCCAAAGGGCGATAAAGAAAAAGAAGTAGGGGGGAGGTTTTGGGGTTTGTTCTTCGAAGCCTTCTTGTAAGTAGCTCTGTAGTGTGTAGAACAGGGTTATTCGATATTAA
>JAOARN010000042.1 GCA_025210485.1 Marinifilaceae bacterium | reverse complement strand
AGGCGTATTGTCATATAACTTGAACACACTAGGCAAGATATTGATTAACAAAGATATTGAAGCTCAAAAACGCAAGTTTGCAGCCTAAAAAAACAAATTTAAAACATAGGGGAACGTGCGTCATATAAGTTCTTACATCCCAATTTGAGGTCACAATACCATAAAATACAAACCAATTCATAAATTTATGATATACACAAACACAGGTTGTTTTACATAACAATATAGCCAAGACATATAATATTACTTTTCGTCCAGATACTACTTATTTTTTAGTCTTGAATCTCATGACAGATATGAAAATAAAGAACTATTTAATTATATATCTATTAAACTATTAGAAAATTGGGCAAACGAAATAAACAATAACTTATATCAACTACTAAATTCTTCTGATTTAGAAAATCTCAACACACGAAATATTTCTCCTGAATCTAACAAAATTGCGATATTCAAAATTTCGGAAGACAAGTTAAGATTCCATATTTCGTATATCGTAAATAAGTTAGATAAACAAAAGCTAGTTTGCTTTGAAAAAAATAGTTTCTATAAATCCAATTGTGTATTCTTTCGATTAAGAGATCTATGCAAATCAAAGATAAAAGGAACAAGGAAAATAATCATTCCAATTATAAAATTAAATACAGATTCGGTACAAGAGAACGACCAGGATAATTTATATTCCTATTTTTCCAACTTAATAGATATAATAAAGAATTCAAATATTGATACTGAATTCTGGACTATGCTAAATAGTTTTTTTCAACTAAGACTAACATTAATACAGCTTTAGCTATCTTTAATTTCATTTTTATTCATTTATATGGAGAAAAAAAGACGTTCAAATTTTATCACAAATTGAAAATACTTTTATCATACAACAGCAGAAAAACAACAATAATAAAAAAACTGAACTTGAAATATTTCTTAATAATTTCCACAATACTATATTGGCTAAACTTATAGGAAACACTACCAATATGCATAAAATAAAAGTTAAGGAAAATAATAAAGATGCAGACAGCGAAATTAACTAATCAAGTCTAAAAAAAATTGATTAAAACAAAATTTACACGTTATGTTTTAACCTGCTCCTTTGCTCTTAGATTAGGAAAACTTACAAATACCATTCTATCAGAATTTGGTCATACTAAAAAAACTAAGTCTTTATTGAGAATTACAAATCTTCTGAGTGCAAACTAACCAATAAATAAAATTACAAACGGGATTATCTTATATAAACATAACTTATTAGTTTTTCAATATCAATAAGCCGCTACAAATATTGTCTATCATAGCAAACAAGCATTTTAACATTATTATACATTGACTATTATTTAAAATAATAAGATTGACTATAAAATTTACGAAAATACAAAACGACTAAGACTACCAAACTGACAGACAAGCTTTTCTATTTGTTTTTATTTTATAATACTTAAACTAGACTCAAGAATAAAAATATTTCAATAAACATAAGAAAAACTAAAAAACTCTTCATATTTAACACCAACCTGATTTTTTAGTGGATAATATCGGAGTTTTTATAAAATTAATATGTTTATTAGTCATAAACATATTGCCATTTATATTCATTCGATGTAATTTTATTTGAGTTATTAAAAGTTGACATAGTCGACTGATTTTTTTATAGACACATGTTTAAAATTATTTAACAACTACCTGTTATTCAATACTTAAGCGCAATTAAAGAGTTTGTCTATTGTTAACACATTATTTTTGTAATCGATATTTATTTCTACAATATTCTGATTAACAGACAATAAAGGCAAACATAATTATAGAACATAGGTCTACTAACAAATATTAAATTAAATGAACTTTAATAGAAAACATACAGTATTAATATTTAGCGAAAAACAAAACATAATTAATGAAATCAATCATTCCAAACTTGACTTCAATATTATCCCATCATATGAGATAGAAGAATCGATAAGATATATCTCTAACAATAATATTGATATTGCAATAATTGAAACTACGAATATTGAATCAGCAGGATTCAAACTATTAGACTTCATTAATATTGATCACCAACATATAAACAGCCTTGTCATAAATGCAGACAATAATATAGAATGCATTAAGAAAGCCTTAAAATCAGGTGCAAATGATTTTTTAACTAACAATTACACGCAAGACCAATTAATAAATTCCATAAAAGAAAATCTACTTAATAATATAAATTCTGAAATAGATGATGAATCAAGACTGATAATAGGACACAGTCAATCAATAAAAAATACAATACAATTAATAAACAAAGTTGCGACGGCAAATGACACCTCTGTATTAATCACAGGTGAGAGCGGCACCGGTAAAGAGCTTGTAGCCCGATCAATACACGAAGCTAGCAATAGGCGAAACAATTATTTCCATGCTGTAAACTGCAGTGCAATTCCTGAATCACTATTTGAGAGTGAATTTTTTGGTCATACAAAGGGCTCATTTACAGGCGCAAAATATGACAAAGCGGGATGGTTCGAGATGGCGGGACAAGGAAGTCTATTTTTAGATGAAATAGGCGACATGCCTTTAAATCTGCAAACAAAGCTTTTGAGGGTACTAGAAGATAAAACTATTCGAAAAATAGGATCGAATAAAGATATAGAATTCACAGGGCGAATAATTGCAGCAACAAATCAGGATTTAAAAAATAATAGCGAGAATGGTAATTTCAGACTAGATTTATACCACAGATTAAATTCATTCGTGATACAGATAGATCCCTTAAGAGAAAGAAAAGAAGACATCCCTGAATTAGTTGAGTTTTTTGTTAAAAATCTTAACAAAAAACTCAATAAACACATATCGAGAATTGACAAAGATGTAATTGAACAAATGTACAATTATGATTTCCCAGGTAATATAAGAGAATTAAGAAATATAATTGAGCGAGCTATGATAATCTCTGACAACGGAGGCTTATCGATGAAACACTTCAACTTTCATAAAACTAAGTCAGGAATAGATAGAACAATAAAGATAGCAGATTTCAACTTGAAAAATATTGAGAAAGAATATATTTTAAAAGCACTTGAAAGAACTCATAATAATAAGAGCAAAGCTGCAGATCTATTAGATATAACCTGGCAATCATTAGATCGAAGGCTAAAAAAACATAAAATAATTATATAAAAAAAACAAACTATCCAATTTCGGATACAGCTTTTTTGTAATACAAAAAACAAACTTAACAAGAATAATTACAAATATGGTTTATAAAAAACCATTACAATACATAAAAAAAAAGTAAACAACTATTAATCTAATTGTTACAAAATAAAAATAACAAATATACTTTTACGATTATGTAAACATATATTTTATAAATTAAACAAACTAGTGTAATAATTGCATGAAAATTAAAACACTATACAAAAATGGATAAAATACATAAAGTTTTAATTCTCTGGATTTTAGCTTTCTTAACAAAAAAACACTATCCAATAACGGATAATGCTAAAAGAACAAGAAAACATAGCTCATTTAGTAAAATACTGATTGCTTACAACTTATACGTTTTGGCACATATATTGAAATATCATTTCTGCGCAGTAATAACAAACTAGTTTGTAAAAAAATAATATTGAACAAAAACTTAAAAAAATTCAAATCATAAAAAAACTTACATCATGAAAAACAATACAGAAAACCAAGCAAAATTAAACCTAGAGGACAACAATTCAACTGCTACTGCTAACGAAAATTTCAATGCAGACAACAACTCGTCAGAAACAAGTATCTCACAAAGAAACAAAAAGACTAAAACAGACAAAAAATCTTGCAAGGGCGATTTACAACAAGAAATTGAAAAGCACCTTAAAAATGAGGATTTAATTGCAATTAAAGAAAGACTTTTAATCCTTGATGATAAAAAGAAAAAGGTGGCTAAAATGATAGGAATAACAGATGTATATTTATCATATATCTTAAACGGAAAAAGAAAACTTACTAGTAATGTAAAAGCTAAACTTTTTGATTACTTAGGATTAAGTAACTAATCTTTTCCAATGACTACTTCACTACAGACCAAAAAGAAAGTTCGATAAATTGACGAACTTTCTTTTTTTATAACATATTCTTAAATTTCAAATTTTTATGCATAATCCATCAAATGCAGCATACACATTTTCTGGTAAGATTTTTTCAATATCGGTTTGTCGTCCCATTTGATGGCTTATATGAGTCAAGTAGGCCCTTTCTGGTTTTACAATTTCAATTAGTTTTAATGCTTGATCGAGGGTAAAGTGTGAAATATGAGATTCTTTACGTAGTGCATTTATTATCAACACCTTTGCACCTTCTAATTTATACATTTCCTCCTCAGGAATATAATTTGCATCTGTAATGTAAACTAAATCATTAATTCGATACCCATACACCGGCAACTTATAATGCATTACTCTAATTGGAGTGATAGTTAAATCATTAATTTGAAAACTATTATCCTCTATTAAATTCATTTCGACTTCTGGCACTCCTGGATATTTATTTTCAGCAAATATATACGAAAACTCCTTCTTTAAAGCATCCTGCACTCTAGCTTCAGCAAATATTTGCATAGGTTTTTTACTTCTCCAATTAAATGCTCTGATATCATCAAGACCAGCAACATGATCCTTATGTTCATGAGTAAAAATAATTGCAGAAATATCACTAATATCTTCCCTGAGCATCTGGTATCGAAAATCTGGACCACTATCTATAACAATTTTTGTCTGTTCACTTTCTATAAATACCGAAGACCTCAATCTTTTATCTTTTGAATTATTAGAACGGCAAATATCACAATCACAAGCTATAACAGGAACACCTTGCGATGTGCCTGTTCCAAGAAAACAAAGCTTAAGCATACAATTGACTTTTAATTAAAATGATTAATTAAAGCTGTGAAACAAATAAATCATAATATAGAATAGAGACTTTACTATAGCTTATATTGTAAAAAAACACAAGCTAGTTAAAGAAAGTACAAACTTCCATGAGTATAAAATGATTGATTTTGTTAAGCGCAACCTAAAATAAATAATATTGACAAAAGTAAAGCTATTAAACTAAACCTCATCAAAAAAAATATAATTTATATAATAAAAAAACTTAAAACATAATAAAAGTATTAACACAGCTAGAATCTAGAGTAATTTAACATATCAAAAATGGGGATATTTTAACAAACATCCCCATTTAAAATAATATTGATAAGTTGAATTATGCTATTTTAAGAGTAAACTGAAATTTACTTCCTTCATCAGGTTCACTATCAACCCAAATTTCACCGCCATTTCGTTCAACAAATTCCTTACATAACAAAAGTCCCAAACCTGTACCACTTTCTTCATTAGTACCATTGGTTGAAAAACTAGTTGATAGATTAAACAGTTTTTCTTGATTTTCTTTTGATATACCAACACCATTATCCTTTATTGCCATATATATAAAATCGTCTTTCTTTGTGGCAGAGATAACAATTTTACCTTTTTCGTGAGTAAACTTAAGTGCATTACTAACTAAATTCCTAATTACTGTATTTACCATATTGTAATCAGCAGTAACTATTGTTTCAGGCTCAACATCTGTTTCAAGAGTAATTTGCTTATCCATAGCTCTGTGTTGGAATATATTCATATTATTTAAAACCAATTCATACACATCCAACTGAATTGGATTAAATTCCAATTCCCCTCTTTGTGAGTTTGCCCATTCCAAAAGGTTTTCCAATAAAGTAAAAAGTCTCTGTGCTGATTCATTAACCGAATCGTTATATTCCTTGATAATCTCCAATTCGCCCCCCATACTAATTTCAGTTCTGATTAACTCAGAGAATCCCATGATTGCATTAAAAGGTGAACGCAAATCATGCGCAATAATAGAGAAAAACTTATCTTTAGTGGCACTAGTAACTTTTAATTGATTATTAGATTCTTCTAATTTTTCGTTTACATCTCTTATTTGGTTATTAACATTTACCTTAGATCTTAACAGCATATAAATTGCTACTAATAAACCTAAGACCAAAATTGTAAATATAATCAAGTAAGTTTTTATTGATTTTTCATGGGCTAAGTTTTCCTGTACATCTTTATTCTTCTCTCTTAGCTGAAGATTTTCTCTCTCCTTTTGCTCCGAATGAAATTTAGCTTGCAAGTGAGCCATCTTATCCGATTTTTGAATATCAGTAAGAGAATCATCCAATACATTATGCTTAGTCAACCATTCCAATGCTTCTTTATAATCACCATTTCTTTCATGATGTTGAGACATTGCTTTTAACAAGTCTCTATATTTACTTTTTAACTTAATTTTTTCAGCCAATTCCAAAGCACTATTCAAAGCCTGTATCTCTTTTTTAGGATCGCCAGCTTTGTAGTATACATTCGCCAAGTTCTTAAGATTAGTAACGATTAAAGGATTTGATTTTAATTTTTTGTGAATTCTAAGACTTTGATCCAAATAAACAATAGCATTTTCAAGCTCTCCCATATCAATATAATTCTCCCCAATATTGTTCAGAACTAATGCTATATCATGTTGATTCCCCATTTTCTTTGCCAAAGCTAGACTCTCCTCGAAATACTTATGAGCTTTTTTATAGTCTTCTTGCATCTGATAAACGTTAGCCAAGTTATTCAGAACAACCCCCTTGTATATCTCCGTATTATTGTCTTTTCCCATATTGAGCACATCATTATAATAATGAATTGCTTTTTCAAGATTATTCTGCGCTGAATATATATTACCCATATTGAGTAGAATTCGCATTTTCGAAACATAATCAGATTGTTTCTCGGCAATATCATAAGCTTCTAGATATTTGTTCAAAGCTTTATCCAACTCACCTCTTTTCCAATAAACGATTCCAAAACCATTAAGACATGAAATCTTGGTCTTCATATCTCCAACTTTATTACAAATCTTAAGCGATTCGTTAAAATAATAAAGAGAACTATCATACTGACCTACTTCACGATACAACGAAGCCAATCGATTATATATTTTACCAGCATTTACGGCATCATGATTATCAAGAGCCATTTTTTTAGCCTCCATCAATATCCTCTCAGTAGAATCCATTATTCCTTTGGCCTGATAACAACTACTAAGTTCAACTTTAGCTCTAATTAAAAAATCGATATTTGCCATTTTTCTGGCATGTTCAAGAGCCATATTTGAATATTGAAATGCTGTATCAACATTTCTCTTTCTGTACTGTTCAGAAAGAGAAATAAACTCTTCGAATTTAGTACTATCAGAAAGCTTTGGACTCAATAACTTTTTCAATGTATCCGTTGGCTTTTGAGAATAACCAGCGAAACTAATAACAAAAATTAAGAATAAATTTAGGGTAATTCGCATACTATACATTTATTATACAATTAGATACAAGTAATAGCTTTTTTATGTTTTCAGAAAATTAAAATACCGAAACATACATTTAACATATATATAAAACTAGATTACTTCCAAGCATTTAAAATAGAGGTAAACTCTAGTTTCAATACACGTTTATTTATGATAACTAAGTTTTACAATTTAGTGTTCATAAATATAGAAAAAAAATATTATTAATCATCAAATAATATCGCTTTGCAAATTTATAAGCTTTATTCATAAAAACTAATTCAATTGAGAAATTTCACCATATAATTTAATTTAAAGAAATTATAGCTGTAAACTCTATTATCATAAGGATTAGTTATATTAAACTGTATATCAACTAATATTAAAAAATCAACTTAACATATATAATATCATACTTCAACAATAAAATAATACAATTAACTTATGTTATTATTCTGACTGCCAAAAAATTAAACAAACTAATCGAAAAGTTTTTTAACTAAAAATTAGATTCATTGGCAGATACATGAAAAATTAAACTATATTTGTTCCATGTGTAGATTTGAAAATTATATGATTATTACAGTATAATCAATTTTCTTAAAAAGGCATTTTTATTATTATACTATATTGCAACATCTTACAAAACATGATATAAATTTTTTTTTACTAAAACAATTATTAGTCAGTATTTTACTTATGATAATTACAATATTTTCAAAATGTAATATTTTAATCCAAAATACAGAACCTATTGAATAAAACTATTACTTACTACTTAGTACAACTACTATGAATTATTTGAAAACTAAAAATATTTCCAAGATTTTATTTTGTGTCATTTTCAGCTTTTGTGTTCTAAATTTTTATGCATGCTCTGACAAAAAAGATAAGAATATTAAAATAAACGAAGGGGCAATTACATATAAAATAAGCTACGCGGTATCTGAAAAAGAAAACCCTCTAGTTGCGATTATGCCAACTGAAGCTGTATTAAAATTTCAAAACAATAATATTAGTCTTATGTCTGAAGGATTTTATGGCGTATTTAGTACTAAATTTATTTCTGAATTCAAGAAACCTAAAAGCAATATCCTACTAAAAGTGATGGGAAAAAAATGGAACTACCAATTTCCCAAAGACGAACTTTCATTCATATATGACAAAGGATGTCCTTCAAAAGTTGAATTTCGCGATTCTACTAAAATCATAGCAGGATACAAGTGCAAAAAAGCAATTTTATATTTCAAGGATGAAGAGCCAGTACCAGTGTTTTATACCCAAGAAATTGGTATAAAAAACCCTAATCGCAATACCCCTCACCTTAAAATCCCTGGTGTTATGATGGAGTTTGAAACTACAATGAATGCTCTAAAAACTAGATTTATAGCTGAGAAAGTTAGCAACGAAGTTTTAAAGCCAGACGAATTCACAGTTCCGAAAGAATATATTGCTACATCAAAGGATAGTCTTATCAATCTAATGTCTGGATTCAATAAGTAATATTCATTATTGATTACAGAACAAGAAAAAGCTTTAATTCTTAGTATCGTGATGATAATAAGAATTAAAGCTTTTTTTTATTTCAAACCTGTTTTGAACGGATAAAGAATTTCCCAAAAAAATTTAATACAAATCTCAAAAATCAGATAAATAAAATTAATCTTCATATAAATAAAATAATATCCCTTCTTCGTTTATTTTTAATTTGATTAAATACAATAATGATTAATTTTGCATTATAGTTAAAATGGATTTAGCTGAACAATCATCTGTTTTAGGCATATGATAATACTAAAAAGCTTTGTTATTATTAACTTCCCTTTTTATGTTCATCGAGGTATAATAATCTTAAATTGAATTTTAATTCCTAATTTAAAGAATACAAATGGGCAATTAAAATACAATCTTAACTACCCCAACAAAAATCCAACATATTTATAGCATGCACGGGATATTTATATTCCATAAAAATGAATCGTATATATGAAAATGATTTATTCACCTCAGGAATATCGAATCAAAGATGAAAGAATGAAGCCTTTCATCGATGAGAACGAGATTTGGGAAATATTAGATGAAACTAAATCAACCAAAGAAGAGGTTAGACGAATTATCCAAAAATCACTGGATAAAAACAGACTTAGCCTTCAAGAAACTGCTGTCTTAATCAATGCTACAGACCCCGAGCTTATTGAGGAAATAAAGCAAGGAGCCCGTGAATTAAAAGAAAAGGTATATGGAGATCGCATAGTTATTTTTGCTCCTCTATATATTGGTAATAAATGCTCTAATAACTGTACCTACTGCGGATTTAGAGCCAATAATACAAAACAAAAGAGAATAACACTTCAAAAAGAGCAAATTAAAAGAGAAGTTAAGGCTCTTGAGGATACTGGACAAAAGAGATTGATTCTTGTATATGGAGAACATAAGGATTATGATGCAGACTTTATTGCTGATTCTGTTCGTACTGTTTATGATGTGAAATCAGGAAATGGTGAAATAAGAAGAGTGAATATCAATGCTGCTCCTCTTGATATCGATGGATACAAAAAGGTTAAAGAAGCAGGTATTGGTACTTTCCAAATATTTCAGGAAACTTATCATCGTGATGAATACAAGAAATATCACTTAAGTGGTAAAAAAGCCGACTATGATTGGCGACTTACGGGACTTGATAGAGCACAGGAAGCACTTATTGATGATGTTGGGATTGGTGCTTTATTTGGTTTGTACGACTGGAGATTTGAAACACTAGCCCTTCTAAGACATGTAAATCACTTTGAAGCCTGCTATAATGTAGGACCTCACACTATATCATTTCCTAGAATAAAAGCTGCTCTTGATTCTAATATTAATCCTGAGTATGAAGTTAGCGATGAAGATTTTGTAAGACTGGTTGCAATACTTAGACTTGCTGTTCCTTATACGGGTATGATATTAACTGCTCGTGAACCTGAACACATCAGAGAAGAGGTAATTAAATTAGGTGTTTCTCAAATAGATGCTGGTACAAATATTCAATTGGGTGGATATTCCGAAAAGAATGAAAAGCAGCAGAAGCTAGAACAAGAGCAATTTGAGATTGGTGACACAAGAAGCCTTGGTGAGGTTATTGATGAATTAATCGAAAAAGAATACCTACCTTCATTCTGTACTGCTTGCTATAGAAAAGGGAGAACAGGTGAACATTTTATGGAATTCTCGGTTCCTGGTTTTATAAAAAGATTTTGTAGTCAAAATGCTATACTTACTTTAGCTGAATATCTTGAAGATTATGCCACTGATGAGCAAAAACAAAAAGGATACAAATTAATTGACAAGAAAATAAAAGAACTAGAATCGATTGATAATCAAAAAGTAGCTCCACTGCTTGAAAGATTAGAACTTGTCAGACAAGGAAAACGAGATTTATATTTTTAGAGTTTAAACTCTTTGACTAAATTCTATATATTATTATAAGCCAAGCATAACTAATTGATTTATGCTTGGCTTATAATTCATAAAATATTCTATTCAGAATTTATTGTTTTTTAGTTGACTGCTATTTGCCTGTGCGGTTAAAAGTCTCTTGATCTTTTCATTATTTAGAGATGGTAAGATATTTTTATGTGTCTGACTATCATCGACATTACTAGAGCCAACTTTTCTATTTAAACTAATTCCTCTTTTAATTCTATTATTTAAATTACCTCCATGTGGTTTTCCTTTTACTATTCGAAGTTTATCTCCACTAATATTATAACTGGGGTTTATATTTGTAGCTGTCTGATAAAGGTTTGAATTGTTTTCTTCAGTATTTGACACAACAAGATTATAAGCGTTCCCAGATTTAACTAATGTGTCACCTATATTAAACAAGTTAATCCGTACAGGATTGCCTGTGTTTGATCTTCCTTCTCTTTTTTGTGTTTTTGATAAATTAGATTTATTCTGCTTTATAAAATTCATTTCGTTTACTTGTGGAAGTTGGCGAGAAAGTAGATTTGATTTATTGGTATCTTGATTAAACGAAGATATATTTTGTTGTCGAAAATTTTTCTTATTGAGCAAATCCCAATTATACATTCTTTTAAAATCGTATTGTCCTTCATCTTCATCAGATTGACCCCAAAAATCTTCATTACCAGATTGTTCTAACTTTGGTAATCTCCGTTTTTCTTTTATATCAAATTTCTTCTTCAAATATGGTATTTGCTGATTTATCATTGAATTCCTAGCTACCAAAATACCTTGATTTTCTTGTAAATATTCAAGATATTGAGGATTTTGATACTTTTTAAGATATTGAAAAGTTTGATCTTGAAATTCTTGATCTTGATTCTGTCGATTATTTTGAAGATGTCGAAGATGGTGAAAAGATTGATTTTGATTCCGTCGATTCTTTTGAAGATGCTGAAGATGCAGAAAAGATTGATCTTGAGAAGCTTGATTTTGAAGAGCTTGATTTTGAAAATCTTTTCTCTTTTGAAAATGTTGATCTTGAAAAGCCTGATAATCTTCATCTTGAAAAGCTTGATTCTGTCGATTCTGTCGATTCTCTTGTTTATTTTGCATAATATTTCGATTTTGTAAAACGATGTAATTTTATATGTTTATACATGAGTCTTTGCTAAAAAGTTTCGTCAAGTATCATAATTAATGTTAATATCAGCTTTTTTACAAAATCTATTATTTTATTCTAATTCAATTCTTCTAATCAGTAATTTAAAAGCCTCATCCTTTTTATTGGCTATCAAAAAAGATATCTCCTCGATTTTATTATCTGCAAAACTTCCTAATTCTATATCACGACCACGATACCTAGCTTTCATTTTATTAAGCATAATTTCAATTTTTTGCCAATTTCCATTAGTTTTAAAGTCATAAGCATATGAATAATAATTATCAATATTGGGTTTTAATCTAAATTGATAGCTTTTGCCATCCCCTTGGAGATACAGAATTAGTTTATTCTTTTTCTCAATATTTATCTTATCGAATTGGTATCGCACAGAAGAAAATCCACCATTATTTTGCAGAGATATAATTCCCTCAAATTTAAGGCAAGCTGCTTCCGTAATGCTAATTGATCCTTTTGATTTACCTCCCATTACTGAATCATTAATTACAGTCCAATTATCGAGGCTTGATTTATCCAAAAAATCGACAAGAGTTATTTTATCCTGAAACATAAACAATAATATTAGTATATACATAATCTTATTTTTTAAATGATATCAAAAACAAGTTACAAAATACAATTTTTATTAGTTTGGATTATAATAAAAAATATGTGAAAGTTTACAGTAGCTCATATAATTCAATTACAAACTTTATTTTTTGTTTTTTAAAAAAAATCAGGCTAAATATTTAATATTGTGAATCTTGCGATTTTCCCTACTTGAAAATTGTATTTTTTATATAAAAAAGATGAAACTATTTAATTCTTTTATGTCGATACATTGTAATTAATTTTATTCATTTAAAACCTAAAGCTATGTATAAAATATTATTTTCAATTCTAATTAGTATCGGAGTATATAATTGTAAAGATTTAAAAGACGATTTTCGTGAAGGATTAAGAAGATGGACAAACTCCGATATAGAGTTAGTAAGTGCCGACAAAAAACAAATATGTATAACTAATGACTATATATATCCACAATCTAAATTGCACTATAAGCTTATATTCTATAGTGATTTATATAGAAAACCTTAAATTTAAGCTTCCAAAATAAATTAGTATTATAGAAAAATAGCCAAACAATAGTTTGGCTATTTTATTTGTGATTCGTTTCAAATCATAAATATATATCAACACAAAAAACTTCACTCTAATTTTTCACCACTCTAAAGCCAAAGTGATCGTTTCCAGCTCTAGTTTTGGCTGCATGATACCAAGTTATGCTCATGGTTCTTGAAAAATAATTGAAAGAGCCACCTAATAAAGCCTTTAAATGCTCTGTGTTTTCTGGGGTATCAGCAATATAATAATTCTCGTATTTTTTATTCATCTCAAAAGTTTCAGTTCCTCGATACCAATCTTTACACCATTCCCAAACATTTCCGCCTAAATTGTATAGTCCATAAGGATTAGCTTCCAAAGATTTAACAAATTTTATATTAGTATTTAGCTTTTGAATCGTCGAAATACTGAGGGTAAACTAGGCATTACGGTTCTTATGACTGCTGTGTGCACCCCAATTCATCATATTAGCAGAATTTATATTTCTATTAGAATTACAGGAGTTAAATTAGAAAAAATAAGAAACAAAACAAATTATGACATTCTAAATTTAAGAGGAACGAGCATGAAAAATTTTATAAATTGTGCAGCATTTCTTTTCGGAGTATACAAGCTGCTTCGTGCCTCAGCATGAAGCTCATACATACTTCAGTGATTGGCGCAATCCGTCACTCTGAACGAGTTAAAAAGTCTTCTATACCAATTGGCGTATATGGTTAGGCTTTAGAAGATACCTCGTGAGCTTTGTCAACTTAGGAGTTACTAATAGAAATTTTAAGGCTTTTACCCAATCCAATTTCTACTAATTTGTGAAAACTTGAAAGCTGAATATCACTTAAGCCTCTTTCAATTCTTGAGATATAGGATTTTTTTGTTCCTGTTCTTTCTGCTAACTGTTCTTGTGTCATATTAGCTTCTTTTCGTGCTTCTTTAAGCATCGCACCTAATCTAAAAGCTAGAGAATCAGCATCGTATTTATCTCGACTAGGACTTCCTTTTTCTCCGTATTTCGCTTTTAATATATCCTCAAAATTTGTTGTGTTCTTCATCTTGCTTCTGTTTTAAATAATCTGTTCTAATCTTTACTGCCTTTTGAATCTCCTTCTTCGGAGTTTTCTGAGACTTTTTTTACAAAACAATTGGCAAGTACCACAATTTTACCTTCATCAAAAAAGCAGAATATAAGAATGCTTTTTAAACTTGTAATGATTCTTATTTCGTATATGCCCTATGTACCTTCTATATATTTGAAAAATTTAGTGGGTACATGATTTTCAAAACGATCTAAATCTAAAACATATTCGATTTTTTCTTGAACCTTTAAATCTTGTGATTTATAGAAATCCAAAAAATGATTTTTGTATAAAATTAGTTCTCTGATCATTTTACAAAGTTAACTAATTAGTTTACTTTTTTCAAGTTTTATTTTATTTTTCAAAATTGTTATTTACTTCATATAGAAGAATATAGTGTTTTATTAACTTTTCCATACCCAAGTTGCATCCACCCCAACTCGCCATCCTGATAGCGAGGAACAAGCAAGAAGAATCTCCTATATCATCCACAATTTTAGTAGATGCTTCTTTAGACTGTTGTGAACACCCCTATCCGTCATCTTGGAGCGAGGCACGAGCAAAAGATCTACTATAATTAGGAGAACTAAGTTTTTTCACATAGATATTTGAATTGCAATAAATTACATAAATTATTTTCTATTAACTAAGGACTATTCATAATAATATTCTATCTTTAAGCTTGAAGAAATAACCTAAAAACCTTTATATTTCATGAGAAAAACTCTTATCATGTTGGGAATTGCCGCAGCAATGCTCGCATGTAAAACAGAAAATAGAATGACAATTAACTACCCAAAAACAGAGAAAAAACCTGTGGTGGATAACTACTTTGGAACCGAAGTGGTGGACAATTACCGATGGTTAGAAGACGATAGAAGTGCCGAAACAGAAGCTTGGGTAAAAGCTGAAAACAAAGTAACTTTCGATTATCTAAACAAGATCCCTTACCGAGAGCAACTGAAAAATCGCCTTTCTAAAATTTGGAATTACGAAAAAGTAGGAACTCCTTTTACTGAAGGTGACTACACCTATTTCTACAAAAACGATGGATTGCAAAATCAATATGTGCTTTATCGAAAGGATAAAAATGGGAAAGAGGAAATCTTCCTTGACCCGAACACTTTTTCTGAAGACGGAACCACTTCTTTGGGTTCTGTGAGTTTTACCAAAGATGGAAGTCTGGTAGCTTACTCTATCTCTGAAGGAGGAAGCGATTGGCGAAAAATCATTATCATGGATGCGGTGAGCAAAAAGATAATTGAAGATACTTTGGTAGATGTGAAATTCTCAGGTATTTCGTGGTTGGGTAACACAGGATTTTATTATTCGAGTTACGACAAACCAAAAGGAAGTGAACTTTCAGCCAAAACAGACCAACACAAACTCTATTTCCATAAATTGGGAACGGCTCAGTCGACCGATAAAGTGATATTTGGTGCTAAAGCCTCGGAGAAAAACCGATATGTAGGTGGAGGTGTGACTGATGACAATAGATATTTAGTGATTTCAGCCTCTCAATCTACTTCTGGCAACAAGCTTTTTATCCAAGATTTAAAGAAAAAAGGAAGCAAACTAATTGCCATGGTTGATAATTACGATAGCGACTCGTATGTGATTGAAAATAAAGGAGACAAACTTTATATAGTAACCAATCTTAATGCGCCGAACAAAAAAATTGTAACGGTTTCGGCAAACAAACCACAAAGCAAAAATTGGGTGGATTTTATTCCTGAAACAGAACATGTGCTTTCACCTTCTACGGGAGCTGGCTATTTCTTTACCACCTATATGGTAGATGCAGTTTCGAAAGTAGTTCAATACGATTACGATGGAAAACAAGTTCGTGAGATTAAATTACCAGGAGTAGGAACTGCTGGAGGTTTTGGAGGAAAAAAATCTGCTAAAGAATTGTATTTTTCTTTCACTAATTACAATACCCCAACTTCGTCATACAAATTTGAGCCAAAAGCTGGAACCTACGAATTGTATTGGAAACCTGCCATTGACTTCAATGCCGATGCTTACGAAAGCAAGCAGGTGTTCTACAAATCGAAAGATGGAACCAAGGTGCCAATGATTATTACCTATAAAAAGGGAATTGAATTGAATGGGAAGAACCCAACCATTTTATATGGATATGGAGGTTTCAACGTTAGTCTGACACCAAGCTTTAGCACTGCCAATGCCGTTTGGATGGAGTTAGGTGGAATCTATGCTGTAGCCAACCTGAGAGGTGGTGGTGAGTATGGTAAAAAATGGCACAAAGCAGGAACGCAATTGCAAAAGCAAAATGTGTTTGACGATTTTATTGCAGGAGCCGAATACCTAATTGCCAACAAGTATACCTCTTCTGATTACTTAGCTATTAGAGGTGGTTCAAATGGTGGATTGCTAGTAGGAGCTACTATGACTCAACGCCCCGATTTAATGAAAGTGGCTCTGCCAGCTGTAGGTGTTTTGGATATGTTGCGCTACCACACTTTTACAGCAGGAGCTGGATGGGCATACGATTATGGAACAGCTGAAGACAGCAAAGAGATGTTTGAGTACCTGAAAGGCTACTCGCCAGTTCACAATGTAAAAAAAGGAGTGGAATACCCAGCTACCCTAGTAACTACAGGCGACCACGACGACAGAGTAGTGCCAGCCCACAGTTTCAAGTTTGCCTCAGAACTTCAAGACAAACAAGCAGGCAAGAATCCTGTGTTGATTAGAATAGAGGTAAATGCAGGACATGGAGCAGGAACTCCTGTTTCGAAAACCATAGAACAATATGCCGACATCTTCGGCTTCACCCTCTACAATATGGGCTTCGACAAATTACCGAATGAATAGTTGAGTGTGAATAATACTTAGTTCGTAGTCTTTAGTGATTAGGACTGAGTGCAAATGAAAAATCCACAATTGAGCAATGGCTTGATTGTGGATTTTTTTATGCTTATTTCCAAGTCATCATTCCAATGGCGAGGGACGAGCAAAGAATCTCATAAATTCTGTAGCACTACTCTTTGCAGTTTAGTAGATGCTTCGCAGGCTCAGCATGACGTCGCCTCTGACTGCTGTGCTTAATCCTATTCGTCATTCTGAACGAATTGAAGAATCTCATAAATTACAAATCATCTAGTCGATAAAAATTCCAATTAGGATTAGCAGAATTTATCAAGGCTTCTTTCTTTTTCCTCTTTAATCCTTTCAATTATTTTTCTCTGGCAATTGCTTCTTCAATATTCGTAAAGTGTTCGAAGTAAACTAAGTTGTAACAATAATATTTTCCAGCGAAACTTGTGTTCTTTCCTTTATTGTGAAAATGTTCATATATTCTTCTTTTCAGATTATTGGTTACCCCAATATACAAAACGGTTTTCTTAGGATTTGTAGTGATATAGACATATGAATTCTTGTTCCACATAGTTAATGATTTTGAGTACTATAAAGGTACTAATTTTTCACTAAGTATTTTGCAAGCTTGCTATAGAAGATGCTTCGTACCTCAGGATGACGCTCCCTCTACCTGTCGTACGGCACCCAAACCGTCACTCTAATCGAAGTGAAGATGTATATTCTAACCGAAAAGTATACCACTATTTTAATCCAAAAGTATACCATTTTATTTAAATAAAAAAGTTTCCACAGACTTCTCTGGGGTACCCCAGAGAAGTCTGTTCTGGAATTTCGTGGCGATTATTTTTTATTT
>JAOARN010000041.1 GCA_025210485.1 Marinifilaceae bacterium | reverse complement strand
TTTACATGAAACCAATAAAATTAGCAGGATGTTTACACCTAGTTGAAAACTATTTTTTGCCTTTATGGTCTAGGCAGGATTAATGCTTTGGTGTTTTGTTTAGAAATATTTTGAATAATTTCAGAGTAGCCCCACCAGAACTTATTTAAACGATTCTATCTATCTATACTCTAGGGTTTTATAGATGATATCTATTATAGATACACCCTTATTTACTCCCTCTAATTATTAAGGGGTTATTTAATTTCAGGTAACGGGATTGCGTTACACGAAAAACAAAATACTCGTTCTATTTAAGAATAGGCTTTGTAAGATGCGGCAAACATTCCCCTTTTTCTGCGTTGCTTTGGTAATTCTACTTATATTTGATGTAAGGTTGAATCGTTACTTAGACTTCAAGCAATTAATACTAGAGCCACTGGGTAATTTTTCAGCTTAATGATCTTAAAAAGTTTTTAGATTTATTTCCGTTTCCAATCAAATTGATCGATTGAACCGAGGTAAATTTGAAAGCTTTCTTTGAAATAGTAAGGTAATATGCTGATTTATTCATAGGAAAATGAGGTGTAACACGATATTGCATGGATAATACGGTTTGTTTTAGCCGTTTTCCTTGTATTTCGGGGTATTCACCAATTAATTAAGTGGTATAAAGGGGATACTACCGTTTAAACCATGTTTTCCATTGGAGGTAACACCCTGTTTTATCCGTATATCTAAAATAGGAAAGTGTTGATAATCAGCAGTGACGTATTTCTTTGCCTGATCTTTCGTCTATTCTTGGGTTCTGTAAATAGGTTATAAGGGGTTTATCTCTGTATTGCATGGATAATACGGTTTGTTTTAGCCGTTTTCCTTGTATTTCGGGGTATTCACCAATTAATAAGTGGTATAAAGAGGATACTACTGTTTAAACCATGTTTTCCATTGGAGGTAACACCCTGTTTTATCCGTATATCTAAAATAGGAAAGTATTGGCAATCAAGTCATGTTTTGTAAGCAAATACACCCGTTAGTTCGAATGACTAACGGACGCATTCAAAAAAATATTGAAGCATAGATTTAAAATTCTATACCCGATCTATTTTAAGCAATACCAGACTTCAAATAAGGAAATTTTTCTAAATCCCTGTACACTTCGGTTTCTGCTTTGGAATAAATTAAACATGCAGCATCTGAACTTGGTATTTTTGCATCGCATGCCTTTGAAAATATTTCAGTGTATTTATCATGCAATTCATCGCCTCTGATACTTTCAGAATCAAGGTCAAGCCCCATTAGAAAAACAACCGAAAACCAAGTGTTAACCGAACCTATTAAATCACAACAGCCAGTTACATGTTCAATATTTTCAAACACTCGGTTTGCTGTAACAATTGTCTCAATGATTTCAAGAAGATTTCCTTTTGTTCTGATTGTAATTTTTTCGTTTTTCATTGTGTATGATTTTAATTTTTTGATCTGTTTTTATTTTTGTGTGTATTTTAGCGTATGCCCTCATGTACTTACATCCAAGCACACCCAAATACATTGATTTTGCCTTTTTGTGTGTATTTATTTTGGTCAGCCTAATTTGAATACGTTTTTTGTGTATCCAAATACTTTTTTACTCGTTGAACGGTGGAGGGTGATTTTTTTACAAGCTTGGCAATTTTTCGTATCGATTTTCCATCATTCAAAAGTTCTATGATATCGGCATGTTGTTTTTCAAATTGCTTTGCCGTCATTTTTCCTTTCCCTGCATGAAGTTTGTAAATACCTTTTGCCTTTGCGATGGCTATACCCTCCGCTTGCCTTTCTTTGATTCGCTCATATTCCATTTGCGCAGACATAACCATAACGGCAGAAATCCAGTCGAATATTTGATTGTATTTTCCGTCAATGAAGCTTTTAAGGCTCATTCTGTAGATCGTTACCGAAACTTTATTCTTTTTCATAACATCCAAAGTTTGAAGAACATCGGGAACGCTTCTGCCTAATCGGTCAAAGTCATAAACAACAAGCTCGGATATCTTCCCTTTCTCTACGGCATCCATGATGATTTTTCCGCTAGGTCGTTCAGCAAAGGGTATCATGCCTGAATATTTATCTATTACCAATTTGCCAGTAACATCTTTTAATCCGTCAACCTGTCTTTCTTCATTTTGTCCTGTGGTTGAAACACGGGCGTACTTGTATACTTTCTTTTCCATGTGTAAATACTTGTAGTAAAACTTATTGTTTGTCGTAACCAATGCTTAAATCAGGAGAGTGTTTTAAATCATTTGCAATAGTCTCTTTGAACTTATTGTAGATCAATATTGCCGTATCCCTGTTATCGTTATCTTTGGAAATGTAGTTGCTAAAGATTGTGTTGTATGTATTCAGTAAGTTGTGATTTGTACACTTGTCTAAATCAAGTCCCATTAAACAAACAATCGGATAACAACCATTTATAGCAATAAAGTCACAGCCCGTTATCTTTTCTATGCTGTCATAGATTCGGCTTGCTGTAACGGTATCTTCCAATAAATCGATAATCAAACTTTCTCTTTTTGTAGCTATCATTTTATTTATGCTTTTTCAAGCCTTTTATCAAGGCATTCGGTTAATACTTCTTTTTGGGTTCTTTTTTCAAACTCTCTGAGGAAAAAACGGGCATCATCTCCATTGTAAAGCCTTTCCATACCATTCATTGTTACAATTATTGAAGTTTTTCTACTTGGTATTCCAAGTCTCCTTTTTCGGTCTGGATTATTTGTCTTTACCAGTTTTAAATTTTCACCTGCCTCATTAATGAGTTTGGCTATTTGTTTCTGTTTTTGGGTTCTTTTGGCTTTTCTTTGCTCAGATACTTTCAGGTTGTAGGCTTTATCCCTGCATTTTCGCTGATCTGTGCAGTATTTTGATTTTTTATTCCCTTTTATTTCCCTGCCACACACCAAACAGTATTTTTTCTCTTTTTTCACCTCCCCTTGGTCGGTGGATTCGCACCATACAATACGTGGTGTATCCGTAACACTTTTTTGTGCGTGCGTTTTTGAATTATTCCAACCGTTCAAAGCTTGAAATTCGGTGTGTTTGTAACAGTTTTTTGTGCGTGAAACATTCGAAAGTTCCAATGAAATCAGGTCTTTCAGGATATTTTTAATATTGCGTTTTGCATACTGGCTTACCAGTTTTTCAAGTAATTCCTTATTGCGTTGGCGATCTATGCGGCTTCTTTCATCTTTTAGCCACCAATCAGGATTTCGCAAATCTTTAAATTTGCTTTTGTATTTTACTGGAATTTTACGGGTTGTCTTGATTTGCTCCCATTCAAAAAATATTGTTTCGTCTATGAATTTCAGGTACTTATCCTTTATTAATCGTACAAGTTTTTCCTTGTTCAACAGGTCCGAAAGTGTATGTATCTGGTAACTTTCAACCGATCGCATCTTGGTAAACTTGGTTTCAATTCTAAGCATTTCAGACTGTAAACAGGCTTGTTCCGCCTTATCGTAGAACTTATAGGTGGTATTGGTTCTTTTATAGCTATACCCGTATCCCGCTTTTCCGTTTATTTCCATATCGGAACGTTTAGCACCACGACAGTACAAAATACTGTCCAAGAATATTTTGGTGTCTATTTTGCAAAGACTTGTATCGAGGTTTAAACCAAGCTCAAAGCCCCGTAAAACTGCCTTGTCGGGATTTACTCCAAACTCGGATAACTGGTTAACCGCCTTTTGAAAATCATCGTAAGAAAAGCGGTTGCCGTTGTGTTCACCTTTGTTGTAAAACTTGTGTATTGACCCTTTTATTTTCACTTTGCCTTTAGGTTCTATAATAAACTCCAAACTGTTGTAAATGGCTTTCCTACTGCCTATTTCCTTTCCTGAACTTAGGTTTTTAAGCACTGAAAAGTCTAGCTTTGGATGATTTATCCAAAGGCTCGAATCAAATTCAGTAAGTTCTATGATTATCCCGTCTATCAATGGTAATGGTGTAGGAAAAAGTAGTGAGTTAATTGTCAAAAAAAATGGTGTGTGCGTAACAAAAAACCGTGCGTGCGCCTTACTCGAATTGAGTTTTTTGTGAAAACAGGTTCTTAAAATATGGTGTGTTTATAACGGTTTTGTTATACGTGAATCGTTAAATATCCATTATTTACGAAGCTAATTTTATACTATTGGTTTCACTGGGCGTAAAGCATCGTCTAACTCCGACTTCTTAAAACGATTAGTATTTCCAATTTTATAAGCAGTTATAATTCCCTGTCCCATCCAATTGTATAAAGTTTTTCTACTTATCCTTAAATACTCAAGTGTTTCGGCAGTATTCAAATACGGGCTTTTTACATTTGCTTTCATCTGTGTATGTTTTTGTGTATGTTTGTATATTATTATAGTTTTAATTTGAAACTTTAGAATTCATTATTTCATTTTTACTGTGTAATACAGTGCAAATGTAAGTATTTTAAAGTGTTTTTGGAAGTATATGCGCTTTTTTTGCTTCATTAAATTTTACATTGACATGGAAACATCTATTTTACAAAGAGTTAAGAAAGTAAGAAATGAAAATAAAGTTTCTCAAATTGAGTTTGCTAATACCTTAGGAGTTTCTGCATCATACATTGCAGGTCTTGAAATGGGAAGAAATAGTCTTAATCAGAAATTTCTTCAAGCCATTAAAGAAAAGTATAATGTTTCCATTGATTGGTTAATGTTTGGGAAAGAATCAACTTCAAATACTCCTGATATTGATATTTTAAAAATAGTTGTTGCGCTTGATAACTCTAACCGTTTCCTTATATTCGCACTAAAAGAAACAATTATTAGATTAGAAGAAAGTAATAATCCAGACGATAAAAAGGCACTTGAAAATTTTCAAAGTGACGAGTTTAAAAGTGTTTTCGAACTGATATTAAACCTTGATTCTCAAAAAAGAAAATTATACACCTCGATATTAGAAGATGTAGTTATAGGAGATAAATCGAACTTTGAGCTTACTCAAAAAATAAAACAATACTCTGAAATCAACCTAGAGCTTAATAAAATAAGCAACGAATATTTTTCAGGTCTAGAATCTCTAGAACTAATTGATAGTGACACAATAATAACTCAATTGTCAAAGAAAAAATAATCAATTACTTTCTTTTAAATACTTTCTGATTTCCAAGCTTCCAGTAAGATATCGGCATGTTCTTTATTATCAAGTTTGATATAGCTATAAAAGCTCTTTTCAGTTCTATGTCCAGTAATTTTCATGATTGAAGCTGTTGGAATTCCTTTCTGGTAACTATTGGTTGCAAATGATCTTCTTGCAGTATGTGAGCTAACTAGATCATACTTTTTATAGGATTTATTTACCAGAACACCATCCACATACGATTTTCTCCAAACAACATCATTAATTTTGGCTAACTTACATACTTCTTTTAACTGCTTATTTATTTTAGTATTTGCCTTTAAGCAAAAATCATATTTTTCTAAAATGCGAATAACCTGCGGTAATAATGGTATCGTTACACGCTCTCCTGTTTTAGCTTGAACCATATTTATATAGTTCCCATTAATGCATCCCCTATTTAAACTAATTACATCTTGATACCTTAAACCAGTATAACAACCAATCATAAAAACATCTCTAGATCGTTCTAAATGTGGCTTATTTGATAAATCTAGCAATAGAATACTTCTTACTTCTTGGTCTGTTAAATATATATTTTCGGCTTCAACCGCTATTCGTTTAAAATGTTTACTCCGAAATCTTACATTATCAGTTAGTTTTTGGCTTATTGCTTCATTCATTAATGTTTTTAAAGCCTGTATATATTTACCTAGTGTATTGGGACTATATTTATACTCTGCTTTCAAATATTCTAAGAAATCATAGTAAAAGGCTACATTAATATTTTCAAAGTTTAAAGGTTCATTTCTATGCTTTTGAAAGCCTTTTAAATGCTCATGAAGAAGTCTAAATTTACTAAGAGTTGATTTTGCAAGAGGTTTCCCCGTTTTAGGATTTGTCTTCTTGCTTTGTATATCAGAAAAAGATTTCGCAAAACTCAATAAATCAACTTTATTCTCTTCTTCATTTGTTAACGCCTTTTTAACTAGTGCCCGTAATCCCTCTTTTGATTGTGGGTGATTTTTTAAATGGTATTGTTGAAATCGCTCTTTACACTCTAATAAATAGTTGTTTATATCTACCCTATTCACAATACTAGTAATGTTTCTAATTTGCTGGGAATGCTTATTCCAGTATTCCTTTTTCATTTTAATACCAGTACTAACTTGAATGTCTGCATTTAAGTGTTTTACACGTGCAATAATAGTATTATTTCGTATCTGAAAATTTAAATTCATCGTATTTTATGTATTGAAAAATCATACCCTATTTTCTACCCCTTCAACAAATCTCCCCTATTTTAAGCCTAATTAACTTTACAAATATACGTATTTTTACATTCTATTACACACTACACACATTGTTTTCGAAAGTTTTGAGACACTAAAAAAGCCTTAATGAGAATATAACTCACTAAGGCTTTGCGCATTACATCATCTTTGAAATTATTTCAAAAATAACTTCGAGTAGCCCCACCAGGACTCGAACCTGGATCTATTGTTTAGGAAACAACTATTCTATCCCTTGAACTATGGGGCCATTAGACATGCAAATGTATTTAATCAGCTCGGAAGATCAAAACAGAGCATTAAAAAAGTTTAAAAT
>JAOARN010000040.1 GCA_025210485.1 Marinifilaceae bacterium | reverse complement strand
GCACCGATAGCACAATCTCTGTTTTTTGATTTTTACTAATTCTTCGTTTCTTTTCAGACATAATCAACTATTTAAAACCACTATAAATATCAGAATTTATTTTAGAAATAAAAATGTTTACATTAATTCGGGGCTAATATAAAGTCTAATAACAAAGCGAATATAGATCTTTATTATAGCTCCTGATTCTAATTTTCCGTCAGGTAAAACAAATCAAAAAAAATAATCACATACATGTAATCCACATAATATTATTTATCAAATAAACTCTTTTATTTAACTCACCAAAATGGCACCACCCCCTATACAACAAACGCATAAAGCCCCAGAACAAATACCATCACATACATAATAAAAAAGTTCCCCGCCTCAAAACACTGATTTAATGCATATTAAAATCTAAGCATAAAAAAAATCTCAAAACACAAAACTATATTTTTTTATTAAGTCTAACATAAGAGACTATAAAAAAAATAGAACTCTATTTAACATCTAGTATTAATTTTAATTTGAAGGACAATGAAAAAGATAGGTTTTATACTGATATTAACATCACTTTTTTTCTACTCATGCAATAATGACAATGACGATATGGATAATAATCTAGTAAGTGAGATTGAAAATGAAAACAACGATATTGCATCAATAGTAAATCACACTATTGATTTTGGGAATATTCCTGGAAAAACTCAAATATCAAAAAAATTCACTTTCTACAATAAGTATGGCAAGGAAATAACAATAGATTCAACTAGTTTTTCCTCTAATAATTTTAAACTACAAGACTCTTATATTGATGAGATCATACAAGACAAAGAAAGTATTGAAATTATATTATCAAATAATACAAATAATGAATTCGCAGAAATAACAAAAATAACAGATAGTTTGTATATTTATTATGATCAAACAAAATTTATAGTTCCTATAAAGGCAAATGTTATACCTTACAATGGTTTTGATTTTGAATTTATTATTAATTCCATCAATATTCCAGACTCAAAAATTGGAGAATCTAGCACAGGAACATTAAAACTTTCAACAAACTATGATTTCGATGCAAAAATAACAATTAAATATCCCGACGGATATTCTGGAACAAAAGACACTATCATTATAAATGGTCACAAAGAAACTGAGATAGATATAATATTTTCACCAAAAGAAAATAAAGAGTATAAATCAAACATTGTCTTTGAGACTCTTTTTGGCTACTCTTTATCTACCGAAATCAACGCTGGAATCATCCTTCCTCATTTCAAGTATATAAACAAATTTAACAGCACTCCTCATTATATTAGACTTGGTATCTCCGATATTACTAAAACCAACTATGATATTAAAAGAGCTGACTCCAACAACACATCTCTTTACGATCAAAGATTCACTAATCAAGCAAGTATAAGCGGAAACTCTGTGATAAATACTGAAGATATTCTTTTGAATTACAACGACACCTTAATTATACATCAAGCTGAAAACATCATAAGCATATCTTTCGCTAAATGGGATTCTGAAATCCCGGATGATTTTCTCGAATTATGCATTAATTTAATTGATGCGAATTCAATATTCTTAGGATCTAATATCGAAATAATCCCCCCAAATTTATTTGCAAACACAAAGATAAAAAACTTAAACTACGCATTTAAGGACTGTACAAATTTAAAATCATTACCACAAGACTTATTATCACACACAACTGAATTAGTAGATATCGTGGGGATTTTTCAAGGCTGTCAATCTTTGGAAAATATACCTCCAGATTTATTTGTCACTAATCCTAATATAAGTGATTTTAGCTCTGTCTTTGCTCAAACAAAAATCAAAATAATTCCTAATGATTTATTTAAAAATAACACTAAGGCAAAAAGTTTTAATAGCACATTCTTAGATTGCCAATCATTAAGTGCAATTCCTGCCGATTTATTCAAGAGCAACATAGAAGTTACAGATTTTACAAGCACATTTAAGAACTGCACAGCCTTAACAGAAATACCAAAAAACTTATTCTCAAATAACTCTAAAGTTAGTTCTTTTGAATCAACATTTGAAAATGCTACTAATATTAGTGTAATAGGTGAAAACCTTTTTCCTAGCTCATGGATTATTATTGGTACCGATCCGCATACTGATATCAATAATGGAACAGCAGATGTAGAATTTTATAAAATATTTGAAGGAATAACTAGCTTCACATACAAAACTACTTCCGACTTTGCAAATATTCCTGGTACTATTAAATCCAATCAATTTCTGAGACTGTATTTGGACGATGCGTCATACGCAACTACTCCTAGAACAATTGAAGCTTCTGATGGAATATACGTATGGGCGGGAGGTAAAGTTCTGTCCTCTGTAGTCGGATATGATTTTATGCCTGGTCCAGGATTTTGGTTAAAAAAATAAAAATTTAAAAAAAGAACTCAAATTTGAGTTCTTTTTTAATTCCATAAAAAGCCAATATCAGTTATTAAAATCATATATCGAATTAAGCTAAATATCAGAATAAAGTTATCATTGCAAATTAAAAGCTCATACAAAGATAAATTCATTACTCCATAAGTTTTTTAAGATTCAAAAGGGCACCAACTAAAATCCTCTACTTTTTTACATAACATTTACTAAAAAAACACAATCTTACACACAAATTTCACCTATAAGTCTAAAGATAAACAATTTAAATAGGTTTATTTTTATTGTAAAAGTTTAATTTTTATTCCTTAATTTTATTATACAATAAACCTCAATACTTACTATGCTCTTATTTTTCGATATTAATAATTCATTTATTATTTTTTTTAAAAGCACTAGGTAATAAAAATAAGACTGAATTAGATGACCTTAAATAATTAAGATAGTAAGCTAATATTATACATAGTCATAAAAAGAATAAACCATTTAATCTATTTCTAATGAAAAAATTATGTTTTATTTCAATTCTAATACTACTTTCATTATTTTCCAATTGTCAAGAAAAATCTGAAGGTGAAAAATTTATAGCATATTGCGGAAGTATAGACAATCCAGTAGGTGTGAAATTAGGAATAACAAAACTAGCCTACGATATAGGTTTTTATATTTCTTTTAATCTAGGAAGTACAAAATTCAGTCATTCTTTCGACTACAATATTTCCGAAACAGATAAATTTGCGGACAAATCAATAAAATACATGCTTGACAATAATGACTTTGAAAAAATTAGTCATAAAATTAGCATAGGAATTCAAAAAGAAATTAAAAATAATTTTGGTGTATATTTAGGCGGTGGTTATGGGATATATGAACGGCGATATGAATTCTATCATTATCCTGATGGAAAAGATCAAGCAGTAAAAAAACTATGGATTGAAGATGACAAGTATAAAGCTAAAGGTTTAGCTTTGGAATATGGAGCTATGTATTATTATAAGAACTATATCTTCATGTTAGGTCATACAATTATTGATATAGAAAGACATTCGATTGAATTAGGAATTGGGTATAAATTTTAATTTTTAGGAATAATATGAAAAGGCTTAGTTTAATACTTATAATAATATCAATAGGTTTATTTTCATGTAATAATGAAATAGATAACCTATACAACGACCCCTCAAACAGCAATGGCAATGGAAATTCTGGAAATGAATTGATTACAAAAACATCCATAGATTTTGGAAATTTTCCTAATAATATGAAGATATCACATAAATTTATTTTCACTAATGATTCAGATAAAGATATAACTATTGACTCAACTGGATTTTTCGATAATAATTTTAAATTAAAAAATCCACCAAAGAATCAATCACTTAAAACAAAAGAAAGTATTGAACTTGAAATAGAAAATAACACAGGGACTGAATTTCCAGAAACAAAGGAAATTCAGGACAGCCTGTATATTTATACAGATGGGACAAAACATATAATACCTATAAAAGGAACTCCAAATCCAAATAATGGCTCAGATTTTAAGATAACTATAAATTCGATTAATATACCTAGCTCAGAACTAGGAAAATCAAGTACTGGCAGCTTAAATTTATCAACAAATTACAACTTCGACACGAAGATAGTACTAGAATTCCCTGAGGGATATTCTAGCACAAAAGACACTGTAAATTTAATAGCCAATCAGGGAAATGACGTTGAAATAAAATTTTCTCCAATAGAAGATAAAGATTACAAGTCTGATTTGAAAATAAAAACACTTTTTGGTTACAATACGACAACCGAACTAAATGGGAAAATAGTAAGTCCTCAATTTAAATATGTTAACACATTTTATGGCACTCCTCACGGAATAAGACTTGGTATTTCAGATATCTCAAACACAAATTACGATATTCGAAGAGGCAATTCAAGTACACCGTCCCTCTATAATCAAAAATTCACGAATCAAGCCAGTGTTAGCGGAAACTCTGTTATTAACACTCAAGATATCTCACTGGAGTATAATGACACATTAATTATTCATCAGCCTGAAAATATCATTAGTATTTCATTTGCTAAATTGAAAACAGAAATACCAGAAGACTTCCTACGATTCTGTATTAATTTAGTTGATGCTTACGCTTTATTTTATCAATCTGAAATAGAAACAGTTCCTGAAAAACTATTTGCAAATAATCCGAAGATTCTAAACCTAAAATATGCTTTCCAAGACTGTGAATATTTAAAATCATTACCTCAAGACTTATTATCGCACACAACTAAACTGGTCAATATACTAGGACTTTTTCAAGGGTGTACAGCTCTTGAATCCATACCTGTAGGGCTATTTGATACAAACCTTGAAATTGATGATTTTGATTCAGTATTTCGTGAAACAAAAATAAACTCTATTCCAATTGATTTATTTAAAAACAATACTAAGGCTAAAACATTTTCTAATACTTTTCTTGGCTGTGTTAATATCCCTGCTATTCCTGCTAATTTATTCAAAACGAACACAGAAGTTACATCTTTTCTGAAAACATTTATGAATTGCAATGAATTAACCGAGATTCCTACAAATTTATTCATTAATAACACTAAAGTTTCATCATTTGAGTCCACTTTTGAAGGAAATAATAAAATAACAATTATAGGTGAAAATTTATTCCCAAGCTCATGGACTACAATACTGGGGAGCGAACCAAATGTTGAAATATCAAATGGAACAGACAAGGTAGAATTCTATAAAATATTAGAAGGTGTAGCTCAATTTAAATACAAAACAAGTGCTAATTTTGCAGACATTCCACCTGTTATAAAATCAAATCGTTTTTTTAGAGTGTATTTCAATCCTGACCTTGGGAATGAACATGGCAGCATAGAAGCGGCGGATGGAAACTATAAATGGACAGGGCAAAAGAGTGTTGGATCCAATTCGACATATGATTTTCTTCCTGGTTCTGGAAGTTGGGTATCATATTAAATTTATTATAAAAAAAGCTCCAATTATATAGTAAAATAATTGGAGCTTTTTCTAATCAAAACGCCAAATGGAATCTAAAATGTCTCAAATTTATTCTTTCATGGATTCATCTAATCAG
This sequence comes from Marinifilaceae bacterium, assembly GCA_025210485.1. Lineage (GTDB taxonomy): Bacteria > Bacteroidota > Bacteroidia > Bacteroidales > Marinifilaceae > JAOARN01. Next base: position 23,632 of record JAOARN010000040.1, on the reverse strand, counting down.
CTGGCCGTAAGATTTTCGTACTTAATATTCTTAACCACTGAGTTTTTCATTGAAAAAAACTTTTTGTGTTATTTTTTTCCGTGGCTTCCGCGATTTCCGTGGTTCTATTATTTTTCTGTTGTATTTTTTCAACCACTGAAGCCGCAGAAACCGCTGAGTATTTAATAGAAAGATTTTTTGTGTCTTTTTATTCCGTAGCTTCCGCGGTATCAGTGGTTTTAGATTTTTCATCTTGTGTTTTTTTAACCGCTGAAGCCGCAGAAACCGCTGAGTCTTTGTTTGAAAAACTTTTTGTGTTGTTTTTTTCGTGCCTTTCGCGGTATCAGTGGTTTTAGATTTTTCATCTAATGTTTTTTTTAACCACTGAAGCCACAGAAATCGCTGAGTCTTTGTTTGAAAAACTTTTTGTGTTGTTTTTTTCCGTGGCTTCCGCGATTTCCGTGGTTCTATTATTTTTCTGTTGTATTTTTTCAACCACTGAAGCTGCAGAAACCGCTGAGTATTTATTTGAAAAACTTTTTGTGTCTTTTTATTCCGTAACTTCCGCTATTTCGATGGTTCTATTATTTTCCTGATGTATTTTTTCAACTACTGAGACCGTAGAAATCGCTGAGTATTATTTGAAAAACTTTTTGTGTCTTTTTAATCCGTAGCTTCCGCGATTTCCGTGGTTCTAGAATACACATGTTCTATATTCATGCAATACAAGAACGAAGGTAGGTAGCTGTCTCAGGACCGAGATTAAAGAGACAATCTAAAATACTAATATTAGGCATAAATCCCTGTCTTTCGGAAAAAACCTGATAATATTCCTTTTCTATAAATTTAGAATCTATCTCCTTTTTCGACTTCTTAGAACTAATTCCAAATCTATAATCATCCTCTTCAAATCCCTTTGAATATTTCTCAAAGTCATCGCTTAATTTAGGATTAAAATCTATTTCTATCAAATCACAAATTGTTTTGCAGATCTCAAGATTAAATTCAGATAAATACTCATATTTTTTCTTAAAAAAAATTTCAATGTCATCAATATAATATTCAAAAAATGGGGACGATTGATAACAAGATTTAATAGACCTAAGATGTTGAGTTTGCCAATCTTCATCATAGCTAATTTTAACATCCTTAAATAAAGTATTAACTGTGCGAGCTTTCACAACAGGAACAATTAAACTTATCTTACCGTTAGATCCAGCAATATCACATCTATTGCGGTATGTCTGTTTGGGAAAACTTTCATATTGTTCAATAATTATATTCTCATACTGTAGAATTTTACAAAAATACTGAATGCAGCCAAAGTAGAAATTAGGAAGTAAAGCAGTGTTAGTCATAAAGCAAAAGATACTATAGGTATATATATTTAGATAAGAATGTGTATTAGAAAAGCGATAAAATCTAAATTTATATAAAAATTCGATTTTATCGCTTTTATTTTTTATGTTGAGAATTTATTATTCCCACTCAATAGTTGCAGGTGGCTTTGAGCTGATATCATAAACAACTCTATTTACACCTCTAACATTATTAATTATCTTATTTGAAATATGAGCAAGGAATTCATATGGTAATTGAGACCAATCTGCAGTCATACCATCAGTAGAACCAACAGCTCTAAGAGCAACTACTCTCTCATATGTTCTCTCATCTCCCATTACACCAACAGATTGAATCGGCAATAAAATTGCACCTGCTTGCCATACTTTTCCATAAAGGTCGAATTCTCTAAGACCTTTAATATAAATATCATCAACTTGCTGAAGTATATCAACCTTTTCAGGAGTAATATCACCAAGAATTCTAATAGCAAGACCTGGTCCTGGGAAAGGATGTCTATCTATTAATCTACTTTCAAGACCTAGACTTCTACCTACTCTACGTACCTCATCTTTAAATAATAATCTTAATGGCTCAACCACTTGAAGCTTCATATAATCAGGTAATCCCCCAACATTATGATGAGACTTAATAGTTTGAGAAGGACCATTCACAGAAGAAGATTCAATTACATCAGGGTAAATAGTACCCTGAGCTAACCATTTAGCATTTTCAACAAGATTTGACTCCTTATCAAAAACATCAATAAATGTATTACCTATAATTTTTCTTTTAGTTTCAGGATCACTAACACCAGCAAGTTTATCTAAGAAATCTTTCCCTGCATCTACACCTTTTACATTTAAACCTAGGTTTTTATATTGATCCAAAACATCCGTAAATTCATTTTTACGTAAAAGACCATTATCTACGAAAATACAATGTAGGTTTTTGCCAATAGCTCTATGAAGCAACATTGCAGCCACAGTTGAATCAACACCTCCTGAAAGACCTAAGATAACTCTATCATCTTGAAGTTTTTCTTTCAATTCTGCTACAGTAGATTCGATAAAAGAATCAGGAGTCCAATCTTGTGAACATCCGCAAATATCTACTGCAAAATTCTTTAAAATCTCCATTCCATCAGTACTGTGATATACCTCTGGATGGAATTGAATACCAAATGTACACTCATCTGTTATTTCATAAGCAGCATTATGCACATCATGAGTACTTGCAATTACTTTATAATTATCAGGCAATACCTCAATTGTATCGCCATGAGACATCCACACTTGTGAATTGTCTGGTACATTTTTAAGTAATCTACTAGTTTTGTCAACAAAGTTTAGATTAGCTCTACCATATTCTCTTTTGTTTGAAGCTTTTACTTCCCCTCCAAAACAATGAGCTAAATGTTGAGCTCCATAACAAACCCCTAACAAAGGCATTTTACCTTTTATATTTCCTAATTCAGGAATTGGAGCTTTCTCATCTCTTACAGAAAATGGACTTCCTGAAAGAATTACTCCCTTATAGTCAGTTACAGACTCAGGAATTTTATTAAATGGATAAATCTCACAATAAATATTCAGCTCTCGGACCCTACGCGCAATAAGTTGCGTATACTGCGAACCAAAATCAAGTATAAGTAATTTTTCTTGCATAAAGGAATATCTAATATTACAAAATAATTTCGGCAAATATAATAAACAATACTATTTGCATCATCAAATATAAGATTAAATAAACATATTTTTTTAGTTTATTTTAAATTTAGATGTTTTGATAGAGTAGCTCTTCTTTGAAACACCAGATTATTAAAAAAATCAGCGCGCACAAATAAACAAACCTATGTTTTACAGCAGATTTTCAAAGCTCGAAAAGCAAACTGCAAAAATAGAATTAAAAACCAGTGTAACAGATAGCTATACACAATGACACATACAAAAACAGCTTAAAAGCATGAGCAGTTATTAAATATTAATATATTTTTAACTTAAAAAAACAAATACATAGACTCGAATTGCAATTTATTTTATTAAGTTTACTCCATTATTTTTCTATAATAAATACCAACATAAACGGTTGATATTTAGAATATTATTGTTTAAACATTTAATATTTTAACACGCTAAGTATATGAGCAAAATGAAAGCCTTAGTGAAATCAAAGCCAGAGAAAGGGCTTTGGATGGAACAAGTAGATATGCCAAAAGTAGGTGTAAACGATGTTCTAGTTAAGATTAGAAAAACTGCGATTTGTGGTACTGATTTACATATTTACAAGTGGGATGAATGGTCGCAGAACACTATAAAGACACCAATGATTATTGGTCATGAATATGTAGGTGAAGTTGTTGAGTGTGGCGCTGGTGTTACTGGTTTCAAAGCTGGGGACAGAGTGACAGGCGAAGGGCATATCGCATGTGGACACTGCAGAAACTGTAGACGAGGAAGACAACATGTTTGCGAAAACACTGTTGGTATAGGTGTGAACATCGATGGTATATTTGCCGAATACGCAGCTATTCCTGCTTCTAATCTTATGAAGATGAATCCTAAGATTGAGGATGAATTGTTAGCAATTATGGATCCATTCGGAAATGCAACTCATACTGCGCTTTCTTTCCCTGTTATTGGAGAAGATGTATTGGTTACAGGTGCTGGTCTTATTGGTAGCATGTGTGTTGCTATTGCAAAATTTGCAGGTGCTAGATATATTGTTGCTACTGAAACTAATCCATATAGAATTGAATTAGCTAAAAAAATGGGTGCTACAAGAGTTATAAACCCAATGGAAGAAAAAATTGAAGACGTAATGAAAGATCTAGGAATGGCTGGATTCGACATTGGTCTTGAATGTTCGGGAGCTCCTGCTGCATTTAACGATTTAGTTTCAAATATGTACAATTCGGGTAAAATATCTTTACTTGGTATACTTCCTTCTCAAACTCAGGTAAACTGGAATGAGATTATTTTCAAAGGTCTTCAATTGAAAGGTATATATGGAAGAGAAATGTATGAAACTTGGTACAAAATGGAACAAATGTTATTAAGTGGTCTTGATTTATCTCACATGATTTCTCACAGATTCTCTGCTGATGATTTCCAAAAAGGTTTTGATATAATGGAAGAAGGTAACTGCGGAAAAGTTATTTTAAACTGGGATTAATTCCATTTCAAGCGAAAAAAGCCAAACTGATTAGTTTGGCTTTTTTTGTATTTGTAAAAAAACACAAATGACTTAGGCTACATTCCAATTCTTTTTCCTTTTCAGATATCTATCGCACTGCTTGGATCTATCATATCCTAGCATTATACCAAGAATAAAATCTTCCTCATCACTAAACTGATTTAAAGGTTTTTCTCCAAAAGATTCAACTATTTTAATACATTCAGGCTTACCGAAAAATATATTTACCTTTTTATTACTTACATATTCTATCCTATATGGTATTCCTTTATTTTTCAATATAGTTTCAGCCATTCCTGCCCCATTCGAGTGCATTGTATGCAAAACTAGATCTCTTAAACCTTTATGATACTCATAAATATGATGGGTCAATACCTGTATATCTGTAGTTTTATATTCAAACTTATTCATACTATCAATATTATTAACAATTACTGATTCATCTTCAAAATTTAATTTTATAGATTAAATAAAGATTTGAACTAAAACAAAGATTATTATATTTATCATAAATAACTATAACTAGTAATAAGTATTTTCACAGCATAAAACAATCAGTTAAAAGCTATTTAAAACTAAAAAAACCGAAATCATAACGAATTCGGTTTTTTTTATGCTATATTATTTTCTAAAATTTCATTTTACGAAATAACTCCCAAAGCACAATACCACAACTAACTGATATATTAAATGAGTGTTTTGTACCATATTGAGGTATCTCGACATGACTATCACTAATATCAACTATTTTTTGATTCACACCTTTTACCTCATTTCCAAAAACGAAAGCATACTTTTTATTACTTTCCACATCAAATTTCTCAAGCGAAATACTATTTTCGATTTGCTCAATAGATACAATAATATATCCCTCCTCCTTAAGTTTAGAAACAGCATCAATTGTATTCTCAAAATACTCCCATGCAACCGACATCTCAGCACCTAAAGCTGTTTTGTGTATATCCTTGTGAGGTGGCTTAACAGTTATTCCACATAAATATATTTTTTCTAAAAGAAAAGCATCAGAGGTACGAAAAACAGAACCTACATTATTGGCACTTCTCACATTATCTAAAACAACCACAAAAGGAGTCTTTTTACTATTCCCAAATTCCTCTACACTAAGTCGATTTAATTCTTCGTTCTTTAATTTTTTCACTTTTTCTTAATATATTTTGTAAATAATAAAGCGCCTATTGTTTAATATAGGCGCCTTTATGTTTTATAAAATTTCTTATTTTACTAAGCCTTGCTTAGGTTTACGCACAAGGTAATATAATCCAATCAAAACGAATGGTATACTTAATATCTGCCCCATATTTAACAACATTCCATCTTCGAAGTTCTCTTGATTTTCCTTAATAAATTCAATAAAGAATCTAGCTGTAAAAATCATAACTAAGAATGCACCAAAAAGCCTACCTTCAATTTCTTTTGCCTTGGTCTTCCAATACATATACATTAAAACAATGAAAGATATTAAATAACAAATAGATTCGTATAATTGAGCTGGATGTCGTGGTGTAGTTTTATCAAGCACAGATGCTCTGATAAACTTGAAAGCCCATGGCATATCTGATTGTGTTCCTATGATTTCTGAATTCATCAGGTTTCCCAAACGAATAAAACAACCGGCCAATGCGACAGGAATAACAACATAATCAAGGATCCAAAGCATAGATTTCTTACTCACTTTTTTCGAAAAGAAATACATTGCAGTAATAATACCTATTGCCCCACCATGCGATGCTAGCCCACCATGCCAAACCTTTAAAATTTCCTCTGGATGTTGCGAATAATGATCCCAACCATAAAAAAACACATGCCCAAATCTAGCACCTAAAATGGTTGCTATCATTGTATACATAAACAATTTATCCAGAACTTTTATATCTACGCCATCACGCTTAAACATCCTCTCAACCAAATGATAACCAAGCAGAAAGCCAAGGGCAAAAAGTAATCCGTACCATCTAACTTCTATCGGACCAATTTTAAATATTTGGGGACTAATATCCCAATAAACTGACAATAACATATTTATATTTTTCGAATGAGTAATTTTATCATTACATAAATGATATTTATAATTTTAATTAAATATCTCAAAAAAACAAAAAGTATAGTGACACATGATCACTATACTAGTTTTATTTTGATTTATTTTCCATGACATTGTTTATACTTCTTCCCACTTCCGCAAGGACATGGTTCGTTACGACCTACCTTCGGACCTACTCTTACAGGTTCTATAGGTTTTTTCTCCTGTTGCTGAGCAGCTCCCTCGCGAGCTCTTTCCATATCATCTTTTTCTGTTCTCATTCTACTCAAATCACGAGATCGTCTTTGCTCAGCTTCTCTTACCTCTTCTGCATCATGCAAAGGAATATTAGCTTTGACAAGACTAGCAACTACTGATCTATTGATATTTCCTATCATTGTTTTAAATAAGTTGAATGACTCAAACTTATAAATCAATAATGGATCCTTTTGCTCATATGAGGCATTTTGAACTGATTGTTTCAAATCATCCATTTCTCTTAGATGCTCAGTCCATGAATCATCTATGGTCGAAAGAATTATCGATTTCTCAAACGAACGAATCAATTCTTGTCCATTATTATCATAAGCCTTTTTAAGAGGAGTAACTACATTATAGTCTTTTTTACCATCAGAGAATGGAACTACAATATTTTCAAACACTTCGCCTCTCTCTTCATACACCTGTTTTATAATTGGATATGCTTGTTCAGCAATTTTCTCTGTTTTGCGCTTATATGCTTCCAATACATTTGCATGAATCAAACTTGCGATTTCCTCAACCGATTTCTTCGAAAACTCTTCTTCACTGACTGGTGATTCCATTGAGAATACACGAATCAACTCCATATTAAAGCTTTCGAAATCAATATCTTTATTTTCATCAACAATTTGCTCAGCAATATCATACATCATATTTGCGATATCAACCTGAATTCTTTCGCCCACAAGAGCATGTTTTCTGCGCTTATAAATAACTTCACGCTGAGAGTTCATCACATCATCATATTCAAGTAGTCTCTTACGAATACCGAAGTTGTTTTCTTCAACTTTTTTCTGAGCTCTTTCAATGGACTTTGTTACCATACTATGTTGAATAACCTCTCCATCTTCAAGTCCCATTCTATCCATAATTTTAACAATTCGATCAGAACTAAACAGTCTCATCAAATCATCTTCTAATGAAACAAAAAACTGAGAAGAACCAACATCTCCCTGACGACCAGCACGACCACGTAACTGTCTGTCAACACGACGAGAATCATGTCTTTCAGTACCGATAATAGCTAAACCGCCAGCTTCTTTAACCGCATCCGAAAGTTTAATATCGGTACCACGACCAGCCATATTAGTCGCAATGGTTACAGTTCCTTCTCTACCAGCTTCTGCAACAATATCAGCCTCCTTTTGATGCAGTTTTGCATTCAAAACATTATGCTTAATACCCCTAAGCTTAAGCATACGGCTTAATAATTCTGAAATTTCTACTGATGTAGTACCAACCAATACTGCTCTCTTTTGCTCTACTAAGTCAACAATATTATCAATTACAGCATTATATTTTTCGCGTTTAGTTTTATAAACCAAATCATTTTCATCGTTTCTAGAAATAGGTCTGTTTGTTGGAATTACAACTACTTCCAACTTATATATATCCCATAATTCACCAGCTTCAGTTTCCGCCGTACCTGTCATACCAGACAATTTGTGATACATACGGAAATAATTTTGAAGAGTAATGGTTGCAAAAGTTTGAGTTGCAGCCTCTACTTTCACATCCTCTTTAGCTTCAATAGCCTGGTGTAAACCATCGGAATAACGACGACCCTCCATTATACGACCAGTTTGCTCATCTACAATCTTAACTTTGCCATCAATCAGAACGTATTCTACGTTTAATTCAAATAAGGTATATGCTTTCAGCAATTGATTTACAGTATGAACTCTCTCTGTTTTAATCGAATATGCTTGAATTAACTCGTCTTTTTCCTTAAGTTTTTCATCATCTGCAAGATCCGATTTTTCAATATTTGCAACCTCTGAACCAATGTCTGGTAGAACGAAAAATTCATTATCGTCTAAGTCTGCACTAATCAAGTCAATACCTTTATCTGTAAGCTCGATCGAATTATTTTTTTCATCAATCACAAAAAACAAATCATCTGTAACTATATGCATATTCTTATTATTCTCTTGCATATAGAAGTTTTCTGTTTTTAATAATGTAGCTTTATTTCCATGTTCACTTAGATATTTTATTAAAGCTTTTAGTTTAGGTAAACCCTTATAGGTTCTCAATAAAAGTTTACTACCTTCTTCAACTTCTTTTTTATTACTACTTTGCAATAGTTTTTTTGCCTCACCAAATGTCTTCAAAACAAGATCATTCTGAGCTTTCACAAGCTTTTGAACTCTTGGTTTTAATTCAGCAAATTGCTGATCATCACCTCTTGGAACAGGACCTGAGATAATTAATGGCGTTCTAGCATCATCCACAAGCACAGAGTCCACCTCATCGACAATAGCATAATTATGTCTGCGCTGAACTAAATCTTCTGAATTACCAGCCATATTATCGCGCAAGTAATCAAAACCAAATTCATTATTTGTACCAAAGGTAATATCGCACAAATATGCATTTCTTCTTTCGTCCGAATTAGGAGTATGTCTATCAATACAGTCTACTGACATTCCGTGAAACTGATAAATTGGTCCCATCCATTCAGAGTCGCGTTTTGCTAAGTAATCATTAACAGTTACGACATGAACTCCTCTTCCTGTCAATGCATTTAGGAATACTGGTAAAGTTGCAACTAATGTTTTACCTTCACCTGTTGCCATCTCAGCAATTTTACCTTGATGAAGTACAGTACCACCAATCAACTGCACATCATAATGTACCATATTCCATTGAATTTCGGCACCACCAGCAGTCCATGAGTTAAAATAAACGGCCTTATCCCCTTCAATTTGAACGAAATCTTTATCAGCTGCTAAATCTCTATCGAATTCACTAGCAGTAACTTCAATCTCAGGATTTTCGGTAAATCTGCGAGCCGTATCTTTTACTATTGCAAAAGCAGTAGGTAATATTTTAGTTAAAACCTCTTCGATCTTATCGTCAATAGCTTTTTCAAGATTATCAATTTCTTCGTAAAGTCTCTCTCTCTCCTCTATCTCTAACTTCTGATCTTCAAATTTACTTTTGTGTGCATCAATTTGAGACTGCTCCTCTTTAATATAATCTGATATTTCCTTTTTTAATTTTTGCGACTCTTCTCTCAATCCATCATTAGATAGCTGTAAAATTCTATCGTATTCAGTCTTTATTTGACCAACATATGGCATCAACTCCTTCAAATCTCTATCTGACTTACTGCCAAATAATTTTCCTAGTGCTTTATCTATAAAACCCATAGTTATATTATAGTTATTTTTTTGTTTTTAATTAAATGATAATATACATCACTCTGAAAGCCAACTACTCATCGTTGATTTCGAGTAAGTTTAAAATGCATATTCTTTATATGTAGTTTTTTTGATTTCTAACAGCTTTCAGCAATGCAAAATCGAACTTCCTTTTTTAAAAAAAAGGCTGGGAATTAAATTACAAATGAAGGTCCTCGTATAGGGTGCGATTTGTCGGGCAAAGAAGATCTGAGAAGCTCCTTGTAATAGACTAAATAGTTATTATGTCCTGATATATAGTCAATATTAATATTTTTATTAATTGAATAAATAAGTTTACTCAATTTTTTCAAAACACTAATTTCTAACTTATCATCCTCAGAAACTTCTTCGAGTTTATTTAAAATAATCTCAGACAAAAAAACGGATGATACAGAAGAGTATGCATTTAAATTATTGGTATAATACTTAACAATACGATTATTATCACTTAGTATATCCTTAAGCTCCGCTCCAGAAATACCATCGCCATAACCACCGATTACGCATAATACCGCTATTAAATACTTATTTACATCCATGCCCCCAAATGTAGGAAAATATTTTAATATTTATAATCAATTAGCTTTTTTTATTTTAACAATATATATGACTATGTATTTCTCAACTATTATTTTGAAAACTCAACAAACTGTATGCTACACAAATATTCTCTTCTAAATTCGAAGCTTCAACTATAATTCATATCTAAAACACATTACACTTAGACTGAATATCTAGACCAACAGATTTTAAATCAATCACATGAAAAGAAAAAAATCTAGGTTAATGAATAAAATTTGATTCTAATTTTTATTTTCTTTTATTTTGAAGTTTATTTTTTGATTTATAAAGCAAATCAAACTCTTTAATATTTAAGCTTTTCGAAGAAAGCAATGAAATAGTAATTTAGAATTGTGCTTTTAAAAATTAAAGTTTATTCAATTCTTAAAAACAATTAATCTATATATGAATTATTTAATTCTTCAAAACCCAGGTCACAACAGGGTTTATTATATCGAATCGGAAAAACTTGCTTTGGCAGAACTTAAAATTGCTTGTGACAAATTAAGTTTGAAATGTTCGAATATTAAAATCAAGGAAATTTCTAATATTAAATATATCAGTTTCTCTTGTGATGAGAATATAACAGAGTCTGATCTAGAATATATTTCAAATCTTTCTTTTTGTTTCGCGATATTTAAAGAAGAAATCATAGATAAATCCTCTGTATTGTATCCTATTAGTAAAACAAACAAAGCTTATATAGATGAAAAGATAAGCAACCTACTTAAATACAAAGGTAAAACAAATGAATTGTTTACTAAAATGATGATAAATATTGCATCTATTACATGTAATACTAGACACAACAATACAAAAAAATTACTAGATCCTGTTGCAGGCAAAGGCACAACTTTATACGAAGCATCTATATATGGCTTCAATGCTTATGGTATTGAAATTGAAGCCAAGTCGGTTCATGAATTAGAAATATTCTTCAAGAAATTTTTAGAGACGGAAAAAATCAAGCACAAATCTAATAAAAGAAGAATACACAGTATCAACAATAAGGAAATAATATTTACAAACGAATTTTCGTATCATAAAAAAGCTGATAGTGAAAATGAAAAAATTCTTGCTATTACGGAGGGAAATTCAGAGCATGCTGATAAATACTACAAAAAAGCTAGCTTTGATATGATAGTAGGCGACCTTCCTTATGGAATTTCTCATGGTAACAAAAACTCAACAAATCTTACAGGCTCTAAAACAAGAAATCCTTCCGAATTTTTAAAATTTAGTCTTCCTGCATGGCAAAAAACTTTAAAAACTCATGGAAGTATTGTTTTGGCTTGGAATTCTAATGTAATATCGAAACACAAAGTGAATGAAATATTTAAAGCATGTGATTTCGAAATTATTTACACTGATTTGGATTTTGAACATATGGTTGATAAATCTATAAAAAGAGACATAATTATTGCTAGAAAGAAATAAAAAAACACAAAACTACGGATACCGCGGAAGCCACGGAAAAACAACAAAAATCTTTCTATTATATATTCAGCGGCTTCTGCGACTTCAGCGGTTAAAAAAACACAAGACGAAAATTCAATAAACCACGGATACCGCGGAAGCTACGGAATAAAAAGACACAAAAAATCTTTCTATTAAATACTCAGCGGTTTCTGCGGCTTCAGTGGTTGAAAAATACGACAGAAAAATAATAGAACCACGGATACCGCGGAAGCCACGGAAAAAAAACTCAAAAAGTTCTTTCAGTGAAAAACTCAGCGGTTTCTGCGGCTTCAGTGGTTAAAAAAACACAAAACGAAAAATCTAAAACCACGAATACCGCGGAAGCTACGGAATAAAAAGACACAAAAAATCTTTCTATTAAATACTCAGCGCTTTCTGCGGCTTCAGCGGTTAAAAAAACACAAGATGAGAAACCTAAAACCACAGATACCGCGGAAGCTACGGATAAAATAACACAAAAGTTTTTTGAAACATTTAGCAATGTTTGTTTAATCATTCGTTTTGAATATCTCGTACCAACCTAACATAATTATAAACATATCTAATATCTCCCTGAGGTCCAAAATATTGCGGATAAGCATTCTTATCTCCAGATTTTGGATCTGATCTCTGACATCCTGCTCCATGCACATCCAAAACTTGATTATTCATCTGCCCTAAGCCCTCACCAAAAGCAATATACACAGCCGAAGAATAAGGATTTTCTCCATCCATATGACTAGTACTTGTCCAATAAAAAGGGTAATGACCTCCACTAGCATCAGGATACATGATTTCGGTACATTTAAATATATCATCTATTGCAGGCGAATTAGTCGTTTGAGGAGATTTCGAGTAATCTACAATTGATTGTAATTCTTTTGCATTAGGCAATCTCCAATCAGAATAACTAGCAAAATTAGAGTTTTCTGCATATTTAAGCGAATTCTCCCAATCACGAGAATTCCCATCATCCGCCTGCTGCCACATCAAACCTGTGGCAATATCGCTAATAGTACCATCATTATTATCCTTAAAATTATTCTTGCCATAGGATATATTACCACGAACCAATCTAAAATACATCTTGTTTTCCTCTTTAGTTTTGGGATCGAATTTAGGATAGCCTTTTATTCTACCATCTACAAAATTAACTCCGAAAACAGTAATATCCCCATTCATAGTCTTTCCTACATATTGTGTCGAGGACCAGGTTTGAGCATCAATTTCCCGTTCTCCTTTACTTGTATCACCAAGTGGATGATCAAAATATGCAGTATCAATAAAAAACTCAATAGCTTTTTCCCCTTTAACTTGCCCCGAAAAAATCATTAAGGAGTACAACTCCTTAATGGACGGCACCCTCCAATCACTATATCCTCCCAAATTCAAACTAGCAGCCTTTATTTCAGCTTCCGCCAAAGTCATTTTAGTTCCCATATTCTTTTGCCACATAAGTCCAGTATTCCTATCCGTTATTGTCTCATCCCCATTGTCGGTATACAATGGGAATTCTCCTGTATAATTTGCATCTTGACCATAAAAAGCCTCTCCTTGTTTTGGAGAAAAAATTAATTCGTTATTATTAAAATACAAACCTTGTTTAGTATCTACAACAACATAAGTTCTATCTGGTAACTTCTCTTCTTCCTTTTCATCATCGTCTTTACTAGAACATGAAAAAACAAAAAGAAATAAAAATAAATATAGGTAAGTTTTCATTGGAGATAATTTTAGTTTAACAATTTATATTCAATTTACTAAATACTAAAATCATGGTCACTATAAATTTTATTTTTTAATAACACATCCTTTTCCTGCAATTGTATTTTTCACGACTAAAAACAGAAATAAAATATGTGAAAAGCCTTTCTTTGAAATCTTTAATGAAAAATTAAAACATGTAAACACAACACCTGTTTCAATGATTCGATATCAATTATTAATTTCACATTATAAACATAAATATTTGCAAGTTTCACGAATAAATATACTTTTATATTAAATTTAATATAAACATATATGAAGATATTATTTATTCAAACTGGAGGAACAATAGACAAAGACTATCCTCACACAACAAAAGGCTGGGCTTTTGAATTCGGAGAACCAGCAACTAAGCGTATCTTGGAAAAACTTAATCCATCTTTTAAATACAAAATAATTACTTGTGCACAGAAAGATAGCCTTGAAATAACCAACCAAGACCGACAAATAATTACAGATGCAATCAAACAACAAGATTACAACAAAATAATTATTACTCACGGCACTGATACCATGATAGAAACAGCAGAGTATTTAGCTAAAAACATTAATGATAAGTTAATAATTATTACAGGTGCAATGCGCCCTGAACGCTTTTATAATTCAGATGCTCCAATCAATTTAGGTTCGGCTATTGCAGCAGCTAATATCCTCAAGGAAGGAATATTTATTAGCATGCATGGAATTGTTAAATCTCATTCCGAAATCAAACGAAACTTAAATACTGGGAAATATTTTTAAAATGGAAAGATCATTAACAAACAAAAACTCTAGCTGCAATGAAATTGAAGCTTGTCACAATCTTATAAAAAAACATATACATAATACTCCTATATTAACATCTCGACTACTAAACGAGATTACTGGAGCAAATTTATATTTCAAATGCGAAAACTTCCAACGAATGGGAGCATTTAAAATGAGGGGAGCAACTCATGCAATAATGAAGCTCACTAACACAGAGAGACAAAAAGGAGTAGTTACACATTCGTCAGGGAATTTTGCACAAGCCTTAGCATTAGCAGCTCAAAGCCTTAATGTAAAAGCCTATATCATAATGCCATCAACAGCTCCAAATGTTAAAAAGCAAGCAGTAATAGGCTATGGCGCTCAAATAATAGAATGCGAACCTAATTTAATGGCAAGGGAATCAATGGCAAAAAAAATAGAATCGGAAACTGGAGCAAGATTCATCCACCCTTCTAATAACTATAATGTAATATTAGGTCAGGGTACCGCTTGCCTAGAACTAATGGACCAGATAAATGATTTGGATGCAATAATATGCCCTGTAGGCGGTGGCGGTTTAATTGCAGGAACTGCCTTAGCTGCCAAATACCATAATTCGAATTGTACGATATTAGGAGCTGAACCATATGAGGTTGATGATGCATATAGATCTCTAAAATCTGGTAAAATTGAATCTAATAATAGTACCAACACCATCGCAGATGGATTAAAAACCCAACTAGGCGACATTAACTTTCCGATTATAAAAAACGGTGTTAATAAAATAATCAGGGTTGAAGAACAAGAAATAAAAGATGCAATGCTTTTAATATGGGAACGAATGAAAATAATAATTGAGCCCTCTAGCGCAGTAGCCTTTGCAGCTGTACTAAAAGCAAAAAATGAATTTAAAAACAAAAAACTCGGTATTATTATCTCTGGAGGAAATGTAGATTTAAAAAACACACATTTCTAGAATCAATTTCCGAACAAAAAACTACCCCCATTATTTACTATCATATACAGGAGCATAAGCAGCTTCTTTAGTTTCTAGTATTTTATTATAAAAATCGGTATGAGTAACATTATCGATTATATTATAAGTGTCAACATATGATCGTTTCAACAAATTCAAAGACTGACTATCTATATTATATTTTGATGGATTTCCAATTGCTTGCCTTGATGGAATAATATAATACTTTGGCTTTGACGTCTTGTTTACCCAAAAAGGTAAAAAAGCAAAACTTTCAATTTTTGTTTTATTATATCTTTTTATCAAGTTGATTTCAAAGAATACCCCTGAATCAGTATATCTTTTTCTCTGATTAGATATCATATTTCCCATGGAAAATGCCACCAAATTAGAGAAAGTTTTATTTAGAGTATTTACCTTGTATTCTACTGGTTGTACAACATGAGGATGAGAACCCACCACGGCATTTGCACCATTTTCAAAGAAAAAATCAGACATCTTATTTTGAGCAACATTTTGCTTTATCTGATATTCAAGTCCCCAATGAGGAATAACCAAGATAAAATCAGGGTTTAAGGACTTTGTATAATTAAGATCCGCCTTTATAATTGTAGTATCCAAACTATTTACAATATTGGGTTTCCTAACATTAATTCCATTAGTACCATAAGTATAATTAAGTATAGCAATCCTAATTCCTTTTTTATTAATAATCAAAGGATTGTTTCGTCTTCTACTTAGCGAATCAACAAAACTACCAGTATGTTTGAATCCCAAACTATCAAGCATTTTGGCTGTTCGTTCCAATCCTTTTTTCCCTCTATCTACGCAATGATTATTAGCAGTCACTAACACATCAAAACCCACATCTTTTAATGAAAAAGCCAATTGATCAGGACTAGAGAACTGAGGATATCCGCTATATGGTTTTCCAGCCAATGTAACCTCAAGATTTGCAATAGCTATATCAGCGCTTTGTATATATGGTTTAATATATTGGAAACATTCGTCATAACTATATTCACCAGTCTCCTTATCAAATGCAGCTCTGATTTGAGGACCATGTCCCATTATATCTCCTCCTATTATGATTTTTACACTATCTGGTTTTTGTGCAAAAATATTATTATTGAAAAACAGACAAAAAACAAGGATACATAATAATTTTGCATTACTAAATTGCATAGATTTTTCTTTTGTTATGAATAATAATAAAACTACTCTTCTGTAATTGTTTTAAGCATTTCTTCCGCTTTTTTGTGACCTAATCTGATAGCTTGTTTTAAGTCAGTTATGGCAGCGTCTCTTCTATTTGAGTTTAATTTTGCAACAGCTCTGGCGTAAAATCCAATATTCAATCTAGCATCAACCATTATCGATTTAGTATAGTATTCGATAGCAGTATTATAATCAGCCTGACAATCATAGGCTACACCAAGATTATAATAAACTCCACTTGTCTTAAGCCCCAATTTAATAGCTTTTTTGTAATCCTTGATAGCCTTATCATAAGTTTCGAGATAATAGTAACATACTGCTCTATAATGATATGCATCTTTATTATTACGATTTAACTTAATAACCTGACTATAATCTTTTATGGCTTTTTTATATTGTTTAATATTTTCGTACACAATAGCTCTGTTAAAATATGCCTCTTGAGCAAATTTCTGTTTATCAATAACATAATCTAAATCAGTTAAAGCTTCTTTATATCTCCCCAAGTAAGATAAACAGACAGCTCTATTATAATAAGCCTGAAGATATTCGGCGTCTTCATATATAACTAATGAAAATTGATCTGCAGCTTCTTCGTATTGTTTATCATTAAGTAAGCGTAGACCTTCCGTGTTTAATTTATCAGTTTTAGAGAAATTACAACTAGTAAAAATAACAGCTACAAATAAAAATTTTATGAATTTAGACATATTTAGCATATTAAATAAATAAATGAGTTTTAATCATCTATTTTTAAGTTTGGATATATTTATAGTAGACAAGACAGCAATTACTCGAATAAGCTTTTTGTGTTTTGCCTGAGCGAATATAATAAAACTTAAACAATTTAGGTATAATTTAAATTAGAATTATGTGTAATGTACATAATAATTTAAGCTTATATGATTTCAACATAATAAAAGTATAAAAAAAAAGCCTATTTATCAAAAAGTTTATTTATCAAATCAAACTGTTTTAGGCGTTTCAATTCATCTTTTATTGATTTTTGATATTGTTTTTTATACCAAAAGAAGAACATTCTTTGTTTTAGTTTATCATCTTTTGTTTTTGGTGTATATATAGGTTTTAAGTCATAAGGATCATATCCAGAATAATATATAACAGTAGCAAGAGTCATAGGCGTAGGTGTAAAATCTTGAACTTGCTCCAATTTAAAATCCAAGTTTTTTGTACGTGCTGCCAGACTTGCCATATGTTCTGTTTTACAAGAAGGATGACTACTTATAAAGTAAGGAATAAGTTGCTGCTTAAGATTATGTTTTTTATTCACCTTGTCGAATATATCTTTTAGCCTAAAAAACAAATCAAAGCTAGGTTTCCTCATCATATTCAAAACAGTATCTTCTGTATGTTCAGGAGCAACCTTCAGTCGTCCAGATACGTGTCGAGTAATTAATTGCTCGAAATATCTCATTGAATCTTTGCTAATTTCAGACTTAGAAATTAACATATCATATCTAACTCCACTTCCAATGAAAGCTTTTTTTATTTTTTTATGTTTATCTACCTTTTTATAAAGCTGAGTTAAATTATCGTGATTAGAATTTAAATTCTTACAAACAGATGGAAATATACATGATGGTCTTTTACAATTTTTACAGATCTCTTTATCGTTTCCGGACATTTTATACATATTGGCAGAAGGTCCACCTAAATCAGACAAGTATCCTTTAAAATCAGGCATCTCTGAAATCTGATCAATCTCTTTCATAATTGACTTCTCTGATCTACTACTTATCCACTTGCCTTGATGAGCTGAGATAGTACAAAAAGAACAACCTCCAAAGCATCCTCTATGGAGATTCACCGAAAATTTTATCATTTCAAAAGCTGGAATATGCTTCGACTTATACTTTGGATGTGGCAATCTAGTAAAAGGCAAGTCATAAACTGCGTCCAGTTGTTTATCTGTCATAATGGGATTTGGCGGATTAACAACGATTAACTTATCCTGATATCTCTGGGTTAATTTAGCGGCATTCATGGAATTCGACTCAATCTCGATATGCTTAAAATTTTGCGCAAACAACTTTTTGTCTTCTAAGCATTTTTCATGAGAGTTAAGTTCTATTGTATCCCATTTTTTATTGGTTGCATATTTAGAATCTGCATTTACTAAACTAACCGTTTGAGGGATATTAGTCAGGCTATCAATACGAACACCCTTCTTAGCTAACTTTATTATATCTACTATAGGTTTTTCACCCATACCATAAATTAGAATATCAGCCTTAGAGTCAACAATAATAGAAGGCATAAGCTTATTATCCCAATAATCATAATGTGTCAATCTTCTAAGCGAGGCTTCAATTCCTCCGATTACGACAGGTACATCTGGATATAAGGATTTTAGAATTTTAGAATAAACCGAACAGGCTCTATCAGGTCGGAAACCAGATTTACCATTTGGCGAATAGGCATCATCCGAGCGCAGTCTTTTATTAGCAGTATAGTGATTAACCATAGAATCCATATTTCCAGCCGAGACAGCAAAAAACAAATTAGGTTTTCCTAACTTTTTAAAATCTCTTAAATCATCACGCCAATTAGGCTGTGGAACTACCGCTATTTTAAGCCCTTGACTTTCAATCACCCTAGCTATAACCGCGGGTCCAAATGATGGATGATCTATATAGGCATCCCCTGTAAATAAAATTACATCTAATTCCTCCCAATCTCTTTCCTTGACTTCCTTTAAATTAATTGGAAGCCACTTATTCTCTCTTATCACGGTCTATTATTTATATAAAAAATCCTAAAACAAAAATCTTATAATCGGTTAAAAGTAACCACTACATCCGAGTTTTGATACAAAGCTAAAGCTTCTGATAAATTACTTTTCACCATTGCTAGCTCAAGCATTTTAGAAGAATTAAATACTGCAATTATTTCTCCTTCGTAGTGATTGTTGTAATCATAAGATATCACTTCTATAATATGATTATTTGATTGCAAATGTATCTTAAAACCATATTCTGCATTATATGATTCGAATAATTCTTTTGAAATATTTGTCAACAAATTACCATACCTATCTATATTGACAACATGCCCATTAATTCTATCCTCTTGCATTATTGGACGTATAGGCAAAAGACGATTAACTAATTCAACTGGTTTACCAAGGCTATATATCTTATCGGTTTTACATAATGATGAAACAGCAAAACTAAACACCTCTAGTTCTGGAAAACTAGCAGCATATTCTTTTTTATTATATTTTGTAATCTCTACAAATTCGCAATCTTCATTTTTGATAATAAGATTCAATATTCCATTATCGTAACCAATAAAATACTGGTCCTTAAATCTAGCACAAATAAACCTATCGAATTTATTATTATGAATATCTACAGAAATAACGTGTATTGTTTGCGCTGGGAAGTAGCTATATGATTGTTCAATCATAAAAGCAGCCTGAGAAATATTAAATGCATCTATATCATGACAAAGATCAACAATATTTACGGACGGGCATTCTGTTATAATTTTCCCTTTAAATATAGCTTGATAATGTGAATTTGATTTCCAGTCAGTTGTTAGTGTAATTGTTCTCATTAATTATTACAATCGTAATTTCTATAATTGCTTCTATTTTCACATAACAGTATCTCTATTTATATAAAAAACGAGCAATCATTATATTATTTTAAATTAAATAACAGTTTGCATTCCTTTATGAAAACTGCCTTTTTTTTCCAACCTGTCCAGTAGCTTTGGTATATTACCAATTGACTACAGATTCGTTGTATATTTTATCAATTATTCTCTCCAATATGTCTGCTACAGCAGTTTCTTCTATATCACTTAATTGATTCGAACTATCATACTCGTAAAAATCAGAAAAAGATTTATCAAAATCGTACTCAGGTTCAATTTCATTGCTAAATCTCACCTTTATAGTAATGGTCAATCTATTAGTAGCAGCAATTTCTCCTGCTTTAATATCCATTGCCTGAACATTATAACCTGTAATTTCTCCCTCAAAGTTAAGATGCCCCACACCCCCATTGGTAATTTCGTCAAGACTTGTCTGTTTGCGAAAAATTTCTTTTAGGTCTTCTGTTAACTTATTACTCAAATCAGGATTAACAAGACTTGCTCTATTGGGGAAATACTGAACTGAAAAGGTTTTAACCTCAGGTGACAATGTTCCCCCTGTAAATGAATATGAAACTTTGCATGCTGTGTAGAACAGACAAGGTATAATAAGTATTAATAAAAGCTTAAATAATCTCATTGTCATATGTTTTTTTTATTATTATTTCCTCTATAATTTTTATTTAGGAAATACTGTATTCTTTAATTTTTCTATATAGTGTTCTTTCAGAGATACCTAAATCCTGCGCTGCTAATTTCCTTTTTCCATTATGTTTCTCTAGCGCCTTTTTTATCAGCTCTATTTCTTTTTTCTCCAAAGACAATGATTCTTCTTCAAATATCTCTGTATCTTGTATCTCATTTTCCTGCTCATCTATATTGAAAGATTTACTATAATCCTCGGTTTTTGGGAAGATATCTATCTCACTATCATTATACAGTTTCTTGACTAGAGTTTCATTTACACTAGACTCAATATTGCTAGTAGTATCCTTATTTTCCATCAAGTCATAAACCAATTTTTTCAAATCATTCATATCGTTTTTCATATCGAATAGCACCTTGTATAGTATTTCTCGTTCAGATGAAAACGATTCGCCAGATGAATCATTATTGTATAGAGCAGGTAAACTTCCATCATTACTGAAAGGCAAATATCTTGACAATTCAACCGAATTTACAAGTCTTTCCTTCTCGATAATTGAAATTTGTTCTGTAATATTCTTTAATTGCCTAATATTACCAGGCCATCGATATTTTCTCAGTGTAGCTTGAGCTGATTCATCTAACCTAAGTATTGGCATGCGATATTTCTCAGCGAAATCTTTCGCAAATTTTCTAAATAACAGATGAATATCTTCCAGTCGCTCTCTTAATGGTGGAATTACGATAGGGACAGTATTGAGTCTATAATACAAATCCTCTCTAAACTTATTCAGTTTTACCGATTCAGGAATATTTACATTTGTAGCTGCCACAACCCTTACATCTGTTTTTATAACTTTAGAAGACCCTACCTTTATAAACTCACCAGTTTCTAAAACTCTCAATAGGCGAACCTGAGTAGAAAGAGGCAACTCACCCACCTCATCAAGGAATATGGTACCTTTATCAGCTACTTCAAAATATCCTTTCCTGTCTGACAATGCACCTGTAAAAGCACCTTTTTCATGACCAAATAGCTCTGAATCAATTGTCCCTTCAGGAATAGCACCACAATTCACCGCAATATAAGGAGCATGTTTTCTTGAACTAAAACTATGAATAATTTGGGGGAAAACTTCCTTACCTGTTCCACTTTCACCAGTAATGAGTACAGACAAATCAGTTGGCGCAACCTGAACAGCTACATCAAGAGATCTATTTAGCAATTCAGAATTACCAATAATACCAAATCTTTGCTTTATTCTTTGAATATCCATTAATTTATATTGATTAAAGTTAGAATAGATTTATATTATGAATTTCACAATACAAACAATCTAATTTTACAGCCAAACTAGACCACACATGAAATTTTTTCAGTTTGCTGACAAAATTACAATTTTATTCCTAATTTTCTACAAAATCTATATAATCATAATTTCTTTTCTTCTTTATTTTATGATTTTTTTAGATATTTTGACTAGAATTCAAAATAAATCAAACAAATTTGAACTTTTATTAAAATCAATTAAAACTTCTCAAAATGGACAATGCCATTAATATTCGAAAAGCACAATCAAAAGATTCTAAAAATATTGCCTGTTTACTATTATCGGCAATGGAGGATATAATTTATGATTTTATTGGAGAGTCAGCATACGACAAAGCAATAAACTTCCTTGAGCATTTTATAAAATTGGAAAACAATCAATACTCTTATCAAAACTGTTGGGTGATGAGTATAGATGAAGAAATTATTGCAGCAATAAATATCTATAATGGTGCTGAGCTAAAAAAGCTACGAAGACCTATAGAAAATTACTTGAAAAATGAGCTCAATCAAATTTTTGATATGGAGGAAGAAACTAAAGAGGGTGAATTCTACATCGATAGTTTGGGTGTAAGACCTGATAAACAAGGACAAGGATATGCAAGAATACTCCTACAAAAAATCATTCAAATTTATTCAGATAAATCGCCATATTGTCTTGGGCTTCTAGTTGAAAAAAGAAAAGCCCATGCAAAGAAGCTATATCTTAGCATGGGGTTCAAATACCAAAAAGACCTATTACTAGCGGGCATTGAAATGGAACATTTACAACTGAAACAGAGAACTATATAAATAAGACTCATATTTAAAATTACGAGTATAAGTCATTTTTTTTATTTAAATTCATACAGATTAGCAGGATAACCATCTGTCTCAATTACTGCTAATTGACTACATTGTCCTGTTTGAGTGTCATAAATATAAAAACCAGTATCTTTATCTGTAGCTAATCCAAACATGATTTTATCTTGATACATGTCAACACTCATTCCATAATTAGAACTATGTGGCATATTTAATTTTTCAATGCTTTTAGATTTTAAATCAATCTTTACACATATAATAGTTCTATCTTTCAAATAGTCAGGCTCTGGAGAACTATATCGCTCATTTATATGAGCTGTAGCATATGCTAAACCTTGCTTCGTGTATTCTATTTTAACAATATACGAAGCCTTAAACTGGATCACCGACAATTTCTGGGTTTATTTAAATTTAGGTTTATAATTATGATAATTATCATGCGTATATTTTTGTTAATCTAAAGAGGAAGAAATCTGTATCAGCAATCCCTCTTAACCTAGATCTGAAATCCTTTATTT
>JAOARN010000039.1 GCA_025210485.1 Marinifilaceae bacterium | reverse complement strand
TGCTAATTGGTAATTGTGTTTAATCTCGAAATCTTTGATTTGAATTGTTGGCTTTGGTTAGCGGTCTTGGAGAGACCTAATATCGGAACTTCTGAGGATTCTGAACAGCTTTCATCGTTAATGGTTGGTGGGATGTATTGCTTGGTTTTGCTGAGATTTGAAGGAAATTAAATCTACAGAAAATCATTAAATACTTGTAAAATATATCTTTCTATCTCTTTAGAATAGATAAATTAAAAACTGCTTGTTAAACGAATATCAGATTACAGTTCCTAACGATAGCTTATTCAAGTGAACATGAATTCGGTCTAGGAAACCCTTATTAGTGTTGTGGTTTAATAGCGATGTAATTTATTCGACATAATAAAAATTGGCTTGGTTTTTGATAACTGGTGATATGTTTAAAACTAGTAGATTCAGATTTATTTCACATAACATAATTAACTTGAGTTTATATTGTAAAAACTAAGTGTTCACGATATTCATAAAAGGGAATAGTGCAAAGCTAAATCTGAAATACTGTATATATAAATATAAGTACATTTGTAAATTTAAATTTTGAAAATTATGTTTTGGACAGATAGTTCTATACAAACTTCATTTAGCACAGAAGAAATATTGATTGCAATTTTGATATTTCTGGGATTTAGTATTTTTGGACTAATGAGAATGATACCAAAAACATCTCGGAAGAATAGTTTTATATTAAATTTTTTAAAAATATTTTCCATTCCTTTTATTTTTGCCATAATTGCTATTTTTACAGATACTCATAAAATTGCTCAATGGTATTATGGAGAAGAAAATGTAGTAAAATCAAGTTCGGATCATAAATCGGAATTTAGAATTTCAAATACCAATTCAGAAACAGTGTATATATGGAATGGCAAATCATTGAAGAATAAAGAAGGGGAATTAATAATTCGTTTCACAGATAATAATATATACGATTCGGAATCAAACAAAATTTTAACTTGGTCCAATTCAAAACTTAAAACAGCAAAGGCTAAATTATTATATTATATTGATTCAGGATTTATATATAATAAACAAAGGGAAAAACTTTTTCGAATCAAATTAGGCAAAATATACGGATCAGATAAGAACATTGTTTTAAAAACGGCTTCTCCATATGATATTCCAAAAGCAGTATTAGTTTTTTCTGTTCTTCATTACACTAATAAATTATAGAAGTATCAAAATGATGAAATTGTTTGGAAATTGTATTATTCAATATAATCTCCAAACTTCTATTTATCCGAATTATAAATAAAATGAATACTTTATTAAAATCTGACACCTGTGTTTTTTTCGGAAAACTCCATTAATTCCAGAAAAACTGTTTTGGATTTTATATACTTATTTTTCTGATTTTTGATTTTACCTTTTACAAAGAATTGGGAATTCAGTGTTTCCCCTAAATCTGAATCTATTTTCTCTGCTAATATTTTACCGGCCTCATTTGCTTCAATCATTCCAGTTATTTTCAACAATAATTGAAAGATTTTAGGAAGAGACTTGCTAGGATTTGTGTTGACTATACCAGGATTCCAGTGCATATGACGAAGCTTTGTCGACTTTTGTTTGGTACAATGGTACACTAAAATGGCATTTGCTATCGAACTTTGCCATATGGCCTTAATTCCTTTAATTCTATTATTGATGATATTATGGTAATTAATTTTTCCAATTATTGATCCATTTAAATGAATTACTTTCGGATCATTTGATTGCTCTAAAATATCATTAAACTTTACAGATAGAATATATCTTGATAAATATCCAATCATAAAACTTTTTTCAATTCCCTCTCTTGTTGGAATAGATTTTTTACTAAAGATTCCAGCATTTAATATTAGAACATCTAGTTGTTCTGTGTTTTTAATATATTCTTCGGCAAAATCAATCACTTCATTTATTTGGGATAAATCAACGATAAATAATTGATGATTTTTTGCAGGTGATATTTTAAATATTTTAGATAAAACTTCTTCACCATTTTTTTTATTCCGACCCAAAATATGAATACAATAATCTTTTTTTGCTAATTCCAGTGCGGTTTCTTTTCCTATTCCATTTGTACCACCAGTTATGAGAGCTAATTTTTCCATAATTATTAAGATTTAAACTTTAGTTCTGACAAATATAAACCATGGAGTATAGGCAATGGTCAAATAAAAATCGGATTATTTTGCAAAAAAAAAGAGATAAAAACCTAAGTTCTTATCTCTTTTAATTGATTTAGTTATAAACTAAAATAATGAAGATGCATTCCAGAAGTATCCACATTCTTGAATTTTATCTTTATAATATTGAGTATCCTTATATTCTTTATTCAATATTTTCATTTCGTTTCGATATCCCATTTCTATTTTTTGTTTTTCAAGTTCCATGAATGATTTATCACCATAATATGGAATATATGAAATATTGGATTTTTCGCAATGTAAATAATATTTAGCCTGATTGGCTTTTGATGCCATATATAAACATTTTGCTTTTGCCTCATTGTCAGTTGCTATATTATAAGCTTTCATTAAATAATTGTAGGCTTTTGAACAATCAGGGCTTCCGTTTGGCTCATATCCACATTTATAGTATTCCTTGGCATCCCAACATATTCCATAATAAGATGTATTGTATTCAGCCGAACCAAGTAAAAGGTAATCTGTATATGTAGCTTCGCCTTTTTCAATAATTTCAGATATTTTAGATAATACTTTTACCAGTTTAAGTTTCGAATATTTTATTGTATTATCTTCATATGTTCTATTGTCATAGGTTCTAATATTGAACGGATTATAAGAAAGAAAGAAATCAGGATATTGAATCTCAATAAGTTTAGGAGCTACTTTCTCAAATGTTTCCTTTGCTTTTGAGATATTATTATCCCTTAGGTATGAAGTTCCTAGCATTTCCATCAATACCATTTTTCTATAATTCTGACTATAAGTTTTCTTTTCTTCTCCCCAAGCATTATGGATGAAATTTCTCCAATATTCAGGAATAATTACTTGTTTCATGAATTGTGACATATTTCCATTTTCCATTGAAAGTAGAAATTTAATCTTGTCAGTATTTAGATTACTTCTCAAATCACCTATTGATTCTGTAAATAAGAATTTATTATTTTCATTAATATCATATAGATTTGAAATCCATTTTTTAGAAATATCTGTTAATTCATTTGTAAAAACTGACATAAATTTATTCTCGGCATTTTCTAAATTTGATTTATTAATAGCAAACATTTTTGCCAAACCTTTATTAAGAGCAATTTGATTAACATAATCTCTTTTACCCTGCTCACTAAGTTCAGATAAAATTTGATTTGATTTATCTAGATTACCCATTAGTATATTAATATATGATTTAGCAACAATGTAGAAATCTTTGTTTTTTACTTGCGAGTTATTAATTGCAGTATTAAGAAAAGATTCCATACTTGCCATATATTCTGTAATCTGTTTATCCTGATTAGTGTTATTCAAGATTTCAAATATGTGGGATTTATTAATATCCAAACCAAGAATATTAGATTCGATTTTATTTATTTCTTTGGTAATAAGAGAAGGAAGGAAGTTAGAATTAGCATCCAATTTATATATTGCTTCAATATCATACAGACCTACCGAAGCTGGTTCAATAGCTCTAACAAAATACATTGATATTTTTTCCTTCGTATTTTTACAATTATCAAAAACAGTATTCCATTCTTGATCATTGTCAAATTTAAGAGAATAATAAGTTGAATTTCTCAGTTCTGGTGCGTTTGTAAAAAGTGAAATAAAGTTTTGTAAACCATTAATTCTTTTACCTGAATTATAAAGAGCGCCTGCCACATGGTTTAATGCTAGATTTTTCACCACTTTTGAGGCATTCATATTTTTCAGATGATTATTATAAAAACTGATACACTCATCAAATTTGTATAGATGTCTTAATAATTTTAGATATTGAAAACCCCATCTTTGCTTAAGAAAGTTGTTTGTACTTGAAGTAAATTGACGCTGTGCTTCTTTTGACAAAGCATCCATTGTACTTTCTTTATTTTCTGGTTCATAATAACTATAATTACAGTATTTTTCCACTAGTCTCGCAAAGAATATATACTGCATTTCTTCCTTATACTTATCATGAAGTTTTTTAAGAGTAGGGTTTGATTGATAATTTTTTAACTTTTTTTCAAGTGTTGCTCCCGACATTGTGTACATTATATTTTTAATCTCATTAAAGCTGAAATCAAATTTAAAATGCTTACCCCATTCTTTAATATTAAGTTCCTGTTCATTAAGAATACAGAAATTTATATCCTTAATTTGATCTGTTGATAATTTTATATACTTACCATTAGCAAGTACATATTTTGGCAGAAAGAATGTATAGTTAGTTCTGTCATCACCCATATAACCACAGGCTGATACTGAATTATAACTTATTATGCTAATTAATGATATTAGCAATAGATTTAAAATTCTCATAGTTTTTTTTATTTACCGTTTTACAGTTGATATTATAGAATACTATATTATTGGTTTTATTTTTAAGTTTGTTTGAAATTAATTTTGCCCCTCTTTCTAATTCTTTAAATTTAATTTCTTCAATTTTAAGAATATCATCTTTATATAAATATACTCCATGGTAATAGCCATTCCTCAATAATTTAATATATCCATCATTTTTTGCGAATAGATTTTTATAATCATCCTCTCTTGGATTGAAAGGATAGAGAATTTTTACAGGTTTTTTGAATCGATAGACAACCGCCCATGAAAAAATAGGAAAGGCTATATCAAGTTTTAATTTATATTTATCTAAATTTCCTATATATCTTTTTAGAATATTTATGTCAAAAATGGAATTTTTTGAGTTGATATTATGAATATCCCCCATATTATATACCATTAAAGCCCCCTTGTCTACTGGCGGAATACCTGTTTTTTTAGGATATTTTATCTGATGAAGTCTTATAGTTGCCGATAAAATAGTGTTTGGTTTGAGCTGACTCTTTATTTCTTTTAATAATTTAAAGTAGGAATATCTTGTTTTAAGGGACCAGTCACAATCTATTTGAACTTGTTTTATCTTTTTTAAATTATATTTTTTCTTGATTCGATATATTTTTTCGATAATATTAGTTGCCAATTGTGGAATATCTGTTGTTTTTAGATGATATAAACTACGATTTGTAATATAAATACATGGATTTATATTCAAATTTCTAAAACTAGTGTCAATTTCGACTACAGATTTTGGTCGGAAATTATAAATATCTTCCTTTATATCGATATCGAAAAATCGAACGAAGCTTTCCTTTACATCTAAACTATCTAGAAAATCGATTTTTTCTTGACTAATTTCTGCTTTCTGTTTCCAATTGTAGAAAGAAATATTGGCTTCTTTCTTTTTTTTACATGAAATGCTTAGAAGTAATATGAGGAAGTAAATAAAATATCGCATAAAATAAACTTTTGAGTTTTTCATCTGACAAATTTAAATAATTATGCTAAGTATAAATAGTTCCAATCTAATTTACTTGTATCCAATAAAAGAATTGATAATTTGATTGCTTTAGAATTTATTATAAAAATTCAATTTTATTTTGCTCAACTTTCTATTTTAACTGCATTTAGCTTTATTTATACTATTATCAGTTGTGGTTTTTTCTATTTTGAAGTATTGCTTGTATCTGACTTTTCTGCTTTTGCTAGTAGGAGAGAGCTATTCTTATTTCTAAAAACAATTATTTTAGATGTCTGTTTCTGGATATCCAAATATTCTGATTTTGATATTTAGACTTAGTATGCAAAAAAAAAAAGGATGATTAAAAAATCATCCTTTCTCGTAATTTAGTATTTTTTTTATTTAGGTATATATGCTTTTTTTGAATAAGGATCTAGTAAATACCATTCCTGAAAAACACCATTCTGATTATCCCAAACATGAACATTATTACCATTTCTACTTGTTCTGTTTTGAGCTGTAATTACATGCCTTTTGTCGCTAAGGTAAATTCTAAATCTACCTTCACCTAGGTGATACATATAAAATTTTTGAGCTCGTGACCCATTACTTGTCCAAAATCGAATGTTTTGATTATTATTCATATGTCCATTTTCAACATCTACAGAGATGTATTTATTGTATGAAGGATGTATAAAATAACCACCATAATATTCTTTCTCAAAAGTATAGAATCTATCTTTTCCTATATCACGACCATCAAAAACCCATAAATTTAAGTTCTTACCACTCATATTTCTATCGTCCCCCCAAGCATCAAAGCAGCCTTCGTAATTTCGACCATAATTAAGAGCTGATTGGATTATAAATTTTTTATTTTGAGGTAAATTTTTAATATATCCTACTCGCCCTCTTATATTTCCGTTTGAATTACTACCTGAGGAATTGCTCGATGTTGGTCTTTTATATAAGTGATTAGGCTCTTTTTTCGTAGTTGTAGAGCTTCTTCTTCTTGTTGAAGTAACCTGCGAAAAAGATTGAAAATTTAAGCATGATACTAAAACAACAACTAATAGATAATTGAAATTTTTCATGATTTTTATCTTTATAGTTAATATTAAGAAATCTTATTTTAAAGGACTATTTGAAAGTATATCAACTTTTATTTCTAAATCTTCATTGAAATCTAATGCATTAGTACCATTTGGAGATTTAGCTTCTATGTATACGGCTCCCTCTTCAACTGTATAATTTATAATTCTTTCTTTCCATTCAACCATATCGCCTGTGTCATTATTATCCATTGAATTAGGTAATGTATATGAAAGAGGTTCCCATTTTCTTGTAATTTGCTTTCCTTTATTATCCAAAGTATGAATATATGCTAATACAGCTCCATATTCGAAAACATTCTCATTTATTTCAGGAATGCTGATTTTTGCCCATTTACCTGTTTCTGTTTCTCCTTGCCAATCTCCTGATTTGATAGTATAAACCTTAGATTGAAGTACAGTATTATCCTTGTGTGTAAAAGTTTCTTCGTTTGTACACGAGAATAAACTAATAGTTGCGATAATTGCGCATATGTATATATTGAATCTTTTCATGTCTTTATTTAATTATAAATTATTCCTCTGTTGGTTTTACATCTGTTAATAATATAATCTTATACCCGATATCATCAAAATTATTAATATCCAAAGTTCCGCTAGTAGTTACGGCCTCAATTCTGATATAACCAGATCTGTATGAATAGTATAATCCTGTAATATGTTTGTCTATATCAGGGTCTGCATATGATACTTTTTGCCATACTTCTTTATCTTGGATATATTTTTTAGCATCGCCACCATTAGTATAATCTGGATTTTCTCTTAATGGATGATTATATAGTATAACTGTACCATTATCTGCTATATCTGAAGTTAAAGCATCTACTCTTATTTCAGTCCAAAAATATCTGTCATTTTCTTGTGTCCAATCAGCAGAATTTCTTTGTGCAAAATAAGTTTGCATTGAAGTAATATCTTCGTCTTTATCTGTTTCGAATGTACATGAATACAATGTGCTACATGCGAATAAAACAAGTAATATTTTATTAAGTATTTTCATGGTTTTTCCTTTTTCTTTCTAATTGATACTATTTTTTTTCTGTAGTTTGTTCCTTCTCACCGATTATAATAATTTTATATTCAGCTTCCTTTACTAGATCACCAAGAGGGTTATATGGAGACATAAGGGTAAGGATAATCTTGCCTTCTTCATAGTCGTACTTGGTGAAAATATTATTGTATTCTTTACCAGGAGTAAAATCAGGATAAGTAAATGATAATGGTTGCCATGAACTTTGTTCGTTACCATCTACTACGGGATGGTTGTATACAGATATACTGCAATTATTCATAACATCTGCTGTTATTTCTGCCACTTTTATTTCAGCAGTTTTTTTATAATCTGTGCCACTCCAGTCAGTATCTTTTACGTAGGAAAATAGAGTTTTTATCTCTGTTTTGTCTTCGTAAACATCAGTTGTTTCTACACATGAACAAAACATAGTGCATGCAAAAAGAACAAAAAATAATTTTGAAAATAGTTTCATTGTTTTTCAATTTTTATTTATACGATAATTAAGTCCAAAATAAATATCTGATGACAAAGACTATAAGTTGATAAAATCAAACAAATAAAAATTTAATTAAATAGAGTGTGCGTACTAGATGATAAAAAGCAATATTCTAGTAAGCTCTCAATTAGTTGATTATTATGCTATTTTGAAAATTTCATCTTTTGTCAAAAGATACTTTTTACCAGCTTGCTATTTCCTTTTATCTAATTATCTATTGATTGCAGGAAAATTTTTTAAAGTCTAGTAACATTCGATTGGTTGTGCGCTGTATTAAAAATTGAAAAAAAAACCAGGATAAAATTTAATTAAATATATTATAGGCTCAGCCTAATGATTTGTAATGTAGGAGGTTGATTGTGTTTAGAAATTATATAATGAAATAGAAAATGAACTACCTTTGTTTAGTTTGGAGCTAATATTTAGTTGTCCATTTAGTTTCTTTATTATTTCACGTGAAAGACTAAGACCAATACCATCACCCTCTTCTTTAGTTGTGAAGAAAGGGATAAATATTTTTTCAAGATACTCACTATCTATGCCTACACCTGTATCGTTTACGCTTATATCAAATTTATTGCTAAATGAGCTTAAGTTTATATAAATATGTTTTTTAGGAGAGTTTTTTACAGCATGCATAGCATTTTTAATCAGATTAATAAGTACTTGATTAAGCAAATGTTCATCCGAAAATATAGATTCAATATATGAATTATTATTAATCTCAAAAAGTATATTCTGAGCTTCCATCTCTGATTGATATAAGATAAATACTGAGTTTATCCAGTTTTTAATATTTATATCCTTCAGTTTAGCTTCGGGCAGTTTAGTCATTTTTCTATAGTTATCAACAAAGTTTGTTAATCCTATTCCTTGTTCCTGAATAATTGAAAGACCATCGACCGTATTTGAAATAATTGATTCGTTTAAATCCGAAATACTTTTCTTTTTACCATCCTTTGTTAATAGGCGGTTTAGAGTTTGACTGAGAGATGTTATAGGGGCAATAGAGTTCATAATTTCATGAGTCATTACCCTTATAAGTTTTTGATATGACTCAATTTCCTTTTCATCCAACTCCTTTTTTATATCATGAATGGAGTAAAGTTTATATATTTTATCATGAAATTTCAATACTGAATTTTGTATCACAAAATATTCTAACTTATTATTAAGACTTATTTTTACAGTCGATCTTTCACCGGGTTTCAGATTTTCAATTACATTATATAGATCAATATTATTTCGTTTAAGGCTTTTAATATTAACATGACTGCTTATTCTTAAGTAGTCTTTCGCAGTATTATTTATAATTTGTACATATCCATGCTCATCTATTGAAAGCAATCCTGTTGTCGAATGATTTATAAGTTCGTGGAGGAATCTTTCATTACTAGCATTTTTCATCTTAATATCAGAAATTAAACTATTTACATAATTCATGCTCTTATGTAAGTTGCGTAATGATTTATTTGAGGTAGATTCAGGTAAAATAAGGCTAGTATCTTCATTTTTAACAGCATCAAAAAAGTAGGTTAGCTTCCTGTTTACCGAGTTAAATAGTTTAAATATGGATATAAACTGAACTACTAAAAGCACAAATAAAGATATTACAATCATGATATTATAATTGTATAAATACACTAAAGCAGCTGATGTACAGCTTAATATAAATAATCTGATAAATATATTAATGTTAATATTTTTATAAACCATATTTATTAATCTTATTATATAGTGTTTGTCTGCTAACACCTAATTGTTTCGAAGCATTGGACAGATTGCCTTTATGTTGTTTTATAGCCTCTTCAATCATTTGTTTTTCCATGTCCTCTAATTTTTCTACTTTGTTTGATATTGTTTTACCATTGTTTGAAAAATTAAAATCTTCAGCCATAATAATATCACTTTCACACAGAATAACAGCCTTTTCAATTGTATGTCGTAATTCTCGAATATTTCCAGGCCAATTATATTTATTGAGCTTGCTTATAGCCCTTGAATTTAATGATAGATTATTTTTTGCATATTTTTTTTCAAAAATTTTCAAAAAATGATTAGCTAAAATCTCAATATCACCCGTTCTTTCTCTTAATGGAGGTAGCTCAATGTTGATTGTATTTAGTCTGTATAGTAAATCCTCTCTAAATTTGTTTTCTGTAATTAGATTTTGAATATCACTGTTGGTCGCACTTATCAATCTAATATCTATTTTTATTTTTGCATTTCCTCCAACAAGACTTATTTCCCTATTTTGAAGTGCAGCAAGTAATTTCGATTGTAAAGGCATAGGTAAATTTCCTATTTCATCCAAAAATAGGCTACCATTATTTGCAAGTTCAAATTTCCCAAGTCTATCTGCCTTTGCATCTGTAAATGCTCCTTTTTTATGCCCAAATAGTTCACTTTCAAACAAGTTTTCATGAATAGCTCCCATGTCTACCGAGACTAATAACTCTTCGGATCGCATTGACTGTTTATGAATTTCTCGAGCTACTAGTTCCTTGCCTGTACCATTTTCTCCTGTAATAAGAATATTGGCATCTGTTTTTGCAACTTTTGATATCATAGTTTTAATATCCTGTATTAGCTTTGACTCTCCAATAATTATACTTTCATCTTTATTTATTTCTTTTTTGAGACTAGCCTCTCTGTTTTTTAAATCATTTATTTTCTTATTCGATTTTCGATGTCTAAAACAGGATAGAAGTGTAGCTAATAATTTTTCATTTTCCCAAGGTTTTAACACAAAGTCGGTTGCACCTAATTTTAGTGCTTTCACTGCCAATTCTACATCACCGTATGCAGTTATAGTTACAATTTCAGTATTAGGTGAAATATTTTTTATCTTTTCGATCCAAAACAATCCTTCGCTTCCATTATTATCACCTGGACTATAATTCATATCCAACAAAACTATATCAATATCACTTTCCTTAAGTTTTTGAGGTATTAATTTAGGATTTGAAATACAGTCTATATTAGTAAATTCCAATTGTAAAAACATTCTCATTGCCAATAGGGCGTTTTTATTATCATCTACAATCAAAATATTGGCATTTTCCATTAGAAGCTTTTTTGTTTAGTACGAATTATTTTATTTTTATTTATGCAAAGTATATAAATTATAATTAAGTGTCAATAAAATTTACATTGATGTGTCAATATTTTTTACACTATACATAGTGGTGTACTATATTAAAGTGCACAATAACAGGCTATAATATTTTTTGGCATTAGTATTGATTTTATCCGGTCAGAACAAAAAATATTGACCAATATGATTTATAGAATTTTTACAATTATGTTACTTATATCAAATTTTACATTTGCTCAAAAAACAATGACCTATGAGCAATGTATAAATTATGCAAAAAAGCACAATCTAAATTTCAATAAAAGTAAGATTGATATAACAAAGAAAAAGCTTGATTATACTAACGAATTGATAAATTTCTTACCTGATGTAAATATTCGTAGCCAATATGAAATAAATAAAGGAAAAAGTGTTGATCCTGAAACAAACGATATAACCACTAATGAATATTTTAGAAATAACTATTCAATTAATTCAAGCGTTTATATTTTTAATGGTTTTTTGAATCATAATAGATTATCGTTTCAAAAATATCTTCTTAAAGCCGAAAAATCCAATATACAAAAGCTTGAAAATGATTTAAGTTTCTCTGTAATTGAGGTGTATGGTGAACTATTACTTAATATAGGATTGGAAAAGATACACAAGGAACAATATGAAATATCTGCTAAAGAACTTTTGAAGAAAGAGCAGATGTATAAATTTGGAAAGGCTGCCAAAACGGATATTTATGAATCTAGAGCTAGACTTGCATCTGACAAATATCAGAAAATATACTACTCTGGGCTTGCCGAATTATCGAAATTAAAACTGAAACAAATTATGCACTATCCTATAGATAGTGTGATTCATATTCAAGATATCAATATTGGAAATCAGTCAAATATTGACACAGTAAATATGTATGAAAAGGCTATGCAAAATCTTCCTGAAATTAAAACTATAAATAATAGATTGGAAGCAGCAAAACGAAAAGTCAGAATAGAAACTGCTTCACTAATGCCTAGTCTGTCTGCTTTTTATAATGTAAATACAGGCTATTATGAAACCACCAGAGACAAAACAGGTAAAACAATAGCTTTTTCCGATCAATTTTCTGATAATAAAAACACTAGTTATGGGCTTAGTCTTAGAATTCCAATTACAGGAATACTAGGTTCGAGGAATCGATTAAAAAGAGCAAAATTTGAATATCATCAAGAAAAAATGAATTTTGAAAATAGAAAAAGAGAAATTGAGTACGAACTATTGGAGGCAAAACAAACTCTTATTTCTTCAAATCAGGAATATATTTCAATGAAAGATTATTCGCAAACTCAAGAACTTGCGTTTCAGGCTGCTCAAAAAAAGATTGATAATGGGATGATAAGCATGATGGATTATTATGAATCTAAAAACAAATTTGCCAAAGCCAAATCGGATGAACTTCGAACTATGATACAGTTATTCCTAAAGCAAGTAACTGTTAGATATTACCTTACAGGAAAAGTATTATAAATCATTATTGAGTACCGTATAAAATAAATATAAAAAAATGGATAGAGTAATTGAAGATAAAAGCCTTATAAAGAAAAAATATTGGAAATACATAATGATTGCCATTCTAGCGATTTGTTTATTGTCCTATCTTATCTTTCGTGACAATAGTTCGAAACTTAATGTACAGAAGGACAGATTGGTTATTGGCGAATGTATAAAAGATAATTTTGACGATTTTATTAGAATCATGGGTCGTGTCGAACCTATTTCTACTGTATTTCTGGATGTTGAAGAGGGTGGTAAGGTAGAAGAAATATTTTTGGAAGAAGGCAGCATGGTGCGCAAGGGTGATGTGATTTTGAAATTAGCTAACTCGAATCTCAACCTTTCTATTATGAATAGTGAATCAAATTTGGCTTATCATACCAATGAGCTTAGAAATACCATGATAGAAATGGAACAGCAAAAAATCTCAAACAAACAGCAACTACTTAAAAAAGATTATGAAATTGGACGTTTGAAAAGAGATTATGATTATAAGAAATCATTATACGAGCAAGAGCTAATTTCCAAAGAGGAATACATTTTAGCTAGGGAAGATTATGAATTGGCTAGTAAGGACAGAAAACTAATCCATATGAAATTAGTCCAGGATTCAATATTTAGAAACAATCAGCGAAAACAAATGGATTATAATCTGAGTAATATGCAAGTTAATTTGAAAATGGTTAGGGAAAGATTAGAAAATCTGAATGTTAAAGCGCCTATTGATGGACAACTTGGATTATTAAATGCCGAAATAGGGGAATCTATAAATAAGGGGCAGAGAATAGGGCAAATAAATGTGCTGACTTCATATAAAATTAAAGCCAAAATTAGCGAACACTATATTGATAGAGTAAATAAAGGATTGTTCGCATATATGGAAAGACAAAATCATAAATATGAACTTAAAATTGATAAAGTTTATCCTGAGGTAAGAAATGGACAATTTGAGATTGATTTGATTTTCACAGGTGAGCTACCTGCTAATATGAGAACTGGACTTACATTCTATATGAACTTACAATTGGGTGAAACAAAAAAATCACTTCAAATACCAAGAGGAGGATTTTTTCAATCTACTGGGGGGCAATGGGTATATGTACTATCTGAAGATGAGTCATATGCTACAAAACGAAATATTAGTATAGGGAAGCAAAATCCTAAGTATTACGAACTTCTTGAAGGATTGGTTGAAGGTGAGAAGATTATTTGTTCAGGATACGAAAACTTTGGAGATAATGAGAAACTAATACTAAAATAATTGAGATAATAATTTTACTAAAACATAATAAACTAAATAGATATGACTCTAATTGAAACTAATAATCTGAAAAAAATATTTTCCACAGAAGATATTGAAACAACAGCAGTTAATAATGTAAATCTTAAAATTGAACAGGGAGAATTTGTCGCTATAATGGGACCATCTGGTTGTGGAAAATCTTCATTACTAAATATTATTGGATTACTTGATAATCCAAGCGATGGGCAATACATTTTTGACGGTAATGATGTTTCTGGATTTAAAGAAATGCAAAGAACGAAACTCCGCAAAGGTCATATTGGTTTTGTTTTTCAGAGTTTTAATCTAATTGATGAATTATCGGTTTACGAAAACGTGGAATTACCTTTGGTATATCTTCGTATGAAAGCATCGGAAAGAAAAAAAAGGGTAAAAG
Organism: Marinifilaceae bacterium; assembly: GCA_025210485.1. Lineage (GTDB taxonomy): Bacteria > Bacteroidota > Bacteroidia > Bacteroidales > Marinifilaceae > JAOARN01. Next base: position 14,317 of record JAOARN010000039.1, on the reverse strand, counting down.
AGGTTTTGGATAGAATGAAAATCAGTCATCGTGAAAATCATTTTCCACAACAACTTTCTGGAGGACAACAGCAAAGAGTTGCAATTGCTAGAGCCATAGTTGTAAATCCTAAATTAATACTTGCCGATGAGCCTACAGGAAATCTTGATTCTAAAAATGGGCACGAGGTAATGAAATTGCTTGCAGAATTAAATAAAGAAGGTGCCACAATCGTAATGGTTACTCACTCGGACAGAGATGCTGGATTTGCTCATAGGGTAATTAACCTATTTGATGGACATATAATTACTGAGAAAAGATAATCTAAATTCAAAAATGTTATTCCAATTTTATTTCTCGTTCTAAACTATTGAGTTAAAATTTGCTTAGCATCTTCTTGTGTAATTATCACTTTTTATATGCGAATGGGGCATAAATGTTCATTTAAGCACCCTTCTTAATTCTTTTTTAAATTTTATGCCAATGTTACTTAGAAATATAATACTTGCATTTAGATACTTAAGAGAAAATAAATTTTTCTCTTTTCTAAATATATTCGGACTTTCGTCTGGTATTGCGGTTGCTATTCTTGTTTTTATGTGGGTATCAAGTGAGTTAAGTTATGATACTTATAATAAGAATATCGATCAGCTACACCATATTGTTAGTAATCAGTTTTTTTCCGAATCGAATAAACTTCATACAAAGTCAACTCCATTCCCATTGCAAAGCCATCTAAAAGATAATTACCCTGAAGTTGTTGATGCATGTCATTATACCAATAATGGGAGTTTCCCTGTGGGATATAAAGATAAGATTATAAGACTCGATAATATTTATTCGTCTACTTATAATTTCCCACGAATGCTTCAGTGCAAATTGATTGATGGGGATATCGATTGTCTCAAAAAAGCGGATAATATTATAATAACTGAAAAGGTAGCTGCAATGTTTTTTGGAAATGATTCTCCTGTTGGGAAAGAACTTAATCTTGATGGAGTAAAATCATTTACTGTAGGTGCAGTTGTTCAGAGTTTAAAGAATAAATCGAGCGCTAATTTTCAAATAATATTTCCTGTGGAAATTATGTTCCCAATATTTGATATCGATCCTAAGGAATGGGGAAATAACTGGCCCTATACTCTTATTCAATTAGCAAAAGGAACTGATGCTAAGGCTTTTTCTGAAAAAATAAAAAATGTACACAAGGAACATGGTAGTAAATTTATAGAGTATAGTCTAAAACCACTTAAGTACGATAGGCTTTATTATAATAGTGGTGAAGCTGGCAGAATTCAGTCTGTATATCTATTATCTACAATTGGTTTTATTATAGTACTTATTGCTGCGATTAATTTTATAAATCTTACCACAGCTCGAAGTGAAAAAAGACTTATCGAAATTGGAATTAGAAAAGTGAATGGTGCAGAGTCTAAAGATATTGTATTTCAACTATTGATAGAGAAGTTGGTAACTATTTTTATTTGCCTTATTCTGTCCATATTCCTCGCATATATCGCAATGCCACTATTCAATTATTTATCAGGGAAAAATATAGACTTTGTTGATGCTGCAAATTTTATTAGCATTTCTAGTTTTATAGCTATTGGTCTCTTAGTTACTATTATTGCAGGATTGTACCCATCTATACATATGGCTTCTATAAAATTAATGAAGTCAATCCGAAGAAAAACTATTACTAAATCCAATCGACGTTTTAGTTTCAGGAATATATTGGTAGTTATTCAATTTTCTCTTTCTATTGCTCTTATTTCATCTTCAATTATTATACGTTCTCAGTTAAATTATATCCTAAAAGCCGATTTGGGTTACGAAAAGGATAATTTGATTAGAATAAATCTGGTAGGGGAGACTAGTAATAATTACTCTGCAATGTTGAATAAACTGGAAGAGATACCAGGAGTGCAACTACAAACCTATGCTGATAAACCTCCATTTTGGGTTGGTAATAATACTTGGGGTTATCAATGGGAAGGAAAAGATCCTGAACTGAAGGTGCTTATCAACAGAATGAATGTTGGTACAGACTATATTAAAACCATGAAAATGGACTTGGTGGAAGGTGAGTTTTTTGAAGCTAGTCGATATATGGACAGGGATAGTATTGAGGAATTACCTGTTATTCTGAATCAGGAGGCCATTCGCCAAATGAAAATCAAAAATCCTATTGGTAAGTTTTTCGGAACTTCTAGCCAAAGGGGAAAAATAGTTGGAGTGGTTAAGGATTTTAACTTTAATAGTCTTCATCGCACTATTGATCCATTGGTATTATTACCTGCACGATTTAAACCATACGTAATAATATATAGAATAAATCCCGAAAATGCACCTGCGACTATCAATCAGGTTAAAAAAGCATGGAACGAAGTTAATGGTGGTATACCTATCTCAATGTCATATTTTGATGAAACTATTAAATGGATGTATCGTGCAGATAGTCAGACTTTCGAATTATTCGGTTTTTTCACTCTAGTTGCTATCATAATTGCATGTCTTGGCTTATTAGGTCTGTCTGTTTTTGCAACCGAAAGAAGAATAAAAGAAATCGGAGTAAGAAAAGTAAATGGAGCTAGAGTCATTGATATATTATTGATGTTAAATATATCTTTTATAAAACTAGTTGGAATTTCAATCCTACTTGGATCATATATATCATATAGTGTTATGGATTTATGGCTTGGGAAGTTTGCTTATAAAACAAATATGCATATATGGATGTTTGCTTTGGCTGGTGTATTAGCAATTATTGTTTCGGCTATTACTGTTAGTATTCAATCATATAAGGCTGCCAGTCAAAATCCGGTAAAGGCATTGAAGTACGAGTAATTGTAAATAAATTTAAAAAAATATGATTTTAAAATATATAAAATTATCATATAGGGAAATAGGTAATAATAAGACATTAAGTTTAATCAATCTACTTGGTTTTGCCATAGGTCTTAGCGCTTTTCTTCTATTATTTGTATATGTTAGTAACGAGACGGGTTATGATAAATTTCACTCAAAGCATGATAGAATTTATAAGTTGAGTACAGTTGTTAAGTCTGAAAATAGATTCTATAGATCCGCAATAAACAGAGCCGAAACTAAATTAGCAATAGAGGAAAAAGTTCCAGAAGTAGAGAAAATTGCAAAAATATATCTCTATGGTTATGGAAATATATATGTTAATGAGAATAGATTTACAAATCTAAAATTAATGTATGCCGATCCAGAATTATTTGATATTCTTGATTTTGAAACTATATGTGGGAATTTGTCAACAGCTTTAATCGACGACAATTGTGCTGTGATAACAGAGAAAGCTGCACAAACACTTTTTGGTGATAAGGATCCTTTAAATCAAAGTTTTAAACACGAAGATGATAAGATATATACAGTAAAGGCAGTAGTAAAGAAATTCCCAAAAAAATCTCATATAAATTTTGACATAATGGCTTCATCTAATTATTGGATGAAGGACTATAGGGGAGGTCTTGAGTTTTCTATATATATGCTTTTGCAGAAAAAGTGTAAACACGATAAGGTATTAGAAAAATGTAATAAGATAAATGCCGATCTTACGGATGAAATATTTGCCCAATATGGAGGTGTTTCAAGTTCAAAGGCGCAAAAAATCACTGATGTCTATCTGAATTCAGATTATAGTGTAATGCTTGGTAAACAAGGAGATATAAATTCAGTGTATTTGTATTCTGTGATTGCTTTACTTATTTTAATAATTGGTATTATAAACTATGTAAATTTATTTACTGTTCATTATAAGTCACGAATTAAAATTTTCAGTATACATAAAGTTCTGGGTGCATCTAGAAAGGATATTATTTTCAAACTATTTACAAACTCAGGAATAATTACATGCTTGGCTGCTATTTTATCAATATTACTTTGCGTATTATTCCTCCCGGAGTTCAATAAATTAATTGATAGAAATTATGAGTTTAGTTTTTTAAGTGAATACATGATATGGTTTGCCTTAGTTGTGCTATTTACAATTATTATTTCCTCAATTTATCCGACCATTATTCTCTTTAAACAAAAACTGACTAATAATCTTAAAGATGGGGTAAGTTCTAATTCTAAATTTAATTTTACTGGTGTTTTAGTAATTTTCCAATTTGTAATATCCTTAGTTATAATCACATCGGTTGTTGTAGTATACTTGCAAATGAAATATATGATGGATTATCCACTTGGATATTCTCCTCAAAAAGTAGTTAAGATTGGAAGATTGAATAAAACTATTAAGAAGAATAAAACCGCTATTTTTAATGAGTTTGACAAGAATCCAAATATAGAGTCATATGCCACTTCTTATCATTCTCCTGCTGGAGGAACATCAGGACAAGGAGCCTATTTACAGTCAGAGGGTGAAAAATCAAAAATTTCGATAAATGAAAAGCGAATTCAACCAAATTATATGAAAACTATGGGAATTCAGCTTTATAACGGAAAGGAGCTAACCAAGGCAGAGCAGATTCCTGAGGATTGTGTAATATTGAATAAGGCAGCCGCAGAAATGTTTAATGAAAAAGAATTGGTAGGAAAGAACCTTGTCATGTTTGATACAAATTATAAAATTATAGGCATTACAAAGAATCATTTTTACTATTCATTAAAACATGAAATAAGTCCATTAATGTTTACTTATTATGAATCTGATTTTAATCATATAGTAGTCAGATTTAAAGATAATCCAACCAAATTGGATTTAGAATCAATCGATAAAATAATCAAAAAATTTGACCCTAGTTGGGAATCTAGATCTCACAAGTTAATCAGTATACTCAATCAGAGATACGAGTCGGACAAGGAAAGAATAACATTACTTGTATACGGTGCTGCTTTATCCATTTTGCTTTCTTTATTAGGATTGTTTGCACTTTCATTATTCCTGCTTAAATATAAAAATAGAGAGATTGCTATTCGTAAAGTGAATGGTGCTAGTATTTCCGAAATCATATTAATGCTTAATAAAACATATTTAAGATGGATATTAATTAGTTTTATCATCTCGATACCAATATCAATTTATCTAGCTAACAGATTTTTGGAAGAGTTTAGCCTCAAAATAGATATCAGTTGGTGGATTTTTGGATTTGCATTCATATTAGTTTCATTAGTAGCACATCTTACCGTTATAATTCAGACATATAAAGCAGCTCGCCAAAATCCTGTTGAGATATTAAAGGTGGAATAGCCAATATCAGTAATTACTTCTTACTTGTATGATATAGAATATATAGTTTTTGTAAAAACTATAACAATTTAATCCTTTGGGATGCATGAATTTGCATTCCAAAGGATTCTTATAAAATTTTCTTTCAGCTTCAATGGGTTTATAATAATATAGAAATCTATTTTCGTCTTCTTATATTAATGGTTCTATACTAAATACAGCAATTAGATTTTGTATACAAGTACGGTATTCAGTATGATATAATAGTGGTTTAAGAATACTCATTATATTAGTAGTTCAAGTTAAGCAAGGCTCGGCTATCTAATGTTTATTAATATTATTGAAAATATAAATGTTCAATTAATATTTTAATCCCTATTCCCACCAAAACAATTCCACCAAATATTTCAATAGACTTTCCTATTTTCTTGCCAAAATATTTTCCAAGTTGTAATCCAATTATTGAAGCAATAAATGTAACTAATCCTATAATCAAAATTGGTATTACAATTGATAAATTCAAAAAAGCAAAACTTATTCCCACAGCAAATGCGTCAATACTGGTTGCAAAAGATTGTCCTATTATTGTCAGTATTTTTAATTCTTTATATTTTTCAGTACCATTTTCCCCTAATAATCCTTCATAAATCATTTTCCCACCAATAAACAATAAAAGTAAAAATGCTATCCAATGATCAAATTCACGGATATATTTTTCAATACCAACTCCTGCAAGCCAACCAATTAAAGGCATTAAGCCTTGAAAAAAGGCCAAAGAGAAAGAAATCATCAAAACTCTCTTTACATTTAAGTTCTTAATAGTTAATCCATTTGTGATTGAAACCGCAAATGAATCCATAGATAAGCCTATTGCAATTATTATTATAGAGATAATGTCCATTTCGTATTATTCAAGTTCTGCTTTTCAATATATTCTATAGCTCACACCTATGCCTTGTCTAGAACTTTTGGAAGACGAGTTTTCAAGTTTGGCACAAAGCATGAAGTACCTTTATAGTTATTTATTTTAGGAGGACAAATGTAACAAAACAAGGCTGAGTTGGAAATAAAAATATCAATGATTCTATCCAAATAGGCATGAGCTTATTTGTAATCTGTATGTAGGGGGAAATAATTTCAATAAAAAATATTATATCATAAAATTAGTAATCATTAAGGAACCGCCGTATACTAGAACCGCTTCGTTTATCTTGAGCTTGCCAAAGTATACGGTGTTGTGATAGGCGTTTGCATTAGTTATTTACTTGTGGGACGGGGATGGACGATTGCCTGCAGTTATTCAAGTTTTTTATCAATCTTTGTTTTAAGAGCATAGTATTTCATTTCAAAACAAACTCGTCCTAGAAGAATAGCAGGATTTATACTATACTTACTACCAATATCTATTAGTTTATCATCATTTAGAGGCAGGTAGTTATTTAAAATATCACTCCAACACTCTTTTGAAATCAATTTTTCTTGAGCAAATGAATCAGCCTCTGATTCAAAATTATCGGATTCATCTTTTGTAGTTAAATCCAAAAAACTCGTTTCTTTATTATTCCTCAAATGCAAATCAATATGACCAATCTCATGCATTAAGGTAAATGCAAAATTGTCAATTCTATTATGTCTTAAAGTTAAAGCAATGGCAGGGTTGTCTCCTGACCAGAATGAAAATCCGTCAACTGGTGATTTTTCTAGTTTCTGAATTAAAACTAATTTAATACCATATTGGTTTAATGCTGATTTTACATTATCAATCGTTCCGCTATTTTTAAAGAAAATATTATTTAATTCAATGCATAACTGATTAATATTTTCAAATCTAAAAGTATTTACATTCTGAATCTTAGCTTCATGTAGTGCTAAAGAACTCCATGCGAACATATTTTTCTCATTAACCTGAAGTTTTTCCGATTTACGATAAAATGCAAATTTATTCTTTGTATACAATGAAACTAACTCATCAACATTCTCAACGTTGTAAATTTCCTTAATTGCAGGAATATCTTCTTCTAAGTTATCGTCAATGTATCCAAGTTTTTTAAAGTAGTTAACTGGAACATACTCTTTTATCACTTTCCAAATTTCGATATTTTTAAGCCTTGCAATGTTTTTTTTCTTAATACGAGCTTTATCAATTTCATATTGAGATTGAAATTTCATCCAATAGTCAGCTGGTATTTCTAGTATTTTTTCCAATAAAATAGCTATGTCTGCAGTAACAGGTCTTTTCCCTTTTACAATTTCATTAAGAAAAGATGCTTTGACTCCAAGTTCTTTAGCTAAGTCCTTTTGTTTTAATTCAGGTCTAGCATCTAATTCATCTTTAATCAAGATTCCTGGATGCGTTGCTTCAAACGGTAATATGTTATTTTGTGTTGCCATAATTTCAAAGTTTACTTGTAATGATTACTTAATTCAACAATTGAACAAATAGTAACTGTATTGGGCTCCTCTCCTTCAACAGAACTTCGAAATTCTACTCGGTATTGTTGATTTACCCGAACAGATTCCAATCCTTTTTTGTCTCCAATTAATTTTTCATAATTCAAACTCTTGAATGGAAATAAATCCTCGACTCTGTTAGCAACTCTCAGTTTATCAATAGTCTGCTTGTATTTTTTAACAACTCCCTCGGGATATCGATACTTTTTACCTTTGGCTTTTCCATCAGTATACAATTGTTCCAAATAATCATTTTCAAATACAATTTTCATATTCCATTATTTCTAATGCAAAGGTAGGAATAAAATCTAATTAATTCACTAAATAAGTGAATTAATTATTTGGTGCGCTCGAATTCCGATTAAGCTTAAACTTAAACTCAAAAGCTAAATATTAGCCATTTGCGAATCTGAATTAATTGGTTTGTATTTCAAATTTAACTATTTGTTTAAATAATTCAAGCTTTCTTTTTTTGCCTAAAAATATACTCATAACTTGAAACAACGGCTGTATCTTAACGACTAACCCATCGCTGGGCTTGTACTTCTAATTTAGTACAATAAAATCCCTCTCCAAAATCCTTTGGAAATCTACTCTTTTTTATTTCAGCTTTGTTTTTGCTATATAACCTCCGTGATATACTCTCATATTATCATATTATTTATCAGATACAAAACTAAATAAAATACATTAAATTCTGATTATTAAGTTTGTCTTTATCTCGCAAGCTTCACTTGCTTCTAAAGGACGAGTATATGCAAATGTGGGCGATTGTGGCTTCAAACTTATTAAACCGTGAAAATTTAAAGCAGGCTATAGCCATTGAATTTACTACTATATGGCCCATTTCGTATATACAATGCGTATGCTCCACATATGCATTTAGAACACATTATTTGTAAGTTCTATAAAAAATTTGAAAACACCAACCTTTTAACATAAAACAAATAAATAGTTCTATTTTTAAAGTATGTAAGTGCTTAAAACAAATAATTTTGCCTCTAAGCTATTCGTAAGTTGTTTGCACAAGATTGTAAAAGTATAGAAGATGGGAGAGCAGCTATAAAAATGAAATTTTGTATAGTAGGAACGCATGGCTCTGTGTTTCTACTATACAAACTGCACAAAAATCTAATTTTACAAAAATAATACTATTCCAGGATTAGTAATCATTAACGAAATTGCCTTATACGAGAACCGCATGGTTTATATTTAGTTTGCTGAAATATTCAGTGTTGTTATAGACGTTTGCATCAGTTATTTACTGGTGGGGGGATGCTCGATTAGCAAACGTATTATTCTTCATAAAATTTACTTACCCATTCTTTAAGTTCGGTTTGGTAAATTTCTTTAGCTTCCGATATTATTTTATAAATATCTTCGTCCGAATCAATTATTTCTAATTTTAGATTTGTTTTAACCCAATCGTGAAATTCATTTGCATTCTGACTTGCTTCAAAGTCACCTTGGTCTTTGTAAAATTCGATTCCATCCCAATCAATCATAGGCTCGCTATCAAAAGTTAGGATTCTAATTAGTTCATCAAAGTTTTTAGCAATAATATGATAGCCTCCTTCTCCTCCAAAAGCAACAATTGGCACATTTGTTAAATCATTTCCATCCTTTAACCAAAAGGCATATTCAGAACCCATTCCATCTGCAGAACCTATACACATAAAAGACTCTATAAATTCTTTATCAAAAGAATAACTTTCGTACATATATTTTATATTTTCAGGTTCAAATTCAAATCCATCAGAAAAAAAAGAACCTTTTTCTATGCTAAATTCAATGAGTTCAGTTAGTGATTTCGAAATATTAAAATCTTGGTATTTTTTTAAAAATTGATCTTTATTCATTTGTGTTGTTTATATGTTTGCTAACGGTTAAGGCTATGCGGAGTTTGGGAATTCAATGAACTAAACTTTCATTTACCTACTTAGCCAAAACCGTAATTTCTTTTATATTTTTTCCCAAAACCTCAATTATGGTTTTGGTGACATTTTTTTTAGACTAAATTTTCAAGCTAGCACGAAACCCAAGTTTTCGTCTTAGCGTCTGTGTGTCCTCTGCATATGCATTTAGAACACAGTAATTGTAAGTTCTATAAAAAGTTTGAAAATAGAAACCCTTTAATATAAAACAAAAATAAATAGATGATTCTTTATCTAGATGGTGTATATCTATTGGGTTTGAAGTTGATATTTGAATCTACGGAGTTGGTTGGTTACTATTCTAAATATATTGGAAATGGGAGAGAAGCTATAAAAATGAAATTTTGTATAGTAGGAACGCACGGCTCTGCGTTCCTACTATACAAACTGCACAAAAATCTAATTTTGCAACAGATCATGCTGTTCCTAAAATTAGTCATCAGTAACGAACCGCCGTATAGGAGAATCGCTTGGTTTGTGATGAATTTATCAGTTACTTACTGGTGGGAGGGGATGCACGATGTGTGCAATTTATCTATTTATCGTATTCATATTCAATACATTTTAATTGCTCTGTGGGTAGATATTCACTTTTAGACTGTGTTTTCCTTCCAGTTTCTGAAATCAAGTATAGATTCCGTTTTGCTCTTGATGCAATTACGTAAAGTAATTTATTAGCATCAGAAATCCCTTTATCATGCCCTTTAAATATACAATCCCAATAAGGTAACTTCCCTTGAAGCAAACCGAAAGCAATAACGACTTCAAATTCTTCTCCTTTTACACCATGACAGGTCTCGATAACAATCCCACTTCTTGGTTTAAAGAGTTTTCTCCAACTGTCAACGTCTTCTGGATATTCATAATCTTTATCAGCAAGCCGTTTTTCAATACTTTGAAAGAATAAATCATATTGTTGTTTAAGTATTTGAAAATCGTCTATTTTGAAATTTAATGATTTAGAAAACTGTTCAAATGCATCTTTTAGATAATCAATCCCTTTGTCAATATCAGGATTAATTGAGTTTATTAATTTTAATAATATCCTTGCCGTTCGATATTCTTCATGTAATTCACTTTGAATATGTTCTTCTAATTCAATGATTAATTCCTTTGCCCAACGAATTCTTGTCAAAAAGTAATTTGAACTTGGTTCTGTTAACAATAGGCGTGCAAGTTTATACCAAAAATTATCTCGGCTTTTTCTAAACGGGGAAAGTCCAAATGCGTCAAATGGAATATCTGGAAGTTTAGCTTTTAACTTTCCACCCAAAGGTGTAATAAGTTGCCACTGTGGGGCTATAACGCAAATTTCATTGTATGGTATTTCGTTACTGAGTTCTGAGGTAATTAAATCTGCAATACAATCAATTAAGTTTTCTTCGCTAACGTCCTTTATATACTTTATAATTCCTTGTTCGTTTTTATATATTGTATTGACTGCATTAATGTCTGCATACTGAACTTGAAAATTACGATAATAATCAACTAATCTTTGATGCGAACGCCAATTTCCATGTAGTACAATTTCATCGATATCAATATTTGCTTCTCTATCAATAGTTGCTTTATTTTTAGCTATCCCACCCATTGTTCCATAAATTGCTTGGTTTGGATCACCGACATATACTATTCGTGTTTTTCCTATTGATACAATTTTATGAAGAATTGCATATTGCAACTCTTGTGTATCTTGGTATTCGTCTACAAAAATAATGTTGAAAATTCTTGCTAAGTTATTTTGCACTGCAGGATATTTTTTAATAAGTAAAAATGCTAAATACAATAACAAGTCGAAATTTATGAGTTTTTGGCTTTTTAAATCTCTGTAATAATTTTGTAATACCTCTTTTTCTAAATCACCTTCCGTTTCAAATTGTCCGTCCTTTGTTAACCTTGTTGTTATTTTATATAACCTATTTTTGCCTTCCTTTCTACCATATTTTTGCACAAATTTTTCTTTATGTGCATTTCGATATCTATCAAGCAAATCATCACTTAATTCAGCATCAGCAATCGCAAATCCATTTTTTAATATATTAAGAAAACCTGCATAAGGTCGTATTATCCAATCAAGGCAAAAAGAATGAATAGTACCAGCCCAAAGTTGCTCTGTTTCGATATTCAGCCTATCTATTCGTTCTTTTATTTCATCAGTAGCTCGATGTGTAAATGTTAACGCAACTACGTATTGTTTTGGATTGTCAAGCCTACTAAGTTCATAAGCCACTTTATGAATAAGCACTCTTGTTTTACCGCTACCAGGACAAGCTGTTAATAGCAAGCTGTTTGGACAAGTTACAGCATCTTTTTGTTCGTCGGTTAATCCTGATAAAATCATACAAATGATAATAATTTGGTTAATTGGTCATCTGGCAATTTCGCCTTGTATGTTTCAACTATATCTTCTTCTTTAATATCAGTATATAATGCTTGAAATATGGATTGATTAGAATTTTCTACATCATCTTTGCCCTTCATTATCCTGTATTCAACAATATTACGCGCTACAACTAAAAGCGTATCACCTGTACAATAAGCAATTGCTTTTAATATATAATCTGGAATTATAAATTTGTAATCAATTTTATCACATAGTTGCAAGGCAAACCAACCTTTTTGTTCTCGTTGAGCGATTTGTAACGCAGAATCTCCGTATTTATCAACATCTGCGCTTTCTATATTTGTTAGATGCTTTGTTCTTGCAGTAACAGTGTTATGATGGGTACCTTCATATGATTTTGTAATTATCGGTTTAAAATAAGAAGAATTACCGCATTTAACGAGTTCAACTTCAAATGTATATTCGCCAAAGAACGGATTTACATATTCATTGCCATCTGTAAAATCAATCAATTCAGCTTTGCGATTTGCTCCTCTTTCTTCCGCTTCATTCGACACTCCTGTAATTGACTTGTCTTCATCTGTAACAATTGCACATTTTTTCCTTATTCTATTTGAGTGAAAAACATTTGCAATATTTTTAAAACCAGTAGAACCTGTATTAATAATACTTAAACCAAGTTCATCAGGAATTAATCCGAATATCTCTTTGAACATGGTAGGAATTACAAAAAATTCTGCATCTCCTTCAATCATCATAACTGATTTTGCAAATAATAAAGTATTTCTACTAGCATCTAGATATCGTTCAAGATGTACAATTTCTTCAGGAGACAGATCATTCGTCGGTTGGGAAACTTGTGTGAAATTGTTCTTTTTGGTAAAAATATTTACAGAGCTGATTTTACAAGCTTCTGAAATATGGGTTGAATGTGTTGAATAAATTACCTGTGCCTGTGCCTGTGCCTGTGCCTTTTCCTTTCCAATATTTTGAAATATAGTCTTTTGTATATGGGTATGCAAGTGTGCTTCAGGCTCTTCAATAAGCAATAAATATGAAGATTTATTCTTAGGTAATTGCATTTGATAGGACAAAAGTTTCAAGGATAGAAATATTAAATTTGCACCACCTAAACTTAACTCTTCAATTTTTGATGTTGGTTCATTAATATTTTCACCGACTTGCAATGTCAATTTTTTAAACAAGTCTCCTGTTTCATTGGGTAAATTTGATGTAATTTCAACTGTCGGGGAGTAGGTTTTACCAATAGTATCCGTAATTTTCTTTTTGATTTCTCCAGACAGTTCTTTAACCTTATCTAAATTGCTTATTTTGTCATTCAATTTTGTTACAAGAGTTTCAACCTGATCCTTCTCTGTGTCATCAATCGCTTTTTCATATTCACTTAATAATGCGATTAACGGATTAGAATTATATAAACGTAAATCTGAAACAACATCTCTTAAAGCATCAGCATATGTACATGATATTTCATCATAGATTGTAAAAGAACGATTAAATACTCCTAATTCGTCTAAACATTTATCTGTGGGATTTGGAAAAACGTAGTTTTCAAAGTCTCCTATATGTTTTTTGTAAAAATCATCATTTGCAAAATCAATATCTTTTGCCTTACTTGTAAATATAGGTTCATAATCATCAATTGAAATTTCATCAATCAATGTGCTAAAATTGCTGGCTGTTTTGTCCGAACTATCTAAATTGCTGAAATCAAAAAGTTTTTGTCTCGTTTTTTCGTTAGGTCTAAAATAAAAATTGAAATTCCCATATGTCCCTAATGTTCCTACAAAATGAGTGGCTAAACATTGTATTTTATCATCGTCTGTTAAATCTTCAAATTCAACATTTATCACAATCCAATGTCCCTGCCAAGCACCAATATTTCTATTAAAATCGGTTTCTTTCAGGTACTTTACATTTCTCGGCAAATTTCCGTCTAAAACTAAACGGATTGCGTTAAATATGTTTGTCTTACCAGAGCCATTTTCTCCAATCAATGTGTTAATACCTTTTTTGAAAGTGAATGTTGCGTTTTGAAAATTTCTATAATTTCTAATTGTCAGTTTTGATATGTACATCTTTTATATTGGATTTAGCTCTTATTATTTAAATTAGGATAAACTTCCCCTTTATCCATCAAATACAATTATTTGAATTAGTAGGGGAGAATTGCACACAACGTGTTAATACAACCAATTCTATTGAGTATAACCAAGCCAAGTATTTATTGGGTATATTAATTTCTATAAAGCTAACAAAATAATCAAAATGTTTATAATAGCTTTGTTTGAAAATTTAAGCATTCTAAAACTATTATTCATACACAGTGGCTCATTACCACTGTTTATGAATAAGGAATAATTTTGACTTTGCTGTTTTATGAGGCCT
>JAOARN010000038.1 GCA_025210485.1 Marinifilaceae bacterium | reverse complement strand
GATTATAGTTTCATAAGTGAAACCAAGAACTATTAATAATCAAAAACCATATTAACCAAGCAAACCAATCAAAATATAATCAAGGAGGAAAATATTATGAACTTAATAAGATACAATCATTACCGTCCATACAATTCAAACTTATTCACAAGTTTATTAAAAAGTGAACTGTTTAATAATAAACTAATTAACACTTGTAGTGGAGAGTTATCAACAGCATCATTGAATATAAAAGAGACAGAAAATAGCTACGAATTAGAGCTAGCCGCTCCTGGCTTGGATAAATCAGATTTTAAAATAGAGTACAAAGATGAGCTTCTTTCTATAAGTGTAGATAAAGACTCAAAAGAAGATTCATCATCTGATTTATATTCAATGCAAGAGTTTTCGTATAGCAATTTCAAACGAAGTATAAGAGTATCCAAGGACCATATTGATGTAGAAAATATCAGAGCAGAATATGAAAACGGAATACTACGACTAATATTGACAAAGCAAGAAAGCGACTTATTAAAAGCAAGACAGATTATAGTTTCATAAACAAACCAATAACTATATATAATCAAAAACCATATTAACCAAGCAAACCAATCAAAATATAATCAAGGAGGAAAATATTATGAACTTAATAAGATACAATCATTACCGCCCATACAATTCAAACTTATTCACAAGTTTATTAAAAAGTGAAATGTTTAATAATAAGTTAATTAATAGTTGTAGTGCAGAGTTATCAACAGCATCATTGAATATAAAAGAGAGAGAAAATAGCTACGAATTAGAGCTAGCAGCTCCCGGATTGGATAAATCTGATTTCAAAATAGAGTACAATGATGAAATACTTTCTATAAGTGTTGATAAAGACTCAAAAGAAGATTCATCATCTGATTTATATTCGAGACAAGAGTTCTCGTATAGTAATTTCAAACGAAGTATAAGAGTATCTAAAGACCATATTGATGAAGAAAATATCAGAGCAGAATATGAAAATGGAATACTACGACTAATATTGACAAAGCAAGAAAGTGAGTTATTAAAAGCAAAACAGATTATAGTTTCATAATTAAAATATAAAATAGGATATAATGAAATAGGTTTTTTTATAATTAGATTTTTTTTAGTAAAAAAATACCCCAGTAGATTTTCTACTGGGGATTTTCACACAGGGGGTATCATAAGTCAAAAAAAATAATTTTTGAATATGATTTTAATTTTTGATTTCTTTTTTATTTAATAAGCTTGATAGTTTGAAAACTCTACGTTCAATCTGAGTAAATAGTCTAAACATTACAGGCGCAATAATTAAGGTCAAGAATGTTGAAAAACTAAGACCGAAAACTACTGTCCATGACATAGGTCCCCAGAAAGCAGTACTGTCACTACCAAAAGATAATTTCGGATCGAGTTCAGTAAATAGACTAAAAAAGTCAAAATTCATTCCAACAGCAAGAGGTAATAGACCCAAGACTGTTGTAATAGCTGTAAGTAATACAGGTCGAAGACGAGTTTTACCAGCATTAGCGATACAATTAATTTCTTCTTCTGCGCTAAGACTATCACCTTTTTTAAGTCCTTTTTCAGCTATTTTTTCTTTTCTAAGAAGATCAATATAATCGATTAGAACTATACCATTATTCACCACAATACCAGCCAAAGAAATAATACCAATACCAGTCATAAGAACAACAAAAGGCATTTGGAATATACCAAGACCTAAGAATACACCAATAGTACTGAAAAGCACAGTAATCATTATAATCATAGGTTTTACAGCCGAGTTAAATTGCGATACAAGTATCAGAGTAATTAATGCCAGAGCAATTAAAAGAGCAGTTGATAAAAAAGCCATAGTATCAGCTTGTTCTTCCTGTTCTCCAGTTATTTTAATATCGTAACCGTTAGGCATTTCAACATTTTCGATAACAGTTTTAATTTTTGAATTAATTTCGTTGGCATTAAATCCTTCCTTAACATTTGAATATACTGTAATAACTCTGGTATTATCAATTCTATTGATCCTTTGGTAAGTAGAGCCATAAGTATAGTGAGCGATAGAAGAAATAGGTATTTGAACGAACTGGTTATTAACAGGGCTAAGAATACTTATTTTCTGATTCATTAAAGAAGGAACATCATATCTATATTGGTCAGCTAGGCGTAACATAATTTTGTATTCATCTTCCCCATCTTTAAATTTCGAAACTTCTTTACCATAAAGTGAGTTTCTTATAGCACCAGCAACTTGATTGGTAGACAAACCAAATCGTCTTACCTTATCCCTATCAATATGAATTTCCATCTCAGGATTTGCAAGGTTTAAGTCTAGTTTCAAACCTTCAATACCAGGAATATGTTCATTATTAATTTCATTCTTTACATAATTTGCAAGTTTAATTAAATTTGAAAATTCATCACCTGAAATTTCTACATTAATAGGATGTCCAACAGGAGGTCCGTTTGAATCTTTTTCAACAAATATTTTAGCACCTACAAATTCCTCTAGTCTTTTGGTCAATTTTTTCATTACCTCCGAAGTACTAATTCCATTCCTGGTTTTAAATTCAGTGAATGTAATAGTAGTTAGAGATTTATTTGCTGCTCTACTAGGTGCAAACATATCCCCTTTTCCAGAGCCAACATTAGTAGTAACAGATCGAATAATATGTCTATAAGGTTCTATAACTTCTTCAACTATAGCTTCCACCTTTTTAGTCATTTCGTCCGTTTTGTGAATATCTGTTCCCAATGGTAATTCCATAGTTACATATACTGATTTTGGTTCACTATCGGGGAAGAAAACAGTAAGAGGTTTGCTTCCAAAATAAAAACCAATAGAAAGAATCATTAGAACAAATGTACCTATGAAGAAAATGATTGGTTTGTATCCTTTAAGAGCAAATTTTAAAGATTTTTCATATACCATTTCCATTTTGACAAGAGCAACCAATTGGAACCATCTAGCAAAAGGTTTTAATGCGTATGTATTCGTTATTGTCATAATACCAACAAGAGCTAGAAGGTTTGGAAAAACAAAACTTTCAGTAACTCCCATTATTTTTAGTAGATAAAATGGAATAGATACAGCCAAGAATATAATAGAAATAAATAGGAATCTTTTTTTATTTACCTTTTTGCGAATGTCTTCAATTTTCACAAAAGTTGCAGTAAAAACAGGATTAAGAATAAGTGCTACAAAAAGTGAAGATGCAAGTACAATAATTAGAGTAATAGGTAAATATTTCATAAACTCACCCATAATTCCTTCCCATAAAATTAGAGGAACAAAAGCAGCAAGAGTTGTAGCAGTAGATGAAATAATAGGACCTGCAATTTCACTCACACCCTTTTTGGTTGCTTCGAGTTTCGAAAGTCCCTCTTCATGCAGACGGTATACATTTTCGACAACAACAATAGCATTGTCAACTAACATACCAAGGGCAAGAATAAGAGAGAAAAGAATCATTTGATTTAAAGTATACCCCATTTGATTAATAACAATAAATGAAGTTACCATTGACATAGGAATAGCAAGTCCTGAGAATAGGGCATTTCTAAGTCCCATGAAAAGATATAGGACTAAAATAACAAGTAACATCCCCATAATAATAGAGTTCTCAAGATCTTTCACCTGTCCTCTTACATCTTCGGATGTATCATCAGTAACATTAACATTTAGACTTTGCGGTAAAAGTCCAGATTCCTTTGATTCTTTTATTATTCTGTATATTTGATCGGTAGCATCAAGTAGATTTTCACCACTTTTTTTAGTGATTGATAATGACACTACAGGATTTTCATTTAATCTAGAAATAGAAGATAATTCTTCGTATCCATCAACAACTTTTGCAATATCTTTTAGGTATACTACTTTTCCACTATTAACTTTTACAATAGTGTTTTCTATTTCTTTCATGCTTTTGTAATCCGCACTAGTTCTGATACTCCTTCTAGTATTATCTGTAATTATAATACCAGCTCCAACAGTGACATTTTCATTCGAAATGGCAGTCTCGATATCCTGAAAGCTTACTCCATTAGCTTCCATTAAGTGGACATCTGCATTAATCTTAATTTCACGTTCATCTATACCTTTAATATCAGCTTCCGAAACTTCAGCTAAAGCTTCGAACTTATCTTCTAATTCCTCGGCAAAGACTTTCAGGTCATTTAAACCAAAATCACCAGAAAGATTAATATTTAGAATAGGGAAATCAGAAAAATCGAGATCCTTAACAGAAGGATCATTATCAAGATCAGTAGGTAGTTCACTTTTTGCAATATCTACCTTATCTTTGGTATCTTGTAAAGCCTGTTTGACAGGAATATTAGTATTAAACTCAACGACAATAAGACTCATATCTTCGTATGAAGCAGATTTTATTTCTTTAACAGACTTTAAAGATTTAAGCTCTTTTTCAATGGGTCTAGTAATTAAGTTTTCTATATCTATGGGCGAATTTCCAGGGTAGCTAGTAGTAATCATTATTTGAGGAATAACTACTTCTGGAAAACTTTCTCTTGGCATGCTTTGGTATGAAAACCAACCAAAAAGGCATAATATAGCAGTAAGAATAAATATAGTATTCTTGTTTTTTATGGCCCAGAATGTTGGTTTAAATTGCCTTTCTTGTTTTTCTAGTTCTTGATCCATTTTTATATATTTTTATGGATAAAATTTAAATTAATTACTTATTTTATTTCATTAAGTTCGCTGCCGTTAACAACTTGGGCATAACCTTCTGAAATTATTTTTTCACCAAATTCTAAACCATCAACAATAAGAGATTTATTATTATAGGTTTTATCAACTTTTACGTATCTTTTCTTTGCTATTAATTTATTGCTTTGATTTACAGCTAAATAGATATAGTTTCCATCAAAATCATTTTTAATTAAAATAGAAGGAACGACGATCGAGTTTTCGGATTCAAAATCCTTAAGTTTTAAATTAGAAACTAGATTAGGTTTTATCTTTAGATCCTTATTAGTAAGGTTTACTCTAATTTTAAATGTTCGATTAGCAGGGTCAATTACATTTGAAGTTCTTGCAATTTTAGCATTGGTATTATATCCAATTGCAGGAAAATTTATTTCTACAGAGTCACCTCTTTTTATATTATTCAAGAATATTTCAGATATATCAGCTTCCACATATACTTTATTGATATTAACAAGTTGAGCTAGAGCAATACTAGGGCTTGCCATTTCACCTTTCTTTTGGTATAGTTCGTCAATGATACCATTAAATGGAGCTTTAATAATAGCTAGATCTTTTTGAGCATATAAAGCTTTAAGTTTTTGCTCAAGAGCTTCTTTTTCTGTTTTAGCTCTTAGATATTCCATTTCAGAACCTATCTTTTGATTCCAAAGTCTTTCTTGTCTTTCAAACATTGTTTTTGAGAGACTGAGGTTTGTTTGAAGTTCGCTAATCGCTCTGTCTATTTGTTCGGTATTTAGAATAGCAAGAGTATCATTTTTTCTTACATTCTGACCCTCGTATACTGGTATTTTTATAATATTTCCTGATGTTTCAGGATTAATTGTAATATTTTTATCAGCTTCCACATTTCCTGTTATACCAATAAAGTGTTCAAATTTTTGAGGGCTTAATTTGGAAGTTCTGACCTTTATTTTTTCTTCATTATTTGAAGATGATTTAATTTGTTTTTCAAGTTCTGTTATTTTGACTTTTAATTCGGAGTATTCTTTTTTATATTGAGTTAATAATTCTTCATCACTTATGTTCTTTTTCCCATCATTAGAACTACATGCCGCCAATATCGTGAACATTAAGCTAATAATTAATATCTTTTTCATTTTTTAAAATTTTGAGTGTATTATAAAATACACAGAGTGTAGGATATTTGTTATACCAATATTTTGAAATTTTGTTATCAAAAATTGGATTTTTTTATGAAAATTCGATTTTGTGTATTAAAGGATTCCGAGTGCTTTTTTATAAGCAATTTCAGAATTTAGTAAGTTTAGTGTAGATTGTAGGTAGTTTGAATGCGAATTTAAGTATTGTTTTTCATTCTCAGAAAGTTCATTACTTGTTGACATTCCTTCGTTGAATTTAATGCGAGTTTTGTCGTATATTCTTTTTGCTATATCATAGCCTTTTTTGTCATTTTCAAATTTTTCTTTAGCAGTTTGTAAATTTGAAAAGCTTATACTTAATTCCTTCTTAAGATTTTGTTCAACCGATTTTTTATCAGAAATAAGACTTTCGTATTTGAATTTATTCTGTTTAATTATTGACTTGTTTCTGAATCCAGTAAATATTGGGAGGTTGATTTTTACTCCTATTACAGAATTTGTATACCAAGGCACTGATCTTTTAAAAACATTACTTTCATCAGTTGCGGTTCCCCTACCATAATTGTAGAATGCTGATATTACAGGCAGGTATTTAGCTTGATTCGATTTGATTAAAAGCTTTTGTGCATGAATATTAGTTTCAATCATTCTATAATCGATGTGCATATTGGGGTTGAATCCATCCAATGAATTGCTATCCTCTTTAGAGATTAAACTATCTAAATCCTCAGATAAATTTATTTCGTTATCAATATCATAACCCATCACAAATTTGAGCACTGTTTTACTGATGTGAATAGATCTTTTAGCATCAGCAAGTGCACTTTTAGTATTACTAAGCATTAATTCTATTTGGTCGAGATCTAATTCTTCTCTTAGTCCATTTTTAAAATATGCTTTAGTTTCTTCAAACTGTCTTTGGTTGACTGCAAGATTTTCTTCTAATGTTTTAAAATTTTTATAGGCAATTAAAACATTATAGTATGATTGAGCAACAAGTTCTTTGATATCAATTGCAGTTTTTTCTTTTTGATTTCTTGTTAAATCAACAAAAACTCTTGCTGCCATAGTACCAATAATGTATGCCCCATCAAAGATTTTTTGATTAACACTAATAGTAGCATCGCTATTGAATTCGCTACCAAATTGGATTTTTACTTTATCGTCAGGACCTGCACCTGCTACCCCGAATGCTTGGGCCGGTACCATTTGAAAAGGAAGGTCAAGGTTTTTGCTATAGTTTCCACTAAAATTGATTTGTGGCAAACCATCAGCAATTGTCTCCATGACCTTCTTTTTTGCAATCTTTAGTTCATATTCCTGATTAATTGCAGAATATGAATTTAGAAGTGCAAAATCTTGTGCTTCAGTTAATGAAAACTTCTTTTTTTGAACAATCTCTTGTGAATACCCTGTGTGTGAGATTGTCAAAAAAAGAAGTAATACGAATGAAAAGTGTAGGATTTTTCTCATTGTAGATTTTACTTAAAATTTTTGTTTATATATTCTATTCCTTTATCTGTGCAGATACCGTACATATGAAATCTGCATATTTCTCGGTGGAAAGTAGGACTCATAATCTCAGTTTCTGTATATGTTTCGTTTTCGCTTCCAAGTAGGTTTAAATAGAAACGAACTATTGTTTTTGCTATATAATTAATATCTATATCCTCTCTGTATAGACCATCTTTAATCCCCTGTTCAAGATTATTTTGAATTTCTTCAAGAAAATTATCTCTTCTTGCATTTTTTATGCTAAGCCAAATTTCGTTGTAATATTTTTTTAAATCATACTCTAAGCAAATTGAGTTTGAATTTTTAAGCATATCAATTATGAATTTATAGAACTCATAAAATTGCTCTACCGAATTTAGGCCTGTACTCGCAACATCCTTAATAGAGAATCTAGGATTTTCTAATTCGAAATTCATAGCTTTATTAACTAAGTCTTTTTTGTTAATAAAATGCAAGTAAAGTGTCTTCTTTGATATTCCATTTTTCTTTGCAATATCATCCATTGTTACACTTTTAATGCCATAGCTAATGAACATCTCTAGAGATGTCTCGATAATTTTTTGTTTTTGAATTTTCATCTTAATTTATGTTTAACAATTTACACGTTTCAAATTCTTTAAAAAAGCTATCAACCAATTATTAATTTATTCTTACCATCGTCAAAACTAAAAATGAAATAGTCATACGGTTTTAGTATAAATATTTCTTAGTTTTTAGTTAAAATTAGTTAATTACTTAGTTATCAATACTGATTGACTAAGACAAACTTATATTATATTTTTGTCGGTTTAAAAGTATAATAGGTAAGTTTATCTAATCTATCGGTAAACGGTAGCAAATTGTTAACAAATAAACTTTGAAAACTACAAAAGTGTAATTACTTGACAAATCTAATATATTATTTTTAAAATAAGCTTTATTTATAATATCCATATGAGTAGACATGAGTTTTTTAAAGTGCTATATAATAGACTTATAAGTATAATGCAATAACTAAAATAATTAATATTATTTACATGTGTATTAAGCGAAGAATATTATTTTTTATCAACTTAGTGTAGTTGATTATTAAAATCCTAAAATCCATTTTACTTTGATAATTAGAATTATAATGAAAAGAAAGTAAAATTTATAATATATGTAAATTTAATAAATCATTATTTCAGTTTCCAAAACGGATAATTGTATACTATAAGAATATTTTTAGCTTCTGGATTTGTTTAATTATTATGATATTTTAACATACAAATTATGATAATTAAAGATGTTTATAAAATATTTCCTTTTGTCGCTTTGCTAATTTTTACATGTTGCTATAGTAAATAATAGATTAAACTGCAATAATTTCTACTTTTGTGATATACTTATTGCCGATTAATAATTTTTGGCATATAATAATAATCTAAGATTCTATTATATTGTATATTATACTTATTATTTATTAACTAGATGCTTGTTAATTCTAGTAATTATTCAAAAAAGAATTATAGATAATTAAAAATACTTTATACTTTTATATTGTAAACTAAAATTTTATATAAAATACTATATTTCTATGAACAAGTTTTTACTTATTGGTTTTTTGTCTTTGTTTATAGTTTCGTGCCGAAATTTGGGCGAAACTGGTAAAGAAGGTCGAGTTGTCGAAATACAGACTGATTTCGGTAATATGATATTTAAGTTATACGATGAGACTCCATTGCATCGTGATAATTTTATTAAATTGGCTCATGATGGTTTTTATGATGGGACTTTATTTCATCGTGTAATAGATGGTTTTATGGCTCAGGGTGGTGATCCTGAATCTAAAAATGCTGAGCCTAGTAAGCGATTAGGTAATGGTGGACCAGGTTACCGAATAAACTCTGAAATAATTCCAAATCTGTATCATAAAAAAGGGGTTTTGGCAGCCGCAAGAGAGAGTGATGAGCGCAATCCTATGAAGAAATCTTCTGGATCACAATTTTATATAGCTCAGGGAAAAGTATATAATATTGATCAATTGAAGAATCAGTTAAAAACACGAAATCAGGAATTAAAGGCAAAGATTTTTGAAAAAATCAGAGAAAAATATATTGATAGATTATCAAGTCTTCAAAACAATGGTATGACTGAAGAATTTGATGCTTTGATAAACAAGATAAACGTAAAAGTTGATTCAGCATACAAAGTTGAAAAAATAATCTACACACCAGAACAAATAGATGCTTATACATCTTTGGGAGGTATTCCAAATTTGGATGGAGAATATACTGTGTTTGGTGAAATTATTAAAGGTTTGGACGTAATCGATAAGTTAACAGCTGTTGAAAAAGATGAATACGATAGACCTGTTTCGGATATTAAGATGAAAGTTAAGATTCTTAAATAATAAAAAAAAGCCGCTTTTAGCGGCTTTTTTTATAAACTGTCATTTATAAAACTATTTGCAGTAGCAATATTTAATGCCAATGGAACTTCATTAATTACGCATGTTCGGATTAATGTTTGAATATCATGTTCATGACCATGAGGATTTTCAGCATCAATTAAGAAAACGACTTTATCTACCTCTTTTTGAAGAATTTTAGCAGCAAGCAAAATATCTCCTCCATTTGGACCATGACCAAAGGGTTCAATATCTAAATCCAGAACAGAATTTATAATTTTAGCTGTATTTGAAGTTCCAATTAGTTTATGTTTTAATAAGAATTCTTTATTTACTTTAGCCCATTCTAGCAATGTGCTTTTCTTTTCATTATGTGCTACAAGTGCTATTGTTTTCATATCTAGTTTTATTTAAGGTTCAAATTTATTATTTATTACAAAATTATTACAATGCTAAAGTAGCTTTTTATTCTAGCATTCTAGCTAATTATATATGAAATTAAAGTTAAGTTTATCTTAACATATAACTAGCCGAAATATTACTATTTTGAAAAATAGTGTTCAAAATGAAACCTAATCCAGATATTTTCGTAATTGTTTATATAATAATTAAGTTTAAACTATTTTATTTAGTTTTATTTTAATAATATTGTTTAATACTTTTTTAATTAAGAGTGTCGATTAAACTGATATAATAAGATTTTGTAATTATTAGATTAATTAAATATGTTAATCATATATTTGCATATTATTGTATTGTTAAACTTAGTTTTTAATGTGTTAAAATTGGTATGATGAAATTTTATTCTTTTCTAATAGTTTTTGCAATTGGTTTTTCTAGTTGCAATAAAATAAAATCTTTGATTGGTTCAGATACCAATGAGGATACTAAGGTCACGAAGGTAAATGCAAAAAGAAAAAAAACTGTTGTTGAACAAAATTCCACTACTCCTAAAAAACTTGTTAACAACAATGATTCAGAAAAGAAAATAGCTAAGAATAATAGATCAGTTAACAGAATTAGCAAAGGGAATTATTATATAATAGTTGGTAGTTTTAAGAATAGACCTAATGCAAATAGTTTGATTAAGAAGTTAGAATATGGAGGATATTCTCCTACTATAATTAAGACAAAAAAAGGTTTTTATAGAGTTGCTATAGATTCTTATTCAAACTGGAATGTAGCATTTAAGGATTTGACGAATATTAGATCTAAACACTCTCGAACAGCATGGATTTGTAAGAAGTATTAGATTATAGATTATATTTTTTTATAATAGACTGATGATTTATCATCAGTCTATTTTGTATGTATACGATGCTTGAATTGTAAAATCAGGTAAAGTATTTACCATTAAATCTTCTATCATTCCAATAAAGAAAAGCTGTTTTTTACCTATTCTAAATTCCCCTCCATTTACTAAATTTATAGCTGGATACTTCAATTGTTTCATATTTGACTTTCTGTAGAAAGGGGTATTGAAATCCGATTGTATAACAAGGCTAAATATCTTTGCGATTTTATGCTTATAGCCTAAATTGCCAAAGAAGATTGTGTTTTTTTTATTTTTTTGAATTAGCATTTTTCCATTTTTGCGCAAAAATCCAAAAGCATAATAAAAGAATGATGAATTATTCTTATAACTACCATTAAGAGCTAAGCCGTAATCAGTAGTTCCGCTTCCTAATAGTTTTGACTTACTAGCATTTGGAATTTTCAGAAAAGCTTTTAGACTAATATTTTTATTATTTGATTTTAACAAACTGTAATTAAAAGCAATTGCAATATCTCCAAAGCCATTTTCTAATTTTGTTTTGTCAAATTTTAGTTCATAATCATTCATATATGAAATATGATAATCAAAATAATCCATATCTTCTCTTGCTTTTCCTGGAAGATTAAAAGTGCTATGCCAATTGCTAATCAACTTGTCAAGATAGCCTTTAGTTTGATTAATATATGGAATCCTAAGTTCTATTTCTAGTTTATTTGAAAGTCCATATCCAAAGAACATTTCCAATTTATGCATTTCACCATCAATATGAATAGCTTCCCCTCCTTTTATTGCAGATGAAGCGTTGTTCGAAATTGAAAATATTGTTTTAATGAAAAATTTATTTTTATTTAAATTATATCCACATGTGTTAACAGGAATTCCTACCGAATGAAATAGTGGAAGATTGTTATTTGTATAACATGAAAATTCTCTTTCTTGACTGAAAGAGAATTTTGATATTAATAAGATAGTAATTGTATAAAATATACTTTTCAATTTTTCTTGATATTTGTTAGTTTAAATCCTGCTTTTTTCCACCCTTTCAGACCATCCTCTAAGGAATAACATTTACATGAATATTTTTTGTTAAGCATTTCGGCAGCCTTATAGCTTCTTTCACCATATTTGCAATACAACATATAGGTTTTATTCTTACCTAGTGAGTCCACTAACTGATATAGAACTTCAGATTTTTGAGCGATATATGCACCTTTTATTATTTTTTCGATTTTATTCTTGTCTGATCTGACATCTATAACTACTGTATTTTTATCAAAGAACATCAATCTTCTAAATTGTTTGGCATTTATTGCTTCAACATTTTTATCTTGTCCATAAGAACTGAAACTTAGTAAGCATATGAATACTAAAATTATATTTCTCATCATTATTATATGTTAATTAATTTATATTGGGATCTTTTCATATCATAAGGATATAAAAAAAATACGAATAGTTTAATATTTTTTACTACTAAGATATTCGCATTTGCTATAGATTAACTAAATGTTAATAATTAAACTAACATAAATATTTAATTAAATTTATATTAAAGTCATGTTTATTCTCTATATAATCATATAAAAAGGAAAATAATAACATAATATGCCATGGAAATAATTTTTTAGTATTAGATAATCTTGTTTCTTAATTAAATATACATATAAAAAAAGATTCACTAAAATAAAAGTCTTATTGAAGGGTGATATTATTTAATTAAGTTTAATAAACTTAGTCTAGTATAAAGAAATTGGAAATGAGTTCGTTTGAAATAAATATGCCTTTTTCTGTAAGTCTAAATTTAGACTTATCGTAATTTTCCATTAGGTCGGTATCTTTATACTTGTTAATTATTTCTTTGAACTGTTGATAAATATTATCACTAAACATAGAAAAAATGTAATTAGTGTCAATTCCCCAAATTGTGCGCAATGAACACATAATATATTCATTGTATCTGTCTATGTCACTAAGTTTTTCTGATTCAAAATTCAGTGAGTTTTTTTCGATATACTCAAGGTAAGATTTATTATTATTAACATTCCAATATCTAGACTCCATATTGTATGAGTGTGCGGATGGGCCTATTCCTAAATATTCGTTTTGTTTCCAGTAGTTTGAATTATGCTTAGAGTGATAATCTTGGATTGCAAAATTTGAAACTTCGTAATTAATAAATCCATGTTCCTTTGACATTTTTTTGAGCAGTTTGTATTGTTCAAAGCTTAAATTTTCATCTATTTCTTTTATCAGCGATTTGGATTTTTTGAAGGCGAATACTGTATTTTCTTCAATACTTAGGTGGTAGGCTGAGATGTGTTGAATATTAAGTTCAAATGCTTTATTTAAAGATTTTTCCCATGTTTTTATATTCGAATTAGGAAGACCATAAATTAGGTCAATCGAAATATTATCAAAAGCTTTCTCTTGGGCGAGATTTATTGCACGTATGGCTTCTTGCGAATTATGCCTTCTATTCATAAATTTAAGCTCATCGTCATTAAAAGACTGTATTCCAATACTAAGTCTATTGATTTTTGATTTTGCTAGTTTATCAATATATTCAGGTTTAAGATCATCAGGGTTTGCCTCAAAACTGATTTCAGCATTATCAGATATATCCCAATATTTCTCAATTGTATTTATAATCTCCTCTATTTTTTCTATTTCATATACACTAGGGGTACCTCCTCCAAAGTAGATTGTATCAAGTTGCTTTGATTTCAGGAAAGATTTTTGCAATTCTATTTCTTTTATAATTGCTTTATGCATTCTATCCTTTTCCTTTAAAGATGCTGATTTATGAAAATCACAATAATGGCATACTTGAGAACAAAATGGTATATGAATATAGATTGATGACATTTAGCTTTTCTTATTTTTCTTAGATGAACGTTTTCGTTTTTTTTCCTTTTTACTTTCTTTTTCTTCTTCGGGCTCCTCAATTTTTCTTGTTTTAATCTGTTCTACTAGTTCAAGATTATTGCTATATTCTTCTATATATTTTTTTGCAATAGGAAGTCCCATGCGATAGGCTTTTTCCCATGTTTGTCTAGCTTCAGAAAATAATTTAAGGTTAAATTGAGCCATACCCATATTTGCAAAGATAATAGCTTTATCATTTCTAAGTTTAATTGCATAGCTATAATCTTCCAATGCTTTATCATAGTTTTCTAACGCAAGATTACAATTAGCTCTGCTTGCGTAGTAATCGTATACAAGTAGGAATAATTCGCCTCGAAGTTTACCATATTTGATAGCATCCGAATAGACTTTTATTGCTTCAGAAAAATTAAGTTTTGCCTCGTAAGTTTTTCCTAAATAGTATAACATTTCATCATCTTTTTTGAAACTAGTGACGGCTTTCTGAAAATCGGGCATTACCATATCTAACTTTCTTCCGTAAAAAGCAGCTTTGTACATTACACGGTAGCTTGAACGTAATGATGAGTCCTGTTTTATTGCAGACTGGCATTCTTTAATAGCCTCCATGTATCTTAGGTTAAGCATTAGTTTTTCTGCAGATTTTATGTGTTGGACAGCTTTGAAAAGTTTTTCTTTATTTTTATTATCTTGTGAGTATGTATTTAAACATAATATTGTAAATATAAATAAATATATAATTTTCTTCATAACAGTTTTATTTGGAGGGTTTATAAAAAAATACTTAAAATATATTTAATTTGTTTTAAAATAAAAGTTTCAAAAATATTCTTCAAATTAACTCAAAATAATAGAATTATTCTAATGTTTAAGTGTAGTATATTAAACTATTTAAATTTTAGAAAAGTATTATTTTATTGTATAAGAAAGTACAATTTTTTTTTAATTAACAGACAAAATATATAGTAAACATAAAATATAAACAATAAAAAAGCAGTATATTTTATAGTCTATATAAAATATACTGCTTTGCTTATAGTTTCCCCTAATACTATATTTTATATTAGGGCTATTTTCATGAATTATTCTACAAATTTATATCCAACGCCTTTTACTGTTTTTATATAGTGATCACCTATTTTTTCTCTTAGCTTTCGAATATGTACATCTATTGTTCTGTCTCCTACAATTATTTTTTCGCCCCATACGGAGCTGTATATTTCATCTCTAGTAAAAACTTTTTGAGGTCTGGATACAAGAAGCATTAATAATTCAAATTCTTTTCGTGGAAGAGAAAACTCTACACCATTTTGGATAATTAAATACCTATCTTTATCTATTTCAATATCCCCATATTTTTTACTTGAGAATTGTTGTTCTGTATTTTTATCTAAATTGTTTCCTACTCTTTTCAGTAAGGCTTTCACTCTACTCAGAAAAACTTTTGGTTTTACCGGTTTTTGAATATAATCGTCTGCTCCTGCTTCGAAACCTGCAATTTGAGAATAGTCTTCTCCCCTTGCAGTAAGAAAAGCTATACCTGTATTTGCTAGACTTGGAATAGTTCTAATTTTCTCGCAAGTTTCCATTCCATCCATTTCAGGCATCATAACATCAAGTATAATAAGATGTGGAAGAAAAGTTTTAGCTTTTTCGAGAGCTTCTTTACCATTTTCAGCTGTGCTTACGCTATATCCTTCTTTTTTAAGATTATAACTTAAAAATTCGAGAATATCCTCTTCGTCATCAACTAATAATATTTTGTATTCTGTAGTATTCATTATACTTTATTTTTTGAAAAATTATGAAAATAAATTCGCCAATACCGATTTTCTTAATGTAGATACATAATGTAAATATAGGTAAACAGTATTTGAATCTGAATTATATATTACAAATATTTGAAAAAATTGTTATATAAATTTATTATATACATTAAATAAAGGTTAAGGCAATATTATATTTAGACTTAAAATAGAATTATAATATTACAAGAATTAAAGATTGATAGCGTATAAAAGAGGAGACTTTTAAAATAGAAATGGCTCAAAATTCGTTTTCTTTGGGTTTCGAAACAAAAGAAGAATTATGAGCCACTCAATTTATTTAAAAGCAAATATAGAAATAAAAATTTCAAAATTCGAT
>JAOARN010000037.1 GCA_025210485.1 Marinifilaceae bacterium | reverse complement strand
GCATAGATAGCACAGCCACCGTCTATAATTTTGAGGTGTCTGATTATCATAACTACTACGCAGGTGATGCAAAAGTATTGGTGCATTACGAATGTGAATGTGCAGGGATAAAGCAAATATTAGTAAATAGCAATAAAATTGAGCTATTCGATAAGTTTCATGATGCCGTTCATGCCCTAAATATTGGAAGTTCAGAGCGAAAGCTGCTATTTACAAGCATAGCCAACTTAGGCGATAATGCATCTAGGTTTATTTTAGATTTTATTGATAGTCCATCAAAACTTAGTAGATTTGCTAAAGAGTCTGGTTTGGTTGAGGCTTGGGGGGTTGTTAAGGATGGTTCGACAGAATTACGTAGTAATATCAATAACTTAGAGAAACTTAGGGAATTTATTACCGAAACAGGAATGGGAAAATCAAAACTTATAAAAAGTTTTAAGAACACTAAAAATCCTCACAGGTGGTTAGATATGAAAATACCCGAATCTAAACTTGATGAAATATATAATGATTTTAATAACTCACCACCAACAATATTAGAAGCATGGTCTCCAGAACATAAAGCACAGAGATGGGCTAATCACAAAATAGGTAAGCCTGACGCAAATTATAATAATTGGAGTAATCAATATGATGGAAATATTGATAAGGTAGCTTCTGCCAACAGAGGTGTAGATAGATATTTTTCTGGCTTAAGAGGTAATGTAGTTAGAGAAAAATCATTTCCTAGTATATCTATAAATACTTCTGATGGAGTTAAATCATTTACAAGGCGTTTAGATATTGTAGATGAAGATACCTTTAAAGGTATTGAATTTAAAGAATATTCTAGCGGCAAGGTTTATCGTTCAGCTGACATACGAAGAGAGTATGCTTTGGATGGAAAACTTTTAAAGGATGATTTATTAGATGAAATAGAATGGATATTCAAGGGATGTGAACCAAGTTCACCTTTGAGGATAGATTTAGAATTTTTAGGAATTAAAGTCATTTTAATACCATAAATAAATATGACAGAAGAAGAAAAAAATAAGGCAAAAGAGATTTTTGATGAATGGACGACTTTTATTGAAGATAGAGTAAATGAGTGGTTTACTAGTGCACCTCAAGAAATTACTAATGCATTGGATTATAGTCCTGAATCTTTAAAAATTGTTGAAAAATATATACTTGCAAATTATAGTAGAGCCTCTTTGACTAATCCAAAAAACAAAAAATCTATTGATGCATTAGTTTCTTATTATTCAGAGACTTTTCGTAGGAATTTACCTAATAGCATTTGGTATATTGAATTAGAGGATGAAGGTAGTATCGATTTTAATTCCCCGTGTATTAAGACCCCTATTGGTACAGTAATACCTCTGTTTTATTTAATAAAAAGAGTTATTGCGAAAAATAAAGGTACATTTTTATATGACTTTTATATTAAGAGGCTTGGCTTTATTAATAATCCAGAGACTTATTAAGAATATGCTTGCTTAGTTTTTATTTCTATGTTAACAGTATTCGTAACATCAGAGATAGATAGTTTCTAAATATTTAAATATGAGTATGTATCAAAGAATTGATGCATACTCATTTTTTTTTTGCTATTAAATAATTTGAAAAACTGATGTTCGACCACCAGAAAGGAAGGCGCAGTTTTGGGATAGTGAAAAGATTA
The DNA here is from genome assembly GCA_025210485.1 of Marinifilaceae bacterium. Classification (GTDB taxonomy): domain Bacteria; phylum Bacteroidota; class Bacteroidia; order Bacteroidales; family Marinifilaceae; genus JAOARN01. The sequence goes on along the minus strand of JAOARN010000037.1, from coordinate 2,985 downwards.
TTTAAGCGTAGTGCCAAACAAATCACCAAGCTAGCCATAGCAGGTAGTTTGCTATTAAGTACGCCAGGTCATAAGATATATAGCGATGGCGAGTACCAATCAGCATCGGAACTCACAACAAGTTCGGAGCTTCTTAGTTCAAATGGAAAACATCTGCATCCAAGCTCGGTATCAAGTATAGATAGCACAGCCACAGTTTACAATTTTGAGGTGTCTGGTTATCATAACTACTACGCAGGAGATGCAAAAGTATTGGTGCATAACGAATGTGCATGGGTAGGGATAAAGCAAATATTAGTAAATAGCAATAAAATTGAGCTATTCGATAAGTTTCATGATGCCGTTCATGCCCTAAATATTGGAAGTTCAGAAAGAAAGCTGCTATTTACAAGCATAGCCAATTTAGACGATAATGCATCTAAGTTTATTTTAGATTTTATTGATAGTCCATCAAAACTTTCTAAATTTGCTAAGGAAGCTGGCTTGGTTGAGGCTTGGGGGGTGTTGAAGAAAAATCATCCTAATCTTGCTAAGAATATTGATATTCTTAGCAAGTTGAAAAAACTTAAAAGGCATCGGAAGTTTGAAGCGTTAGGTTTAACTGAAGAGATGTTAGCTGGTATTCGAGGTATTGATGGAGTATCTTATGCTGATATGTTAGAAGAACTTGAAAAAGTAATGGATATTTTGCCTGCCGATAAAACAAGTGATTTTTCAAAAATCATTCAAACAGGACAAAAAAGAGGTCTTATTAATAACAATACAAAAAACGGAATATATGACAGAAGACATTCATGGCTTACTCTAAAAACAATTATAGAAAATTCAGAAATCTTTAGAAATGCCAAATCTATCGAATTTGAAGCAGTTCTTCAAACAATTGATAGAATTCCGCAGTCTGTGCCTGATATAAAGTTAATTTTTAACGAAAGAGGCCGTAGCGTTGTTAAAATTGGAGAGATTTATGCAGGGAAAGCTGGAGTCAAAAGTAATTTAGCGAGCCAAAGTTTAACATATTTTCAAGAAGTTAATGACCTTAGAGATTTGAGGTTTTTTCGAAGAATGAACTTATCTGATAAGGCTAAAGCAAAGTCTGCTGTTATAGATGCATGGAAAAAAGGAGGAGTGTTAGACGATAATAAAGTTCGTGAATTGTTTAGAAAATTTTACAGAAATAACTTAAATACCAATAGAAATATTACTAAGGCTGAACTAGAAAGACTTTTAACTTCGAATGATGATTGGTTCGATTTAATTTTTAACAGTCCATTTTAAAATTTATGATTAAAAAAAATGAAATACGAGATGTTGAAAGGATTGAAATTTGTCCTAAAGATGAAATATATTGTAAAAATAAGGAAAAACAAATATTCTCAATAACACACGATGGCGTGTTACTTGAAGATATTTACGATTTCAAATTAGTGGAAAATGGGATAATATACTCGCATCATGAAATTGGAGATCTTTTCCTTTTGGATGGTAACAAGAATCATGTTTTGTATGGAAATTTTTTTATTGATTATTTTAAAGAATTAAATCAATTTTATGTTGTAGCAAGAATAAATGATGATTCGCCTATGAATGATGCGGTTATTGTAGATAAAAATTTTAAAGAAATAAGTTCTTTTATAACTTTTATAGTTGAATCTAATTCGTTGTTTTTATCTACAACAATGGATTCTCTTTTTTGTTTTGATTTGCATCAAGAAAAAAGTTGGGAAATAAATTTCAAGGAGATAGATGCAATGTTGGATGAAGGATTTAACACTGTTGATTTTTATAAGTTCAAGAATAATATAATTTTACAAAACTATAAAGGTGATTACTTTTATTGTATAGATATTTTAAGTGGTAATTTGTTATGGAAAAAAAAATTGTTAGGTCGAATTAATGTTTTTCAAAATTTTCTATACAGCATCTCCAATGATATATTAAGCGAAATAGATATAGAAACCGGAGAAATAATAAAACAGGAAGATATTTATCCGTTAATTGAATCACATAATTTTCATTCAACAGGAGAACATAAGGTTTACGATGATTATATTTTTTGTATGAGTGCAAGTAAACCTGGAAAGGTTGCAGTATTTGAAAGATCTACTCTGAAGTTTAGAGATTTTGTGCAGATTGAAAAAAGTATCCCAATTGGTCAAAAAAACCTTATTTGGCAAAATCATAAGCTTTATATTTTGGATATATCGGGAACACTTCATATTTATGAAATGTAGTTAAGGTATACGGTTTCTGATTAAATTAACTTTCGTTTTAAGTCAGATTTCAGTAAAATACAGAAATGAAATCCATTATAGTTTTCTTTTCATTGTCTGGAATTTTCTGAGTTTTACTGAATAAATTAAGACGTTTGTTGTATCCAAACTAGCCATAGCAGGTAGTTTGCTATTAAGTACTCCTGGTCATAAGATATATAGCGATGGCGAGTATCAATCAGCATCGGAACTCACAACAAGTTCGGAGCTTCTTAGTTCAGATGGAAAACATCTGCATCCAAGTTCTGTATCAAACATAGATAGCACAGCCACCGTCTATAATTTTGAGGTATCTGATTATCATAACTACTACGCAGGTGATGCAAAAGTATTGGTGCATAACGAATGTGCATGGGTAGGGATAAAGCAAATATTAGTAAATAGCAATAAAATTGAGCTATTCGATAAGTTTCATGATGCCGTTCATGCGCTAAATATTGGAAGTTCAGAAAGAAAGCTGCTATTTACAAGCATAGCCAACTTAGGCGATAATGCATCTAAGTTTATTTTAGATTTTATTGATAGTCCATCAAAACTTTCTAAATTTGCTAAAGAAGCTGGCTTGGTTGAGGCATGGGGGTGTTTGGCGCAGAATCCTAAATTAAGGCTTAAATCAGCCAATCTAGAAAGTATTAGCAAGTGGATAAAGGAGGGAAGCCCTGCTGATGAAATTGCCATAACTCTTGCTAGTTCTAAAAGTAAGACTAAGTTTATT
>JAOARN010000036.1 GCA_025210485.1 Marinifilaceae bacterium | reverse complement strand
GGTGAGCAATATATGAGTAAGAAAAATATTGCTGAATCCAAATCCATAGATTATTATGAAGTGAAAGCCTTACCTCTATTGAGTATTTATTTTTTAGGGCATAAATTATCCCATACTCAGGCTCCCATAATAAAGGTTCAGAGAGATTATGTCAATTTAATTGATGGTACAAAAATAGAAGATAGAGAAGAGTTTATAGAAAGTTTAACTCATGATAGTTTTATAATCCAAATTCCTTTCTTGAAGAGTCATAAACGCAATAGTTTGGAGACCATTTTAAGTGTTTTCGATCAGGAGACAAAAACTGATGATAATCATATTTTGAATATTAAAGAGTCTGATTATCCAAAGAAATATCATTCCGTAATAAGAAGATTATTAAAAGCCATGTCCGAACCAGAGGTTAGGAAACGAATGGATATAGAGGATGAGATATTACGCGATTTTCAAGTGATGAAAAGACTTGTCGAGGAGAATAAAAAGAAGCTTGAGGAGAATGAAAAGGAACTTAAAGAAAGGAATTTAGAGATAGAGGAAAATAAAAAAGAGATAAAAGCAAAGAATAAGGGGCTGCGAAATTCCATTTTGGAATTTAGGAAGCTTGGTTTTTCAGTGAGCAAAATTTCTAGTTTGTTAAATTTAAGTGAAGAAGAAGTTCTGATTTTCTTGAAATAAATGAATTTAGAATCTTATATGATAGGATAAAATATTGTGTGATTTTCAGATGTCAAAAAGCCTTGATGAATAAAAATAAAGAATCTTGAACAAAAATAGAAGAGATATCTGAGGGATTTTTTTGAGAAGTACCCCTCCATAATTAATGAAATTAGAGAGGGGAAAAATTGTAAATAAAAGCTTTCTTTTACCAGAAATCATAAAAATGTTTGACAGGGCCATGTCCTTCACCAATTTTATATTCTTTGCCAGCTATAATGGCTTTATTAATAAAATCTTTGGCATAAGCTGTTCCCATTTGAATATCTTCACCTCTAGCCAAAAAGGAAGCCAATGCAGAGGAAAGGCTACAACCTGTACCATGGGTGTTTTGGGTAGAAATTCGTTCTGATTGAAGCAAAATAGGTTCTTTGGCTTCATTGTCATACAATACATCGGTCAATATATCGTCTTCCAAATGTCCTGCTTTCAATAAAACCGAAACCTGATATTGCTGGGCTAGTTCTTGAGCAAAGACAGGCAAATCTTCTTGATTTTCTATTTTTTTACCCAATAATATTTCTGCTTCAGGAATATTTGGGGTAATAATCCTAGCCATTGGGATCAATTCTTTTTTCAATGTTTCTATAGCTTCGTCTTCCAATAATTTATTACCTGAAGTAGCTACCATAACTGGATCTAGAACAATATTCTTGGCTTGATGTTTTTCTAGGCATTCCTTTACAGTGAGAATGGTTTCCGAATTGTGCAACATTCCTATTTTTACACTATCGGTGCCTATATCTTCTAATACGGCATTGATTTGTGCTTTTAGGGTTGAAGTAGGAATGGCGTGAATATCAAAAACGCCTACTGTGTTTTGAGCAGTAATAGCAGTAAGGGCAGAAGTGGCAAAGCATCCGCAAGCCGAAATAGACTTGATATCGGCTTGAATTCCTGCACCACCACCCGAATCACTACCTGCTATGGTAAGTACTTTTGTGTAATGTTTCATTATTGTTTTTCTTTATCTATAATTGTTTTTAGTTCAATTGCAGCTTGTTGGGGGCTGTCTGCTGAGACGATTGCTGAAACCACAGCAAGACCATCAGCACCTGCTTTTATAATGTCGGCAGCATTGCTAAGATTGATTCCTCCAATGGCTACCGTCTTATGTTTTGTAAAACTAGCTATTTCTCTTACACCTTCCAATTTAAATGGGACTTTAATGTCCGATTTTGTTTGGGTAGAGAATACAGGGGAAATACCAATATAGTCCACATCCAGCTCATTTGCCAAGCGAGCTTCTTCAATACTTTCTACCGACAAACCTATAATTTTATCAGGCCCCAAAAGAGTACGAGCCACTTTGTAGGGAATATCCGACTGTCCAATATGCAATCCTGCTGCATCTACAGCTAAAGCTATGTCTAGTCGATCATTGACAATCAGAGGGATATTGTACTGGTCTAGACATTTTTTGAGCGAATGAGCCAAATTGTAAAACTCAAGGCTCGAAATATTTTTTTCTCTCAATTGTACTATGCTTACTCCACCTTTTACGGCTTGTTCTGCAATTTCTTCATGACTTCGACCCATTGAAAGATCTTGGTCGGTGACTAGGTAAAGGCTTAAATCTAGTTGTTTCATAAGGGCCATTGTTCTTTATTATAAGCCGCATTCCAAAAAATCCATTCCATTTTAGTGGATATTTGGTAGGCTTCTAGCATTTTATTTCGAATCTCTTGAGTGGTATTGGCAGCCAATTCAGAGCAGATTTCCTCTGCCATTCGCACAGGTTCTGCAAAATCATCACCTCCATAAGTATCGATCCAATCTTGGTAAGGATTGTTTTTTTTCTGATGGTGGGCATAAATATGATCCCCCACTTTTTTATAAATTACAAAGCATGGTAAAACTGCCGCCGCCGCAACCTCTATGGGTTCAAAAACCAAAAGTTTTTCTAAATAACTACTGTATAACAAGCAGCTTGGACTGGCTTTTATTTCTTTTGAGTCTTTATTGAAGAATACTTGATGTAAATCACCCTCAACCTGCATAGAATCCTGAGCGCATTGCATAAAAATACTACGTTGAGCTAATTGGGGAAGGCGAGAGCTAATGTTTGCCAATATTTTACCGTATTCTTCCAAATAGACTGTGTCTTGCTCTATATAATAATCAAATATGGTTTTATCCAAACTCCCATCAGCCAATTGTTGAATAAATGGAAGTGCTAGAATTTTGTCGTATTCGACTTGCACAGTTTCCCATGCCTCTTGGCTCCAATTAGTTTTCATAATATTGATTTATTTCATTTTCGGAAATAGCGTATAAGCAGTCAATAAAATTTATTTGGAAGCTACCTGGCCCTTTTGACAAAGCTGCTGCCATTTGTCCAGCAATTCCCATAACAGCCATACAAGCAGCTGCTGCATACAGAGGATTCTTTTCCACGGCTGCAAAAGCTCCCATTATGGCTGTTGCAGTGCATCCCATCCCTGTAATTTTTGGCATTAATGGATGTCCATTTTTTATACTGATTACTTCTTGACCATCGGTAATATAATCCACCTCACCACTTATCACCACAATACACTTATTGCTTTGTGCCAATAATTTTGCAGATTCTAAAGCCGAATCTGATTCAATCAGGCTGTCTACACCTTTGGTTTGTGTATTGGATTGTACCAAAGCCATAATCTCCGAACCATTGCCTCTAATAATGGAAGGTTGGCAAAGTTCTATAATTTCATTGGCAACCTGAGTTCTATATGTTGTGGCGCCTACACCTACGGGATCAAAAACAATAGGCGTATTCAACGCTTTGGCTTTTTGACCTGCTTTTTTCATGGACTCTACCCAGCTATTGCTTAAAGTTCCCATATTGATAACTAAGGCAGAAGCAATGCCTACCATATCTTCTACTTCCTCTATGGCATGAGCCATTACAGGCGATGCCCCAATAGATAATAGGGCATTGGCTGTATTGTTCATTACCACATAATTGGTAATATTGTGTACCAAAGGAGCGTTTTTTCTAATCTGATTCAGATTGTTTGTAATTGTCTCTTTTGTAAACATCTTATTATTTTTTAAAGGCGCATATAGCAACATAATCACCACAGTCGAAACCTGGCTTTACTTCTTCTATTTCATTATTAGAATACATTGGATGCTTGGTAAGGGTTTGTGCATAATCAAAATCTACAAAACCAGCTTTTTCCAATAAGTCTACTTTTTCCTTGGTGGTTCTCCAGTTGGCTACTCTTACAAATTCGATAGGATAAGGATCTCTAGGTGTTACCCCCTCTAATAAAGGATGATCCCAGGTGTCTACAGCTTTTGCCAAATTGTACATCAAGGCATAGGATCCTTCTTTGGGTACATCAATCATAACCACTTTACCGCCTGGCTTAAGCGCTTTGTACACTTTTTGAATCACAGCATCCAAATCGGTGATATAACTAGGAGTACCATTGAAAAGAATAGTATCGTACACACCTTCTTCAAATTCTGCATTTTCAGCGGTGGTAATGGCTACATTAATTCCTCTTTTGCGAGCAATTTCAGCCATTCCTGTAGAAGGTTCAATACCGTTTTTGATTTCAATACCCCAATCTTTTTTTAATATCGATTCAAATAAACCACTTCCGCATCCTACTGAAAAGATATTATCAGATTTATTTAAAAAATGTGCCACTAATTTGGCTTCAGAATACAATAGATTGGTATTGTCAAAAAACCATGAATCGTACTCTCCTGCATATTGATCAAAACTACTTTTTTTCATTTCTGTATTGGTATAAAAAAAGAAAAGCCACTTCGTAGAATTACGAAATGGCTTATATCTATATAATTAATAAAATTTCTAAAACATAATAAAACCATTTTCCTACGCTGTAATTATACATCTCAGGTTCAAGGGTCAAGTCTCAGCCTTGTGCAATACAAAGCACCCCTAATAGCTATCGCGAAAGTATAAAAAATATATTCTAGAAAATAATATTTAGGTCTTTATTTTTTATTAAAGTGTGTGATTGTTCCATTGAGCAGACTTAACCTATAGCAGTATTGTTGATTTGTATATGTTACGCATATATGTTTAAATGATATTGGATTTTCTGTATTCATTAGGTGTTTTACCATGAATTTTCTTAAACGCAATACTGAAATTTGATTGATGTTCATATCCTAAATCTATAGCTATATCAAATATGGATTTTTGTTTGTCGTATATTAACATATCTGCTGCCTTTGACATTCTGTATTTTATTATGTGAGTTAGGATTGAGCTGTTAAAAGTCGATTTGAAGTTTTTTTTAAGGGAAGTACTGCAAATTCCTAAATCTTTTGCCAATTGGTTTAGACAAGGTGGTGATTTGTAGTTTGATTCTAAAATATATTTAGCTTCCTGCATTTTGTTATTCATCGAATTTGAGTTGACGACTAATTTTTTATCATCAATCATTAGCATTTGAGTGAATAATTCAAGTAGTTTTGATTCAGTATATAAGTCAGCGAAGTTTCCATATATTTCAGCTTCTCTAATATTAGTTAAGATTCTTGATATTTCTGAATTTATATGTATCCCATTATCAAAAATGGTGAAACTTTTTGAACTTTTAAATTTGTTATTTATTGTTTTGAATTGAACCTTGTGTCTTTCGATCAAATCAAAAAATATTTTTGAGTCCATGAAAATCTCTACAAGCTTATTATGTGTAGATTTTTTGCATTTTGTTTTGCTCTTTTGTTCATCATTGATGTAGAATAGGTTGAAAGAGTTATTGTCGAGTTTTGTTTCCTTGAATGAACCACATGAATAGCTTGAGTATCCATTTAACATAAATGTTAAGCATATGATTTCCTGCTCTACAGGTCCTGTTAAACAAATATCTTCCGGAATACTAAAATTGTTTTCACTTATGCAGATATTATTGTAATTAGCAATTTTGTATTTAAAAACTCCATATTTAGCAGAATACTTTTTATTAGGATATCCATTGCTTCTTAATTTATCTATAAAGTATTTTCCAGATATTATCTCCTCCAATTCATGATTTTCTAAATTGATTCTACTCATAAATTTTTTGTCTTTTAGCATAAATATATTGTCCAAGTTCATAAGACAAGTTTTGAAACCATGTCTAATTTTGTCCGATAATTAATTTATGTAAATCTATTTTCTATCAATATGATAATCAATACCTATTAATAGGTGTTTGAAAATATTATTGATAAATATAGATGGAAACTTTAAGATAAATACTAAAAGAATGAAAATTCGTGAATTACTAATTAGTGTCTGGACGAAAAGTCCAAATGTCATGTAAAAAGACTAATAATCAATACATTAAATTTAAATATTTGGGTAAAATGTTATTAAATCTAATATATATTTAGTATCTTTACATGTGTATATTTCTGATAATGAGGGTG
>JAOARN010000035.1 GCA_025210485.1 Marinifilaceae bacterium | reverse complement strand
GGAAAATTATCACACAAAAGCCAAATCAAATGTGGGCTACAGATGGGAAAGAATTCAAAACTGACAAAGAAGGTAAATGCTGGTTTATAGGCATAATGGATCATTTTAATGATGAAATTATATCCTTTGTAGTACGAAAAAGATTTGACAGATATGCAGCCTTAGAACCATTAAGAGAAGCTATTAAATCTGAATTTAAAACCATCAATAAAGACGTATGTAAGAATCTTGGTATCGCTTTACGATCAGATCATGGCAGTCAATTTGAATCTGCAGCATATCAAAATGAATTAAAATACTTAGGAATAGATTATTCTCCTGCTTTTGTAAGAAGCCCTGAATGCAATGGTATTATAGAGCGGTTTCACAGAACATTAAATGAACAAATATTCAAATTAAACAAATTTGCTTCAATAGAAGAGGCGCAAATTAAAATACAAGATTTTGTAAAAAAATACAATAAAAAATGCATCTTACAAAGATTAGGACTACAGTCACCTAAAGATTATAGAACAAATTATATGATACAAAATGTCAAAGAACTTTAATACCAATTTTGGTTGCAAATGGCTAAAAAAACTCACTCTAGCTACTTTTGTAGCTAGAGTAATATAATCTATTTCAGTTGGCAAACCTTATTGCTGACAAGTTGCTCTCCAGCAGAGCTTGTTTCCTCTTTAGGTTGCAATGATAAATATAGCAATAAATTTAAATTAATGTCTAACAGCTACTTATAATAATTCAAAGGAATTTTCTTAAAGTATATTTGATAAATTGGGGCTAAAACAATACAATCAATAAATGTAAAAAGCCCAAATATTATGTGTCTTTGAAATTATAAATCAGCACGAATATACTTTCCGAGATATTTTATATGCATTATAAAGTTTCCAGAAAATTGGTTGATTGCTTGCATTTGTAGCATTATTTGATTTTTTATATATGCCTCTTCTCCATCGGGTTGCTCTCCATCAGGTTCCTCTCCATCAGGTTCCTCTCCATCACGTTCCTTTCCATCAGGTTTTATAGCTGAGTCATTACCCCCATTGAAATATGAAAGAAGAGCCCATATTGTTCCAAATGATATTAACCCGAGAATCACAAGAATTGTTAAATGATAGAGAAATTTTCTTAGGCTTATTCGTTTAATAAAACTAATAATTTCAATAATCATATTTCTATTATAGGTTTTATCTTTTCTTATTAATCTTTTTATTTCGTCGTTTATTTCTTTATTTTTTTCTTTATTTTTTTTTGGGCGAAAATAATAATAAATTTTATATAACTTATTCTTTAAGTTGTCACTGTTATTAGTTTCTTTTATTGTTAATACTTTATCTGTATTTTCCTCTATTAATTTTTTTATTTCGTCTGCATTATATGCTACTGAGTCCTTCTCTTCATTCTTCTCTTCATTCTTCTCTTTATTCTTTATATTGTTGTTCTGTTTATTTTCTATGATGTTTTGATTTATTCCTCGAATATTATCTTGTATTTTTTTATCTACTGTCTTTTGCATATTGTATTTTTTAAAATGATTTAAGTTGTTATTTATTTATCTTTTTCCATATTTATTTCTTTTGTTTTTCGTTTTTTCGTTTTTCGTTTTTTGTTTTTTGTTTTTGGTTTGAAATTCCTATTTATATTATTAGGATTGTTTTTCGCTTTATTTTCCCGATTTTCGTTATTTTGTGGGGATTCATGGTTTTGATTGTTAACGAAAACGGTTGTTATGGGTTGAATGGTTGTGTTCTGAGAAATTGGGAATTTATAAATATTTCCGGATGAATCCACAAGTATGTTTTGTGGATTGCTTATTGTATCGGACTCAAGATCGATGCTTTCACATATTGATTGATCTTGTTCTTTTGCGTTTAAATAATCTGATAAGTTTGATTCAACAAGCTCGAAATTGCCACCAGTAGGAATATATTTATAATATCCACCTGTTGATTTATCTTTATAAATGGTATTTATAGGCGCTAACGACTGACTTCCATCTGGAGTTGTAAGCATTAATGTTTTTTGTTCAATATTATTAATTTGTTTATTGATCTGATAATTAATTTTTTCCCCATTCCTGGTAATTTTGTAAGAATTATTTTCTTCGATATTTTTTATTTTTACCTGGTTATTCTCAGAATCAAAGAAACGAAAATTACCACTTTCCATATATTCATCAGCTGATGCCTGAATTTGTGAATTGAAAACTTGATGAGTGTCTCCAGTGTATCTTACTAATGAAATCTCTAGTCCTCCTATATTTACCGATACTGTCGTGTTTGTTATATTTTCTAATCCACTAATCTCTTTTTCTAAGGTTATCACATTTTGTTTTAATCCATATTCTTCTTTTATGGTTTGGTAAATAGTATTAATTTGGTTTTGTATATTTGAGTTATATTCACCATCATCTTCTATTGAACCATAGTGGCTAACTGCTAGTTGATTGTCTTTTTCATATATTACCACTTCGTTTCTAATGTTATTTTGGCCGTTAAGTTTTACTATAATATTACCATTTTCACTTTCGATTGTCGGATCCTCCTCACCACTAAGTGCACTCTGTAAACTAGCCTTAATCTTTTCGATCATTTTGTCAGTTAAGTTGCCTTGTTCTAGAAAATCTGTTGGGTTGATATTGTTTTCAAAATGTGGAAATACTAATAAATTTATATATCTTATTATTGTATTAGTTTTTTTTTCAGTAAACTCATCATTGGTGATTTGTGTAACCTCATACTCTTCTGGTTTTGTTGTATTGGTGTTTGAGAATTGCAGGTTGCGCAATCTTGCTTTTTGGTTAAATTGATTTTTTTGATAGTTTGCAGATTCTTCCTCTGGAAATCTTGATATTGCTGCCCATGCTCCAAATCCTATAAATAAAAGAGATTTCAGTATTGTGGAATTTTTAATGTGGTCAAATATTGATTTTGTAGTATTGTTTTTTGTGATTTTTTCCAAAAGAGTCTTCGTTATTGTTAATGCAACATAGTATCCTTTTTCTCTGTATTCATTAATGTCAAATATCTCCTTAGGCATTGCAGGTAATTTATCGTCTTTTTCGTAATTTTTTGAATTTTTAGTTTGTATACAATTGTGTGAGTTTTCACGCAGTAAAATTAACGTACCTGTATTGATATAATCCTGACTATTTTGTCTTGGTCCTAGAGCTATTTGGGTTATTCGGCTGTTTACTATTTCTAAATGATCATCTAAATTCGGATATTTTATGATTCTATCTATTATATTTTCAATACTTGTATGCTCTTTTTTATTATATAGTTCTTCTAGTAGTACCCTTAGTATACGACTAAAGTAGAATTTATTAATTATGTTTTCTTCCTCGCCTATATTAGATATAGAATTGTATTTTTCTGATTTTGATTCGTGTTTAGGAGTTGGAATTATATACTTTTTAGCCTTATTTAAATTAAGGATGTATTTTAAAGATTTTGTAAATGTTTCATTATTTTTTTTTCGTTCTGTGTAAGTTTGAGGGTCTATACTGTGATTTTCAAGAATTTCTGTTGTTATAACTAGTAGCTGATTGAGTCTTTCTCTGTTTTCTTTTATTGCCTTGTCGTAGCCCTGATTAGTAATTTTTCTTATTTCAGAAATACAATACATATATATTAAATCAACCCTATTGTATTTATTTCCATCTCGATATTGATCGAGTTCCTCTTTATTGTTAAGAATGTATGTTTTGATGTCTTCCCTACTATTTGAGCTTGTAATGAGATTAATGTAAAGTTTATTTAAATCTTCTTGGGCAAGTTTAAGATCCTCATTTTTTTGGTCTATTTGAATAGTAAACTGATCTTGATTAGTTATATCTTTTTTAATTTCTTGCATATTACCTTTCTATTTTTGTAGTTAATTATTAAAATTATGTTTTGACTGTAATATGTTCTACGTAGCAAGTTGTATTTTGTTTCAAAATAATATGTAAAAAAATTTTTTTTTTTGCAAATGGCTGAAAATATGTAATATGCTTGTTATATTTGGTTTTGATAGATTTCTGTTGTTTAAATCGGGTTTAATCTTACTTAATTATGTTTATTGGTTTATGTGGTTTAATATTTCGTAATAAGTCATGTTTTATTTTTTTTGTTAATAAATTCTTGTCTTTGTATTTGTTTTTGTCAGATTCTAATAGGTTAAATAATATTAAAGCTTTAGACAAAGGTTTCTTTTAGTTTAAAAATATTTATCTTTGCGAAGTGAATTTGAAAGTAATATGATTTGCAGTTATGATGATTGTATTGTGAATCAAAATAAGATATTTAGTTAGTGGTTATGGGCTACCTCAAGGAATTTCGTAAGAATGAAATTGGGGTAGTTTTTTATTAAAATAGTTTTTCATATAATTTACAGTTAAGCTTTCCCTAATTTAGACTGTAAGCTATCTTCCGAAAATCAACTCCCTCCTTATTTTCTATAATATATATAATACTTCTTGTTAATTTTTGACTAAAACTGTTAAGTGGCTAAGAATAAATTCCTTTGTGATTTGTTATTGTTGTTATTCTTGTAAATCCTGTTTTCTTTATATGTTTGATAATATATTGCTTGCTATTTCCTCCTGAAATAAATATTAATAAATAATTATTTAATTTAAACCACAGTGTAGTTATACTGATTCATTAATAACTCACTATCATCAGGTGATATTTTCCAAAAAAAGAGATGAAAATTTGTGGAAAAATATCATTTAAATGAGAATATTCTCATTATATTTGCATCAGATAATTCAAACAAAAAAATATGCCACGAAAAACAAGACCAAGAAAAGTAGTGAAACCACCTGGATTTAAGAAGTATAGTCCAAATCCTGATTTGAGTACCGAAAAAGAAGCTGTTGAATTACTTTACGAGGAGTATGAAGCCTTGAAATTAGCAGATTATGACAATATGAATCATCTTGAAGCTTCCAAATTAATGGGAATTTCGCGCCCAACATTTGCTAGAATATACGAATCGGCTCGAAAAAAAATAGCTAAGGCCTTTGTGGAGTTAAAGCCAATAGAGACTGTTTTTGGTAATGCAGTCATGGATAAAACTTGGTTTGTATGTAAATCATGTAACGCTAGTTTTTCAGCACCTGAAAACATGTCAAATGATAATTGTCCAATATGCTCATCAACTGAAATCGAAAATATAAATTGAGAATCACCTATTCTACTCATGTATAAAGCTGATATTGAAAAATGGCAATACAATACATCTATTTATACATATATATGGAGTGCGTGAAGAAAAAAATTAAATCATGAAAATTATAATTAGTTCAGAATCAGATACTATTGAATCACTATTTGATAGTAGATTTGGAAGGGCAAATTACTTCTGTATCTATGATAGTGAGAGTGCTAAATGCAAATTTGTGGAGAATGAATTTGCAAATTCGAATAATGCTGCTGGTCAAAAAGCAGCTGAGTATGCTGCCGAAAATGATGTAAAACAAATTATTTCAGGTGATTTTGGACCAAAAGCAAAAGATGCACTTGATCAGTTCGGCATTCAAATGGTAATTATAGAAGATAAACAACAATCTATCTCAGATATTATTAATTCATTAAATAAAAAATATGAAAAATAAAATTATAGCTATTCCAGTAAAAGATAATACTCTTGATCCTCACTTTGGTCATTGTAGTCACTTTGCTTTATTCAATATCGGTGAAGGTCAGATCCAATCAACAGAATTACTTCCTGCTCCTCCTCATGAACCTGGTCTTTTGCCAAGATTTTTGGCTGAAAAAGGAGTTACTGACGTTGTTGCTGGAGGTATGGGTAAAAGAGCAATTGATTTGTTTAACCAAAGAGGAGTAAACGTTTTTGTAGGTGCTGAATTGAAATCTGCAGAATTGTTGGTACATGATTATTTAAACGACAGCTTAACCTGTAAGGCTAACTATTGCGATCATTAGTAAGATATGAGTAAAAAAATTGCTATTACTAGTGGTAAAGGTGGAACAGGGAAGACCTGTGTTTCGGTAAATTTATTCAAACATATTGCAATGTTAAACAGAACTGTATGTTTATACGATTGCGATGTGGAAGAACCTAATGTAAAATTATTCTTTCCTGATTCTACCCTTATTGATCATGGTAATATATGTCTTGAGCAGCCTCAAATAAACAAAAACTGTAATTATTGTTCATTCTGTGCTGCTCATTGTCAGTTTAATGCAATCAGTATATTAGCTAAAACGGGTAAGGCATATATTAATAAGGATATTTGTCATAGTTGTGGCGTTTGTTCTTATGTTTGCAAATACGAGGCTATCGAGTATGCTGAGAATCTAATTGGTTATATCAATAGGTATGAGACTAATTATGGTGAGATAATTGAAGGAGAATTGAAGATTGGATCCCCAGCTCAAACTAGATTGATTAAAGAGCAAAAATTAGAAACTTCTCATTCTGATATAGCATTGTACGATACATCTCCTGGCACTAGCTGTTCGGTAGTAGAGTCAATATCTGGAGCCGATTTTGTTGTGTTGGTTACAGAGTCGAGTCCTTTTGGTTTGTATGATTTGAAATTAAGTGTAGAATTATTAAGATCGCTTAATCTTAAGTTTGGGGTGGTGATAAATAAGCATATAGCTAATAATATAATTGAATCATATCTTGAGGAAGAAAATATAGAATTACTAGCATGCCTTCCTTTTAATAATAAATATGCTGAATATTATTCAAAGGCTAAGATAATGAACAATGAGGCATCCTTGTTTTCTAATATTTACTCAGATTTGGCCATAAGCGTTTTAAGTAAACTTGAATCCGCTTAAAATAATAGATTTGCCTTTTTGTGAATTTCAAATATATCGGAAACTATATATGCTGGTTTATAAAAAAAAGGAATTAATAACAGTTTGTATAGTTTTTTGAATCATTTTTTTAATAAAATTAACTAATGTGAAAGAAATAAGTATTATTAGCGGAAAAGGAGGTACGGGAAAAACCTCTATAACAGCCGCTTTTTCGTCTATCTCGCAAAATACACTTATTACCGATATAGATGTTGAGGCTCCTGATTTACACCTTGTGCTGCATCCTGAGCTAAAAGAAAGATACATTTATACAGGTAGATCCTTTGCTCAAATAGACACAAGTAAATGTACAAACTGCGGTAAATGTGCAGAATATTGCAAATTCAATGCAATTATTAATAAGGATAAAAAATATGAAATAAATGAGTTTTCATGCGAAGGCTGTGGTTTATGTTCATTAGTATGCCCCAATGACGCAATCATAAAAATCAAAAATACTAGAAATTATTGTATGTATTCTCAAACCAGATTTGGGGAGCTATTTCATGCTTATCTTCAGCCAGGAGAAGAAAATTCAGGGCGTTTAATCCAATTTGTAAGATCAAAGGCAAAAAAAAAGGCAATGGAGAAAAAATATTCATTCATTGTCAATGATGGGCCTCCTGGCATAGGATGCACAGCCATCTCTTCTATTACAAAAACAGATGCAGTTGTAATAGTTTTGGAACCTTCGAAATCATCATTTCATGATGCAATAAGATTGATTGATTTGATTAATAAGTTTTCAATACCTATTTATGCTATAATAAATAAGTCGGATGTAAATCAGGAAATAAGTTTGCAGATAAAGAATTATTTTGAAACGATTGGAGTTGACATTTTAGCAAGCTTGGAATTCGATAAAGATATGATGGAGTCGATTATCCAATCTAAAACAATTTGTGAATATAAGCCAAACAGCAACATAAGTTTGAAATTAAAAAAGGCATGGAATCAGTTAGTTCAAGATTTAAAATAATTTTCTCTTTTTATTCAGACAGTATGCTAGGTTTAGTTCAGAATTGTTAATCTGAGGAATTTACAATTATAAACACTAGACAAGTATTTTGTTTTACATTTTTTAAGTCCCAGTCTTTTGCTGCTGTCAATAGGCTAATTGAAACAAAAGTATTCTCTCTTTTTTTTGAAAATATATCTTCTAGTTATTCTTCTTTGATCAGTGTGAAGCGTAAAAATGACCAATATCCATACTCTGGCTAAGTATAAGTTTGTCATTAACTAAATTTAATTGTGTTTTTTCTAAAACTTATTTTATTTTTGGGGGGATATTTTGAAAACTGATCAAAATATCTAATGAATTGAATAATTTAAAATGTAAATATATAACTATGTTAAAAGGAATACTAGCGGTTTCTGGAAAGCCAGGTTTGTATAAGATGGTAGCAAATTCAAAAAATGCTCTTATTGTTGAGTCTTTGAAAGACAAAAAAAGAATGCCAGCTTATGCTTCATCAAAGATTAGTGCGTTGGAAGATATTTCAATTTTTACAGAAACAGGAGATATGCCATTGGTTGAAGTTTTTGAAAAAATATACAATTATACAGAAAAAGGAAAGGCTATTAATCATAAATCGTCACCTGAGGATTTAAAAGAATTTATGGCTAATGTTCTACCTGAATATGATGAGTATAGAGTTAATGTATCAGATATGAAGAAACTTTTTCAGTGGTATAATATTCTACATGAATCAAATATTCTAGATTTTTCGAAAGAAGAAAAAACTGAAGAATAAGATAAATCTTTAGTATGAAAAAAATGTGATATGTGTTCATATCACATTTTTTTTTGCGATTGTTAAACTGTATTATAGTACAAAAAATAATATTTCTTGCCTAATGCTTCAATGCAATTGGTACAAGCTTCTGTCTATTTGTTCGTGGGAACCTCTTTAGCTTAAGCAGGAGGTATTGCCATGAAAAATATGTTTACAATATTTAAGAAAAAAACAATTTAATTAAGAAAAAAATATAATATTTTAGTACAAAATAAAGTTTTATACCTATACTGGCAATATTGATGTTTGTTATAATTCTTTTAATCATATTTTTTTCCAAGATATTCTCTCCAATTAATGTCTTTATTGGGTAGATTACTAAATTATAAATACATTTGCATGTTTGGGCATAATAAAAAATACGCAGTGTTTCAGAATAGATAAACTGAATTATATACTTAGATCCATAATTGCATTTTTATAAGTTGCTTTATTCTTAAAAATCAGTCTTATGAACGGAAATAACATTTTACTAATTGAAAGTAGGAGTCAAATTTTGAGCCAGATAGAACTGGAACTCCAACATACTAGTATTATATTGCACAAAGAAACTGATATTGAGAATGCCAGGCGATTATTAGCCATTTTGGATTTCAATATAATTATTATTTCTTATGAAATATTTGAAATTGCTGATAATGATTTTATTAATAAACTTG
This sequence comes from Marinifilaceae bacterium, assembly GCA_025210485.1. Lineage (GTDB taxonomy): Bacteria > Bacteroidota > Bacteroidia > Bacteroidales > Marinifilaceae > JAOARN01. The sequence continues at coordinate 47,899 of JAOARN010000035.1, read as the reverse complement.
TAAAATACAATCAAAATTCATACTTATATTTTATTATATCGAATGATATAGAAATACCAAAGGTTCAAAAGATATTTAATAGTAGAAAAATTGATTTTATTTTTCACCCTATAAATATGAGCCTGTTAAAATCAAAAGTACATTTCCTTTTAGATTTACAGAATAAGATTTCGGATCAAGATAATATAATTAAATATCTTGAAAATAAGAATGAAAAACTATTAGTTCAAAAAAATCAGGCGGAAGAATTAACTAATAATAAAGCAATATTTCTTGCCAATATGTCTCACGAAATTCGTTCTCCAATGAACGGTATTATTGGATTATTACGAATTTTGCAACAATCATCTCTAAGTCCCGAACAAACCGAAATGATAAATGCTGTGGCTGTTTCGGGTGAAAACCTAATTAAAATTGTCGATGATATTCTTGATTATTCCAAAATCGAGGCTAAAAAGGTAAAGCTTGAAGAAATTGATTTTAGCCTCAAAGAAATAGCCTATTCTGTTAGTCAGTTACTGGAGCTTAAGTCAAGAGAAAAAGATATAGAATTGATTGTTGATTATGATGATAGTATTCCTGGCGTCTTAATTGGTGATGCACTTAGGTTGAATCAAATATTGATGAATTTAACAACTAATGCTATCAAATTTACAGAGAAGGGAAGTGTTAAGATTTCAATCGAGTGTTTCAAAAAAACATCAAATCTAGTGGCAATTCAATTTGTTGTGAAAGATACTGGAATCGGTATTTCCGAAGAAAACAAAAAAATGCTTTTCTCAAATTATATTCAATCGGATAGTTCTATTACTCGAAAATATGGGGGAACAGGACTAGGTTTGTCAATATCTAAAAATCTTATTGAATTGATGGGAGGTAGTATTGAACTTGAGAGTAAACTAGGAGAGGGTTCGCAGTTTTCTTTTATCTTGAATTTTAAACATAGACAAAACACAACTAACATACAAAACATGAAAGAAATATCATTACCTTCTAGTTTAAAGGTGCTTGTAGCTGAGGATAATCCTTTAAATCAGAAAGTTGCAGAGCTTACTCTGCGAAAACTAGGTCTGAAATGTACTATTGTAGAGAATGGGCAGGAAGCGCTAGATTTACATAAGGATAATTTATATGATGTTATTCTAATGGATGTAAATATGCCTGTGCTTGATGGTATATCAACAGTCAAGAAAATTAGAGAATTCGAGAATGAAAATCAAATAGATAAAGCCTGTTTTGTGGTAGCGCTTACTGCAAGTACTTTTTATGAGAATAAGGATGAATGTATCGAGGCAGGAATGAATGATTTTATCTCGAAACCTTTTAGAGATAATGAGTTGAAAAAGATATTACATGAGGCCGTTTTAAATTCTTAAGCTTTTGCTTATTAGTATATCCACGGTTCAAAAACAGGATTTAGTGCTTGGTATTATGGTTTTAAAAGCTCATATAATTTTGTTATTGTTAATTATCTTAAAAACTGTATTAAAAAAAGGCGTAAACATTTTAGTCTACGCCTTGAATATGATATTTTTTTGAAATATTCTTAAATCTCAATAGTCTGTTGTCTGTTAGGACCTACCGAAACTACTTTTATTGATACTCCTGTATTTTCTTCAATAAATTTAATATAATCAAGATATTCTTTAGGGAATTCAGATTTGTCTGACATTTTAGTCATGTCCTTATTCCATCCCTTAAGTTCTGTATATATTGGTTCAATATCTTCAGTCATTTCATATGGTACGTGATCAACAATTTTACCATTAACTTTATATGCTGTTGCTATTTTAATTGTGTCAAAATCATCTAAAACATCTGATTTCATCATAATTAATTGACTAACACCATTAATCATAATTGAGTATTTCAAAGAAACTAAATCCAACCAACCACAACGACGTGGGCGTCCAGTTGTTGAACCATACTCATTACCATTGTCTCTTAACTTTTGACCATCTTCGTCGAATAGCTCTGTTGGGAATGGACCCATTCCTACACGAGTGCAGTATGCTTTGAAAATACCAAATACTTCTCCTATTTTGTTTGGAGCTACTCCAAGACCAGTACAAGCACCAGCACATACTGTATTTGAAGATGTTACAAATGGATATGAACCGAAGTCAATGTCAAGTAAGGTTCCTTGAGCTCCTTCAGCTAAAATAGATTTATCCTGCTTTAAAGAATTATCAATGAAGTTTTCGCTATCTATTAATTGGAATTCTTTGATAGTTTCAATTCCTTTTAACCATTCTTGTTCGTACTCTTCCAATTCATATTCATATTCGTAGAATTTTGAAAGCATTTCTTTATGCTTCTCTACTAATTTTGAATATTTTTCTTCAAACTTAGTTTCAATATCTCCAATTCTTAAACCATTTCTACCTGTCTTGTCCATATATGTTGGACCAATCCCTTTTAATGTAGAACCAATTTTTGATTTTCCTTTTGCAGCTTCTGAAGCAGCATCGATAATTCTATGAGTAGGAAGAATAAGGTGAGCTTTTTTAGATATAAAAAGAGTATTTTTAAGGTCTATTCCTAATTCTTTAATTCCTTGAATCTCATTGTGGAAAATTACAGGATCTATTACTACTCCATTACCTATAAGATTAATCTTATCATCACGGAAAATACCTGATGGAATAGTGTGTAATACATGTTTGATATTGTTAAACTCTAGAGTGTGGCCAGCGTTAGGACCTCCTTGGAATCTTGAAATGATATCGTATTTAGGAGTTAAAACATCTACAATTTTTCCTTTACCTTCGTCTCCCCATTGAAGACCTAAAAGAACATCTACCTTCATCTTTTTTTGTATTTTTTATCCAAATATTATATGAATATCGATTTTTGTTAAAAAATCGAATTAAATAAATAAGTATTCTAAATCATGACAATTATAAAGTGAAATTATGCTTTAGAATTTGCCTTTTTTAAAATTAAATATTGTCAATATCTGAAAAAAAATCAGGAAAATATCTATTTTATGATGAACTTACATTCGTGTGTTTCAAGTAGATATAATGCTATCTTCCTGTTGGATATTGACAGTCAAAGGTAGTGATTATTTTAAGATTACAAATTTTAAATCAAAAAATATAAGAAAATACTTATATTTTTGTCGTTCATGCTTGATTTTTGTCTTTCCTTTTGTTTATCTCTTAATAATATGTGGTTGAAATTAATCTTGTGTAATTTTTTTTAAAGTAATGCATATGTCTAATATAAATTGTCTGTAGGATGATTATTTTGTTCATCGCAATATATCTCTATTGGATTATCTGTCGAAAATTGATAAGCATTGCTTGTTATTCCTTTATATGATTTTTGCCATGTTTTATGAAATTAAGATTCTTCTACCTCAAATCTTCTAACGGCATATAATCCGGATTCTATTCTCATTCTTTCAAACTCATCTTCTGCTTTTACCGAAGACTCGACTCTTATACAGTATATTCTAACCGAAAGGTATACAAAAATTGAAGTGCAAAAAAAAATTATTGCCAAGGGTCACAGTTATGCGAAGTTTGTAATTTTTGAAAGTTTTCTTAGTTCTAGTACTATATTTAAATTTGATTCAATATAGTCAACGGCCTTGTTTATATGATAAATATTGCATTGGGTGAAATCAGTTATATTTGTATTATGTTGATAGTTTAATTGAAATATGCTGTGAAATAAAAATCAAAAATGATTTTCCAAATTTAAAAATAAAAGCCATTAAATATTTTTTGTTTTGGTGCTTGTTAAATTCCAATATATTCAAAAGCTCCTATATCTGGAAGTTCTTCTCTCTTGTTGTTATTTAAATCATATCCGTACTTAGATTCATTAATCTTTAGTGCAGAATTTATACATGGTGATTCTTCCAGAAGTTCAAAGCTGTTGTCGTATTGGTTAACAAATTCAGGGTCGAGATTGAATATGCAGTTTTTTGCAGTGTATCTGGATTCTTCCCCTTTTATTAGACTGTTCTGAAGAAGATAATAATCTGATTCACCTAGTTCTAATTCTTGGTAGTTGTTACCCCAGATTATGCTATTTATAATATTTATATTGTTGGAGTTTTCAATATTAATACATTTTTTATTGTTAAATGAGATAGTCCAATAGTTGGCAATAGTTGTATGAGTAATGTTGGTTTTTGATAAATTGTAGATACGAATACAGTTACCTCCACAATTATAGTTTAAACTATTCGTCATGTATAGTTCACCCCCATTAATATCTATGGCATTATCAGAATTATTTCTAATTATACAGTTGTTGATTTGGTATATTGCATTGTTGTTTTCTTCTTCATTAATGCTCTTTAGTGCATGTTTTCCATTTTCTATAATTACATGATTGATATTTATAGTTTTTGTTTCACTACTTGTTAGTAGTCCTTCCCATTGTCCAGGAACATCTCTATAGATACTATCTTGTCTATAGCTTGAAAAAATCGTTTTATTGTCTCTATCTCCATTAGCAATAAAGTCTGCCATTATCTCAAAACCAGCATTTTTTGTAAAATATAACTGACTTCCTTTTTCTATATTTAAACTTGATTTTATTTTTATTTTATTTTCTACAATGTATGGTCTGTTAGCTTTTAGTGTGGTTGGGGTATTTATATCCTGTTTTAGCGAGTATGTGTCTTGGATTCTTGCGCTGATTGGAATTGATTGTTTGGTTTGATTGTAATTTATAATTAAGTTGTTTTCGTATTTTCTTTCTTGATCTTTGTTGAGATAAGGGAATTTTTGTTTTAATATGATAAATAAGCTATCGTTTCCATTTATTATAATATTTTTGTTTGAATAAATGTTTTGACCATCGGCATATATGATTAACTCATTATCCTTTCTCGTAAGGCTAAGACTATCAATCTTGATTTTTTTGCTATTCGTGTTGTATATTTTATATATATAACTGAGAGATTTGTATTCTGTGAATATGCGACCTAATTTTATGCTATCAGTGTTAAAATCAAATTTGACAGAACTACTATATTCATAATCGTCACCTTTGTCGCAAGAGAATACGAAAACTGATATTAGTATAAGAAAAATAAGCGTATATTGTTTTTGCATTTTTAAAAATTAATGTTTGCTTTCTGTGTTAATTTATTAACTCGTATATAATTCAAATATTGTAATTCTCTTTGCTTTTTTGTGAACCTATCAAGTTTTGCTTAGAGGATCTACAAAAGGATAGTATTCAGATTGAGAAATATAATTTAATATATTTTGAGCGATATACTCCAATTTATTATCTATATGAAACAAATAGTTTCTTAAAAATACATAAAACTATTATTTTTTTTATTTCTAAGATGAAATTAAAGTAAATGATTTTATCTTTGTTTTTCTTAAAATGATAATAGAATAATAATAATATCAAAATCATAATACATATTATTCAGAATCAAATACAATCAGATTGTTTTAATTGTATTTGTGTGATTTTTTGTTTTATGTAAAATTAAATGTACAAGATTTGATTATATAATATTCTATTTCGAAAAAATTACCGAATTTATAATATATGAAAAAACTACATTCTTTTATTCTAAAGAGCTTTCTTGGGCCTTTGTTGTTTACATTCTTTGTAAGTATGTTCGTATTGCTAATGCAATTCTTGTGGAGGTATATAGATGAGTTTGTTGGCAAAGGACTTGATTGGACTGTGATTGCAGAGTTTTTGTTTTATGTGTCGGCAACATTAGTGCCTATGGCATTGCCTCTTGCTATATTGCTGGCTTCTATTATGACATTTGGTAATATGGGTGAGAATTATGAGTTGACAGCAATGAAGGCTGCTGGTATCTCATTACAAAGAATAATGAGGCCATTACTAGTCCTTATCTTTTTTACAAGTTTGGGGGCATTTTATTTTTCAAATAATGTGATGCCTGTTGCATCTTTGAAAACAACATCCTTACTTTATGATATAAGAAGACAAAATCCAGAACTTATTTTGAAGGAAGGTATCTTTACCAATGATCTTGAAAAATTTAGTGTTAAAGTGGGGCGTATTGATAAAAATACTAGTTGGTTATATGATATTTTAATTTATGATCATAGAGAAGATAGGGGGAATAGTGATGTCATTGTCGCTGATTCTGGTACTATGAAAACATCTTCGGATAAGTTATTTATGATTCTTAGTCTTTATAGTGGTAATTCCTATCGTGAAGTTAAGACTAAACGTCGACGTGATAGAGATAACCACCCAATGCAAAGGATTAAGTTTGGCAAATATGAAACTATAATCGAATTACCAGGAGCAGACTTGAAGCGTACGGATGAAAACGCTTTTAAAAGTAGTTATCGAATGATGAAGTTATCTCAACTTGAAAGGCAGACTGATACATTGAATAGAGAGCTAGATCATAGCCGAAAATCATTTAAAAGTAGGTTAATGTCAGATACTTACTTCTCATTAGAAGGTCAGTTTGAAAACAAAGATTCTATTTCTCAGAAAAAAATGATGGCTCTAAAATTAAATGTCGATTCTTTGTTCGATTCTAGCTTTATTGACGATAAGATTATAGCAGTTGATAAAGCATTAAGAAATGCACGAACGGCAAAAGAAAATATAGAAAGAAAAAAGCGCGAATTTACGGGAAGTTTAAAGTGGATGCAAAAGTTTGCAAATGAATGGCATAGGAAGTTTACTCTTTCTTTCGCTTGTCTGATATTCTTCTTTATAGGTGCTCCTCTTGGTGCAATTATTCGAAAAGGAGGCTTGGGTTTACCCGTTATTATATCTGTAGTGTTTTTTATTATCTATTATATTATTTCGATGACAGGAGAACGATTTTCTAGAGAGTTGGTTATGAGCTCTTTTATGGGGATGTGGATTTCTTCGATTGTAATCTTGCCATTGGGCATCATACTGACATATAAGGCAACAACAGATTCCTCAATTCTTAATATTGAAAACTATGTTAAGTTTTATAAGAAAATAAAAAATTTAATACTAAGTTTCCTAAAGCCAAAATCGAATCCGAAAGATTGATTTACAAAAGTCACGAATTTAAAACTTCTAAAAAAAATCATAATGAAATATTTATTTGCTTTTTTTGTAATTTTCTCAAGTCAATTCGCAATATCTCAAAATGTTTCGGAATCTGAGATTAATAAATTTCTTGATCAATGGCATTTAGCAGCAGCTAAGGCTGATTTTAAGTCTTATTTTGGTGCTATGAGCAAGGATTGTATTTATATGGGTACAGATAAAAGCGAAACCTGGACTAAGAAGGATTTTATGGCTTTTGCAAAACCTTTTTTTAAAAGAAAATCGGCCTGGGATTTTAATGCTAAATCACGAAATATATATAGTAAAAATGGTATAATATGGTTTAATGAATTACTCGATACTTGGATGGGAATGTGCAGAGGTTCTGGTGTAATAGTTAAACATAAGAATACATATAAGTTAGTTCAATATCATTTATCAGTTACTATAGATAATGATAAGATTAAATCTTTTATTAAACTTACAAATGAGCCTACAAAGGAATAGTTTGGTTTGAATTTTAAACAATTAAAAAATGAAAAATCTTAGAATTATATATATGGGTACACCCGAATTTGCGGTGTTACCTCTACAAAGATTAATTGAAGCTGGAGCAAATATTGTTGCAGTTGTTACTAATCCTGATAAACCAGCAGGAAGAGGAAGGAAAATTTTAGAATCAGATGTGAAGAAATTTGCAGTTGAGAAAGGCTTGAAAATTTTGCAACCTAATAAATTTAGAGATGAGAATTTTATTAAAGAGCTTCATGATTTAAAAGCTGACCTTCAGATTGTTGTTGCATTTAAGATGCTTCCTGAAATTGTTTGGGATATGCCTAAGTTGGGAACAATTAATCTTCATGCTTCTTTATTACCACAATATAGAGGAGCTGCTCCAATAAATTGGGCTGTGATAAATGGTGATAAAAAAACAGGTGTTAGTACTTTTTTATTACAACACGAAATCGATACTGGAAATGTTATCAGACAAGAAGAGATAAGTATTGAAGATGAGGATAATGTGGGTGTAGTTTATGATAAGTTAATGCATTTAGGTGCTGAAGTGTTGGTTAAAACGGTTGCAGATTTAGCATCTAATAATTGTAAATTTGTATCACAGGAGAAATTGTCTGAAGGATTGGAATTAAGACCTGCGCCAAAAATTTTTAGAGAAGATTGTCTGATAGATTGGACTAATGATCTTGAATCAATTCATAATCTAGTAAGGGGAATGAGCCCTTATCCAGCTGCTTTCACTCAATTGGAGATTAATGGTAAAACTCTTGACTTTAAAATATATAAGTCCGAATGCGAATTTACTGATAATGTAAAGGAAAAAACAGTATTGACAGATTATAAAAATTACTTGAAAATTTCAACTAGAAATGGTTTTCTAAATATTCTAGAATGTCAGCTTTCAGGAAAAAAACGGATGAAAATTCAAGACCTATTAAGAGGGATTCAAGAAAATATTCCTGTTAATTTAATAGACTGATAAAATATTTAAAGAAATTTAAAAGATTCAACATAATAATATTGTGTTGAATTTTTGTTTATACAAGTTTGTGTTATGTTGAATGATTTCTTGTCTGATTTGGTGCGGAAAGAATTAGTTTTCGATCCAACAGATGATCAAAATAGTGCTATAGATTGTATTACATCCTATATAAGTATATCTGACGAGGATGCAATAGTACTTCTTAAAGGTTATGCAGGCACAGGAAAGACTAGTTTGATTGGTGCTGTCATAAAAAGTTTGCACAAATTGAAGATAAAAACTATGTTGATGGCACCAACGGGTCGTGCAGCAAAAGTTCTATCTAATTATTCTGGTTTTGCAGCCTATACAATTCATAAAAAGATATATAGGCAAAAATCATTAAATACAACTAACGAGGAATTTAATATTGATAAAAATCTTCATAAAGATACTGTATTTATTATTGATGAGTCTTCAATGATTTCTAACTCTACTGGCGATAATAGTGTCTTTGGAACAGGTCGCTTATTGGATGATCTTGTTAATTATGTTACTGATGGAGAGAATTGCAAGCTAATAATGGTGGGTGATACAGCGCAGTTACCTCCTGTTGGTTTAGATGTTTCTCCTGCACTGGATACTGACGAATTGGTGAGTTTATACAATTTTCAAATTCAGGAAAGAGAATTAACAGAGGTGATTAGACAGAGTATGGATTCTGGAATTCATATTAATGCAACACATCTAAGAGAACTGATAAGTTATCAGTCAAATGAATTTCCTAAGTTTCAAATAAAGGATTATGATGATATTGAGCGAGTTAGTGGGATGGATTTGATTGATAAAATTACCGAATCTTATGATAATTATGGAATGGAGGAAACTATTATCATAACTCGTAATAATAAAAGAGCTAATCAATTTAATCAGGGAGTTCGCAATACCATTCTTTACAGAGAGGAAGAAATCAGTAATGGAGATATTTTGATGGTAGTTAAGAATAACTATTTCTGGAGTAAAAATATCAAGGAGCTTGATTTTATAGCAAATGGTGACATAATGGAGGTTAAACGAATTCGTAAATACCATAATCTTTATGGTTATAGATTTGTTGAAGCAACCGTATGCTTTCCTGATTATAATTATATCGAAGCTGATACTGTATTGATGCTTGATACTCTGAATATGGAATCTGCTAATCTGCCATATGATAAGTATAAAGAGTTTTTTTATTCTGTTTTAGAGGATTATTCTGAGTATAGATCAAAAAAAGAAAAATTCGAAAGAGTTCGAAATAATGAATACTTTAATGCTCTTCAGGTTAAATTTGCCTATGCTATCACTTGTCATAAAGCTCAGGGTGGTCAGTGGGATAATGTCTTTATTGATCAGGGATATGTCACTAGGGAATATATGAATAATGACTATTATCGATGGCTGTATACTGCCCTTACTAGAGCAAAGAAAAAAGTTTATTTAGTCAACTTTTCTGATGATTTCTTTACTGATTAATATTAAACATAAAGAAGCTTTTGAGCTGTTATCTTGAGATTAACCCTTAACTGAAGATGAATTATGTTTGTTGCATATGTGTACAGATTTTGTTTTTTTAGATTAAAGAATTTGGACTAATATTGCACAGATTATAAATAGTTTTTTAACTAATAAAAATACTTGGAGAATGTACGCTGATATCATATTGCCATTAGCTCTTGAAGGTAGATTTACTTATGAAATACCAGAATCAATGAATCTTGATGTAGGTTATAGGGTTATTGTGCCTTTTGGACCAAGAAAAATGATAGCAGGTATAGTTTGGGAAATTCATAATCGTAAGCCAAAAGATTTTGATCTGAAAAATATAGAGCAAGTTCTTGACGATAGAGCTTTTGTAACTCCAAATCAACTTAAACTATGGGAGTGGATTAGTAGTTATTATATATGTAAAATAGGACAGGTGTTGATGGCAGCACTTCCTGCTGGATTGAAGATGGAAAGCGAAACTAGGGTTCGATATAATGCCGAGTATATTGAGTCTGTTAAATTGTCAAAACGAGAGAATGAAATTCTTGATATATTATCAAATTCTAAAGCGGTATCTCTTAAAGATTTGTATAAGAGTTTGAATGTAAATAATTGCTATAAAAATATAAAGACTTTATTTGAGTGTAATGCAATTATTGTTGAGGAGAATATAGCTTCCACTTATCATGAAAAAAAACAAAAATATGTTAAGCTAAAGAAAAATTTCAATGAAGATAATCTGACAATTATAATTGATAGTCTATCCAAGGCGAGGAAGCAAAAGGAACTTTTTATGGTTTACTTAGATATGTCAAAATATCTTTTTCAAGAAAAACCAGAAAGAGTAAAGCTAACTAGTTTGCTTAGTCAAACAAAATCATCTAATGCAATATTGAAATCGCTTGTCGATAAGAATATATTGATTGTTGAGGAGGATGTTGTAAGTAGAATCGATTCTAATGTCAGCCCCACAAAATCAATATCTGAATTATCTTTAATTCAAAATAAAGCATATATTGAAATAAAAGAGTCTTTTCAGAAACGAAATACCGTACTATTACATGGAGTAACCTCAAGTGGAAAAACTGAAATATACATAAAATTAATTGATGAGTGCTTGGCAAAAGGAAAACAAGTATTATATTTACTTCCTGAGATTGCACTTACAACACAGATAATTAATAGATTATCAGCTGTTTTTGGGTCCAAGGTTTTAATTTATCACTCAAAACTAAATGATTCGGAAAGAGTTGAGGTATACAAATCTCTTATTGAAGAGAATGAAACTAGGATTATTCTAGGAGTACGTTCATCAGTGTTTTTACCTATAAAAAATTTAGGTTTAGTAATTGTTGATGAGGAACATGAATCGACATATAAACAATATGATCCTAGCCCAAGATATCATGCAAGAGATACTGCTATTTATCTGGCATTTTTAAATTCTGCAAAATGTTTACTGGGAACAGCTACTCCATCTATCGAATCATATCAAAATGCTAGTTCGGGAAAATATGGACTTGTTGAACTTTTTAAACGTCATGGTGATATAGCACTTCCAAAAGTCCAATTAATAGACATTAAGGAAAGATATAGGAAAAAAAGAATGAAATCTGTCTTTTCGCTAGAACTTTTGGATAGAATAAAACATTATCTGGATGATAAAAAACAAGTAATTCTATTTCAAAACAGAAGAGGATATTCAAATTTTTTAGAATGTAAATCTTGTGGATGGGTGGCTCAGTGCCCTAATTGTTCTGTCAGTTACACTTACCATAGATATAATAATAGTCTTCAGTGTCATTATTGTGGTCATCAAATACAAGTTATAAATAAGTGTGAGCAATGCGGGGAAAATAAGCTTCAAGAGAAAGGTGTAGGGACAGAGAAAATAGAAGAAGAACTTTCACGATTAATTCCAGAAGCAAGGATAGCAAGGTTAGATTTGGATACCGGTTCAAATAAAAATGCATATAGACGAATTATAGCAGAGTTTGAAGATAACAAAATTGACATATTGATAGGAACACAAATGATTAGTAAGGGTTTGGATTTTGAAAATGTTAAATTGGTAGGAGTGTTAAACGCAGATACAATGCTTAATTTCCCTGATTTTAGAGCTTTTGAAAGAAGTTTTCAAACTATTTCACAGGTAGCTGGCAGAGCAGGGCGAAAAGGGAAACAAGGAGAAGTTATAATACAAACTTATAATACGGAAAATGAAATAATAAAACAAATAGTAAATCATGATTATAAACAGATGTTTATAGATCAATCAAATGAAAGAAAAGAGTTTTATTATCCACCTTATGTTTATCTGATAAAGATAATAATTAAACATAAAAACGAAAAAACTTGTAATCAGGCTGCAAAGATACTCACAAAAGAATTGTTTAAAATATTTGGAAATAGAGTTATTGGAGCGCATAAACCCTTGGTAAGTAAAGTCAAAAATAAATATATTGAAAATATCATTCTTAAATTTGAGAAAAATACTCAGCTGAATAAGGCAAAATATATTTTGAATATCAGAGCATTTAGCCTTAAACAACTAAAAGGTTATTCTAATTTGGATGTCAGTTTTGATGTTGATCCATATTAAGGTTTTATTATGAAAAATTGGAACTTAGATTAAGCTCTTATTATGATATGTAATAAATTTTAATAATGCAATCATAATAAATTTAGTATTAAGGCTAATAATACCAAATTAAATTAAACAAGAAATACCATAAATTGATTATTATTAATTTATAATATTTATTAATAAAAAAATATAATATTAGAAAAATAATTGATACAAAGAGAATTAGATTAATAAAATATAAGTATTATTGATATTTTTGGAAATTCCTTTTTTGTTAATACGATTTTCTTTTTTCTATATTTGTACAAACTGCTATAACAAATGAGTGCACAATATTCAGAAGATTCGATACGTACATTAGATTGGAAAGAACATATCAGAAGAAGACCTGGTATGTATATAGGGAAACTTGGAGATGGTTCTTCTCATGATGATGGTATATATATACTGTTAAAGGAAGTGATAGACAACTCCATTGATGAATTTGCTATGGGTATAGGTAAATCCATAGAAGTCACAATTAATGATCGCGATGTTTGCGTTCGTGATTATGGTCGAGGTATTCCCCTTGGCAAACTAGTGGATGTGTCTTCAAAAATGAACACAGGTGCAAAATATGATTCCAAGGCATTTAAAAAATCGGTAGGACTGAATGGTGTAGGTATAAAAGCTGTGAATGCTTTGTCTAATAGTTTTATAATTGAATCATACAGAGAAGGAGAATGCAAGAAAGTATGTTTTTCCAAAGGAGAAATCACTGAAGAGTTTGATATCTGTCCAACAAATGAGAAAAACGGAGTAAAGGTAAGTTTCCACCCTGATGAAGACTTATTTTCAAATTATAGATTCATTTCTGAATATATCGAAGATTTATTAAAAAATTATGTATATCTAAATTCAGGATTGAGTATATATTTTAATGGACGTAGATTTCATTCTAAAAATGGATTATTAGATTTATTGAATGAAAATTTAAGAACCGAACCTCTCTATGATATTATTCATATGAGTGGCGAGGATATTGAAATTGCAATAACCCATGGGAGACAATACGGCGAAGAGTATTATTCTTTTGTTAATGGACAACACACTACTCAGGGTGGTACTCATTTAGCAGCATTCAGAGAAGCCATAGTCAAAACTGTAAGAGATTTTTATAAAAAGGATTTTGATACTTCAGATATCCGCACCTCTATCATTGCCTCAATAAGTATTAAGGTTCAAGAACCTGTTTTTGAAAGTCAAACAAAAACAAAACTTGGATCCAAAGATATGGGACCTAATGGGCCAAGTGTCCGAAATTTTATAAATGATTTTATTACATCTAATCTTGATAATTTCTTACACAGAAATCCTGAAATAGCTGAGATTCTCCACAAAAAAATATTAGAATCAGAAAAGGAAAGAAAAGCAATCTCAGGAATTAAAAAAATAGCAAAAGAAAGAGCAAAAAAAGCTAATTTACATAATAAAAAGTTAAGAGATTGTAGAGTTCATTTTAATACAAAAAAAGAATCTAAATCAGATTCTTCGATTTTTATTACAGAGGGTGACTCAGCTAGTGGATCAATCACTAAGTCTCGTAATGTAAACACACAAGCTGTATTTAGTTTGAGAGGTAAACCTCTTAATACATTTGGACTTACGAAAAAGATTGTCTACGAAAATGAGGAATTCAACCTCTTGCAAGCAGCTCTTAATATAGAAGATGGAATCGAGGGATTGAGATATAATAATGTAATAATTGCTACTGATGCCGATGTGGATGGTATGCATATTAGATTATTGTTAATTACCTTTTTTCTGCAATTTTTCCCTGATCTTGTTAGAAGTGGACATGTGTATATTCTGCAAACTCCACTTTTTAGAGTCAGAAATAAAAAAATTACTAAATACTGTTATTCAGATGAGGAGAAAGATAATGCTATAAATAAGCTTGGCAAAAATCCAGAAATAACCAGATTTAAAGGACTCGGCGAGATTTCGCCTGATGAGTTTAAACATTTCATAGGTAAAGATATTCGACTTGAACCTGTTATTATGAAAAAGGAAGAATCTGTTGCTGATATGTTGAGCTTTTATATGGGGAAAAATACTCCTGAAAGACAAGAGTTCATTATTGATAACCTGATGGTTGAAAAGGATGAGGTAGAATAGTAGTAATATCCCAAATTATTAAATCTAATTATGAGTATCGAATCAAACAATAATACTAACAACAACGAGGATTTTCAAGATTTTAACGAAGAATTACCAGAGGAGTCTATTCGTAATTTAACATATTTATCTGGGATGTATAAGGAGTGGTTTCTTGATTATGCGTCTTATGTTATATTAGAAAGGGCTGTTCCTTATGTTAATGATGGTCTTAAGCCTGTGCAAAGAAGAATTTTGCATGCAATGAAACAACTTGATGATGGAAGGTATAATAAAGTAGCTAATATTATTGGTCATACAATGCAATACCATCCCCATGGCGATGCTTCTATTGGTGATGCACTTGTGCAAATGGGGCAAAAGGATCTTCTTGTAGATACTCAGGGTAACTGGGGGAATATTTTAACTGGTGACTCTGCTGCTGCACCTAGGTATATCGAGGCTAGATTGTCAAAATTTGCTATTGAGGTTTTATTTAACCCAAAAACAACAAACTGGAAACAATCATATGATGGTAGAAATAAGGAACCTATAACTCTACCTGTTAAATTCCCTCTTCTGTTAGCTCAGGGAGTTGAAGGAATCGCGGTAGGTTTGGCAAGTAAAATTATGCCTCATAATTTTCTTGAACTTATTGATGCATGCATCAAATATCTTAAAAATGAAGATTTTGAAATATATCCTGACTTCCCGACTTGCGGAATGATTGATGTTTCTAGATATAACGATGGATTGAGAGGTGGTGCTGTAAAGGTGCGTGCAAAAATTGAGAAAGAAGATAATAAAACTCTTAAAATAACCGAAGTTCCTTATGGTAAAACAACTACTAGTGTTATAGAATCAATAATTAAGGCTAACGATAAGGGGAAAATTAAAATAAAAAAAATTGACGATAATACTGCTGAAAATGTCGAAATTCTGGTTCATCTTGCCAATGGCATATCTTCGGATAAGACAATTGATGCTCTATATGCGTTTACCGATTGTGAAATATCAATTTCTCCAAATGCTTGTATCATAGAGAACGATAAACCTCTATTTATTGGAGTTAAGGAAATACTGAAAAGGTCTACTGATTCTACTCTTGATCTTCTTAAGCTGGAACTTGAAATACGTAAATCGGAGTTGGAAGATGCATGGCATTATTCTTCTCTTGAACGCATATTTATCGAAAAAAGAATTTATAGAGATATTGAAGACTGTGAAACATGGGAATCGGTTATTGAAACAATTGATATAGGACTTAAACCTCATATTGGACATCTATTAAGAGAGGTTACAGAGGAGGATATTGTTAAGTTGACAGAAATAAAAATTAAACGAATTTCAAAATTCGATATTGATAAAGCGAAACAGCATATTCTATCCATAGAGGCAGAAATAGAACAGGTGAAATATCATATTGCGAATATTATAAACTATACTATAGAATATTTTTCTAACATAAAATCAAAGTTTGGAAAGCGAAAAGAAAGAAAGACAGAGATAAGAAGTTTTGAAAATATTGTTGCTACTAAAGTTGTTGTTGCTAATCAGAAACTTTACATAAATCGTGAAGAGGGATTTATGGGTACATCATTAAAAAAGGATGAGTTGGTTTGTGAATGTTCTGATATAGATGATGTTATATTGTTTAAAAAAGATGGTTCTTATATCATAACAAAGGTTTCGGAAAAGGCATTTATAGGTAAGGATATTTTACATATAAATGTGTTTAAAAAGAATGATAAACGTACTATTTATAATGCGATATACAGGGATGGTAAGGAAGGTAATTATTATATTAAACGTTTCTTTGTAACTGGTATTACAAGAGATAAGGAGTATAATATTACTCAAACAAAACCTGGGTCGAAGCTATTGTATTTTACTGTAAATCCTAATGGAGAAGCAGAAACTGTTAAGATTTATTTAAAGCCTAAACCGCGAATGAAAAAATCAGAGTTCGAATATGATTTTTCTGATTTAGCAATTAAAGGTAGAGCTTCGATGGGTAATTTGTTGTCCAAAAATGAGATTAAACGAATAAGTCTTCGTCAAACAGGGGTTTCAACCCTTGGTGGTAGAAAAATATGGTTTGATCATGATGTGAAAAGATTGAATGCAGATAATAGAGGTGATTTCTTAGGTGAGTTTTCTGCTAATGATAAGATACTGGTACTTTCTAAGCCTGCCAGTTTTTCATTCTCTAGTTTTGATCTGTCTAATCATTTTACAGATGATATGGTGAAAATAGAGAAATTTATTCCTGAGAAGATATGGACTGCTATATTTTTTGATGCTGATCAAGGTTTCTATTATCTGAAAAGATTTACATTTGAAGGTAATGGATATCCAACTTCTTTTGTTGGTGAAAATCCTAAGAATAGATTGATTTGCCTGTCGGATAAATTAGGAGCAAGGTTTGAGATTAAATTTGGAGGTAGATATATTAGCAGACCAAGTGAAGAAATTATTGCAGAAGATTTCATTTCAGTAAAATCTTTTAAGGCACGTGGGAAACGCATTAGTACTTATATTATAGATAGCATAACAGAATTGCCACCTGTTAATAGAACTGAAATTACAGAAGATTCAAATCCAGAAAACCAAGAAATAGTTACTGAGGATTGAATTTTATAAATGTCACATAATAATAAAGAGTCTAGGAGTTTAAAAGAAAACTACTAGACTTTTTTTGTTTTTAGAATATATATAATTAAGATTAATTTAAACAAGTGATATAATTTTATTATATTCAAATCTTTTTTTCTTATATTTTGCAATAATTAAAATATAGAATATTGCAATTCAGAATAAATATAAGCTTATTGGTACGAAAATTGTTAGTTAAATGTATCGATTTTAAAACTATAATTATGAAGAA
Organism: Marinifilaceae bacterium; assembly: GCA_025210485.1. GTDB lineage: Bacteria > Bacteroidota > Bacteroidia > Bacteroidales > Marinifilaceae > JAOARN01. Next base: position 30,277 of record JAOARN010000035.1, on the reverse strand, counting down.
AACTATAATTTTATTTTTAACTATTATTAGCTTTCTAACGGGTTATGCTCAGGATAAAAAAGTTGCAATGTTGTCGACAAAAGCCTTGACTGACAATGTAAGCAAACTTGTGCTGAACATGATTAGGGGCGAGTTAACAAAATCCATCTGTAAAGAAAATGGATTTACAGCATATACAAGAACAGATATTGATAAAATTGTTGAAGAAATAACTTTTCAAACCGAAGGCTTCATTCCAAAGGCTGAGTGTACTAAACTTGGGAAAATGAGTGGTGCCGATTTTATATGTATGTCCAAAGTATCACGTGAGGGCAATGCGTATTATATTGAGGCAGCTTTGATTGATCTACTCACCGGGAAGATTGAAAATCCTGCTACGGGATTTGTTGAAACAGATAAGATTTCGGGTTTAAATGAAATATGTAAAAAAATTGCCAAAGAACTAATTGGTTATACTCAGAATAATGAATTTTCGAAATCTGTCAAAATTAATGTTAATGATAGGGTGAAAATAGCAATGTATACTCTGAAAACTTTTGCAAAGGAATCAACAATGAGTGTGTCTATGAAGATCAATGAAAAATTGAATGATTTGTATAAGATTAATCATATCAATAAAACTACTTTTAGGACATTTACTAGACAACCTGAATTGTATAAGTTTGATAATGATTATTGTCTTGAGCTTAGAGTATTTGATAATATGTTAAGATTAAGTGTATATCAAAAATCGGTTGGAGAAATAGGAAAAATAGTAAAAACATACCCAGAAAATCAAAAACCTGAAAAAGAATTTGTTGATAAGGAGGTTAAAAATATTATATCATCTGTCATATCCTATATTCCAGATAAAAAATAGAAAAATAGGCATCGGTATCGATGCCTATTTTTCTATTTTTGCCTTGTCTCATCCTAGAATGAGCTTCCAATAAAAACATTATTCTAGGACAGGTTATTTGAATTATTTGATTTTTTAATTTTAATAATCAAAATACTGATAAATGTGAAAATCGTGATTTTATATTGATGTAAAAAGATGTACATGTACCGTTATTTGGTCGAATTTACATTTTGAAGCTGTTTAAAGTCTTAAACATAAAGAAAATAGTGTATTCATGATCTTGATATTCAGCTAGATAATTATCTTGCTCAATGAATATCTAGCCATTATAAACACTCAAATAATATACAAATATATTCCTACATTTAATTTTGGCAATTAAAAGGGGGGGACTCTAAAGTAAACTTTATTAAATTGTTATGTTGTTTTATATCGTTCTAAAACAGGCTACCAGGAATCTGAAATACCAATAAGACTATTTTTAGTATTAAATATAGATGGAATAGCATTTATTCCCAATACCGTATATGATTAAAAGTAGGTGGTTGAAATAGAATATGATATAAAAAATTAGAAAACATAAATCTCCATTAGATATGTAATCTGTTCAGTTCGATGGAACTCATCCCTCTACCAAGCGTGATGAAAAAGCGGCCGTCTCACGGTAGAAGAAAATCCCAAATAAACAGCATACTTGTTCTCTATGACAGTATAGGTGTTTATAACAGCTTGCAGTTTACCAATATTAAAAAATCACAATGATGCATTTGAGTTCTCAGAAAACCTTGAGACTATTATTTAATCTATATAAATGTCCATTATCCGTATTTCTAGACTTTTCCCAATGCTAATGGCAGTTTTGATACATTACAATTCCAGATTTGCTTTTTCAAACGTAGTATATTTGACAAAACGGGTAACAATAAACGCAATAATCAGGATGAAGTTTCTTTATCATATGACTTACTTTATAAAGAATGATTTATCGTTTATTGAACCAATTAATGGCTTGACACTTTCAACGCAGTAATGCTGAGATTTGAAAAAAAATCTCATTGGAAAGCTATAAATATCATGACTTTTTGCATTCTTTTACGGCAACTTCAAACAGCCTACAATCAACTATTTAAAACTATTGTAGATATCAGGATTTACTATAGAGATAAAAATATTTGCATTAATCTAGGGCTAATATAGTATATATTTAATCTTTATAGAATTTATTTTAATCAAATATAAAAATAAGCTTATTTTTTAAGCTTAACACTAAATTTATTGAATCCAAATTTGAAGGCAAATAAAATTATTTACAATTATTATTTGCTATTAATCATATTTTCAACAGTGATTTATTATATATATCATAATAACTACTAATGCTATAAAGAACTATTGATTTCAACATAAAGAGAAATCGTGTAGGAGAATAGGGATTAGTTCCCTATTCGTTCTCTAGCACCACCTGGCATACGGTTCCGTACCAAGGCGGTTTCCAATACTCATCTTGTGAAAGATAATTGAACGTTGATTACTATAATCTTCCTAAAATAATCACTCTTGCTTAGCTTCTTGATTCCGTCATTCTATCAATTTGCAAGGAGTCACAATTGAGCCTCTGATTTTCAACCTTTTATTTAGTTATTAGAAACTTTAATTCTGTATCAGGTTCAGTCCTTCCTTAATTGTGAGACTTCTGTGTTTTATCTTAACAGCTCGTTACTTTAAGTACTGTGACCTCTGCTAACTTCTCATGACTAACTTTACTCCTTACGGTAAAAAAAATACAGAAAGTCCATGAGACCTCCCAAGCTAAGATTAATAACTTTCTCTCCATGTAACTGCCACATTTACACCTTAAGATTCTGTGTAACTATTGGGCTTTGTTTTGTTTGGCAAACTTATCATCTTAAAATGCTTTATGTGATTCACGTTCCTCAGTTCAGAGATTTGTATACTACTTCCTTCAGATTCCATCTCACGATGAACACCCTTGCATTCTGCTAGTGGTTGGTAGTTACAGACCAACACAATGGACTTGCACCATCTAGTTAATTACCATGCTCGGTACACAACAAATAACCAAGTCTATTTCAATTTAAGCTTGGCTTCAAGACATAGTTTAAAATACAACTTTATATTTTTTATTAGAAACTAACAATTTGATAATAAAATCATTACACAACACTCTTCATATTAATAAACAGATATTACAGGCTAAGTTAATACTCTTTTTTTTACTTGATCCATTCAGATAAAAGAATACATTCTCTTATCTGAAGACTACACAATTGTATTAAATTAGTGGTATAGTTTTCGGCTATAATATAGAAATATTTTTTCAGATAGAAATATTATTTACCAAATATGAAAACATTGTTTTACGCAAATGGCAAACCTAAAACAAACTGTTAATTCACAGAAAAAATAAGTACTCTTTTATTCGTTCTTATATTTTTAAAGTCAGCTCACACAGCTTGGTTCTTAATATCACATAAGATTAGGAGTCTCTTATATATATTAAAACTTAAAACAATAAGCTAAAGTTTGGTATAGTTTTATATAGATTTCCCATATCTCATTATCAGTAACAACTGTTTTTCAGGCTATAAAGAATCAAACAATATCATTTTCATAACTACTTATACCTGTCTTTATATCGGATTGAATATCCAAGACAGTGTCAAGCTTCATTAGTTTTATAATTTCGATTACCTGACTTGAAAGATTACAAATCTTAAAACTTGTACCATACTCTTTCGATATTTTAAGAGCTGACATCAATGCACCAAATCCAGAACTATCAATATACTGAATTTCACTCATATCAATTAATAATTTCTTGTCAGATATCATTAGATTTTGCTTAAGAAAATCCTTAAAAACATATGCATTGCTCGAATTTATTCTGTATGTCCCCGTTATGTATACAAGATCAATATTTTCTAATTGATTTATTTCAATCTGTAATTCAGTCTCTCTCTTTTTCATATTTCGTTTAAAAAGTTTAATAACTCTGATTTCGCAATAGGCATATCTTCCGAATATTGCTCAAGTAGGCTTGGAATATGTTCCAATTCCATATCATTATTGTCTTCAAATTTTACAATTTGCCAATCTTTTCTATCTTTTTCGTTCCAATTTTCTTCCTTTTTTTCAATCAACTGCAATTTTCTATTCCCTTTGGCTAGATGTTCTAGATTTTCCAATGATGTAGATGCTGTCTGCATACCCATAGTTCGAGTTGACGACTTAGCCTTATGAGCTGTAGCTCCAAGCTGAGCCCAGTCTTTTACACTAAGACTCTGATGCATACAATCATCAAAGTCAAAGACCTGAGAAAGAAAAACATCTATCATTGTCTTTATTAACGACTTGTCCCCATCTGCCATTTCTACAAGATAGGAAAGATCAGTAATTTGATTTATCTTTTTCTTACAATTGCTATTTTTGTTTATCATAAATTTAAAATTCTAGAGTTAAACAAAATTATACCTAAGCAGCATAATATAAAATTGATTATAGCAAAGCAATAGATATAAATTTAAAAATATACCGCACTAAATATAAATAATCCGAGTTTTTTTACACAGATGGTAGATTAATAAGTACAAAATTACGACAAGCAAGACGTTTATTTTAATGAATCTTAAATTTGCTTTTTGTTTTTGAAGAAAAACATTTTTTTCAAAAGACTTAAGCATAGTATGAATGTCAAATTTGCATTCAAATATATTAAATATAGATATCTGTTAAAAATAAAGCTTTATAAACAAAGAACAAAGTAGCTTATAAAACAATATCATTATTTAATAAATTAGTATTCAATCTAAGAAAAAATTAAATATCTGTTTGTATATCATAAAATTTGCACTTATAAAAATCATTCAGTTATCTTTGTAATGTTTATTGCAAATTAATCATTTTTTATGATAGCATAATTTTTATCTTGACAAAATGATAATTTTAATAGGCAAACGCAAATATTTAAAAAGTAACAGTATGAATAGAAGCTTAGTACTAATTTTAGTTTTATGTTTACTGATAGTAAACAATGATATAAAAGGTCAAGATATCATAAAAATAAAAAAAACAGAGACATTTAAAAAGGACAAAAAAGCCTATAAATATGCACACAGGGCTCAGATATTATTTGAACAATCGAAAAGTAATATCTACAAAGCTCTTAAACTATATCTTAAAGCAAACGAAACAGTAAAAAAGGATAAAAACCTGAACTATAATATTGGAATATGCTATTTGCTTGCTGGTCCAAAAGAAAATTCTTTGGAGTATTTCAACCAAGCAGAAGAACAAGGTCTTAAAACTGCAGACCTATATTATTACAAAGGAGTTTCATTAAAAATAAATGAAAAATACGATGATGCTATACGCTATTTTGAAAAATCAAAAAAACATGCAAGTAATCTAAAGGACAAGAACTCATTAATAGAAGCTGCAAACACAAATATAGCAAGATGTGAGATTGCAAAAAAAATAAACAAGGACAATAACTACTCAAGTCACAATCTCAAAACTTTGAATTCAAAATACGATGATTACTCAGCTGTTATTCATGATTCAATACTTTACTTTTGTTCCCGAGAGGTTAAAGATCGAAAAGTAAAACACTTTGACGAGAATCTATCTGTGGAATCAACATACCAAGCAAAATCCACTAATGGAAAATGGAATAAAGCAAGCAGATTAAAAACTAATCTTAGCAAAAAAGATAATTTTGTAATCTTATCGGGGCGACTAGGTGATCGCTACACTGCATTTGTTGGCTCGGAAGGATCTGGTGATTTATACTTTGTAAAAAAGAAAAAAACCAAATTAGTGTTACATAAAGCCATAAACTTTGTAAATACAAACAAGTATAAAGAGAACTCTATATCATTTACCGCTGATGGAAAACAAGCATTCTTTGTTAGTAATAGAAAAGGAGGTTTGGGACAATCAGATATTTATTATAGCCGAATAAAAAGAAAAAACAAATGGACAAAACCAAAAAATCTGGGCAGTACTATAAACTCAAAATATAACGAATTGGACGTTTTTATTTCAGCTGGTGGTGATAGTTTATACTTTAGTAGCAATGGGAAAAACAGTATGGGAGGATACGATATTTTCTACAGCACTCGTGAAGGTAAATCAGGATGGTCGAAACCCAAAAATCTGGGAGAACCATATAACTCGAGTGCAAATGATATTAACTTTTTCAAAGATAACAATAAGCATTTTTATATCTCATCAGACAGAAAAGGAGGAACAGGTGGCTATGATATCTACAGTTTTGTTTTAGAAATAAAAGCTGAAGAAACAAAAAAAGACACTATAGTTGAAACTCCAAAGCTAGACAGTATAACACTCCCGACTGTACAAGACAGTATTGTTTTTGAAGAACCCATAGATAGTGTAGCTCAAGTAATAGTTGAAAAAAAAATAGAACCAAAACCTCAACCAGTAATAAAAACTGAAAGAATCACTAAAATAGAGCCATCAGCCAAAGAGCAACAACCAATATATTTAGGAAAAGAGTATAATTTCAGAATACAAATCATTGCTTCAGAACATAAGCTTTCCGAAAAGGAAATACAAGAGGTGTATCAAGGGAAATTTAAGGTTCACCATAGTTTCTCGTATAATCTACATAAATATACAGTTGGATTATTTAAAAATATTGAAAAGGCCGAAAAATTTTGCGAGCAATGTGGTGTTAAAGATGCATTCGTTGTTTTATATAAAGGAAATATGCGACTTGGAGATGCCAAACGTTTTATTTTTGCGGAAAAGAAATAATAATATATAATACTAAAAAACTAAAGGGCATGTGATTTTCAATGCCCTTTAGTTTTTTGTGAATAATTATAGTTTTTCTCTAAGATATTTTGCCGTATACGAACTTTTATTCTTTACAATATGCTCGGGGCTACCCTCGGCTACAATATAACCTCCTGCATCGCCACCTTCTTTGCCTAAATCAATTATCCAATCTGCAGATTTTATAACATCCAGATTATGCTCGATTATAACCAAAGAGTGACCTCTATTGATTAATGCATTAAACGAATTCATTAATTTACAAATATCATGAAAATGCAAGCCGGTGGTAGGCTCATCAAAAATAAACATCTGAGGATCTACTTTTTCTTTTGCCAAAAAGGATGCTAGTTTAACCCTCTGACTCTCGCCTCCACTCAAACTGCTAGACGACTGCCCCATTTTAACATACCCAAGTCCTACGTCAAGTAAAGTTTGAAGTTTTTTTACAATTTTCTTTTCAGTATTTTCGTCTACCTGCTTAAAAAACTCTACAGCCTGCTCAATAGTCATCTCTAGTATATCATGAATATTTTTGTCACGATATCTCACGTCCAATACATCATCTTTAAATCTTCTTCCTTTGCAGGCTTCGCACTCAAGATACACATCAGCCATAAACTGCATTTCTATTTTAATTTGTCCCTCTCCTTGACATTCATCGCATCTACCTCCATCAGTATTAAAAGAAAAATGACCTGGTTTCATACCCATATACTTAGCCGCCTGTTGTGCTGCAAACAATTTTCGAATATCATCATAAGCTTTAAGATAAGTTACCGGATTGGAACGAGATGACTTACCAATGGGGTTTTGATCAATAAATTCGACATCGGTAATTTTATTCAAATCGCCTTCCAATGATTCAAAACTACCACTCACATCTGTATAAGTTCCAAAATTTTTCTTCAAGGCTGGATAAAGGACAGTTTTCACCAAGGTAGATTTTCCCGAACCACTTACTCCAGTTACCACGCAAAGCGAATTTAATGGGAATTTAACATCTATATTTTTAAGATTATTTTCGTTTGCAGATTTTATTTCAATATATCTATTTGAATTTCTTCTTCGTTTTGGAACTTCAATCTTCAATCGCTCAGAAAGATATTTGCCTGTGTAGCTATCTGATTTTTTAATCTGATTCACTGTACCCTGAAAACGAAGTTCACCCCCAAGCCTTCCAGCATCGGGTCCAATATCTATTACTTGATCGGCAGCTAAAATAATATCCTCATCGTGCTCTACAACGACCACAGTATTGCCTATATCACGTAGTTGCTTCAACACTTTTATAAGATTTTCGGTATCCTTAGAGTGAAGTCCAATACTAGGTTCGTCCAATATATATAGAGAACCTACAAGCGAACTACCTAAGGAACTTGCTATATTTATTCGTTGCGATTCCCCTCCCGATAGTGTAGATGATAATCTATTCAAATCCAAGTAGCCTAGTCCTACGTCCGAAAGAAAATTCAGACGACTTTTGATTTCAACTAATAATCTATCAGCTAGTTTTTTATCATAATTTTTAAGCTCTAAGGAATTAAATAAATCCTTCAGTTCGGAAATTGGTTTTATCATAATATCCTGAATACTGAGACCATTTATTTTAACATAGGCTGCTTCCTTTTTCAATCTTGTTCCCTTGCAGTCAGGACATGTAGTTTTACCCCTATATCGAGCAAGCATAACACGATACTGAATTTTGTATTGCTTGGATTCGAGATATAAGAAAAAATGATTAATTCCTTTACAATATCTATTTCCCTCCCATAGAGTTTGTTTTTCGTCTGCGTTTAGCTCACAATATGCTTTATGAATAGGAAATTTTGATTTAGAAGCCTTTAGGAGAAACTGCTGCTTCCACTCCTGCATTTTTTCGCCTTTCCAACACACCACAGCATCCTCGTATATGCTTAAGGTTTTGTTAGGAATAACCAGATTTTCGTCTATTCCAATCACCTTTCCAAAACCCTCGCATCGTTTACATGCACCAATAGGATTGTTGAAACTAAACATATTCAGACTAGGCTGCTCAAATTTAATTCCATCAGCCTCAAATTTATTTGAGAATTTGTGATACTCATCCCCTATTTTCAGAATCACCTCACCATCCGATTCATAAAATGATGTTTGTATCGAGTCAGCTATTCTGCTAATACTATCCTCATCCTGACTAGCCTTTAATCTATCAATGATTATATATGCCGAATCTATCTTTTTAAAATCTTCTTCTAAAGCCTGATCTATTCTATAGATTTGATTGTTGATTTCGAGTCGTGAAAATCCTTGCTGACTAAGTTTATTGAGCACACTACTGATATCTTTCAGCTCAATATCAAGCTTGGACATAACCAATACTACAGTTCCTTTATCTAGAGATTTATAAAAGTCTACTACATCCCCCACAGAGTGACTTTTAAGTTCCTTATTACTTATGGGCGAATAAGTTTTGCCAAGTCGAGCAAAAAGCAGTTTTATATAGTCGTAAATTTCGGTAGAAGTTCCAACAGTAGATCTTGGATTCCGAGTATTTACCTTTTGTTCTATAGCAATAGCAGGAGGAATTCCCTTAATATAATCGACTTCAGGTTTGTCAATTTTGCCCAAAAACTGTCTTGCATATGCAGAAAGACTCTCTACATATCTTCTTTGGCCTTCAGCATAAAGGGTGTCAAATGCTAGTGATGATTTTCCCGAACCCGACAATCCTGTTATTACAACGAGCTTGTTTCGAGGGATTTTTAAATCTATATTTTTCAGATTGTGTACTCTAGCAGCTTTTATTTCTATATAATTTGTTTTATTATCTGACATATTAAAATTTTTTCACAAATTTAGTTAAAAGCAAAGTAAGAATTTTTATGGATTAAATAAACTTTCGCAAGATATAAGTGCATATAATTTATTGATTGCAAAAATTAGAATAAAGGCTAAAAGTCAGTTTATAATATTGCAGTATTAAATTCAACTACGAATCTTATTTTTTAGTTTAGAATCTTGAAAAGGACACTCAAACTTGACTGTTATTCCATATATAATTTATTATATAATTATAATTTCTTAAGTATATTAACTATAATAAACGTTTATTTCAACGAAACCAAATTATACAGCTCAATACATAAATCTGTTTATCAACAATATACAACAAGCCTTCAAACCTTCATTTTTTTTTGACATAGAATAATAAAAAAACAAAAAAGAATTATATAATTTAGTAAATAAACACAAAAGAAGATAAAATATGTATTCTGATCAAAAAAACACAAAAGAACTAACAGGACCAAATGAACAAATAATTGAAATTTCCGAAGATCATATCAATATGGTATTTGATAATATAGGACCTGATAATCAGGATTACATTGAATATATCAATAAATATTCGGCACTTATATTAATAATAAACAAAATAAAAATAAAATTTAACAACTTAAAAAAGTATATAAATTTAACCACCATAGAACAAAAAGTAATAGCTATAAAAGAAAAAATTAAAAAAGACAGTGAAGAAAAACTTGAAAAAATCAAAATAAATGAGAATCTAAAAAAATTAATTAATTCAAAAACAGAAGAATTAACTAACAAAGAAATAACTAATAAAGAAACTAATTTAATTCTACATGAAAATTTTGTAATTTCGACATTACTAGAAAATACTGCATACTCTCACCAATCAACCAACCTATTCGCTGAAATAGAAAATGATTTCGAGGAGCTATTAAATGACATGACTAAGATAGCTTTCTATTTCGGTAGTAATAATGAGAAAGAGAGACTTGAACTGAAACTACAACAGGCAGATTGGTATAATGAAAACTACCACAATCTATTAAAATTTGATTCTAAAAAAAACATAGATCAATATGAGATTCTCGAACCAAAAAAATCAGATTTTAACTTTATTATAAATCATAATAGTTTCATTGCTACTATCATAAAATTCCTAATTCCGAAAGGCAATGAAGATGACATAGTTGATATCATACAAAAAAATAAAGCAGATAAGAATAATAATCCTTTATTAAAAGACTTCATAGAATCTGAATATTTCAAAGAACTAAACTCTAAGAACAGCCATAAATTATTATATCAAATATTAGCAGAATTTGTATTTCATAATTCTATAAACTTCAATATAAAAAACTATTTTATAAACCAAAAACAAGAAGTGGATTTTTCGAAAATCAAACATATACCTGAGGAAGAAAAGGATAATAAAATTTTCGTAAAGACTATAGACTATTCAACTTTTTTTTTGAGCAATCTTATAAAACTTGGATTACTCGATAATTTTGGGGAGTATCCTAGTACAGATTCTGATCTTAAAAAATTTGCTAACTATTTAAGATTAATGCAAAACGAAAACTTGTATAAAACGATAGCATATGAAATCATGGACTCTTTTAATGAAGAAAATAAAATTGATCAAATAACTTCAACTCTTATACACAAAATCAAAATACAAACCAATATTAATGAATTTATCACCTTGTTAAAACAGACAATTTTCAAGGGTTTTATTACGTACACACTCACGAATCAAATAGATTTATTCGCAAACATGTCTAACTTGTCTACATATTACAATTCATTTGGTCTAAACATCTATCAAATTGAACAACTTAAAAATCAAGGTGAAGACATGCAAAAGATAATTCCAGATTTCTTTAAACTTTACGAAGGATATCTCGGTGTTAAAACAACTATGAAAATCAAGAATCTTGTAGAAATCAAAGCCACTTCAAATCAATGGAAAGAATATAAATACTTGGCTAGAAAAAATAATCCTTTATTAATCCAGACTAAAGATACGATTGGAACTATTCAGAAAAAATATGATACTCCTCCAATAATTCATTTTAATATCTGGCAGAATTACAAACATTTTCCCTATCTATATCTAGACATTGAGAGCAAAGAAAATATAATAAACAAAATTTTCATTAATTTAAGCTCTAACTTAAACAACAAACTAGGCTCATTTTTAGAACTAATTAACTCTAAAGCGAAATATTTCTTCCAAGAAACAAACGTCGAAGTTCTTATAGATATGATTATTAAAAACATCAAAATCAATGATGCAGATACAAAAAATAAAATACTTTTCAATTGGCAAGATAAAACAAATGCATTAGAGGAAGAAACTTTAATCAGGATTATCTCTTCTACAATAATAGACTATTTGACAATCACAATGTTTAAAGACTGTGAAAGTAAACATTCCGAATACTATCTTAAAATTATTAACAATCTAAATGAGCATAACTCAGATATTAATGAGGGAGGATTTTATGTCAAAGAGCAAATGGACATCTTAAAAGATTCTATTTTGATTTTTTTTGAAAATTTAGCAGAAAAAAGTATATCAGGTATTATAAACAAATTTACAGACTGGCAATACGAAACAGTCAATAAAAAAGAACATTTGTCTAAACAATTAGACAATATTATCACAAAAGAAAAACTTTTAAATTTCAAAATTAATCAATCTGATATTACTACATATATTTTTAACAAAATTATAGAATCCGCAAGAATTGCATTTTATAATATTATGACAGATAAACAGATAATAGATAAAGAGAAAAAAGCTCCATTAAAAGATATAATCAATGGGATATATGATAACAATGAAAAACTATCAGAATTTACAAATGAAAACGCAACCAATTATAGAAACTACAAATTAAACCTTGAAAAACATGGTGCATTATTGCATTCTATAATCTCAAAAAACTATATAAAATACATTTCAAATATTCAGTATAAAAATTCAATTACAGAAATTGATCTTAAAATATTTAGTACCATTAAAAACATAGAAAAAGATTCAAAAGAAGGATATAAAAAAAGAGAAGAAATAAAAAAAACAGTAACAGAAATTATATCTGAGGCAAAAAATCTCCTAATGGCTTTACAAGATAAAAACCCTAATAATGATAATTAACTCAAATCAAGATTTCAAAAAATTCGACATTATTTATCTTTATACTAACATAAAAATAATCGATTATTTTTATTTGGAATGTTTAAAAACAAAAATTAGTTTTGCTCTTGTTATTAATAAAGAAGGAACATAAAGTATTTATCTTATTTTTATAATTTAATAGATTATTTTGTAGTTCATTTACATCTTATGGAAAAACATATGATATTTGTATATTTAGTTGATTGTTATAAATTATCATAATGTTTAATTAAAAGAGGCATAAATCATATCTTGCCTCTTTTATTAAAGAAAAGCGACAGATACTTACATAAAATAATTTCTTTATTATCAATTCAATATAGCAAAAGATTAAAATATTAACATATAAATAGAAAAATAGTTATGAAAATTAATAGATACCAAGATATCGATACAATTGAGAGAGAAGCAAAAAAAGATTATATTGACAGACATTCAGCTTTTATACATTGCGAAGATTCAGCTAAAGAAGGTGAGAAATTTACAGTTAAGGTAAAAGTTGGAGATGCATATCCACATCCTGATGATTTTGATCACTATATTTCATGGGTGCAATTATGGGATGGAGAAAAAATGCTTGCTCAGACTAACTTTACAGCAGGGGCTTTAGGAGGTTCACCAAACCAAGCTGAGGTTGATTTCCATATTATTCCAACTAGAAATATGAAATTAACAGCTGCTGCATTCTGTACTAAACACGGCTTATGGCATTCAGATGAAAAACTTATTGAAATTAAATAATATCTAAGATATCTTTAATAAGAAAAATCCATCATAAAAATAAATATAGTATAAAAAAGGCGGTATTCAGAAGATACCGCCTTTGTTTTATACTCTTTTCATCATATATTCAATTTCTTTGAATTGATCAGTAAGCATTTTTCTTTTGTCCAATTTTTTTGCTTCTTGTAAATGATATTTTGCCAATTTTTTATTTCTTTTTCTCAATGCCATTCCTGACATATTTAATCTAGCTACAGCTTTGTCAGTATCCATTCTTAGACCAGTCTCAAGAGCTTTTTTAAACATACTTTCAGCCTTATTTATACTGTGCTGTTGACTTGCTACCAATCCTGACAAATAATAGTAATATGCCTCCTGACTTTTAATCATCCTCTCTGGGTGTTTTACAGAGTCAAGAACTTTTGCTGCCTTATCCATTTTATTTTTTCTTACATAGTAAAATGCAATAAGATTTTTTTGATTCTTGAAATGAAACAAGACAAAAAAGCCAGCCACAATTATAGACCATACCCCTACGCTAATCAAGCCATTGACAAAAGCAAATACAGAACCTATTATAAGTAAACCTGCAATAATTAATTTTAAAATATTTCTAATCATACTTGAAGTTTTTAGATTTCGAATACAAAAACAATAATTTTTTTTATAGTATACAAGCAAAATGCTATGTGTTTTATATTTTTTTTTATTAATCTTAAATTAATTACAAAGATATTAATAATTCAGGCTTTTCTATAATTCATCCAATCAAGTTTAAATAAAAACTAAATCAACTGACGCTTTAGATTTTAATCTTTGCTCATTTATAGACTTACGCTTCTCATATTTTTTTTTACAAATTGACTTAAAATATAATATTTGTATCGAGTCAACAAATCAACAAAACCTATAGTTTATTTTTTTATGTTTATTTGTTTTTACACTTTTGTTTTTTTTAATAAAAAGACACTAAAGATATTTATTAACATATTTATATATATCAATAATTCAAATTAGAAACTATTTTTATTTTAATCACACCTAAGCATTGTCTCATGGTATCTTAAAAGCTATTTATCACTTTAAAAACATTTTTAGGACAACCACTTAATTAAATTAAAAAAATAAATATTTTAAAAACTATTCTAGTATAAAATTAACTACTTTTGCATTTTATTTTTTTATGTTCATATTTAAAATTCAACAATGTTTAATTTTCCTTAACCTTTCATTGGCTTTTTATCGATTATTTATCAATTATCTCAAAAAACTATATTCACATGTATACTAAAACCGCCATTATCATAAGCCTAAGCCTTATAACATTCTCAAATAGCATTACTGCGCAAATTATCTCAGACAACACGAAGGAAAAAGAACTTAAACATTTAAAAGATTTTGACCATAAGTCTAAAAAAGAGACAAGCTTAAACAAGATTATTAAACGAACTGCAATCCCAGGAATACTAATAGGAACAGGACTAGCATCATGGAGCAAACGCAAAGATATTAAGTCAGCACGAGATAAATATTACCCTAATTACAGGAATAAAATTGATGACTATCTGCAATACTCACCTACTCTTGCAGTGTATGGTTTAAATGCCGTTGGAATAAAGGGCAAACACGACATTAAAAGATTCACAGCCACTTTTGCAGCTTCATGCTTAACTACAGCAGTACTCGTCAATGGAATAAAGTACAGTACTAGACAAATGCGACCTGATGGAAGCAAAAGAAACAGCTTCCCTTCAGGTCATACAACCACAGCCTTTATGAATGCCACTATGCTACACAAAGAATATGGTCATAGAAACAAACTCTACTCGATACTTGGCTATTCGTCAGCTGCCTGCGTTGGAACAATGCGTGTTCTCAACAACAAGCATTGGGTATCTGATGTTTTGGTTGGTGCTGGTCTAGGAATACTTTCTGCTGAATTCGCATATGCATTATCAGAATCATTTTTCAACAATAAAGGTAAAAACAATATTGAATACAGATATTCAGGAAAAGAAAATCCTTCTTTTTTTAGCATAAGAACTAGCTACCTAAAAAACACTAAGAGGTTAATCAACAGTTCATCAGGACTTAACACCAAAGCTGGTTTCTCAACTGGTATCGAAGCTGCTTATTTTTGGAATCATAAATTTGGGATAGGTGGACAATTGGGCGTTTCAGCATTCGAACTCAAAAGCGACTTAAAATCGATTGAAACAAAAGAGGCTAGTTTTGTCAATTTCAATCCCGAATCTTTAGGGTTTACATATCTGTTAGCTGGTCCTTATGTAAATCTAAAACTTTCTCCCAAAACATCTATTATGGGAAATCTGGCTTTAGGAATGTCATTTGGAGCTGAAGGCAATATCAAATCCGATGCAATAATAAAAGAGTCGAATAGAGTTATTCAATCGATAGATTTTGTGGAATTCAAACCACATAATGGTTTCGCTTGGAGCGCTGGGCTAAAATTGCGAAGAGCAATAAACAATCAAATCGGGATAGAAATACATACAAATTACACAGACAACAGACCTTCGATGAGAACTTACACAAAATCAAGAGCTCTTTCAATATCAGAGGAACTTAAAAAAAGCAGTTCGCACAGATTAAATCTTTCCAATATAGGATTAGGAATTGGTCTTTCTGTTAGATTTTAGATTTACTTATAGGAGTTTCTGATTTTACTAAAATTCTGACGTGTCATATTCAAAAAACTAGCAATATGTTTATGGCTAATTCTGTCAATCAGCCTAGGGTGATACTGCAAAAAACTTTCATACCTCTGTTTTGAATCTAAGGATTGAAATTCCACCAATTTATTTAAAGAATATAGTAAAGATAATTTTATAAACTTCACATATATTTCATATATCTCAGCTGACTTAACAAATGACTTATTCAAATCCTCGTAAGTAAAAACTTTTAGTTCCGTTTCGTGTTCAAGACACTGTATACTATAAGGAGTAGGCCTTCCAAGGAAAATACTATTAATGGCCGAAATAATTTCATTTTCGGAGGCAAACCATATGGTCAACTCTTCCCCCTCCTTACTATAATAAAATGATCTTAGTACTCCTTTTTGGACAAAAAATATTTCAGATGAGTATGTACCTGCATTAATAAGAATTTCATTTTTTGCACATATTCGAGTTTCAAAAGCTGAAACATAATTTTGAATTATACTAATTTCATCTTCTGTGAACCATGAGTTTTCCATACTATTTATCTTTTATTAATAAAGACTTTTACAATAAAAAACAAGCTGAATATAAATTCAAAATTTCACTCTAAAGATTTGAGGGTATCTGATTTGCAATCAACTTAACAACAGATATACAAATATATAAGACATGTGAAATATAGATTCGGAACTACACATTTTAATCCTTTATTAGAACAATAGACTTAAACTTTTAGCATAAAATCTTCAAATTTTATATATTTTCGCTACATATATATTATGGAAAGATTTAAATAAATAACATATGAAAATATTCTCGGCTGATCAAACAAAAGAAATCGACCAATATACAATAAAAGAAGAAGTAATCGATTCAATAGACTTAATGGAAAGAGCATCTATACGTTTGTTTAAATGGATTAGAAAGAGATACGACAAACAAACTAAATTTATTTTTTTCATAGGAAAAGGCAATAATGGTGGTGATGGGTTAGCATTAGCAAGATTACTTTCGAATGCCAACTATAAATGTTTCTGTTATTTATTATACCCAAGAGAGGAATTTTCACAAGATTCAAAAATTAATTTTGATAGACTGTTTAAAATAAATCCTAAAATATTAAAGCATTACAATATAAATTCAATAGAATCAAATATTGATAAAAATACGGTGGTAATAGACGCCATTCTAGGATATGGATTAAAAGGAAATACCAGAGCTGAACTAGCCAAGATGATCCACACAATCAATAAATTATCCACAAATACGATTTCTATAGATTTGCCATCAGGGCTCACATGTGAAAACTCAAAAGACAATACAATCGAAAATACTATTTGTGCGCAAGAATGCCTAAGTTTTGAGTTTCCAAAATTCAGTTTACTATTACCCGAAAATTTCCAATTTGTCGGAAAATTTCATATTCTTGATATAGAACTTAATAAGCAAATAAAAAACAAACTAAAAAGCAAAAATTTTTATTTACAGGAAAAGGAGATACGAAAATTACTTCGAAGGAAAAATAAATTTGATCATAAAGGTAGCTACGGGCATGCATTATTAGTTAGCGGATCGTATGGTAAAATAGGAGCTGCAATATTAGCTTCAAAATCTTGTTTGAAATCAGGAGTTGGATTATTAACTTGCCATACACCAAGTTGTGGCTATGAAATTTTACAAACAAGTGTACCTGAAGCTATGCTTAGTCTTGACCAATCTGAAATATTATTTTCGAATGTCGAAAATACAGAGAAGTATAATGCTATCGGTATTGGACCTGGCATAGGGACTAAACCCAACACACAAAATGGTCTTAAAAATATATTAGAACGCAACCAAAATAAAAAATTCATTCTTGATGCGGACGCTCTAAATATTCTGGCTCTAAATCCTGAACTAATAAAATTACTGCCACACAATAGTATAATCACTCCTCATGTTAAGGAGTTTGAAAGATTATTTGGAAAATTCAGAAATACTGAAGATAAAATCAAACAAATGCGAAAGCTATCAAGCGAATTAAATATAATAATAGTATTAAAAGGAGCAAATACGATAATCGCATCACCAGATGGGCATGTATATTTCAATTCGACTGGAAATTGTGGCATGGCAACAGCTGGAAGCGGTGATGTTTTAACTGGAATAATACTATCTTTGCTTGCGCAATCATATAGCCCAATAGATGCAAGCCTATTAGGAGTATTTATACATGGCTTGGCTGGGGATTATGCCAAGAAAAAACTAGGAATAGAATCTTTAAATGCTAGTGATATTACTAAATATTTACCAAAGGCATTTAAAAAACTAAGAAAACAAAAGAAATAAACCATAAAATTAAACCACTCGAAAATGCAAGTTCGTTTTTTAAACTTAATCAGTATTTGCTTAATATTATTATTAAGTACAAATATTAATGCACAAAAAAAGAGATCAGACAGTGACAAATTTTGCTGCATAAACTACAATTTACCTAAGAACTCTATTGAACTTAAGGTAAAACTAAAAACCAAAATCCAAAAATCTGGGAAATATGCAAGATTTGCAAAAAAATATTTAGACTTAGATATCAAGGCACAAACTACTAGCAAAAAACACCAACTTATTAGTATAGATATGAATCTAAACACACATCCTGATTATTATCATAATTACAAACTAGAAATACCAACCGAACATAAATGTGTAATAGGTATGACAAGCGATGGAATTTTAGAATCATTTAATCTAAAAAACTCTAATAAAAAGAATATAGACCAAAATTCAACTTATATATTTTCAAAATCTAAATTTGCTGATAATAAGTATGGAGAATTCACAATTAGCAATGTTTTAAAAAAGCAGAATGACACTATAATGAAAGTTGTTGAAACTGATTCTTCATTTCACAGAGTGCCAGTTTTGAAAACAAATTATTTAAAGAAAACAGAAGAGGAAAAGGCACAGGAGGCAGCTCATCAAATCTTTAAATTACGAAAACGAAGGTTCAAAATCTTAACTGCTAATTATGACAAACTTCCTCCTGATGGTAAATCATATGAAATAATTGTAAAGGAATTAGCTGAATTGGAAAAAAAATACCTTTCTTTATTTATAGGTGAATCATACAGTATTACAAAAGAACATACATTTATTTATAAGCCTAAGAAAGGTGAAAAATCGAAAGTCTTGTTCTATTTTTCAGAAAACAATGGGATTACGAAGACAGGTGTATCAGGCTCAACAGCAATAAAATTAGATATTACTCCTATTGCACTTTCAAACTTAGAGTCTGAGACACATCCTGAATTAACCGAAAGTCAACAATTGTATTATAAAATACCTGAGACAGCTGAGTGCAATTTATATTTTGGTACAGATAATATAATTTCTAAACATTATATTATATCACAACTTGGAAAATTAGCTTCATACTCACTCGAAGGATTATTAAAAAACAAAGTTCAAATTAAACTATCACCAAAAACAGGTGGAATAGTATACCTATCAAAAGAAGAACAAGACTAAATAAAATAAAAAGTCAGCTTGAAAAACCGAGCTGACTTTTTATGATTCTCTAAATATAATTCATCTATTCTTCTTTAGCTTCTTCATCTTCGACTAAATTAGCTCTATAAATAAAAACAAAATCTTCATCATTTATTCTAGCAGTATATGCAAAAGAAACTAAGTTTTCATCATCATAGAATGCACCATGATAAGAGGTTTCACCAGCATGATGAGCATCAACTCCTTTTATTTCCACTGTGACATACTCCTCATTAATTATATCGTATACATTTATAGAAGATATATCTATATTATAACCAAATCCATTTGCGACGTTTTCTACAAAACTACATTTTATCTTTCCATCAATATCTATCTCTGGTTTTATATAAAAAGTATTTATTTCCTCCTCATCTTTTAGTATCTCAAATTTTATATCCTTTGAGAAACTATAACCAACATCATTAAGTGACTTGGTATCGGTAATACCTTTGTAAATATACATCTTGCCATCATAAGTACCAAAAGAACGATCTGCTTGATTTATCAATTCAACATCATCGTCATCGTCATCATCACAAGAAATATTTAGAAAAGAAATGCTAAGAAAAAGCAAAGAATAAATTGAGAATTTAACTAAATGATTCATAAATATTATTTTTAGATTTCTGCATCATCTGTATATTTTCCACTCCACTCATATTGTAAGACAAAAGACGAAAATCATATATTCAAATTCGACAAATTGCAGAAATAGGTTTGAAAAAAATTATAAGTTCTTAATTATAATATCTAAGGATACGTTAAGTTAAACGATTTGTTACAGTTTCGAGTATTTTTTTTTAATATTTATTACTAGCTGATTTAAAAACACTTATTAACAAAGCCACACAATTTATTTGGGGGATTTTTAAGAACTATTTATTTTTTATAAATCCTAATTCTTCTTTAATTTTATTTAAAGCTATTCGCATTTGATTTTCTACGGTATGAACAGAAATTTTCAATTTTTGAGCAACTTCTTTTTGTTTAAGACTTTCAGCTCTCACCATTTTAAAAATCTGCTTGCATTTAGGGGGGAGTTTTTCAATACTAGTATTTATTTTTTCTCTTAACTCTTGTGCAAAAATAAGATCTTCAATATTAATAAAATCAGCAGATTGCTTATCTGCATCTTCATTAATTTCCTGAAAAATAATCTTTTTCTCTTTTTTTAGGTAATTTAAAGAGTAGTTTCGCACACTAATAAAAAGATAATTATCTAAATTTTTAACCTCTTTGAGTTTTTTTCTATTAATCCAGAGTCTATAAAATACATCTGACACAACTTCTTCTGCCAAATCTCTACTTTTTACAATCACTATCGAAGATGTTATTAATGAATCATAATAAATCTCGAACAGCTTATACATTGCCTGTTCATCTGACTTGTCAACTAATCTTTCTATTAATTCATCTACTTTATGATTATGTAATTTCAATTTAACGAGGATTTAGATTGTAGTTTTATATTGTGCTGTGCTAACAAAATTATCCACATAAATTAAATTTACAAATATAAGCTTATGAAATTTTAATTTTTTTTAGCTTTTTTTTAACAATAAAAAAAGCAAACCTAAATGGATTTGCTTTTTCTGCTATTGTAATTAATTACACTATTGCATTCTTTTCATTATTAGAGAAATGCTTCATAAACTGAGCTCGCTCGTATAAAAATGGATCTTTTATTTGATCATAATTTAATATTGCTCTGAACTCATCTATTGAATTGAAATTTTTCTTTTTCATCCATGTCTGAAGATTTTCAAGAATTTCTTCTATTACATCAAAACCGTTTTCATATACAGTTGAACATATCTGAACTGTTTTGGCTCCTGCCAAAATCATCTTTATCATTCCTTCTGCATCATATACTCCTGTGCTTGAAGAAATATCGCAATCTTTAATCATTGCAGATAATAAACCTACCCACTTCAATGATTTTTTGATTTCTTTAGGGGATGTAAATACATCCGATGTAGTAAGACATAGTTTGTCTATATCAATATCTGGTTCAAAATATTTATTAAATAAAACCAATGAATTTACACCTCTGACAGCAAGTTGATTAGCCATATTTATAATATTTGTAAAATATGAACCTAATTTCACGGAAACAGGGATACTTACTTGTTCTTTAACTTTAGTGAAAATTTCTAGATATAATCTTTCAAATTCGTTTGAATTTAAATTCTTACTGCTTGGCATTACAAATATATTAAGCTCTAATGCGTCAGCACCTGCACTTTCTATATCTTTTGCAAACTGAACCCAGTCATTGGATGAAATACAGTTTATACTTGCTATTACTGGGATATTAATATTTTCTTTAGCTTCTCGAATCAGATCTAAGTAAGTTCCCAGATTATTTGACTTCACATAATTATGAATGTAATCTTGTGCCTCAGGATAAGCTACATTACTTTCATCTTTATCAATTACATGCTGTGCTTCGTTGTTAATTTGTTCCTCAAAAAGAGATTTCAAAACTAATGCCCCAGCACCTTTTTCTTCAATCAACTTCAGCTTCCTAAGACTATTGGTTAGTCCTGAGCTACTTACTATCAATGGGTTTTTTAGTTCTAAACCCATATATGTTGTACGTAGATTCATATTGAGATGGATTAATGATAATAAATGTTATCTAACAAATATAGGAATTTAACAATAGATGAAGAAGAAAAGATTCACAATAGTGTGTTTAAATTTTGTTTTTTTACTTACCAAAAAAATAAACCCACAGAGACCACGGGAATTACGGAAGATAAATTCAAAATTCTTGATTCTAAATTAAAACCGCGGATACCGCAGAGACCACGGAAAAAACTCTTGACTCTAAATAAAACTACGGAAGCCGCGGAAGCCACAGAAAATAATTCAAAATTCGTGACTCGGAACTAAAACCACAGAGACCTCGGAAATCAAGGAAAAAATCAAAAAAAATCTGTTGTATCTGCGGTTTCAGCGGTTTAAGATACAAAGAACACTTGACTCTAAATAAAACTACGGAAGCCTCGGAAGCCACGGAAAATAATTCAAAATTCGTGACTCTAAACTAAAACCACAGAGACCTCGGAAATCAAGGAAAAAATCAAAAAAAAATCTGTTGTATCTGCGGTTTCAGCGGTTTAAGATACAAAGAACTCTTTACTTAGAATTATAACCACGGAAGCCGCGGAAGCCACGAAAAAAACTCTTGACTCTAAATAAAACTACGGAAGCCGCGGAAGCCACGGAAAAATTCAAAATTCTTGATTCTAAATTAAAACTACGGAAAATTCAAAACTCTTGACTCTAAATAAAACTACGGAAACCACGGAAGCCACGAAAAAATTCAAAATTCTTGATTCTAAACTAAAACCACAGAGACCGCGGAAAGCACGGAAAAAATTAAAAAAAACCTGTTGTATCTGCGGTTTCAGACACAAAGAACTCTTGACTTAGAATTAAAACCACGGAAGCCGCGGAAGCCACGAAAAAAACTCTTGACTCTAAATAAAACTACGGAAAATTCAAAACTCTTGACTCAAAATTAAAACCGCGGATACCGCAGAGACCACGGAAAAAATCAAAAACAACCAGCGATTTAAATGTTTTTAATTATTTCAATCTAATATACATATTTTCAATAATCTCCACTTTATCCTCATCGTTTAGTTCTCGAATACAATTAACTATATCTTTTTTTGAATGATTAACTTTTGAGATTAAATCTGATAATAAAACATTTTGATTTGATAACTTCGACAATATTTTTTGTTCCAAGCTTTTATTGTCATTATCATTAAGATAATCTCGACAAGTATCACAGTAATTACAATTTGGAGATTTCTTTTGTCCAAAATAATCCAGAAGCATTTTCGATCGGCACAAATTTCTTGACTCACAATAATTTAAAATTGCATTTATTTTCCCCAAATACCTTTCTTTCCTATTATCATAAGCTTCTCTATTTATAGTTAAATAAGAATTAGGTATCCTTTCCTGAGAAAGTATAATTTGGGCTTTAACTCTACTAGGTATATACTTAATTATTTTTCGTTGCGACAATTGTTTAAGGTATGAATTTATCTTATTCTTATCCAATTGTAATCGATTTGCTAAATAATCAGGATCTAATGAGATCATTTTTGTAAACAAGCCAGAATAATTTCGAAGCAATTGCTTTAAGAAAAGTTCAAGTCCCAAATCATCGAATTTATAATCATACAGAGAATCCTTTGGTATTATGATTTGGATTTTTGATTTATGTTCCGATTCATCATTATAAACAATATAACCACATCGTTCCAATATTTTCAAAGAGTTATATGCAATTTGAATTTGGAATTTATTCCTTTTGCAAAAATCAGACAAACTAAAATCAAATATCGCATCTCTTCCTGCTCCAACTGCTACTTGAAGAAAATTATACATTGCTACAGCAACTGATTTTATTGTCTGCTTTGAAGGGAAATTAACATCTATTCTTTGCTCTATTTTTTTCCTATCCGACTTTGAATACAACATAACAGCAAAGGCTGTTTTTTCATCTCTTCCAGCTCTCCCTGCTTCTTGATAATATGCTTCCAAACTATCAGGGACTTCCATATGGACAACAGTTCGAACATCTGGCTTATCAATACCCATTCCAAACGCATTGGTTGCAACTATAGCTTGAGTTCGCCCTAATTTCCACTGCTCCTGTTTATAATCCTTAAGATTATTAGCCAAACCTGCGTGATAATAATCTGCCTTTATTCCATTTTCATTTAGATAATCAGATATCTCTTTTGATTTTCTCCTATTTCTAACATAAACGACAGAACTACCCTTTTGAGTTTTTAATATTTTCACCAAATAACTAGTCTTATCTTCAATATATCTAACTATATAAACTAAATTTTTCCTTTCAAAACTTTTGCGAAAAACATTTTTTTCTCTAAAACCTAGTTTCTCTTGAATATCTTCCACCACATCGAGAGTTGCTGAGGCTGTAAGTGCCAAAATAGGAGTATGAGGTTTAAGCTCTCTTAGTTCTATAATCTTAAGGTATGATGGTCTAAAATCGTAGCCCCACTGCGAAATACAGTGGGACTCATCAATGGCAATTATGTTTAGATTTATATGCTCTATTTTTTCTCTAAACAAACTAGTTGCAATTCGTTCAGGAGAGATATATAAAAATTTTACCTTGCCATAAATGCATTTATCAAATATCTTATTAATCTCATCTTTTTCCAGTCCAGAATGAATTAATTCGGCTGAAATATTTTTTTGATTCAGATTGTACACCTGATCCTTCATCAAAGCAACTAGTGGCGTAACCACTATACAGACACCATCCATTAGCATTGCAGGAACCTGAAAACAAAGAGATTTGCCACCTCCTGTTGGCATCAATCCCAATGTATCTTTAGATTGGGCAATTGATAAAACAATACGATCCTGAAGCTCTCTAAAATCATCATAAGCCCAATAGCTTTTCAACACCCTCTTGAGATCATCCATCAAACTCATATCAATCAATATATAAAATCTTAATTTAGAATTAGAACATAAATATTAGCAATTATTTTCTATTTTTCATAAAGTTCAACAAAACATTGCTGATTTTCAATCTTGACTATTCTTATTTGTTTCGATTTTTCAATATATCCATATAGAGATACAGCATCGTATATTTCAGTATCTACTAATATTTTACCCGATGGTCTTAAGACAGTTTTAGCAATAGCAATTTTTCCAATCAAACTATTGGCTTCATTCTCTTGCTCTTTTTCAGACAGAGTACTGCCCTCAACAACAGTATGTAAGGCAAAATTCCCCAATATGGAATTCTTTGCCAGCAATTTCTTTGTTAGTAAAATTCCTCCAACTATAGCAGAAATCAGAGCTAATAATACTATAAGCATTGAAGACATCAAGTCCTTTATGTTTTTAGTAGAAAAATTAAAATCGACATTATCAATCATACTCAAAGATAATCCTCCTATGATAAGAATAATACCACTAATACCAGCGACACCAAATCCTGGAATTACAAACAATTCTACCCCAATAAGTATTACACCAAGAATAAAGATAATGATTTCCCAATTTTCAGCTAATCCCTCAATATAAAGAGGAGAAAAATAAAGTAATGCAGATATAAATGATACAGCAATTGCAAAACCAATCCCAGGAGTTTGAAGTTCAAAATAAAGACCTCCAATGATAAACATAATTAAGATTCCCTGCAAAACAGGATTTATCATTATATCAATTAATTTTTCTACAGTAGTAGGTTTATATATTTTCATTTCTGATTCATGCAGCTTAAGTGCTTTCAAAAGAGACTCAAAATTAGAATATTTCCCTTCACAGTAATTGTATTTGATTGCTTCATCAGTAGTAAATGTAAGAACCTTTGTGGAATCAATTAAACCCTTAATATATACTGATTCATCAACCATAGCCTCAGCTATTTTAGGATCGCGTCTCCATCTTATAATTGTATCTTTCTTTGTAATAATAGTATCCATAGAATGAGACTCAGCAGTAGAACGCATAGTTGATCTCATATAGGACTGATACTTATCAGGCATAGCTTGTCCAGATTGATTAACAACAGTGGCAGCACCAATATTTGCACCATCAGACATATAAATACTATCACATGCAATTGATATAAGAGCACCTGCAGAAGCTGCATTTTTATTAATATAAACAAAAACAGGAGTTTGAAAATCCAAAATTGCAGAACGTATCGAATCGGCATCGACCACCAATCCCCCATAGGTATTCATACGAATAAAAAAATAATCAGCCTTAAATTCTTTAGCTTCAGCAATCGCATCCTTGGTTTGCCTCCATGCTGAAGGGCCAATTTCCTTTTTAATATCAAGCACATATATTTTTTTTGAATCAGCAAAAGATAATTTACTAATTGCAAAAAAGATGACTATAAAGCAGAAAATAAATTTAAGTTTCATCTATTTAAGTATTAGGTGTATAATTAATTTAGTATTTCATAAAAATCATTCTTCTTCCACAACTCATCTACAGCAATAGTTGCAGCAACAACCGAAACGATAGCAGCAAAACTAGAAAGCAGCACTCCGAAGAAAGGAATTAGAAGACACAAAGCAAAAACAAAACCATTTCCGATAACAATTCCTTTATTTATACTCATAAATCTAACACTTTTCTTTACAGAAATTCTCTTTCGTTCAAGAGCATAATCCATAAATGAAAATCCATAAAAATAGGCAGAAATAAAAAATAGTAAAACAGGAGCAATCAGTCCTATAACAGGAATAAATGAAACAAAAAACAAAATCACAGTTAAAAATAATTCAATCAATATATTTCTAACTGCAATCCTAATTCCTCGAAATATATCTTTAATTAATTGAACAAAATTAAAATCATAAGTTTTACCAGTATGTATTTTCTCAACATGTTCGGATAAGAAAGAAAACACAGGTGACATAATAATAATAACAATATAGCCACCAAAATATGCAAAAATAAAAAAGAATGCTATTTTAAAAATCACAGACACACTGGTACTCATAGCCTTTATGTACCAAGCTGCATCAGCAAGCTCGGCTTTATTAAATCCCATCAGATTAAATATATAATCTTTGGTTGATTGCTCTATAGAGTCTATTAATTCGAAGCCAGCTACAAAGATTAGGATATTAATCAGCAATGGGAATATAAAATACCATCCTATTTTTTTTCTAAAGATATAGTTTAATGCTTGCCTATAGGTACTCAGTCCAAAAAAAAAGTTTTTCATAAAAAAAGTTTCAATAAATTAACTAAACATAAATATGACTTGCTTCTAAGTTACAAAATAAATATTATCAATTAATACTAAAGGAAACAAATAAGCGGCATAATTGTAACAATTATACCGCTTATTCACATTCTATAATTACATTAAGCTTTAATTGGTTAAGAATTTTCTTAAATCAGCTACTTTAACAACAAGCTGATTAAAAGTATTTTTATTGTTTTCTATAATTTGTTTATCGGATAATTTCTCAGGGTCTATATTGACAGATTTTTTAAACAAAGCTTCTAACTTAACAAATTCTTGATGAATATATTTAACTTTATCATCCGTCAAATTATCTCTAAGTATTTGTTTAACACCCTCTAGAGACATTTCTTGATCAAGAATTCTTTTAATCAGAATATCATGAGATTTATTATTGATTTTAATATCTTGAGTTGCTATATAAAGACTTTCAACCCATCCACCAATAATCATTAGTGCTGCCAAAGGGTATCTATCTTGTTCTTTAAACTGATTACTCGACTCTGTATAAATATCGGACATAACTTGAACTACTACATCTATATTTGTAAGATTATTTTCAATAATGCTTACTCTTTCCTTACTTATCAATTCCATTACCCCTAGTGACTCAGAAATTTGTTTCGATGCACCAATATATTCCAAACTAGTTTGATATTGTTGATTAAGACTCGCATAACACAAATCGGCACAATATATCCCTAGTGCAATGGCTCTTTCTGAGCTTGTGTTATAATTATCTATTTTGCTAACAGGATTCAATAATTCCTTATCGTACTGAATACCCGCTTTTTTGACCAATAGAGAAATTTCTAAAGGAGAAGGAAGCATCATGAAAACTCGTTTCATTTTTTCTGTATTCTGCATCATAAGATTCTTCTCTATTTCCGACTCTTGCTTATTTTTCTTGTTGCCTTTAAAATTACATGAAAATAGAAACAGACAAGAAATAAGACTAAACAGTATAGCTCTCATAAATATATTGTTAAGTTATTGAAAAGATAATATTCATAAAATTTAGTCATCTTTTATTATAATTACTATAGCAACAACTAATTTTATTTTGATAATTTAACTTAAAAACAAGTATCGATAAGCAAAATCAAGATTAAAACACTACATGTGAGGATTTTACAAATACACCAAACTTGTATTTTAAATTCAATGGAAAGTTACAATTTAAATTTTATTTTTACTATAAAAATTAACGCTTTTAATATGTTAAGACTATCTTTCAAATAATCTGTAAATAGTATTATAAATTATTATCCATATTTTATAATTAAATAAACATAAAAAAAATCTTACACAAGCTAATACAGAACAGCAAATTAAAGAATATGCATAATTTTTATTTTTTAGAAAGTAAAAATATATCTCTAAATTTATTAGAAACATTTATAAAAAGAACAGCCATATGGGATCATGCTATTCTAACTTGTGCGGAAATTCAGAGAAAGATGAATCAAAGCAATTAAATCAAGACAATTTTGAAAATCTGCAAAAGAAACAAGAAAACCTGCTAAGAAAAAATAAACATAATAATAAAAAGGAGCAAAAAGCTACCAAGCTTGAAGAAATAAAAGAGGAAGAGGAGGAAGAGGAGGAAGAGGAAGAGATGGAAGAGGAAGAAATGGAAGAGAATGATGAGAATATTCAAGAAAACAAATAAGATTCAGACCTAAGCTTACAAATAGATTAGAAACACATAATTGTACTTCTCGATTTACATTTTTATATTGAAACCAAAATATATTTTAATTGAAGTAGGTAGTTAGTTGTATATTTTTTAGCACACCTACAGTATTGCAACTCAACACCATGATATATATTTAAAGGTCAAGATCTTCTAGAGTTTGCTAAATACTTTAAATCTAATCAAGATTGTCTAGATTATTTAGCAGAAATAAAAGGGCAAATGGATATATTTGCGAAAAATGTAGACATAACAATTCACAGACTAGAAAGAATCTATCCAGGACATGCAATAAATGCTATCATACTGAATCTGCTACGGTCAACACTCTTTTTCATAAAGTGAAATTTGGAATACGTAAAGCATTTTTATTTGTTTTGAAATGTCCACATTAACAAAAAGTTTGTCAGCGAATTACATTTCTCTGAGATATGGTGTTACGGAAAAAACAGCACGTTTATTTATGCATAAGGTTAGAGAGTCAATGAAATCAAGCATGAATTCACCTATGGATAGTATCGTTCATGTAGATGAGTTTGTTATTGGTGGAAAAGAAGAAGGAAAAGTAGGACGAAGTTATAACAGTAAAAAGAAAAAGATTGTTTATGCTGTAGAGCATACTGATGAAGGAAAAGTTAGAAGAATGTATGCTATGCGAATTGAAAATTATTCTCACAAACAATTGAAAACCATATTTGAAAAGCATATTTGTAACTCTGCTTCAACAACAACTGATCAATGAAGGGGATATAAACCTCTTCAAAAGGAATATAATATTGAACAAATACCAAGTGATAAAGAAAACAAGCTCAAAGATTTACATACTATGATTCACCAAGTTAAACCATGGATAAAAACCACCTTTTCTTGGGTGAGTGACTTTCATACTGATAGATATCTTGATGAATTTTGTTATCGACTAAATAGATCTCAATCAAAGAGTACTATTTTTGATAATTTAATAAAACGAATGACTACTAGTGATAAAATATATCAAAAGGAATTAATATACTCTTATAACAAATACATTTCATATTGAGCCATATATTTAGTACCTTT
Source organism: Marinifilaceae bacterium (assembly GCA_025210485.1). Classification (GTDB taxonomy): domain Bacteria; phylum Bacteroidota; class Bacteroidia; order Bacteroidales; family Marinifilaceae; genus JAOARN01. Next base: position 163 of record JAOARN010000035.1, on the reverse strand, counting down.
ATGGAATGTCAAAACAATCAGATATAGTTGTAAAAGAAGATCTTGACCAACTAAATAATTTATATAAGAAAGAAACTAATCATCGTATACGTTGTCGTATAAAGTGTCTTATTTGTACAAAAAGAAAGGACTTTAGTAGTCAAAAGAAATTATCTGTCCATTT
>JAOARN010000034.1 GCA_025210485.1 Marinifilaceae bacterium | reverse complement strand
TTAATCCACTTTTCTTAAATAAACTAATAATTTCTTTCCACTCTTTATCAGTTTTAATATCTGACATTAAAACACCTCCATGAATTGGATTATATCATGGAGATACTAATAATTGAATGTGTGGTGGGTTTGTCGCTTACGAATATATAAATCAAAAGAAACGAGCTAAATTATGAACGAAGAATATTTTAGTTGCTAAAGAATATTGACAGGATAAAATATCTTTAGTATACTTTAGTTACTAAAATATATAAGGGGGAACTGATATGAGAGTATCAATTCTTGTTTTTAGTCCATCAGGACACACACTTAAAGTTGCACAGCTATTTAAAAGAGAATTTCAGAATAATGATACTATAGTACAACTAATTGACATTACAAGAAATGAGAACTATTTAGAGGGGAGTAATATAAAAGAGTATTTGGAAGAAGAGCTTGATAAACATGATATACTTCTTATTGGAGGTCCTGTATATGCTGGACACGTTGAAAAAAATATATTAAATATCCTAGATCATCTTCCTGAACCTGGTGGAAAATATGGCGACCTTGTTGTTCCATTTGTATCTTATGGAGGAGTACACAGTAGTATTGCTCTGGAAGAAATGGGAAAATATATAAACAAAAAGAAGCGTAAATCAATTCTAGGTGTTAAGATAGCCACAAAGCATACTCTGACCCAAACCCTTTCTAACATAATAAATGATGGAAAACCAGGAAAACTAGAAGAAGAAATCATATCTAAAGCTGTAGAAAGAATCATTATGACGGCAAATAAAGATTACAACAAAATAAAGGACGTAGGAAGGTCATTTTCATATTCTAAATTACCAGAAAGAATCCTTTTTAAGCTTTTAAGCCAAGAGTTTATTCATAAAAAATATAAAACGGTATCAATTGATACTAAAAAATGTATAGGGTGCAAAAAATGTGTGTCAGTATGCCCTGTTAATATGTTTGCTTGCTCAGATAATAAAATCTATATAGCACGTGATAGTTCCAATTGTATTCTTTGTGCAGAATGTTACCATTCTTGTCCTTCTAGTGCCATAAATTATCAATATATTGAAAAAGCAAAAGAACGATTGGAGGATGGATATGCAAAACTAGAAAAGGAACAATCAGCAATTTATCCAAAAATAAAGGAGGATGAATCATGGAAATAATTAAGCTGAAATTGAGTGTAACAATGTGCTTTCTACTTCCTATTGGAAACAAGTATTTACTTATAGATACAGGCTATGAAAGAGATAAAGATATGTTTTTTCAGAAACTGCAAAGTTTGAATATCAGTATTAATGATATAGCTTATCTTTTATTGACTCATCATCATGATGATCATGCGGGTCTTTTGAACGAAGTTAAGACTCGTAATCAAGACTGTAGGATTATTATGCATTCAAAAGCTCCAGCTCTTCTTGAAAAAGGAAAGAATGATATGACAAGAGGTGGGATTATTAACAGTAGGGCAAATATGATTATGAAAATATCAAAAAAACTAAATAAAGATTGGGATTATAGTTTTCCACCCTATAAAGTAGATAATAATGATATAATTATTAATGGAGATACAGCATTAAAAAATATTGGCATAGAGATTCCAGGAAAAATTATTTATACACCCGGTCACAGCGATGATTCAATTTCTCTATTGCTAGATAACGGAAATTGTTTTGTAGGAGATGCAGCTGCAAATATGTTGCAATTTACAGGTGCCAAATATTGTGTTATATTTATTACAGATTTGCAACAATATTATCAAAGCTGGGAAAAGATTATTAAGGAAAATGCCCAAATGATTTATCCAGCCCACGGAAAACCTTTTAAAATTGATAAACTTAAAAATAATTTGTACAAAAATAAAAAGGAAAAGGTGATAAGTCTAGAGTTATGAACAGCAAATTTTTTGTATACATTGAAAAAATGACAGCTATACACAATAAAATAATTGAAAATGAAAAAAAACCAAGGAATTTTGGAACAGAGTATATTCTGTACCAGTCTGAAATACATTGTATTGAAGCAATAGGAAATCATGAGCCAATAAATGCATCTGAACTTTCAAAGATACTAGGAATAACTAATGGTGCCGTTACACAGATAACCGATAAGCTAATTAACAAAAACTTGGTAATAAAATATATAAATGAAAACAATAAAAAAGAGAGATTTTTTAAATTAACTGGAACAGGAAAAACAGCATATATAATGCACGAAAAATATCATGAGAAGATGTATAAGAAAATAATTGAATATTTTGAGGGCTTAAACGGTGATGAGTTAAAGGCATTTACCGGCTTAATAGAATTTATTGAACGAAATATATAAATAATTAATAGAAACGGAAACGAAGGGTAAGGGTTATAATTGTAAATTGTTGTATGTATATTGATTTAATCATATACAAGGTGTTTTGATTGTTTTTTCAAAGCACCTTATTTTTTTACTATTGACTCTGACGCAACGTAATAGTGTATTATATAACTATACTAAAAAAAGGTAATGAATTAATGAAACAATAATACACCAACTGATAATATTTTAAAGGAAACAGAGAGATTTTGGAAATGAAGATTAACGAAGTTGCAAAATTAACTGGAGTTACTGTAAGAACATTACTATGATGAATTAGGATTACTTAAACCGAGCCAAATTACTGAAGCTGGTTATCGCTTATATGATGAAAATTCCCTTGCTGAATTACAGCAAATATTATTTTTCAAAGAGTTACTTATTAAAAAATGCCAACGAATTGATAATCTGATAGATCTTGTGGACAATACAATAAAAGGAGAAAATAACATGAGTTTTAAAAAATTTATATGACAGAAATTGAAAGTAGCAAAAAGAAATATGCAAAAAGAGGTTAAAGAACGTTGGAGATGAGCGTTTTAAGAAAAATATTGACCAAAATGGTGAAGGAACAGCATATTAAAGTATTTCTAATAATACTTAAAATCTAGAATAAAAAGCAGTTTCTTAATTGGAGCTGTTTTTTTGTATGTAAAGAAGCGTATGTCATTAAACCATTATCATTGAAAAATAAACAAATTGTATCTACAGATACAGTTAGCATAGAAAAGTTATAGTATAATGGCGTAGTAGATATTGAAAATGAATATCATTATTTATAAGATTTGAGGATTGACACCTATTAAAATAAGAAAAAATATGGAAAGGAAATGATAATGATGACCGATAATAATATATGTAAAAGGGAGCATTTATTTAAACACAATTGTGATCATAGTGTTGGAAGAAGAGGTCCTAGCAGTTATTTTATGCATGATCCAGAGGTTATTTTTAACGAATTAAAAATTAAGGATGGTTATAGGTTTTTGGATTTAGGATGTGGAGCAGGTGATTACAGTATTCAGGCTTCTAAATTGGTAGGTGATACAGGGGTTGTTTTTGCACTAGACAAATGGGAGGGAATAATTGATAGATTTAAAATGGAAGTAAATAATCAAGGATTAAAGAATATTAAGACAAACGTATCGAGTATTGAAGAACCTATACCTATTGAGGATAATTGTATAGATATTTGCTTAATATCTACAGTACTTCATACACTTGATCTTCATCAATGCAAGGATATTTTATTTAATGAAATTCATCGTGTTTTGAAGTCAGATGGGCGAGTAGCTATCATTGAATGCAAAAAAATGGATACTCCCTTTGGTCCACCTAAGAGAAACCGTTGGTCTTCACAGGAATTAGAGGAGATAATGGAGCCTTATGGTTTTAAGAAAATAAGCTACATTGATTTGGGATATAATTACATGATCTTATGGAGTATTGAATAAGAAAAAATGAAGAGGAGATTGAGCCATGAAAGCACTTTTAGATTCTAATAAAATATAAAAACACCAATTATTATATGTGTTATACTTGCTGCTTTAGGTTCTTTACTGCTTATAGTTTCAAAAAGCTAAAAGAGTCCATCCTTGTTTATAGAGAAATTGTCACCGTATGGTCAAAAGGAGTTTCACCTTATAGAGCTTTAGTAGCCACATTTATATTAGGCGGTGGGCTTTTTATTATACCAATAGGTATATATCTTTTGCATGTTTATAACAGCTAGTATTAAAAGAATCCATAATGTATTATCTGTAACACCTCTTTACGAGCCATTTATTCCCACCATACCCAACACATTTGGTATAGAGATGGCTCATATAGACTTTAGATATGAGGAAGATGGGCCTGATGTATTAGAAAATATTAATCTGTCTCTACCAGAAGGGTCATTTACTGCACTTGTAGGACCTTCTGGGTCTGGAAAAACAACTATTGTAAATCTAATCGCCAGAATGTGGGAAGTGACTGACGGTGTTATAACCATATGAGAAGTCCCATTGAGGGAAATGGGTACAGAAGGCATTACACAATCAGTGGGAACTGTTTTTCAGGATAATATTTCAATGGGGAATAGAGAAGCTACTTTGGATGACATAAAGGTTGCTGCAAAAGCTGCTGCATGCCATGATTTTATTAAGAAACTTCCTCAAGGCTACGATACAGTTATCGGTGATGGTGGGGAGACTCATCTTAGTGGTGGTGAAAAGCAGAGAATAGCACTAGCCAGAGTTATTCTTAAGAATACTCCTATTATAAATAATGATGTTCTGAAGGAAGTTAGCTGTCACATTCCAGAAAAGCAATGACAGCGTTGGTTGGGATGTCTGGATCTGGAAAGACTACCATAATTAGTTTAATAGCTCGTTTTTGGGATGTGGAGTCAGGGTAGGTACGTATAGGTGGTGTACCTATAATGGAATTAGAACCTGATAAATTGCTTAGTAAGCTATCTATGGTTTTTCAAGATGTATATCTTTTTAATGACACCATAGCGAACAATATTCGTGTTGGTAAGAGAGATGCCAGCATGGAAGAAGTTAAAAATGCTGCAAAAAGTGTTATTTCTATAATTATACTTACCCTCTTTTTAGTGTGTTTTGATAAATTGATAAAATATTTTATAAAACTAATGAGATATTTATTAATTTGTTCAAATAATATTAATAATTAAATATTGACTCTAGTCGATTTGCATAGTATAATGATGAAGCGCAAAATTATAATGTGCAATTTGCATATTATAATAAAAAAAATACTATATTAATTTTATGAATTAAAAAAGGAGTGGTTTTATGAAAATTAGCAAATATATAGCTATAGTGATAACTTTATCACTACTAGTCTCAAATTCAGCTTGCTTGGCAAAAAGTAATAATACACAAGAAGTATTTGTAGAACATGTGCAACAAAAAGACGTGCAACAAAACTTGAAAGCAGAAGAACCTTCTTCACAAACATTAGAGAGTTTAGGTATACAATCTAAGTGGGATGAACTTGTAAAAAATGTTCAATCATTTGAAAATGGTGTTCCAAAAAACTGGGTTAGCGAAAAAACAGCTTTAAAAACCTCTGACAAACACTATAAGTTACATTTGAATTCGTTGAAATGGGACTTTGAACCTAATGAAAAACTTATAGCAACAGAAGAATTTAATATGAAAGAAGCAAGTCAATCTAAAAAGGGTGGGTTGATTATGTGGATTTATAACGAAACACCCATAGACGATACAATTACTGTAAACTTAGGGACAAAAGAACAAATCGCAAATAACAATGTTCCATACACTTTTGATTTTATAATGAATTATAAAGGTTGGCGTGCTGCGTGGATTTCTTTTAAAGATGATGCTACAAATAAAAAATATACAGGAAAATCAAACAGCATCATTGAGCAAATGGAAATTATTGCTCCCAACACTAGTGGTACTTTATATTTTGATACTGTAGACTTTTTAAGTGATAATAAATGTTTCAAAAATCGTGCTACAGATTACCAAGATCCAACAAAGGGTGGAGATAGTAATAGCAAATGGGTATCTGCATATAGATATTCTCAATTAAAACCTACTATTCCTTTAGGCACAAAAACTTATGCAGATCAATTCGATATTATAGAAAAGCGATTAGACGATTGGGTTTTCGGAACGGGTAATTATCTTGACGAGCAACCTATGCAAATTAGATTGGATGTGTTGGATGATTATATTAAATCAGGGCTTGAGCAATACGACACACTTAATTTAACACGAAACTCTGATGGCTCTATTAAAGGAGTTCCTTTATATGCTGGACGTTCGCCTTACATAGAAGAGCTTAGAAAATTTGAGTCAACAGGTGCAGGAGTAGCCACT
>JAOARN010000033.1 GCA_025210485.1 Marinifilaceae bacterium | reverse complement strand
TTTGAAGAATTTATAGAAGGTCTTCATCGAAGACCAGATTAATAATAATTTTAAGTATGCTTGTCTCGTTAGTGCAAGGGCAGGCTGAGATATTAAAACATCCAAATCTAGCCACTCATATCACCGATGAATTTGCCGAGCTCCTTGTTAAAATATCATCATATATATTCGTAGATGGTACAATAATTTATATTAGCTTTCTCATCTTCGTTCCTCAGAATCGAAATGACGACTTAGTTTTGAGTGGTGCAAACTTGGGAATTGGCTGATTATTATGCTGTTTGATAAGATTCCGAAATCCAAAATCCAAAATCCAAAATCGTCCTCCTGATAGCGAGGAACGAGCAGAAGGATCTAATAAAGGATTAAAAAAAAAGAAATGTCTAGATTTGAGAGTATAAAAAAAGCCGAAATGATTAATCATTCCGGCTAGTTAATTTTTATTCAAAAATTAGTCAAATCTATATTTAAAGCAATCTTTTACATGCAGTGCATATGTTGTTCTACAACAGCCATAATTTCATCAACTTTACCTAAGATTCTGTCATTTAAACCTTGATCATTGTGTTTTTTAAGGTTTTCGATAACAGCATCAATAGTTCCAGCTGGGAAAATGTCGTTCTTTTCAAATACTTCGCGTTTTTTATCTAAAATATCCGCGCTATCCCAACAACAAGTAGGAAGTTGTTCAAGAGCTTCTAGTTTTTCTTTATATTCAGCAGCGAAAATATCGGTATCAGCGTATAAGTTATTAGCAACTTCTAGTGAATTATCCATCTCTAATCCATGACGACAAGCAGTAACTAATCCAGCCATCAATAAGTAGATGTCAGCAGAACCATCAGGTACACGGAATTCGAAAGTCTGTTTGCTTGAGAAATCTCTATTGTCAGCTGGTTCGTTAGGGTTAGCAGTTTTAACCATATCTTTTCCACCTAACCATCCAAGAGGAACGCGAACTAGAACAGAGCGGTTTCTGTCACCCCAACATACGTAAGTAGGAGCTTCTTGGTGAGGAACTAAACGTAAATATGAAGTAGGAATAGTATTACCGAAAGCAGTTAATGCTCCTGAAAGATCCATAATACCAGCAATCATTCTTTTAGCTGTATCGCTTAATTTTCCATTTTCAACGCAGATGTTTTTACCATCTTTTTCTGCAAGCATATGGATATGAAGACCACTACCAGCTTTACCAACAGTAATTTTTGGAGCCCAGCTAACTAGAGCTTCTTCTCTGTTTGCAAGCATTCTTACAATCCATTTACCGATGATAAGTTGATCAACAGCATCTTCAGCTTCAACAGGTAAGAATTCAATTTCGTGTTGTTCATAACCATCTTCGTTAGTAATAAAACTACCAACTTCAGAGTGACCATATTTGATTTTTCCACCACATTCAGCAATTAACATCATTGCCTCAGTTCTTAGATCTTCCCATTTTGTAAATGGTTTCGAACTGTGGTAACCTTTTTGGTCTATGTCAGGATATAATTCAGGTCTTTTACTTTTTATATAGTATTCAAGTTCACCCATTGCTTTGAAAATCATGCCAGTTTTTTCAGTAAATTCACGGCAAGCTTTTTTAAGAATGAATTCCGGTGCACTTTCTAGAGGATTTCCTTCAGCATCGAAGAATGAGCAAAGGATATCCAAAGTAGGAATCTCTGCAAATGGATTTATAAAAGCTGTTTTGAAACGAGGGATCACATAAAGGTCACTTGATCCAGCGCCAATATATGAAAATAAGCTAGATCCATCAACACGTTCTCCTGTAGATAATATACTGTCAAGGTGTTGTTCTCCAGTGATGATGAAGTTAAGAGTTTTTAATTTACCATCTTCAGCAACATATCTGAAATTTAACATCTTGATACCGTTTTCGAAGATAAATTTTTTGATATCTTCTTTTGTGAAATCTTTGCAAGATTTGTCAAGATATTTTTCAATCTTATTCGGACTAAACTTATAATTTGTCATAGCTGTATAAAATAATATGTATTTTCTTTTTCTGTGATTTAAAAATAGACTTCAATATTTGAAATCTATTATCAAACTGATAAAAAAATGACGAATATTTACCACTTGTTTAATTTGTAGTAATACAGATATATAGCAGTATTTGATTTGACATAAATTTAAAAACAAAATATGTTGTAAAGCATTATTATTGAAGGCTTGTCTTTTGTAAAAAATACAATTTTTTGTCATATACCTAGTTTTAGATATGGTATATCTTTAAATATATGACTGTTTTTTTGATAGCATTATATTTTTAGATGGGCATTTAATGATATAGATATTGTTATTTTAAGATGTCACCCTATTTTGGGGTAGGTAGGGGTAAAAACGTCATTTTTTTGTTTTGTAGTTATGAAAATCATCAAAAAAATTACTTGATGAGCAAAAAAATAAGAACCTACCCCTTATCTGGAGCTTGTATTTATATATGCATCATTACATACTGTTAAATATATTTGGCTTACAATATTAAAAGGTTTATATCTTTGCATAGTATATTAAATTTTGATGCAATTTTTTCATTAGTTAATACTCCTCTGTATATATATGCTCCTTCTCTGATTCCTTTTTTATTTGCAATTTGCTTAAATATACCTCCTTTGTCTCCGATTTCAATTAGTAATGGCGAGATGATATTGCTTAATGCTAAACTCGAAGTTCTTGAGAAATAGGAAGGGATATTAGGAACACAGTAGTGTATAATCTTATGCTTGATAAAACTAGGTTTTGATGTATTGGTTGGTTTAGAGCTTTCAAAGCATCCTCCGTGCTCCATATTTAAATCAATAATAATAGAGCCAGGTTTCATATTTTGAATCATTTGTTCTGATACATAGAATCTATTCGATCTGTCATCATAATTCATTGATCCAATTACTACGTCAGCTGACAACAATGCCTTTTCTATTACTAGTGGATGGTAAATTGATGTAAATACTCTTTGCCCTAGTTTATCTTCTAGTTTTCTTAATCTGTTTATGGAGTTATCAAAAATCTTAACCATTACCCCTAAACCCAAGGCTGTTCTGGTTGCATATTCGGCTGCTGTTCCAGCCCCCAGTATTACGATTTCGGGAGGTGTAATGCCCGTAATTCCTCCTAGCATAACTCCTTTGCCATCCCTTGCCTTGCTTAAATACTCTGATGCTATGATAACCGAAGATATACCTGCTATTTCGGACATTGATCTTACTATAGGTCGAAAGTCTTCATCATCCTTAAATAAATTTAATGCAATTGCTGTTATTTTTTTGTTCAACATCTGTTTTAGATCTTCTTGTTTGAGGTTATGCAGATCTAAAGATGAAAATACTATTTGTTTTTCCCTTAGCAATTTAATATCTGAACTTGATAGTGGGCTAATTTGAATTATCATATCTGCCTGAAATGTCTCGGCTTTAGTTTGAACTATGCAAGCCCCATTTTCGGAGTATTGTTGATCTGAATAATTTGATTGATTACCTGCACCAGTTTCAATTAATACTTTGTGACCTGAATCTACTAGCAATTGTACAGAAAGAGGAGTGAGGCACACTCTATTTTCAGACCTATTATTTTCATTTGGAATTCCTATACTGAAATTATCTTTTTTACAGTCTAATTCAAGCATTTCTTCCTTTGGGCAAATAAATTCATGACCAATTCCTAGAGCTTTTTCTGATTTCACAATTAGTTAAATTTAGATTACACAAAATCAATTAAATTATATTGTTAAGATAATAAAAATAAAGAATTGATTAAGAAAAAAATGGATACTATTAAATATAATTGTTTCAACAATATGTTTATTTATACTTGTTCATATCGGACTATTAATTGAATATGGACTTATTCTTTATTTAATCCTTGACCTAATGCAGTTTGTAATCAGCATGGTTTTGGGAAAAAGCTTTATGTTTAAATGAGTTTTATATATCTGAATACTAATAGTATGTGGCTTTGATTTCATCCCTTTTGTAGTACAGACTTCAAAAAATAATAATATATCTGATTATATTAAAGTGAGATACAATATTATTTACTGACCAGGAAAGTTGAATTATGATAGTTATGCTTATGAAAACAGCGAATCATTTTATCGAAAAAAAGAATACTTTTTGACAAAAATAAAGCTTTGTAAGAGAAGATAGTAGATTATAAAAATGTATTGTTTTGAACTAGATTCTAATTATTGTTTAAGCTAAATTAAAAGGAAGAAGAAAGAAAAAAATCCAAATCACCCTCAATAATATAAATGATTTGGATATATATAATAAAAACAAAAATACCGTTTTAATTTGCCAGAACTCCAATTGAGAAAAGGCTTAATTTGAAATTTCTATTTTAGTCAAATAGTATATCCTCTTCTATAGGATCATCGCTATAACGTGGTGGTTCTTCTTGACTTGAGCATTCTGATAAATGATTATTATTACCATTGAAAGCACCACCTACAACTTGAAATAATTCTTCTAAATTTAATTCTTCGAAATTTGACATTTTACAATTTTTTTTAATTAGAAACAGATTTAAGAAATGAATTCATTTCTCATTTTTTTTAATAGACACTTGTACAAATTCCTAACTAAGTATATCTGTTGATACCCATTTAAATAGAAAGGTTACCTTTTGTTATTAAGTTTTTTGTGGAAAAAATATTATTATTTTAAGGAGTTTTGTATTAGACTGACCGCTAGTAGTTAATTATCAAGTTGTCTTGGTTAAGTTTCTTCGATAATGTGTTTTTTACTATGCAATACCTGACTAATTTTATTGTAAAATGAGATTGTGTTTTTGTTAATATATTTACATGAAAAAATCCGAATCATATTTTAAAATGATTCGGATTATATAATAAAAACAAAAATCCTAAGTATTAAGGTAGCTAATTTCATATAGTATTTATATGAAATTCATGTTTGTATAGCAGTTATGCGCTACCGCCACTATTAGTTTGTGTGTATTGTTTTATTGTTTATTAAGGTGGTTCTTTCTTCATAATAATATATTAGTTAGTTCATAAATATTAGGAATATGAATTATTTATGATACAAGAAATACTTATTATATTAAATTCACCAAAACTTATTGTGTTCTTTACTATTGTATTTTGAAATTAATCAAAAAGAATATCTTCTTCGATAGGATCGTCGCTGTATTCTCTTTCTTCTTTTTCTTCTTTGTCTTCTTTTTCTTTTTCTTCAGGATTAGTAGGGTTATTGTTTGCACCACCTACGATTCCAAATAATTCTTCATCATTTAATTCTTCAAAAGTGTTCATACTTTATGTTTTTTTATGGGGTTTTTTATATTTAATAGAAACTTTATTCTAAAAAGAGAAGTTCCATTTTTATTTAGTAATATTTGTACAATTTCTAATGTCTGTATGTTTATACCCAATCAGACTAAAAGGTTACCCTTTAAATTTATTTTTTTTTAAATTTTTCTTGTTTATTGATATATTTTAGGCACTTTTATAAAGAAAATATTATGATACAATATACTGAGAATGTTTTTATTATGTTTATTAATAAGGAGAATGAGATATAAATATATTTTTTTAATTTTTTTTTCTTTTCTAATTCTGAAAATTTCCAATGCTAATATCGTTTTTCAAAACAATAATGATAGTATAGCTTTTAATGAGTTTAAAAGAGCTAGTGATTTTTATAAAAAATCAGAGTTTGAAAAAGCAGAACAATCATTTATTAATACTATTCGAAGATTAAAAAACTCGAAAGGTGCACAGTCCGAATTATTACTTAAATCCTATCTTAATTATGCTGTATTGTTATTCAAATTGGGAAAATTAGATAATAGCTTAAAGCTTTCAAACAAGGCCGAAGATATATGTATAAATTTGTATGGGATGAATACTAAATATCTAATCCCAATATTCTCAAATAAGGCAAATATTTATTCATCAAAGCTCGAGTATTCAAGGTCTATAGAGTATTTGGAAAAATGTATAGATTTAAGTGAGAAACTAAAAATAAGGAGATATTTAGCAAAATTATACAATAACCTTGGGACTATATATTACAAGGCAGATAATTATTTGAATTCTTTAAAATACTATAAAAAATCTTTAGTTTATAAAAATAAAAAATCATCCATTGCTCTAAGCTATACTAATATAGCAAATACTTATAAGAAGATACAAAATTATAAGGATGCCGAAATTTATTATGCTAAAGCCATTGATATTGCAAAAAATATTAAAAATAAAACAATACTTATTCGAATATTTCAAAACTACTCTGTCTTCCTTGGACAGAAAGGAGATGACAATAAATTTATTGAAAACATAAAACTTACACTTAAGTATTGTGATAAGTATTTACCTAAAAAGAATAAGTACAGAGCAAAATCGAATTTAAATTTGTCATATTACTATTACTATAAAAAAGACTATAGTAATTCTCTATACTATGTACAAGAGGCTTTGAAATCTTCTTTTGAATTATTTAGTTCGGATGAATTTAATGATAATCCAAAATTCGATATTTCTAATAGTACATCTTCCAATCTGGAAATTATTAGTCTGAAATCTCAATGTTTGTTTCAAGCTTTTGAACAAACTAATGATGTTAGTTATTTAAAATTGGCTGCAAAATCATTTGACTTAAGTATTAGAATAATTGAAAATTTAAGAATCGGTTATTTAAATGAAGATAGTAAGCTTAAATTATCTGAGACAGAAGAGGAAACCTATAATAAATCAATAGAAACCTCATTTTTATTGTATAAAAAAACTGGGGAAAGAAAATATCTAGAAGATTGCTTTAAATATTCCGAAAAATATAAAGCTAGTAGTCTGGCTAGCTCTATAAATAATAAGAATGCTAAATTAAATTGTGGTATACCACCCGAAATGAAGGCTAATGAGGATTTTGTAAAGTCCAAAATGAATAGATATTATAAATTAATACATGATTTGAATTTCTCGAGTAGTAGTAAACAATATAAAGACAGCCTGTTTAAATACAAACTTCAATACGAAAAGTTAATTCGAAAATATGAAGAACAATTTCCAGAATATTATGAATTAAAGTATTCGAAGAAAACCATATCTATAAATACACTTAAAGAGAAACTAAACGATAATCAATCAATTATAGAATATAGGCTTAGTGACAATAAGTTGTATACATTTTTGATATCAAAAGATAAACAAGAAGTGTGGATGGACAGAATTGATTCTATTTTTTATGATAATATTAATAAGCTCAAACTTCTTTTAAATAAATTTGAAATGGGATCAAATCTAGATCATCAAATAGATGAATTTGGAAAAGTTTCAAATTACCTGTATAATATGTTGATAAATAAACATATCAATATTGAAGAAAAAAGAGAATTAATAATAATTCCAGATAGGGAATTATGTTATATTCCTTTCGAAATCCTCTTGAAATCCAAAAAATACTTAAATCAATATAATTACAAAAATCTTGATTATTTACTTAAGTACAATCCTATATCCTATAGTAATTCGGCAAGTATAGCATTTGGACAGGCACAGTCAAAAAATCCAAAAGCAAATAATAAACTACTAGCTATGGCTCCCAAATATGATAATATAAGTGACTCAATACTAGTAAGTGATCGAAATTTCAATAAAATACTGTACCCGCTTAGATATACTAAAAAGGAAGTAAGAGCTATACAAAAAAGTTTTGATGGACATATACTTGTTGATAAACAAGCAACTGAAACTAGCTTTAAAGAAAATGCCAAAAATTATGGAATTCTTCATTTAGCTATGCATGCTATTGTAGATAATGAAAACCCAATGTTATCAAAGTTGATTTTCTCTAAGGATAGCTCGATTTACGATGATGGACTTCTAAACTTATATGAGATATATAATCTAGACCTAAATGCATGGATGGTTGTATTAAGTGCTTGTAGTACTGGTGATGGGCGTCTTCAAAAAGGAGAAGGTGTGATGAGTTTGTCCCGGGGTTTCGTTTTTGCCGGATGCCGAAGTATACTGATGACTCTTTGGACTGTTGATGATAAAACAGGTGCTATGTTGATGGATAAGTATTATCAAAATTTGGAAAATCATAGCAACAAAGCTGTTTCACTACAAAAAGCAAAATTGGATTTTTTACAGAATGCAGATGCACTAAGATCACACCCTTATTTTTGGTCAGGATATATTTGTTATGGTGATATTGAACCCTTAGTCGCTGATAAGTGGGATTACAACATTTATTTTTGTTTAAGTATTTTGTTTTTTATTGTAATATTTTCAGCTATCTTAATCGCAATAAATAAATTAAAATTTAAATTATGAGTATACTTGGTAATATTATTTGGGTAGTTTTTGGAGGCTTAATAATTTTTGTAGAATATATTTTGGCTGGTATAGCTCTGTGTTGTACAATCGTAGGAATTCCATTTGGAATCAAGGTATTTCAATTATCGGTTTTGGCATTAGTCCCTTTTGGACAGGAAGTGGTACCTGCACCACAATCTTCAGGATGTTTAAGTTTGATTTTAAATATTATATGGTTATTTATAGGGGGTATTTGGATTGCATTAAGTCATCTTATATTTGGACTTTTATTTTGTATTACAATAATTGGAATTCCTTTTGGAATGCAACATTTTAAACTTGCAGGTTTCGCATTGACTCCTTTTGGAAAAACTATACGATAATTTCATAGATAAACTTTTTATAAAAAACGGAGTATGTCAATCGATATACTTCGTTTTTTTTTGCTTATGACATTCATCAAGCTTTGGTTAATTTTTTAAAAATAGATTGGCAAAATGTCCTTCAAAAGTTTAAAAAAATAGTAACCTTTTTTTGTTCAATTCGTAAAATATATGTCGAACTAGATTAACTGTCTTATTAACAGTTAATAACTATTGTTACAGATAAAAACATATATTTATGAAGGCTAATTTATCGAAAATTTTCATTCTGCAATTTTTATTCTTATTTGTTTCCACAGCAGCTATATCCGCTGTATATCAGGCTAATGAATTTGTTCTAGTATTCAGAACTACAAGTTTAAATCCTACAGTAAATATTTTTGTTGCCGATAATGGTCCACAACCACAAGGGACAGGGATATTATATAATTATGATATCGATTGGGATAATGATGGACTGTTTGAAAGTATTGGTAATAAAGGAAATGCGTCAAAGAATTTCAGCCTTCCAGGAGATCATATTATTCGAATAAGAGGTGATTTTTGGGGTACTAGATATATTGATGATGATAGAAAAGAGTCAGCTGCAATGTGGATAGATATATTACAATGGGGTAATATCAGATGGAAAACAATGCATGGAGCCTTTGCAAATACAAATTTATTTAAAATCTCAGCAAGTGATATTCCTATAACTACTGATGTACAGGATATGAGTTATTGTTTCGCTGATGCCGTACACTTTAATCATGATATTAGTAATTGGGATATTACAAATGTTAAAGACTTAAGATATACTTTTAAGAATGCTAAACGTTTCGATAAAAGTATAAGTAAATGGAACACTCAGTCTGTTACAGAAGTTGAAGGAATGTTTTTAAATGCAGAATCCTATAATATGCCCTTCGATGGTAATTTTGCCAATAATTTAAATAGTGCAAACAATATTAGCAATTTTAGTTCATTTCTTTCAGGAGCAATTAGTTTTAATCAAGATTTGAATTGCATTAATTTATCTGGAGTTATAAATATTGATAGTTTCTTAAAGAATGCTAGTTCATACAATCATGCTTTTTCTGTGGATTTCGCAAACAAACTGAAGTCGGTAGAATCTTTTAAATCAATGTTTGAAAATGCAGTAGAATTCAACCAAGACATAAGTGTATTTGATATTTCTGCGGCTAATACCTTGGAGGCAATGTTAAAAGGAGCTAAAGCTTTTGATCAGAAATTTTCTCCTTCCTCCAAATTTATATCAACAATGAATCAAGTAAATAATCTTAAAGATTTCCTTTATGATGCCAAATCATTTAATGATGATATAGGCTGTTGGAATATTTCAAATATTACAAATTTTGAAAATTTCTTATTTGGTACTGCTTCATTCACAACTGACAATTATGATAAATTACTCGCTGCTTGGTCTAATAAATCTTGTCAAGATAATATAAAAATAGATATTCCAGCATCATATAATAGCGTTAGTGAGGCTGCTCGAAATAAACTAATTAATGATCATTCATGGGAAATAAGTGATTTAGGACTTTATGATTCAAGTAGTTTTATCTTTAAGATTAAAATTGATGAACCAAATTATGAATTTACTTTGTATGTATCAAGAAGACTTAAAGGAATCAATATTGTAGATTGGGGTGATGGGAGTCCCTTTTATGAATATGACAAAAGTTCTAGTGTCACGCATAAGTATACAGAAGCAGGAGTATATACCGTTATATCTAAAGGGGACTATCTACCGTATTGTTTTGGATATCTTTCTGATTCAAATAAGGAAGTGGTTATATCTATTGAGCAGTGGGGAACGAATTCTCATGAGATGATTAGGGAAAGTTTTGCTAACTTTCCTAATTTGGCTATAAATGCTAAAGATCCACTTGTAGTTAGAGGTGGGCTTTCGAGGGGATTATTTCGCAATAGCCCTAAAGTTGATATAGATTTCACAGGTTACGACTTTTCTCAATATGATTATTTTAATTATTTCCTGACTGGTGCAGATTCTTTTAGTGTTGAAAATTATGATAAACTACTTAAGGCTTTGTATGAAACAGCTCAAAATATGATGGTTTTACATGCATCTTGCAAATATTCATCGGAGGGAAAAGTATATAGAGATAAGCTTATAAATGAAAAGGATTGGATAATTTATGATAATGGAGAGAATGTTGCTACTAATCTTAAAATAAGGATAGTAATACCTGAAGGAGGAGCTAGGTTTACTTTTCCTGCTCTAGCTCAATTATCCTTAACAGATTACGATATAGACTGGGGAGATGGTAATTCAAATATTAGCCTCCAAGATTCAATAGGTCATAATTATTCGTCTGGAGGTGAGTATCTTTTAGAAATAAAAGGACCAGTATACGGTTTGAATTTTGATCTTTTGAATTCACATCCAGAAAGGCGAGAAATAGAAATAGATATTCAAAAATGGGGGCAAAATAAATGGTACAAAATGGATAATGCTTTTAAGGGATGTACCAATCTAATAATTTCTGCTGAAGATACTCCTGATATTACAAATGTTACAGACCTATCACATGCTTTTGAGATGGCAACAAATTTTAATTCCAATATTTGTAATTGGGATGTATCTAATGTTGAAAAAATAGATCAGATGTTTAAATCTGCAACTAAATTTGATCAAGATATTTCGACATGGTTTTTTAAAAATCTTAAATCCATGGATCAGCTATTTTATAATGCATCTAGTTTTAATCAGGATTTATCTACTTGGAATACCTCACAAGTTAAAAGTTTTAATCAAATCTTTAAGAATGCATCAAGCTTTAATTCAATGATTGAGGATTGGGATGTCTCTGCAGGGGAGTCATTTATCGAAACTTTTATGAATGCTAAATCTTTTAATAGGAAAATTTCTAAATGGAATACTTCTTCAGCTAAGTATATGACATCAATGTTTGAAGGTGCAATTAAATATAGACAAGATATAAGTACATGGGATATAAGTAAGGTTGAAAACTTTGATAATTTTATGAATGGGATTGAGAATTATTACTCGTTTTTATATTCTAAATTATTAACGGAATGGTCCAAAATTATTGTATATGAGAATATCGATTTATATATACCTGCTAGGTATGGAAAGAATGATATAGACCAACGTAATTATATATTGAATACAAAGAATTGGAATTTAACTGATAATGGTGTTGCACGACCATTAATTATGAAATTCAAAACGATGGCATATAATCGTGTTGAAATAGGAGTTGAAAAAGCTTCAAATGGCATAGTCTATGATTTTGAAATAGATTGGGGAGATTCAACTGTTGAAAGATATACTAATGATGATTTAGATAAAGAAGGTCCTTCCAGAATCGCACACAATTATGATGAACATGGTGAGTATTTAGTGAGTATTAGCGGTAGCTTTCCATTTATAGCGCAAGGAGTATTTGGCGATACGGATTACGAAGTAACTGAATTTTCAAAAAGTATTCTAGAGATTGTTCAATGGGGTGATGTTATGTTTTTTCATCTTGCGAGAAGTTTTAGATTATGTACAAATTTAATTGTCACAGCAACAGATCAACCCAATATAAGTCGTTCTTGTAGCACTTATAAATTATTTGAAGGATGCACTAACTTGACGGGTGATTTTTCTAAATGGAATATGTCAGATGTTGGAGATGCATCTTATATGTTTCGATTATGTAAAAAATTCAATTCTGATCTTAGCGGTTGGGATTTATCAAATATTAACAATACCAGAAGAATGTTTGATGGTTGTGAATCTTTTAATTCAGATATCAGTAGATGGAGACTTTGTAAATTAAGATTAGCAGATTATATGTTTAATCGTTGTAAAAACTTCAACTCTGAAATCAAAGGGTGGAAAAGTAAAAATTTAGGAGATATTAGATATTTTCTTAATGATTGTGAGAATTTTAACTCTCCTGTTACGGATTTTTATTTTAGCCACCATTGTAATGTAGAAGGTTTTTTCAAAGGATGTAAATCTTTTAATCAAGATGTTTCAGACCTAAAATTATATAATTCTAAAAACCTTAAAGAACTTTTTACCAGTTGTTATTCTTTTGAAGGTGAAGGGGTTGAAAACTGGAGGCTAGACGATGTTGAGAATATTGAGTATATCTTTTCTCTATGTTATAATTTTAATGGTAAAGTGAATGATTGGAATGTATCTAATGTTACATCTATGGCCTATTCTTTTTTGGGCTGTCGCAAGTTTAATCAAGATATAAATGAGTGGGATGTTTCAAAAGTAAAAAAATTTAAATATTTTCTGAATGGTGCAGAAAGTTTCAATCAATGTCTTGATAATTTCAATCTTATATCCGTTACAAATTCAATTTTAGAAAATGGTTATGGTATGGATGGATTTCTGGAAGGATCTGGAGTCTCAATTCCTAATTATGATAAAATGTTAATAGCTTGGTCTAAATTAGAGGGATTACAAGAGAATTATTTCTCTTTTGACACTCAGTATCATTCTATATATGCAAAAGAAGCTATTGAATTATTACAATCTAAAAAGTGGACAATATATGATCGCAATATTTTTACTGGTGCTCATGATCATAATCCTAATTTTAATCCTCATTTAAATCAACTACCGGAATCTTCAAATGCCAAAACTAATAAATTGTACCCTCGAACAGCACAGGTTATAAATCCTGACTACTTTGAGAATATAAATAAAAAATATCTGCCTGATTATACTCTTAGAATTATAAAAACTGTCAAAACAGGTAAGTTGTGGCTTGATATTAATGATGATGATTTAATCAATGGGGAAGATATTCAAATATTTGATAATACTGATATAAATTCAGCTCAATTAACAGACTATAAGCTCAAATATATTTCTAATGACGATTTCAATAATGATACTATTCGATTCAAAAATATAGGTTATATGGGCGAATCTGGCGAATATGAACTTGCCTTAGATCTATTTGTTAAACCTAATGTAAGTATTGAAATAGATGATAGTTTTAACGAAACAGATAGAAATCGATTCTTTAAATTTTATGTTAATATATCTAGGGCTATATCTGTTCCAATTGAATATAAGATTAAAATTACAGATATATCTACTCTCAAGTCTGAAGATTATTTCTTTGATATGGAAAATCAACTCATAAGTTCAAAGAATCAACGAGAGGAGTATACGATACAAATCAATGGAGATCAAAAAGATGAAGATGTTGAGAAATTTGATATTGAAATTTGCGATATTAAACATGCTTTTGCTTTAGAAGTTAAGAAAACTGTTTCAATTGTCGACGATGACTCTTCTCCTTATCTTGTCGAAACAAATTATGAAATACAGGAAACTACTTTCCCTGGTCGAAATAATGTTCAGATATTAGTAGACGATGATGATTCTAGTGATGATGATATATCTATTTCATTTGTCGAAGCACAAACAGATTTTTATACTGATGATCAAAGAAAAATATGGAATAAGTTAGCTATCGATACTGATTTGTCTGGCGAGTACACTGAAGATATTAAACTTGTAATTTCTGATGGAGTCAATGATATTATTCAAACAATTAAGCTTAAGGTTATTAACTATAACGAATTTCCTCCTGTACTTGAACAGCCAGCTATCCCAGTTATTGAAATTTTCGAAGATGACTTTAATAATTTTTTGATTACTAAGTTAAATGTTACGGACTTGGATTATAAAACAGGCTCATATGAATGGCATATTGAAAATGTTGATGTTGGGGCTTCAGGTAATTCTTTCAGCATAAATCCTGAGGGCGAGGTCTTTTTTAATGGAATAGCCAATTATGAAAATTTTTCTTCCTTGAGTGCAAAAGCATGGGTAATAGATCGTCTAGATAATAGATTACTCAAGAGTGATACTGTTGATATTAATGTTAGTTTGAAAGATAAAAATGAGTTTAAACCTGAAGTTATTGGAAGGCCTCGTGAGTTATATCGACTTGATGAAGGTATGTATACGACAAAAGTAAAGCTAAACCAAATTAGTGTTAAAGACGCAGATAAAACTTCTAATATTGTTCGATGGGAGATTACATCTCAAATGAATCCACCAACAATTGATGTTGATTACTCTGATAGAATAAGTGTAAATAGTGCTGGAGAAATCTTCATGCAAGGGGAGATGGATGCTGATCTTGGTATGATGGCTATTCTTTTTTATCTTGTTGCTGTAGATTCAATCGCTGGTGGTGTGCAGAAAAGTCGCGGATTTGATCTTGGAATTATGTTGAATCAAGTCAATGAATTTACACCTGTTATAAGTGGTCCTTCTGATAAAATAGAAATAACTGAGGATAATTTTAATTCTCTTAACAATATAGTGACTCTTCAAGCTACGGATAAAGATATTGGTTCTAATATTGGAGATTGGAAAATTACAGTGGGAAATATTAAAGATAAGACTTCTAATAATGATATATTCTATATTAATGATGGAGTGTTGCAATGTAAAGGTAATTTAGATGCTGAACATTTTTATAAGAATATCACTCTTATGATTAATGTTAGCGATGGAGGTACTCCAGAAAAAATTGGAAAAAAAATAATTCAGATTGTATTATTAGATAAGAATGAATTTACGCCTAATATTGTACTTGATAATAAAAATAATCTGATTGAAGATAATTATACTTCGAAATATAAGTTGGTCGAATTACATGCTAATGATCAGGATAGAGACTCTAGTGTACAAAATTGGAGAATTACTGATGGAAATATATCTGATGGCTCTTCTGATTTATTCTCAATTGATCAATATGGTAATATTTATATTGAAGGTCTTGTTGATAGGGAAAATATTGCTGCAAATGTAAAGCTTACTGTATGCGTTGATGATGGTAATGAGGGAGATATAAAAACAGGAAGTATGGAAATTTCCATTCCTATTATTGATAGGAATGAGTTTAAACCTAGTATCTCTATTGCCTCGAATAATCCTATACCCGAAGGTAAATATAATACCTTAACTAAGATTGCTAAATTATCTGGAATGGATAATGACGCAACCGCTACTTTCTGTAATTGGCAGATAACAGAAGGCAATTTATCGGTTGATGGTAATCCTTTATTTTCAATTGATGATGATGGAAATATTAATATTATAGGTAACTTAGATTATGAAACGCAAGGTGGAACTATAGTCTTAAAAATCACAGTAGATGATGGCGATTCGGGAACAATCAATACTAGTGAACCAAAAGAGGTGACAATTAGCATAGAAGATGTAAACGATACCAAGCCCGAGGTAGTAATCGACAATGATGCTATAGTGCCAATAGAGGAGAAGGAATACACTAGTTCTACCTTGGTAGCAGCACCAACAGCAACGGATGATGATACAGGTACTAGCAGCTTTACTAATTGGCAAATAGTAGGCGGTAATCCAGTAGTTGATGGCAAGCCACTATTTAGCATAGATAAGGATACAGGAAAGATTTATATAGAGGGAAAACTAGATTATGAAGACTGCACCGATGGTAAAATCAAGCTACAGGTAACAGTAGATGATGGTGATACAGGAACAATCTTAACAAGTGAACCACAGGAAATAATCATTAAGGTAAGCGATACGAATGATAATAAGCCAGTAATCCATATTGATTCTAATACAGCTATAAATGAAGGAGTTTACAATACTCCACATAAGTTTGCAGTATTAAGCGCCACGGATGCCGATGTAGTATCTGACTTTACTAACTGGCAAATAGTAGGCGGAAATCCAACTGTAGATTCACGTAAGCTATTTAGTATTAATAATTCAGGTGAGATATTTATAGAAGGCGAATTAGATAATGAGGCATATACAGATGCCATAGTTTTAGAG
>JAOARN010000032.1 GCA_025210485.1 Marinifilaceae bacterium | reverse complement strand
CTTTTCTTAACCTTAAAAATCATATTGTATCTCTTTTGTTTTACACCTTTAAGATACTGATTTTTAAGGTTTTATCCTAATTTAAATCAGGTTATTATCCTGAATATCAATCAATTATTCATTTTTTTTCCGAACTATTGTATATAGATAATGTTATGTGAAATAAAACCAAGTATTAAAAATTTACTACTAAATGACTATCTGTATATTTAAATCCATTTTCTGTAATTATTCTTAGAATGGAAAAGATTTAGAGAGTTTATTTTGTGAAATGAATTTATAAATGAATTTGTTTAATAACTCTATTTTTTTCTCATATTCTAAAGGAGTTACCTTATTTGAATTTGGTTGTAGATTTATAGAGCCGTCTTTTTCTTTTAATTTTTCGTTTGATTCTACAGTTTGAACGTTATGTTCCTTTAAATATTCATCTAACAGAATTCTTATTTTATAATACTTGATTTTTGAAATATAATATTCTACAATTCTTTCTATACCTCGTTCTTTAGCTCTAAGTCTAAGCATTTTGAATTGTTCTTCATAATTTGGAATTAACTTTTTTGTATTGGTAGGTTTTTTTTGTTGAATTTTGCTGGAATTTAATTTGTTAATATTTTGTATGTTTAACTTTGCACTATTTTCTTGAGTTGATTTTTTTGACTTAAATTTAGCTTGTTTGATAATAGTATCTTCTGTTTTCTTGTCTGTTTTCTGAAGTTCTCTTTTTTCAGGTTTCTTTTTTGATGGATGTTGGGAATGAAATTGTTTTCTAGGGCTTAAAAATTTGTTTAACTTAGTTTTTTTTGTATTATGATTATTTGTAGTTTCTAGATTATTAAATATCGCTCTTTCACCTTTGGGTAGATTTTTCTTTTGCCTAATTTTATTAAATAAATTTTCTTGTTTGGTACGATGAAGCCTTGTATGCTGTTGATACAGAGTAATTTCATTTGATGCATTTATTCTCCCTTCTGTGTTTTTATTTTCTTTTATAGAAGTGTTTAGTGAGTATAACTCTGGTCTAGTAGCTAAATTTGTGTTTAAATTATTTTTTGCAAGATATTGAAAGTTTTGTCTATTAGTGGGTTGGTTAAGTGTTTTGGTTGACGTATAATTATTTACCAAGTATAAATTTTCTTCCTCTTTAGTTGAGATTTCCTTATGTTCTATTTTTTCAAATAGATTTTTTTGCTTGAAATTTCGTTTACTTGTTGTCCTATTATTTTGTCTAAGCTGTGGTTTTTCATTGTTAGATATATCTTGCTTATGCTCTTCTTCTATACTTCGTTTGGGTATTGAGATACTTGCGGGATTTTGAAGATTGGTGTTTTGGTATCTGTTTGAACGAGTGTAAATTATTGCTTTGTTTAATTGGTTGTTCTTTTTTGATGAATTGTTTTGATTGGTAGTTTTGATTGGTAAGTGATTGTTAAATTGATTTTGCGGTATGTTGAGCAAATTAGTGTCATCCAATTTATTCGGTGAATAGAATTTAGCATTGGATATATGTCGATTCATATTTCCTTTTGTTTGAGTAGTTGTGTTTTTGTTAAATTTAATTGGCTGAATGTATTGTTTTGAGCTTGCTAATTTGTTGGTGTTTGGGTAGTTTCTTGTATTATGTAAATTGGTGTATCTAATCTTGACTGTTGTTTTTTTAGAGTCTGATTTTTTTTGATTTAACTGTTCTTGATTCAACTGCTGTTCTTGATTCAACTGTTGTTTTTTTTCAAATATAGTATATCTATTCATATTATTTATTTATATGTTTTAATGGTTATACGTTTTTATCACATAAATGGTTTTTTAAAAAGCTGTAAAAAATGTTAAAAGACTCTAGCTCATTTATTTTATAATTAGATACAAAAAAAGGAGCGAAATTTTCGTTCCTTTTTGATTGTTCTAGTTTTAGCTTTATTTCTTTTTCCTGATTATATCTATATTTCCAGCCTTATTGATTATGTGGAAATTATCGATTTTGAAGCTGTTCGTTTCTATCGAATCTTCGGTTTTACCATCATTGCGTAATTGAATTTCATCAATTTCTTCTGTATCTATTTCTGATTGAGAGGCTATGCTGTTGTTTAGCATAAAATATCTATTAATTAGATTTATGTTTGATACAAATATTACTCCATTCCCATTTTCATTGATAATACTTAAATCTTTTAGTTTATCAGCAATATCCTTTATTAGAAAATTTGATTTAGTATTCTTTAGTTTTATGCTTGAGTTTATTTTGCCGATTTGAATATTTGAACTTATAGCTTCTGGTAGATTTAGATTCTCAGATTCTCCAAATTTTATTAAATCTCTATGCGTTGATATATTTGAGTCCTTTGAGTTTTGAATATTAATAAAAGAATTAGAACTATTGATGTCCAGATTATTAATTGATTCGATAGAAATTCTTGAAAATTCCGATTTTATAGTCATATTATTAGCTTTGCCAATCTTTAATGAAGAATATTTTAAGTCAATATCACTTATCATATTATTAATTGATGGACAACTAATATTTCCATATTCTATTTTTATTTCTATTTGATTGCTTACATCGTTTATAAAAATGTCTCCATATTTGTTATTTATTTCTATTTTAATTTTTTCAGGAATATAAATTAAGTAATCTATCTGAAAATCATTTAGATTGAAATCAAATCTACCCAAGCCTGAGTTTACAATTACGGAATTGTATTTTGAAATTCGCTCTTCGAATTTTAGTCTATTAAAGAAAAGTTCGGCTTCTTCCTTTGAGTATGATTTTGTGGTAAGAATACATTTTAGCTCTATCTTGTCATTATCTGATTTAAGTATACTTATATCGCCATATTCATTATTTAGTTTGAATAATTTGTTTTTAGACAATAGCTCATAACTATAATTAAGTGTTTTTTCAAAACTTTTAAGCTCTTGTGCTTTGTTCGATATTGGTAATAAAGACCACAATAATATGAAGATGATTTTATCATAAAATTTGTACATAATTATAGGATTACTTAATAAAAAATAAATTTAGTTGTAAAAATAATTAGCCTAATAGATTTAAATTTAAGGATTTATTCTTAAACTTTTTTTCTTTGGCTTTTTTAATTTGATAATTGACCATATTATTTAGATATATAAATATTAATTCAGGCTAGACTTTTTTTGCTCATTCGTTAAAGTCTTATGTTTATTAATTTTCTATATGTGGGATGAATATAAAATTCAATATTCGCTAATAATCAATACTTTGTATTTTCTTCTTTTAATATTTTATTGATGTCAGTTAAAAAAAATAGTGTAGATAATTTATAATTTAGTAAATTATACAATAAAAAAATTTAAATAATATTTTGAATTTATTGAAAAGACTATGAAAGCACTATTTGTTAAGAATATCTTTTCTTAATCTGATATACTGTTTGCTTATTTATTATTAAACAAAAACAAAAAATGATACTATGGGAAAGATCAGGATTAATACGGCATTATTAATAATAAGATTAAGTTTAGGTGTATTAATGTTATTTCACGGTTTTGCAAAGATTGGCAATTTAGATGGGGTTAAATATTTGTTATCGTCAAATTCACTTCCCGAATTTTTTGCTTATGCTGTGTTTATTGGTGAAATTATTGCTCCTATACTTATTATTCTTGGTTTTAGAACTAAAATTGCCGCAATTGTTTTCGCTTTTAATTGTGTGGTTGCAATGCTTTTGGCTCATTCCAATGATTTTTTACAATTGAACCAGCACGGTGCTTGGAAACTTGAACTGTTAGGTTTGTATCTTTTCGCATCTATAGCTTTAATCTTTTCTGGGGGTGGTAGATACTCTCTTTCAAGATTTAATTATTTTGATTAATCAAAAATTTATTCCTGAAAATTATTGTTTTATCTATTTATAAAGCATTATGTAAATGAACTTAAAATCTGTCTTAATAGCAAATAGAGGTGAAATTGCCATAAGACTTGCAAAAACTGCAAGCAGTTTGAACTATATTGTGGTTGGATTATATGCTGATTTTGATAAGGATTCCTACCATTTGGACTTTTGTGATGTAAAGGCGAAAATGAATGGTAATGATTTAGTATCTACATATTTGAATATTGAGCTAATTGTTGAAATAGCAAAACAATATAAAGTTGATGCAATCCATCCAGGATATGGTTTTTTATCAGAAAATTGGGAGTTTGCAAAACATTGTTATGATAATAATATTGGTTTTATAGGTCCGCATTATGAATCGATTAAACTCATGGGGAATAAGGCAAATGCCTTGTCCATTGCTAAAAGTATTGGTATTGCTTGTTTGGATTCATACTCGGAAAATGAGTTCGAATTAAAATCATTAAAGAATAGCCTAGAATATCCTGTTCTAATCAAACCAAGTTATGGTGGTGGTGGAAAAGCTATGGTTTTAGTTGAAAGAAAAGAAGAATATCTGGATAAATTAGATCAAGCTCGAAAACAGGCTTTAAACTATTTTGGAAATGGTGATCTTGTTGTTGAAAAGTATCTTCAAAATCCCAGACATATTGAAATTCAAATTTTGATTGATAAGTTCAATAATGCTGTATATTTTCCTGAACGAGAATGTAGTATACAGCGTGATTATCAAAAAATTATAGAGGAGACACCTAGTCCTAGTATTGATGATAAGCTTAGGCATTACTTGGGTGAACTGTCTGTGAAGTTGGCAAAAAATATTCAATATCGAAATGCAGGAACTGTTGAGTTTTTAGTCGATGATAAAGGGAATTACTACTTTCTCGAAATGAATACACGCATACAGGTTGAGCACTGTATTACAGAAGATCTGATGGATATTGATCTTGTACAGCAGCAGTTTTTAATTTTTGAAGGTGCTGAGTTGAAACTGAATCAATATCAAAATTTGCCATCAAAACACTATATAGAATGTAGAATTAATGCGGAAAATCCTATTAAAGACATAAAAGCCTCCGCAGGAAATATTGATATTTTTAAAATAGATTACCCAAAAAATCAATATAGAATAGATCAGGCGTATAAATCTAGAAGTAAACTGACTAGTTTTTTTGATTCTTTGATAGCTAAATTAATTATCGGAGCTGAATCAAGGGCAGCTTTAATAGATAAAACAAAATCGGTTCTGTTAAATACGAATATACATGGAGTGGAAACGAATATCGCCTACTTATATGCAATATTAAATTCCGACAAGTTCGCAAATAATAAGATTTCGATTAAATTTTGTGAGAATAATCCAGAACTGAAATCTAACCAGATATACAGTGAATATAGTTATGATAATGTTATTTATATTCTTGCACTACATATTTATTTATATTCTGTTGATTCTAAAAATAAAAGATTTGGTAATTCGTATCGTTGGAGAGTGAATAATGAATATAGATATTTGATGGATGATCTTGTGATTTTGAAGGAACTTGATGGTGGGAAATATAAAGTGAATAATGAAATTGTATATCTTTCAAACTTTCAAATTATTGAAAATGGAATAGTTTTAGTTGTTGATAATAAGTTATACAAATGTTTCATTTCAGCCAGTGAAGAAAGACAATTTCGAGTTGGAAATTCTTTTGTGCAAAATGATATTTATTTGAGTCCCCGAAAGATAAACTTTGAAAATAGTATAGAAAATGCTAAGGATAGTTCTAATGAGTTTATCAGATCAGAACTACCCGGTATTGTTCGTGCTATTTATGTTAAAAACGATATGATTTGTGAAAAGGGTAGTAAGATGATGAGTTACGAAGCCATGAAAATGGAAAACATAATATATGCTCCTTATGATTGTAAAATTATAAAACTTAATGTAAAAGAGGAAGCACAGATAAGTGCAAATGATATTTTATTGCGTATTGAAAGGGTCTAAAATATAGATAAATGGAAAAGGCATCAGAGTCAAATATTAAAGATAAAATTAGGATAGCCAACGCTGGTGGCTATTGGGGTGATGACACTCAGGTTTTAAAAAGACAAATTTTAGGTGGTGAATTGGATTATATAAGTATCGATTATCTATCTGAAATAACTATGAGTATTTTGTCCAAACAAAAGAATCATAATCCAAAATCTGGTTTTGTTCAAGATTTTATTGATCAGGTAGTTGATTGTGCCAAATTATTAAGTGAAAAGAAAATAAAACTTATTACTAATGCAGGTGGTGTTGAGGTATTGCTTTGTGCTAAAAAACTATGTGCCGAACTTCTAAAATTAAATGTAAATCTTAAAGTAGCTGTTGTGGAAGGGGATGGTATTGTTGACAGAATCAAAATGCTACAAGAAGAGGGTGAGACATTCAAAAATATTGAAACTGGTGAATCCTTTGATTTGATTCAGGATAGACTTGTTAGCGCAAATGTTTACTTTGGATCCAGAGCTATTGTGAATGCATTGGAGCATGGAGCCGATATTATTATAACAGGACGTGTCACCGACACTGCTCTTACTATGGCTCCAATGATATATGAGTTTGGATGGAAAATAAATGAATTTGATAAATTGGCTGCTGGTATGGTAGCTGGACATATTATTGAGTGTGGAGCGCAATCAAGCGGAGGAAACTACACTGATTGGCATTTGATAAAGAATTGGTATAATATAGGCTATCCTATTGTTGAAATGAAATCTGACGGTAAATTTAGTATATATAAGCATCCTGATACAGGAGGTTTGATTAATACTAACACTATAAAGGAACAGTTGCTATACGAAATGGGAAATCCTAGATGTTTTATTGGTCCCGATTTAGTAGCTGATATAAGTAAATTGAAAATTAGCCAATCGAGATATAACAGGATTAATATTGAAAACACGCATGGTCAGGCGCCTACTCCATACTTAAAAGTTTCTATGGCATATAATGACGGTTATAAGGCTGTGGGTTATTTTATTGTGTGTGGTGAAGAGATTGACAAAAAGGCTAAAATAATCGAAAATATTATTTGGGATAAACTAAAAATTGATTTTGAAGATTCAAATCTCGAAATTGTTGGATATAACTCATGCCACAAATATGATTTTGAAAAAACTATCCCTCTAGAAGCTATGCTTAGGATTTCTGTCTTTGATATGGATCAGGAAAAAGTCAAACAATTTTGTGATGTTTTTGCAGCGACCATACTCTCAGCTCCATCAGGTATTGCAATTGTTGGCGCTAAACCTAAAATACAAAAAGTGGTTTCGTATTGGCCATGTTTAATTGATAAAAGAAAGATTGAGGCTAATCTATTTATGCTCAATTGTCATGGTGAGGTAGAGAGCGCTTTTAAAATCCCATCCCATACTCAGCATGATAAGGAGTGGAAACCTACAGATATTATGGAGAATAAAGCTGAAGACGATTTAAATAAATCTCATTTGAATAATTCACTGGTCGAAACTAATTATAAAAAAATCTGTTTAGCTCGATCTGGGGACAAGGGAGATAGCGTAAATATTGGAGTTGTGGCCAGAGACGAGAAAAAGTATAAATATCTTAAAAAGAACTTAACAGAGTCTAAAATGAAAGAAATATTTGAGGCATTTTGTTATGGCAATGTTATACGTTATGATATTCCAAATTTATTATCCTTTAATTTTATACTTGAAAGATCATTAGGAGGGGGAGGAACAAAATCGCTTCGTATTGATCCCCAAGGTAAAATTTTTGCTGAATTATTTCTAAATTATCCAATTGAATTACCCGAGGATATTATTAGAGATGAATAAGTTTTAGATAAAACCAGTAGTTATCGTACCTATTTATATCTTCAGTAGATTGTATTTGTAGAATTTTTTAAAAACTATAAAAGCTTATAAAAATGACATTAAACAATTCCAATTTCCCATATATAAATGATTCTCATATAATGCTTCGGAATTCGGTTAGGGATTTTGCAGAAAAAGAGATAAAGCCCATAGCAAGAGAATTGGATGAAAAGGAAATATTCTCGACCGAATTGTGCAAAAAGATGGGCGAATTAGGACTGTTTGGAATGTATCTGCCTCACAAATATGGAGGTGGTGATACTGATTATTTATCATATATAATAGCCGTGGAAGAGTTGGCTAGAGTTGATGGATCGCAGGCTGCAACTATTGCAGCTCATAATTCTTTGGGTATTGGACCAATTTATAATTTTGGAACAGAAGAACAAAGGAGGAAATATCTTCCAAGTTTATGTACTGGTGATTATATCTGGGCTTTTGGTCTGACAGAACCTAATGCAGGTTCAGATTCGCGTGGCACTCAAACTTTTGCAACCAAATCTGGTAACGATTATCTGATTAATGGAAGTAAGATATTTATTACAAACGGATCTTCCAAAATATGTAGTGGTATAACAGTGCAAACAAAAACAGATGATGATGAATACACTTGTTTTATACTTGAGAAACCCAGCGATGGACTAGTTTGCAATACTATGCACGGTAAGTTAATGTGGCGTGCAACTGATACAGCTGAGATATTTTTCAATGATTGTAAAGTTGGAAAAGATTGTATGCTTGGAGAAATAGGTGAAGGTTCAAAAATTATGTTATCTACCTTAGATTCAGGAAGATTATCAATTGCCGCCATGGGATTGGGTTTAGCTCAAGGAGCTTTCGAAATGGCTTTGGATTATGCAAAACAAAGAAAGCAATTTGGTCGTCCAATATCTAAATTTCAGGCCGTATCATTCAAATTGTCAGATATGGCAATGAAAATAGAATTAGCCCGAAATCTTTTATATAAAGCTTGTTGGTTGAAGGATTCTAAAAAAGATTTTTCAATGGAATCAGCAATGGCAAAACTCTATTGTTCAGAAATAGCAAAAGAGGTTGCAGACGAAGCAGTGCAGATTTTTGGAGGATATGGATTGATGAAAGAATACGATATCGAAAGATTTTATAGAGATCAAAGATTATTGCAAATTGGTGAAGGAACTTCTGAAATTCAAAGAGTAGTGATTTCTCGAAAATTAAATTGCTAGATAAAAGGAGTTTTCTTAGGAACGGGGTCTGGGATATTCTGTTCTTATACTATAAAAATATTTTAAACAAAAAAATAGATTCTAAAACTGAATATTATGGAAAGAAATTTAAGTCTAATTGTAAATCCAAGGAATATTTATACTGAGCTTGCAATTTATGATATGCATAATATTGTATTTCACAAAAAAATTAATCATAGTGAAAAGGATCTTAAAAAGTATAAATGTTATTGTAGTCAAACAGATTTTAGAAAAGATTTGATATTGGCAGAGCTTGATAAAAATGAAATTAATACTGGTCAAATAAAATTTGTATTTGGGCGTGGAGGATTAATTCGACCAGTCGAATCAGGTGTTTATGAGGTTAGTAACAAGATGGTCGATGATCTTGTGAACTGTCGATTAGGTAAGGATGTGGTTAATCTTGGTGGTGTTCTAGCTTTTCATTTGGCAAAATCATTTGATAACTGTCAAGCTTATATAGCAGATCCTGTAGTAGTTGACGAGATGCATGAAATTGCAAAAATTACTGGACATCCAGATATAAGACGCAAATCTGTTTTTCACGCTTTAAATCAGAAGGTTGTAGGTAGGAAATATGCCGATAGTATAAGAAAGAATTATGATGATTTAAATCTAATTGTAGCTCATATTGGAGGTGGCACAAGTGTGGGTGCTCACAAAAAAGGGAAAGTAGTAGATGTGAATCAGGCATTTGATGGGGAAGGACCATTTTCAGCTATTAGGGCAGGTAGTCTGCCTATTGGAGAATTGATTCGCGCTTGTTATTCGGGAGAATACACTATGGATGAGATGCTTCAAAAGCAGAGTGCTCAAGGTGGTTTGTATGCGTACTTCAATACCTATAGTGCGATGGAGGTGTGTCAGCTAAGAGATGAGGGAAATCCAAAAGCCGAACTGATTTTAAATGCCATGATTTATCAAATTGCTAAATCTATCGCTTCTATGAGTGTTGTTTTCGACGGACAAAAGATAGATGGTATAATTATTACTGGTGCTATTGCTAAAGATGAAAAGATTAGTTCTAAAATTAAATCTCTAGTGGGTCATATCTCGGAAGTTTTTATTTACCCTGGATCTGATATTTTGGCTGGATTAAATTATTATGCTAATTTGATAAATAGAGGAGAAATTAAAGTTAAGCAGTATATTTGAATTTAGGTTTAAAAAAAGCTCAAAACTGTACGATAGTTTTGAGCTTTTTTTATGTAGTCTACTTTAGTTATATGACTCAAGGCTACTATATGTGAAAAATTCGGTATTACCCTTGCCTTCAAAAGTAAATTCTTTTATCTCAGAACTACCTGTCGAGTCTGTTATTTTTAGTTTTATTGTATTCTGTCCCTTTTTAAGTGGAATTCTTGCAAACGAAATACTATGTGGAAGTGTTTGCCAATTTCGAGTATCAGCCTTTTCTGTTACAGCATTCAGAATACTGACTAATGCTCCTAAGTTCTCATCTTTGCTTCTAGCATATGCTTCAAGACCTTGTTTTACAGCTAATCTTAGTAGAGAATTTCCCATCTCTCTAAGCATTCTGTCTTTTAGGCATGTAAAGGCAATTTTGTTAATATCTTCAACTTTTTCAAGTTTTATATCTTTTGTTTCTTCTGTGATAATTTTCGCTTTTTGGTATACTGGACGACGTTCAATATACTTTGGAAAGGCAACTCTCACAGCACTTACATTTTTCAAAGATGATCTTTCATTGCTAGAAAGCGTATTCGTGTTAAATGGTATTGATACATCTTCATTTTCATCGTAGAAGGTCATCATTCCAGCACCATTTGCACTTGTGGCAAAATTCAAACTCCATTCATGTTTTCTAGGACAAAATCCATTAAACCAGAAGAATATAAGTTCTCCACCTTCATTCTTATCGGCTATTTTAATGCTATCGTTAAATTCAAATTTCTTTTTAAAGAATTCAACTTCATTAGCAAGACCAGTATTTCTAGCAGATCTTAATATATCATATTTTAATTGTGTAGGAGCAGGGGTTTCGAATTTTTTAGTGTAAATTTCATCATATATTTTATATGCATTTCTATATGCAATAAATGCATTGTTGTGGTCGTTTTGAGCCTCATATACAAGCCCCATCAAATAGTGAGCAAAAGCATCATCGCTATATCTGTTATTAGCCCTTTTTGATTTATATTTATCGTTTAGCGAATACAGTTTCTCGTTTATTCTTCGACATTCCACTGTGGCGCCTTCATAGTTATTTTTATTTATGAACGATAATGCCTTGTAAAAATTCACCATAACATTTTCAAAATCTTCAGTTTTGTATGGTTTCACTCCTGGGTTTGAAACAAAGGATAATACTTCAGAGCCAAATTTTTTACGCTGATCTTCAATAATAATATCAGCATTGTTAAAATCATTAATAGCTGTGTCGTAATTGCCAAGCATATAATCAAGATAACCTCTGTTCAGAAGTAAAAGAATATTGTTTTTAGTCATATTCATATATTTACTTTTGGACAAAAGATCTTTTGCTTGTGTGTAGTTACCTTGTTGGACTTGATTGTTGTATGCAAGATTTTGCTCGTAGAAACTTGCACATGAGGATAAAAATATCATAGAGCATAAAAATGTTGCTCGCAGATAGTAATTTACATTTTTGGGTAGAAATTTAATCATGCTAGAGTGCTTAATAGTAAGTAGATGTCGATTTGGTTGTAATTAGATGTAGTCTCAATAAAAACTAAAACTAGCTTGACAACTCAAGCTAGTTTTTGGTGTGTAAAACAAATATAATTATCTGTTTATGTACTTTTTTATTTTTTTATCACCAAGCCAAACAATTTCGTTTGATTCAAGATTGCTTAAGCTTAGGTTAATTTGATAATATCTTAGTTTTTCTTTTTTGTATTGGTCGATAATTGATGCAATATCACCTTGTAACATAAAATCAGCACCTAATTCTCTACCCCATTTTTTGATAGTTGCTTTGGAAGAGTAGTCCTGTTGATCAGCACGCTCTTTACGAAGGTCTTCTCTTTTGTTGCCAGCCTGAACTAGTCTAACCGTTCCATTCATAATGATATTTTTTTCAATATCTCTAATGAAAGTTTCAGCATCAATGTGTTCAGAGGTTTTGTTTGTAATTAATCCCACAATTACAACAGGTTTTCTTTTGTTTTCTTTTTCAAAATTTTGAACCCATGCTGAGTTGGTGAAAATTTGCCCAATCATTTCTTTTGATACTTGTTGTGAGTCCGTGTCGTTCCATCTTCCACTAAGGTCGATTTGTTGATCTGCTGAAACTCTAGAAATTTGACGAGAACAAGAAAAGCAGGCAAAAATTGCGATGCTTAAAATTATTAGATTCTTTTTCATAGTATATTAATTATTTATTCAAATTTTATCTTTTCAAAAATATTAAAATTTTCTTTATCTAGAAAAATATTATAGTAAATATAATTGTTTATTCGTATTTGTATTATAGTTAGTTCAAGTATTATCTCAATTAATATAATTATTATCTTCTAATTTCGGGAATAGCTAAAAAAAGAAAATAAGTATAAGCTGAATGGAGGCTTGCATCGCAATAAGCATGCCAACTGTGATTTTATTTGTAAAAAATATTAATAAATCAACATAAGTAATTATCGTTATATTTTATTAGACAATATTTAGCATATGAAATGAAAAAATAATTAGCATAAAATACAAAATTAATATTAATAATTCATTATTTTTTTATAAATTTATTTAGAGTTTATTTTTAGATTTAAGTTTATTTTAGTTTGTAAATCAAAATGATAGATTGTGATTATATCTAATGAATATTTATATAAATAAAAAAGATTATGAATAGAATTGCATTAGTTTTTTTCCCCGAATCTGGAAATGTAGAAAAAGTCTCTCGAATTATTGGTGAGAAACTTCGATTTAATAATGTTGATTTTCTAGTGGCTTCTGACTTTTCATTAGAGCAAATGAATAAATATGATTTGTTTATTATGGGAATTTCGACAGTTGGAACTCATAATTGGTCGGATGTTAATGACAATAATGTATGGGATAAATTTATGACAAATGTTGAGGCTATGGATTTAAGTAATAAATTCTTCGCTTTTTTTGGCCTGGGAGATCATATTGCATATCCTCATAACTTTGTTGATTCTATGGGCGACTTGTATTTGAGCATTAAGAAAACAGGTGCTCATGTTATTGGTAAGATTAACTCAGAGGGTTATACTTTCAAAGATTCACGAGCCTTTATTGATGGCGGATTTGTTGGATTGCCAGTAGATGAAGATCATGAATCTAAAAAGACAAACCAAAGAGTTGATAATTGGTTGGAACAGTTAAAAAAAGAACTCATTGATTGTAACCATAAATTAGTTTTGGAGTAGTGTCCTGCTAGTTTTACAAAAACTGCTTATAATTATTAATATTATAAGCAGTTTTTTTATTTTGTCATTATTATGCTTCCTTTTTTATTTCTGTATGTTGTTAGTATGGGGTTAGTTTAAATAGTAGGGGGGAGTACATAAAATTATGCAGATATTATAGTTAAACTGAATAAGAAAAGATGTAAGTTATATTATGAAAGGAGTATTTATGATTAAAGTATAAATGGGTGAAAAATATTCCTCAAATTATAATATTGTAAGTGTAATATCTTGCCTAAGAGGCATATACAATAAAGCCCAATGCAACGCATTGGGGTGAATAACAACAAAGAAAAAAGGCTGTAAGCCTGAAATAAGCATTGATATATAATTTTTTAAATTAAAAGCACCGTGTAGTTATACTGCTTCCTAATATGTCTCAAATAGGATTTTTAAATTTTCGAAAATATAAGAATTGTGAGTGTATTTATATCAATGTTAAAATTATATCAGACAAATAAAGAAAATTGCTTATAATTTTTCTTCCCTTATCTTTTTTATAGTAGGAGTAAATTCCTCTTTTATATTTTCCTCATTCCATCCTAAATCTTTATTTACTGACTCATTTTTGATATCGTCTAGCATCATTAGTTCCAATTCTTCAATTATACGTCTTCTTTGTTTTATCAAATCAGAATCTTTGTGTCTGGACTCGGCTATCTCCTTTAAGAACTCTTCGTCATGTTTCCTGAATTTTTGTAGTGAACGATACACTTGGTTTTTTCTGTACCCAATGGAGCTAAGCACATCTGCACCAATTCGAAGACCTGTATCCGAAAATTCTTTATAGGTTTTTAGTATGTTTTTTTCTATTAATTCAAAATATATATCCCATGTTTTAGCTCTTGCCATGATTTGAAGGTGAGGGAAGTATTTTTGAACAGTATTAACTATTTCTATGGTTTTTACAGGATTGTCAACAGCTATTACTATTATTTTGGCTTCTCGAGCTCCTGCTGCTGCCAATAAGTCTTGCCTGGATGCATCTCCGTAAAATACTTTTAAGCCTAATTTTCGCAGAAGGTCTACATTATCAGGATCTATATCAAGATAAGTAGCTTGTGTACCATTTGCTTGTAAAAATCTACCAATGGTACTTCCGTATCTTCCAAAGCCTGCAATTATTACCTCGTTCCATTCGTGAATTGTCTCATTTTCTCTTTCTTCCTTTTCTGTAGTCCCATATTTTGGTTGTATGTATTTTTCATTAAGTAGCATTAAAAGTGGCGACAGAGCCATTGATATTGCTACTGATGCAACTATTGGGTTGGCTATATTTGTTGACATTACACCAGTCTTTAGAGCCTGTGATAATATAACGAAAGCAAATTCACCTCCCTGAGCTAAACCAAAAGCAAATAAGAAATTATTATCTAATCTCATTCCATAAATTTTTCCAATCAGAAAGAGGATGCCAAATTTTATTGTGATTAAACCGAATACAATTCCAAAGATAATAATGGGTTTGCTGAATATAAGTCCAAAATCAATAGAAGCACCTACGGCTATGAAAAATAAGCCAAGGAGTAAGCCTTTAAAGGGGAGTATATTTGTCTCTAGTTCGTGCCTGTATTGACTTTGTGCTAATACAACACCAGCTACAAATGTTCCTAGTGCAGGACTCAACCCGACTATTTTCATAAGCAGTGTAGTACCTACAATTAACAATAGTGCAGCAGCTGTAAATAATTCTCTCAATCTAGTTTGTGCGATTAATTTGAATGCATATCCTATCGCGTACTTGCCTGTTAGATAAATGGCAGTCATCACCGAAATAATAATTATTGTTTGAGCATATACTGGTAATCCAATTGTAATATCACTGCTCGCTTGTGGAATAATATTTTCGGTTGTTTCGCTTGCCAATAATGGCATTATAGCTAGTATTGGGATTATAGCAATATCTTGAAACAAAAGAACAGAAAAGGTGTTTTGCCCTCCGGTAGTTTTCATCAGTGATTTTTCTTGTAGAGTTTGGAGGACTATGGCAGTGGATGATAGAGCCAGTGTTAATCCAATAGCAAGAGCAATTTGCCAGCTCAAACCAATTAGATATATTATAATAAGGCTAATTACGATAGTGGTGCAGATGACTTGTATGCCGCCTAAACCAAGAATGGGTATTCTAAGTTTCCATAATAATGATGGTTGTAATTCTAAACCAATTAGGAATAGCATCATTATTACTCCGAATTCGGCAAAGTGCATAACATCTTGTCCTTGATCACCTACTAGATTTAATACAAAAGGTCCTATTATAACACCTGCGATTAAATAACCTAAAGCTGATCCAAAGCCTAGTTTTTTTGCAATTGGTACTGCTACCACTGCTGCGCTTAAATATACTACTGCCTGATTAAGAAAATTTACCTCCATAATTTTATCCCTTTTCGCTTATATAATGGTTAATATAATCATATTTTATCGATTGTTCGTAATTGAATGTGTTATTTATGAAATCATTAATTAGAGAAAAGAATAGATTTTTAAATTTGAGAATTTCTGTTTGCGATATCTCATGACTCCCATGCAATACAAGAGGAGGTATGGTTTTCATTCCGCAAAATAATGCAGTTTGATATATTGGAGCAATCAACTGATTGATTGTGTGTCTGTGTAAACCGTTTACCTGATATTGTTCTAATCTGCCTCCTGTAGTTATTACAGATAAAAAGAGTTTATTATATAAAGAACTTGTATTTGAGCCAAATGCCCAGCCGTGTTCAAGTACCATATCCTGATATTCTTTAAGTATTGGGGGAGTACTATACCAATACATTGGAAAATGAAATATTATAACATCGTGTTTTTCCATAAGTTTTTGCTCTCTTTTCTTGTCTATAAAACCATCAGGATATTCATCATAAAGGTCATGAAATTTTAAATTTCTAATATCTGAAATTCTAGATGTTAATTGTTTATTAACTTTGGATTTGTTGAAATCTGGGTGAGCAAATAGAATTAATACATTCATTTTTGTTTATTTAATTTTTTCAACTATTAAGTTAATTAAAATAAATTTAAAAAGCTTTGAATAATAATAATTTTCTTTATATTAATTTATTTGTATTATTGTCAACTATAATCCTTATATAATTTAAATATATTCAAAAAATATTCTGTTAAACTAATCTAAATAGTTGCTCTTAAAATTCGACAGGTTTAAGTTGGCGATAAAGTCAGAATTATAAATTTTGGTTTCGTAAGATTATTATTGCTAGTTCTCTTGTAGTTTAAATAAGAGTAATAAAAAGTATAGGGGTGAAAATGAGTAAGAAAACTGTACGGATAAAAGTTAAACTAGTAGGATGTTTTTTTTTGAGGTGGAACTTAGTATTCTTTTGGTGCATCGCGTCAAAAATAATAATGTTAACCAGTAGGTGAAGCAGTTATAAAAAAAAAGCTCAAAAATCATCCTTTGCTTTGAATGAAATTTGAGCTTTTTTTAATAGAAAAACAATTATTTTGCAGCCAGAAGATTTTGAGGAGATGTATTTCTCTTCTTCTGATCTTTCATAAAGCGTCTTAGTTTTTCAAGGTGATATTTGTATCGATTCTTATGATAAGGAAGTAAGTCAAATTTGTCACAATAATTCTTTGCCTCTTTGTAATTCTCGATTATGATATTTGCCTGAATTAAGTTTAATATTATGGCTTGTGTTACAGA
This sequence comes from Marinifilaceae bacterium, assembly GCA_025210485.1. Lineage (GTDB taxonomy): Bacteria > Bacteroidota > Bacteroidia > Bacteroidales > Marinifilaceae > JAOARN01. Next base: position 14,590 of record JAOARN010000032.1, on the reverse strand, counting down.
GCGACCAATTCTTGCTTTCTTGTCATTTGGTCTTGATTCTTTTAATTCTTTTTCCCAGATTTCGATAGCTTCGTTCATTGATTCTTTCGCACTTTCATAATCTGACATAATATCTTGAAATGCTCTTGTTGCTTTTATTTTTGCAAGACTTAAATCTTGGTAATTCATTTTTTTGTTTTTACCATAATAAATTTTCGTGTCTTTACTTATTTTACAATATCCAAATTTGTAGCTTATTTGTTCTTTAACTGAACTTGCAGTTTCGAACAATATGTTTCTCAAACTCGATTCGTAATATTTTTGCCAGCCTCTAAGTTTAAACTCAGCCCAGCTTTTTACAGGGATTTCTTTGCTTGTAATGGTCATTTGTCTATTTGAACCTTCCCATCTCTCTGTGAAAAGAACCTTATTGCTGCTATCAATTATCGAATAAATGATAGGCTGTTTAATCTTCACCTGTCTTTTATATTTGCCTGTAAATTTACCTTCTTTGTTGGTTATTTTAGAATCTTCAACCTCTCCGATGAAAATATCTTCGAGTTCAATTTTTAAGGTAAAGGGAGCTTTTTTTGATACTTGAAAGCCTGAAATTCCTGTATGGTTTAAATAATCATTTTTATTAATAACAAATTTATCTTTAGGTTTGCGAACAAATCTTTTGCGGATGGTTTTATCATCTGAGTCACCAAAGCTTGCAACTTCGATTCCCGCAACTTTAATAGTTTTTGTTTTTTGATTTTGGGCTCTTAATTGCTCTTCATACTCTTCGTCAGCTCTTATTAATTCAGCTTCATATTCTTCTTGGTTAGTACGATTTTCGAAATCATTATTATCGGACCAAGGAATGCTAACTTCGATTCTATAATCCTTGTTGTTTTCATGAATAATCATTAGAGGTTTCCTTTCATAGTTGAATTTCACCCAGTCCTTACTCACGTTTTGAGACATAATGCTAGTTGAAGCTAGCATTAAACTTGCTATTAGTACTGTCTTTAACATATTAATAAAATTAAATGTGTGCTCTGCCTGTGTTTAGAGCACACTGTTAGTAGGTTTTGTAAGGGTTTAAAAATACAAACATATTAACATAAAACAAATATAAGTAATGTTTTTTTTTCAAATAGTGTAAGTCCTTTATACTGGGGGTTGTATCTCTAGTTTTTTGTGTATCCTAGGAGCTAGATATTGAGTTTTGCAGTAAAGTTAGTTAGATTAAAACGGCGAATTTTACAAGAGTTATTAACTAAAAAAGTATTATATGAATAAAATATGAGGAAATCAACAGGAATGAAATATGAGCTAACTCAGTGATGAGAAGCAAGCTTAAAAATAATCATGTTAACCAGTAGGGGGAGCATATATAAATACCAAAAAAAGCTCAAATATCATCCTTTTGCTTTGAATGAAATTTGAGCTTTCTCAAAAAAAAATATTTATTCTGCAGCCAGAAGATTTTGAGGAGAGGTATTTCTCTTCTTCTGATCTTTCATAAAGCTTCTTAGGTCTTCAAGATGATTTTTGTATCGATTCTTATGATAAGGAAGTAAGTCAAATTTGTCACAATAATTCCTGGCTTCTTTGTAGTTTTCGGTCATGATATTTGCCTGAATTAAGTTTAATATTATAGCTTGTGTTACTGATCGACCAATTCTAGCTTTCTTGTCTTTAGGTTTTGATTCTTTTAATTCTTTTTCCCAAATTTCGATAGCTTCGTTCATTAACTCTTTCGCACTTTCATAATCTGACATAATATCTTGAAATGCTCTTGTTGCTTTTATTTTTGCAAGACTTAAATCTTGGTAATTCATTTTTTTGTTTTTACCATAATAAATTTTTGTGTCTTTACTTATTTTGCAATAACCAAATTTGTAACTTATTTGTTCTTTAATTGAATTTGCAGTTAGTAACAATGTGTTTTTTAAACTCGACTCGTAATAATTTTGCCAGCTTTTAGCTTTAAAATCATGCCATTCTTTTGCCGGGATTTCTTCGCTCGAAATTGTCATTTGTTTGTTTGAATCTTTCCATCTCTCTGTGAAAAGAACCTTTTTGCTACTATCAATTATTGAATATATGATAGGTTGCTTAATTTTCACCTGTCTTTTATATTTACCTGTTGGTTTACCTTCCTTATCTTTTAATTTGAAATCTTCAACCTCTCCGATAACAATATCTTCGAGCTCTATTTTTAAAGTAAAGGGAGCTTTTTTTGATCTTTGAAAGCCTGAAATTCCTGTATAATTTGAATATTCATTTTCATTAATAACAAATTTCTTTTTTGGTTTGCTAACGTATTTTTTTCTGATGGGATCCTCTGATCCACCAAAACTTGCAATTTCAATTCCTGCAAGTTTAACAGATTTAGATTTTTCCTTCTGGTCATTTATTTTCTGATTATACTCTTCATCTGCTTTTATTAAATCAGCCTCATACTTTTCTAGATTAGCCTGATTTGCGATTTTGTTTTTATTGGACCAAGGAATGCTAATTTCAAGATTATAATCCTTGTTGTTCTCATGAATAATCATTAAGGGCTTTCTTTTGTAACTAAATTTCACCCAGTCCTTACTCACGTTTTGAGACATAATGCTAGTTGAAGCTAGCATTAAACTTGATATTAATACTGTTTTTAACATATTGATAAATTTAAATTATGTTTTTTTACAGTTCGGTTTACGTATTTGTGTTAATTTTTGTTACATTTTATTGATTTTGTTTTTTTATGGTGTTGAAAAAAAAATATTGCAGTAGAAGTAGAATAGAATATAAAAAAGAAAAAAAGGTAGAGTTGCACGGACGTGCATCTGTTTAAAAGAAAAAAATAATATAGTCGAATGAGAATAGAATATAAAAAAGAAAAAAATAATGTAGTCGAAAGAGAATAGAATATAAAAAAGAAAAAAATAATGAAGTCGAAGGAGAATAGAATATAAAAAAGAAAAAAATAATATAGTCGAAAGAGGATAGAATATAAAAACAAAAAAGGTAGAGATGCACGGCCGTGCATCTCAAATAAGAATAAAAAGATATGCCGTGCATCTCAAATAAGAATAAAAGATATGCCGTGCATCTCAAATCAGAAAAAGATATGCCCTGCATCTCAATATGGGTCTAATCAGTATATATTGATCTTAAATTTTAATATGCAGATAAATAGTATTGTTGAAGTTTGATTATAAATCCAGGGTATTCATAGCTGAGAATACCCTTTTTCGATTTTGAAATCTATTTTAAATAATCCAGACAGTTTACTAATTCAAATTCAGGAGAGCTATCAAAAAAGATATTTAGCAAATTCATATGACCTGCTCCAAAAATGACTAATAATCTATCATCTGGTTTTAACTCCAAATCCTGGATATTACGAAATATCTTTAAATTTCGATTAAACCAACGTGAAGTTTGGAAATGAACTCCCATGAAATCTCCTTCGTTCGACTCATATTTGAAATTACCTATAAGATAGTTGCCTAATGATTTTTTTATATTCTCAGGATTGTTAAGTGATTTTATTTCTGGTATAATTCCTTTGTTTTTAAATATATGTTTGTGTTTATAGGATATTGAAGAATCAGCACTTGCTTTAGTAAAGCTGATAAATTTATTTAGTTCTTCTTTGTTTTTTCCAAAAATGATATTCTTCATTTCTCCATAATAATCACCCCATTGGTCGACACAAAATAGTTTTTTATGATTAAGCTTTTTTGCTAATCTAAATCCAATTTGATTTGTTTCATCTCTTTTCAATTGATATTTACCCTTAATATAAGCATTATAGCAAGAGTCAGTTTGGGCTTGTTCATTGGGAAATTTTTCGATAATGATTTTAGTAGGCTTAAATTCAGCAATTTGACTTACTAGTTCTCTGATTTCATTTTGATACTTGTCTTCTAGAACATCAATTTGATCCGACTTGGCAATTTTTCTAACATCCAGGTTTGGGAAATTGAAATGAAATGTACCCAATGTTAATACTTTTATCTGATTATGTTCTGTTGGTATGTTCTGAGTAAATGATAAAATAGAACAGAAAAGAAGAATGAAAATTGTGATTGTTTTCATAATTAAATTTATTTGAAATATATTGATAATTAAACTATATTCGATAAATAAACTTAGCTGTATGAAAATATGATATGTAAATAATCTGTATTAGCTTTGCAATTGTGGTATAGGTAAATGCTAATTCAATATCAAAGTTAAATAAAATATTATGATATGCAAATGAATGTGAGATTATATTTATTGTTTATCTATTGGTTTTGATTATGTGTATCTTGAGAAATAGCAGAAAAATTACAAGATTTAAAAATGAAGAAAGATAAGATATTATATGAAGGAAAAGAGTTTTACTGTTCACTTGCTTTTACAATAAACTTAATAGGAGACAAATATAAAAGTTTGATTTTATTTCATTTGCAGAAGGGGGCTATGAGATCTGGTGATTTACAGAAATCTATCTCCGATATGTCAAATCGAATGTTTGTATATTCAATAAGAGCCTTGGAGAAAGATAAGTTAGTTGAAAGAATAGTGTATCCTGTAGCTCCGCCAAAAGTCGAGTATAAATTGACAGAATTAGGATGTACTTTAATCCCCATTATCAACGAATTGAATGAATGGGGAATAAATTTTGCCGAAAAGAATCAATTATATGCTCCTGCAGAATAGTGTAGCTCGTATGAATGCGAATATATTTCGAATACTGTTCCGAATGGATCTTCTACATAACACATTCTGTAAGGTTTGTCTCCTGGATAGTATTCTCTTATTGGCATTCTTTGTTTTCCTCCAGCTTTGACAATTTTTTCAACCAATCCTTCGATATCAGGATCTTGAACTGAGAAATGGAATAATCCCGAGCAGAAAGGATTAAACTCTGATTTTAAGTTTTTGGATTCCTTGAATTCAAATAATTCTATTCCAATTCTGTCACCTGTCGATAAATGTGCTATTCTGAATTTTTTCCAGTTTTTGCCGAATACATCAATACACATTTTCCCGATAGCTGTTTGGTCCTCTTCAAGAACTTCTGTTGCTTCCATAATTGTGTAAAATCCCATTACTTCAGTGTAGAATTTTATGGCTTTATCTAGGTCGGGCACTGTTATACCAATATGTGAAAAGCTTCTAGGATAATTTAATTTTTCTTTTTTCATAATCTGGAAATTAAAAGTTTAGAATACAAATATAAGTGCATAGTGCTTAATAATCAATAAGTAACATTTGTTGCATATAGTTACATGAATGTGTATTATCAAGATTTCCAAACAAGAATAATCTAATGTTTTTTTGAGAAATTATTAAATTTAAAAGTTTGTAAGAATCTGCTTGAACTGGTTTTTAAGGTTTAGTTTAAATAATATGCGGACTAAATAAAACTATGCATGTAGTTGGGCTATGCAAAAGATAGCTTGTTTTTTCTTTTTTTATGTTATTATAAATTTGCATTTACTAATTGAACTTAGGCAGATATTTTTTATTAGAAATAAATTCATTTTGCCTGAAAGGCATCTATAGCGTAAGCCAATGCAAAGCATTGGCTTAGTAAGATTTATAAATAAAAAGGCTGAAAGCCTGAAATAAGCATTAATTAATAACATTTTAAAATTCAAACCACCGTATAGTTAAACTGATCCGTTTTAAACATCTTATTTTTTTAATATATTCATCTAAATTAATTATATATTTGCCTTAATCTAAATAATAAAATTATGATACATTTATATACAGGCAAGGGAAAAGGAAAGACTACCGCTGCCGTTGGACTTTGTACGCGAGCATTGGGACATGGCTTCAAAGTTTGCTTTGCTTCGTTTAATAAGGATACTGATAAGTACAAATATAATGAACATGACTCGTTACGAAAGCTTGGTGCTGAAGTAATTAGTTTTGCCAAAGGTCATCCAGGGCTTGATAAATCATTAGATCCAAATAAAATTGCTGAAGATGCAAATATAGGATTGCAGTTTTTACGGGATAAAATTTCGAATGAGAAAATCGATCTCTTGGTAATGGACGAGATTTTGATTGCGGTTAGAGACAATTTTATCCCCGAATCAAAATTGATTGAATTTATTGAAGATAAACCGACTGATTTGGAATTAGTACTTACAGGAAGAGGAGCTACTGATGGACTTATCGAAAAAGCTGATTATGTTAGTTGTATCGAATGTGTAAAACATCCATTCCAAAAGGGTCAGCTAGCACGAAAAGGAATCGAATTTTAAAAGAAATACTATGAATAGATTATATATAGTTAGACATGGGGTCACGATTGAAAATGAGCAAGGAATATGTCAGGGACAAAGTGAAGGGACACTTTCAGAGGCTGCATTCATTCAGACTGAAGCACTAGCGGAGAAGCTTAAGTCTGTAAAGTTTAAAATGTGTTTCTCTAGTCCTCTGAAAAGAGCTTTGATAACCAGTCAGCAACTCGCAAAACATCTTGATGATTTAGAAATTAATCTTGACTATAGACTTTTGGAGTGGGATATGGGGCTATTAGAGGGAAAAAAATTCCCAGAAGATTTTGATATTCTTAATAATGAATATGAAACCGAAAACGTTAATGTTGTGTACATGCGATTAGATAAGTTCTTGGATGATATCCTGTCGAGATATACCAATGCTAATATATTAGTAGTTTCTCATGGTTTAGCAATAAAGATGATGGAGTTTATCTTAACAAAGAAAAAATTTGAAAATTGCACAATACCTGAGAACTCCTCATTTACAATTTATGAAGGATGATTTGTGTGATTTGCAAAAGAATTACTATATAGTGAATGACACAAAAAAATAAGATATTAAAAGAAATCAATTGGAAGAATAATATTTAGTCGATTTCTTAACTTAAATTAAATATATTTGTCCCTGAAATTTGGTTCTAGCTTATTTTATAAGATTAAAAAGGGAATCCGGTGATCATAAAAAATGAGATTCCGGAGCTGTACCCGCAGCTGTAAGTCGTGATGTAGTCTATACATCCTTGCTAATAATCCACTGTTTTGTTACAAAAATGGGAAGGCTAGCATAAAGACAAGCCAGAAGACCTGCCAAATTCTATTCATAGCTTTCGGGAAGAGAAGCAAAGTGATTTTATCGGAATCTGTAATACCATCGTATACTAATTAATAATGAGTTTTATTGTTTAGTATATTATTTAATTAAGGATTTTGTATGCCCACCTTGTATTGAATTAGTTTTATCTCAATTCATATTTTCTAAAAGCCATAAGAATATTATTTATAAAATTAACTTGAAGGAATTCTTTTTTAATTATAATAATGGCAAAAATTATATATATTACTGGAGGACAACGCTCTGGAAAGAGTGAATTTGCTGAGGAAATTGCCAGATCACTAACTGATAAACCTGTATATTTAGCTACATCTCGGATATGGGATGATGAGTTTAAAAAACGTGTTGATATCCATAAATCAAGACGATTGGATGAATGGGAAAACATTGAGGAGGAAAAATATATTTCAAACCTTAATCTAAGTAATAAAACCGTATTACTTGACTGTATAACATTATGGTTAACTAATTTCTTTTATGATAATTCCTATGATGTAGATAAAAGTCTGGTTCAAGCTAAACAGGAATGGGATAAACTCATTGAGAAGGAAACAACTCTTATTGTAGTTTCAAATGAAATTGGTTTGGGTGTAGTCCCAGTCGAAAAAAATACACGCAGATTTATAGATCTTCAAGGATGGATGAATCAGCATATTGCCAAGCAGGCAGATGAAGTGTATTTTATGGTTTCAGGAATAGCGCAAAAAATAAAATAATAATATAATGGAAGAAAAAATACAATATAAAATCGATCATAAAACTAAGCCTAAAGGATCTTTGGGGATTCTAGAAGAGCTTGGTAAAAAAATATGTTTATTACAAAATACTTTAAGCCCAGAAATAAACAATCCAACAATGTTAGTTTTTGCTGCTGATCATGGTTTAGCAGACGAGGGAGTTAGCAGCTGTCCAAAGGAAATGACATATCAGATGGTTAAAAATTTTGTCAAAGGAGGAGCCGCAATAAATGTGTTTTGTAAACAAAATGGCTTTAATATTAGAGTCGTTGATGCTGGTGTAGACTATGACTTTGATAAAGATCTAGATATTATTCATACCAAACTAGGCTATGGAACAAAGAATATATTGCACGAGCCTGCAATGACAAAAGATTTGTGTAAAAAAGCTATGCAAATTGCCGCCGAAATTGTCCGTGAGGAGCATAGAAAAGGTTCTAATCTGTTGGCAGTAGGAGAAATGGGAATTGGTAATACCTCGAACTCTTCTTTGATTATGAATAAGATAATTGGAACTGATATTGCTGATTGCGTTGGTGTAGGAGCAGGACATACAAGTGATGGATATAAACATAAGTTAGATATATTAACACGTGCTTCAAAACTATATGATGTGAACGAGCCTATTGACGTTTTGGCAACTTATGGAGGTTTTGAAATAGCCATGATGTGTGGTGCAATGCTTGAGGCTAAGGAACTTGGAATGATTGTTCTTGTTGATGGATTTATTTGTACTGCAGCTTTTTTAGTTGCTTATGAATTAAATAAGTCCATCTTGAAGAATACTATTTTTTGTCATAAATCAGAAGAAAAAGGACATCAAATTATGTTAGATTATTTGGGTGTTGAAGGACTTGTCGATTTGAAGTTTAGGCTTGGTGAAGGGACTGGTTCGGCTGTTGCTTTGCCTTTGATTCAAGCTAGTGTCAATTTCATAAACCAAATGTCTAGTTTTGAAGAAGCTGAAGTGTTTTGTACGGCTTAATTATATATTCAACTTATGATAAAAAAAATTCATGATGAATTGGTGTGTTTTGCTGTATCAGTAATGTTTTACAGTAGAATACCAATGCCTCGAATTAAGAATTACAAGGATGATTATGCTAGAAACTCTATTCGCTATTTCCCTTTAGTTGGATATATCGTTTCATTGATCTCAGTATTCGTGTTTTATTTATGTAATTTGGTTTTTAGTATTGAACTGGCATTATTATTCTCAATGATATCTATGATTCTTACAACTGGAGCTTTTCATGAAGATTCATTTGCCGATTTTTGTGATGCCTTTGGTGGTGGATATACAAAGGAAAAGATATTGGATATTATGAAGGATAGTACTAACGGCACTTATGGCACGGTTGGATTGATTGCCTTACTATCTTGTAAGTTTTTATTGTTAAGAGAGATAGGCCAGGATTTAATATTTGTAATTATAGTTGGGAATGTTTTACCTAGGATAAATTCTGTTTTTCTATCTAAAAGTTTGACTTATGTTTCAAAAAAAGAAACAGCCAAATCAACAGCAATTGTAAAAACCATTGGGGTTGATTCTGTTGTAATAGCATCTTTAATAGCATACTCTAGTTTGTTGCTGATTGATTATAAGTATATAATACCAATACTAGTAACTCAATTTATTAGTTTTTTCTTATTTCAATCTTATGTCAAAAAGAAAATAGGTGGTTATACAGGAGATGTACTTGGTGCTTTGTTTCAAATATCCGAGCTTATGTTTTATCTGATATATTTAGTTTTGAAAAATGCGGATTTATTTAGTTAGGCATACAGTCCCATTAATTGATAAGGGAATATGTTATGGTCAATCGGATATAGCTATTTCGGAAGCAGATTTCTGTGTTTGGAGGGAAATAAGATATAGAATTAGGAATGTAAAGATGGATAAAATATATTCTAGTCCCTTATACAGGTGTAGGCGTTTGGCTTATGTCTTGTCAAAAGGGGAGAAAATTGAATATTCCAATTTACTTAAAGAAATTGATTTTGGTGACTGGGAACTGAAGTCATGGGATGAGATATATAATGATAAGCGTTCTTCAAAATGGTTTTCTGATTATGTAAATTGTAAAACTCCCAAAGGAGAATCAAATGCAGATCTAATAAACAGGGTGGAAGTTTTTATTAGCAAAATTAAATCACAAGCTTATGATAATTGTTTGGTTGTTTGTCATGCCGGTGTGATTCGAGCATTTTATTCAATTCTTACAAATATAAGTGTTGAGGATAGCTTTGAAATTAAAATAAATTATGGTGAAATTATTGAATTCAATATATAAAGTATGAAGAGATTACGTCCAATAATGTTTGTGGGAACTGGTTCCGATGTTGGTAAGTCAGTGGTCAATGCTGCATTTTGTCGCATCTTTAAACAAGATGGTTACAGTCCTGCTCCATTTAAGGCTCAAAATATGTCTTTAAATAGTTATGCAACAGTTGATAATTTGGAGATAGGCAGAGCGCAAGCAATGCAAGCCGAAGCCTGTAAAATAGAATGTTCTGTCGAAATGAATCCCGTTTTGTTAAAACCAACAGGAGATATGAAATCTCAAGTAGTATTAAATGGGAAACCCATAGGAAATAGGTCTGCCAAGGAATATTTTTTGAATACAGATAGAGCTGAACTATTTGTTGAGGCTATGCAGGCTTTTGATAGTTTAGATAATAAGTATAATCCCATTGTAGCCGAAGGCGCAGGGAGTATTTCAGAAATAAATCTTTGGAAGAAAGATATTACAAATATGAAGGTTGCACAGGAGAAAAATGCTTCGACATATTTGGTTTCTGATATTGATAAAGGTGGTGTTTTTGCTAGTGTCTATGGTTCTATTATGTTATTGCCTAAGGAACAACGCGATTTGATAGATGGAATTATCATTAATAAGTTTAGAGGAGATATTTCACTTTTCGAAGAGGGTAAAAAGATTATACAAGAATTAACGGGCAAACCTGTGGTGGGAGTTATTCCTTATTTTAAAGATATATTTATTGAACCTGAAGACTCTGTTGTTATTGATAATAAACCCCGATTAGCAGTTGAGAACGAAATTAATATCGTGGTTATTCATACTTTACATATGTCAAACTTTACCGATTTCGATAACTTGGAGCGAATTCAAGGAATAAATCTTTTTTATTCTAGAGATTGTAAGGAGATATCAAAGGCGGATATTATTATTCTGCCTGGATCCAAGAATACCATATCCGATCTGCAGTTTATAAAAGAACAAGCTATAGATAAACAAATAAAGGAGCATATCGCAAACGGGAAGCAGCTTTACGGAATTTGTGGAGGATATCAAATGATGGGATCTAAGATTTACGACCCCTATTCTGTTGAAGGGAATATTCCTGAGATTGATGGATTAGATATTATCCCTACCCAAACTACTCTTGATAATGATAAAAAAACAGTGCAGACAAAATTTAGATTTCTAGATAGTGAAGATTCATGTCATGGATATGAAATCCATATGGGGAAAACTGAAACTATGCCGGAAAATGCACTTTGTAGAATGGGAGATTCTTATGATGGGTTTTATTTGAATGATAAGGTTTGGGGTTCGTACATGCATGGCATATTTGATAATCCTGTGGTTATTGAGCATATGATAAAGCAAATAAATGCTGACTTTAAATTGGATTTTAATTATAAAGAGTTTAAGGATGGGGAGTTTGATAAATTAGCTGATTTTGTGAGATCTGTAGTTGATATGGATTATATTTATAAAAAGATGGAATTATGATAAACGGACATGGCAACGAGTTGGCTAAATATAATGGTAAAATTAAAATAGATTTTAGTTCTAATATTGTTCATTCTGGTACTAATTTGAAAATAATGAATCATTTGAGAGATAATCTTAGTCTGATATCTAATTATCCAGAGCCTGATTCAGAAAAATTGCGAAATAGTTTGGCTAGTTTTCATAATCTTAGTTCAGATAATATTATCACAACTAATGGATCCGCTGAAGCTTTTTATATGATTGCTAATTATTATGTAAACAAAAAATCTACTGTCTTTATTCCTTCATTTGCCGAATACCAAGATGCATGTATATCAGCATTTCATAAGATAGATTATGTATCTTCTTGTGATTGTAAAAAATATGAAACAGATTTAATATGGATTGGGAATCCCAATAATCCCAATGGGAGAGTTTTGTCTCAAAAGCAAATAGAAGATTTATGTATTGAAAATAAATCTTCTATTATTATAGTTGATGAGGCATACGCTGAACTTTGTCAGGATTTTGAATCTTCCATTAGTTTAGTTAATACCTTGGATAATTTAGTTGTGATAAAATCTCTTACTAAGCTTTTTGCTATTCCAGGTCTTCGATTAGGTTATATAGTTTCTAATTCAAAATTGATTAATAAGCTTAGGACTAAATTGATTCCATGGACAGTTAATTCATTAGCTAATTGTGTGGGAAATTTTATTATTGATAATTATAAAGAATTAATGCCGGATGTAAAACCTATACTTGAAGAATCTAGTAGAGTCCAGTCATTGATTTCTGAAATAGAAGGCGTAAAGGTGCATTGCTCAAATACGAATTATTTTTTAATTGAATTTGAAGAGAAAATATCTAAGCGTTTAAAGGAAGTTCTGATTAATGATTTTGGAATTTTAGTTAGAGATTCATCTAATTTTAAAAGTTTGGATGAGAAATATATTAGAATAGCTGTTCAGGGAACAAAAGAAAATGATTTATTAATTAATATATTGAAAAATTGGAAGAATTTGATTTAATGGGCAGTTTGTTTTGCCCCGTAATTATCGGTTTTATATTAGATTGTTTGATTGGTGATCCTCATTGGTTTCCGCATCCAGTTCGTTTATTTGGGAGTTTAATAAATACAGGAGATAAATATTTAAATAAAGATAGATTTAGATTTGCGAAAGGGGCTGTGCTTACTATATTGTTAGTATTGCTTGTTTATTTTGTGATTTATGGAATTCAGATTTTGATAGAAAATGAAATAGCTTTAGTTCTGTTTAATTCTTTCCTTTTTTATTTGGGAATTGCTAATAGAAGTTTGATTGAAGAATCCTGGAAAGTAGAATCATTGGTTCGCAAAAAAGATATTGATAAAGCAAGGTATCAGGTTTCTATGATTGTTGGTAGAGAAACAAATAGACTTAATCTGCAACAAATAAGAAAGGCTTGTTTAGAAACTATGAGTGAAAATTTAAGTGATGGGGTTATCGCTCCTATTATGTTTTATGCAATTGGTGGACTTCCTTTAATGTTTGCGTATAAGATGGTTAATACACTTGACTCAATGATAGGCTACAAGAATGATAGATATTTTTATTTTGGGAAATTTGCGGCTAAATTGGATGATATTCTTAATTATATTCCTGCGAGATTAACTGCTTTGTTAATGGCTTTAATTTCTTTTAGTCCTAAATCAGTTAGTTTTATAATTAAATATGGTCGTTGTCATTCTAGTCCAAATTCTGCATATCCAGAAGCTGCCTTGGCTGGAATTTTAAATTGTAGATTTGGTGGACCAAACTACTATCATGGCAAATTAGTTGAAAAACAATATATTGGAAGAGAGGAAAGAGATCTGTTGAAATCCGATTTTACCAAAACTTCAATGATTAATTTTGCGGTTTGTTTGATTATGATTATATCTGTCTATTTCGTGGAAATGTATTTTTAATTTGATCTATGATGATTTTGGTGATTGCTTGATAATTATTTATTCTTGGACTGACACATAATGAGCTAATTATTTAAATTAATTTATTTTGAAAAATATTGTATTTTTATAGAAAATTCTACAGATGAAATATTTAGATCCCAAAAATGATTTAATCTTTAAGAAGATTTTCGGTGAGCATAAGGATTTATGCATAAGTTTATTAAATTCTCTACTGCCTTTTGATGAAGAATCGAAGATTACCGAGATAGAATATACAGCAAGTGAGTTGGTTCCAGAAATATTATCATTGAAAAATACTATAGTTGATGTTAGATGTCGCGATAAAAATGGGCGTCAATTTATAGTTGAAATGCAGATGTATTGGACAAAAAGTTTTAAGCAGCGAGTTTTGTTTAATGCATCTAAAGCATATGTTCGCCAATTAAATAAAAAGCAGAAATACAGTCTTCTGGAACCAGTTTACACACTGGCATTAATAAATCAAAGCTTTGATTCGAGTGATGAGTTTTATCATCATTACAAAATAGTGGAAGAAGCTAACACAAATCAAGTGATTGAGGGTTTGGAATTTGTTTTTGTAGAATTAGGGAAATTTAAACCATCAAATTTCACCGATAAAAAAATGATGAGTTTATGGCTTCGTTTTTTAACAGAAGTAAATGAAGGAGAGAATAGCGTTCCCAATGATTTATTTTTAAATACTGAAATAAAAAAGGCAATTGATGTAATCGAAATGACCGGATTTAGTCAAGAGGAATTAGAGCTGTATGATAAATTTTGGGATATTGTAAGAACAGAATTAACAGCTCATGAAGATATACGAAAGAAGGGATTTGATGATGGTCTTGAACAGGGGCTTGAAAAAGGAGAAGAGCGAAAAGAAATCAAAATTGTCCTTACCATGCATAAAAATGGTGTTAGTATTCAAGATGTTTCAGATATGACTAATATTTCGATTGAAAAAATAGAGAGAATTATTCAGGAGAATAGTATTGAATAAAAAACTAATGATGATGAAATATTTAGATCCCAAAAATGATTTAATCTTTAAGAAGATTTTCGGTGAGCATAAG
>JAOARN010000031.1 GCA_025210485.1 Marinifilaceae bacterium | reverse complement strand
TTCCCAACCAAAACTTCAGGCGTTGTCCAACGACTCCCAATAGCAGCCAAACCAAACTTAGCCCAATTCCCTATCGAAGGTTTATTTACATAATTGATAAAAGCTTCCTGTGCAAACTCTTTACCTAAAGAATTGTATGTAACTCCAAACAACCAACCAGAACTCAAATAACCTTTCATTCTATTATTCCAGTCTGGTGAATTCACTACATCACCAATAGTACTAGTAGTAGCATCGAGGAAAGCTGCTTGATCATTCTTAGATACTTTTACAATCTCATCACTTCCATCACTAGTATTAAGAAGTAAATTGCCATTTTCATCCTCATATCTTGTATCCAACATCCCATCGGAATCAAGCCTGCTTATTGGATTCAAACTACAATAATTATATCCTGATAAAGAATATCTTTCCTCCGCCAACGGATCCATACACATCCACCTCCCCAAACTAATATCCAACTGACGAACTCCATAATCCAACCACCCTGTTTCTTCTTGTTTTTCTTTACCATTATATAAATAATGCTGATTGGCTAGCTTCTTGGAATTGTGCATTGCCATGCGCATTCCAAATGGATAATAATGATTTAGCTCTAATATTTCAGATTTAGCTTCGTACATACTCTCCGCTATCACCAATCGTACATTCCCTAAATGATCTTTTACGAAATACTGATATATACCTGTATTAGCAACTACCGATAACTTCCCTTCGGGATTTAGGATTTTTCCTAATATCCGATTATGCTTAATGCGGCTCTAATATACTTAATTTTTGTTTTGTTTGGTGGGGTTTTGGTGAGAATTTTTTATCTGTTCTTTTTTGCAACAGGAGATCGGTACGATTATTCAAATATAAGCTCTATAAAAAATCATCATCCTGTTTGAAGAATTGACAAACTTTCAAGTTATCATAAAAAAACATTGTAATTTTTTAACTAAGGACAAAGAAACGGATGCGCAAATATTTTTATCCTATATTAGCATTCTATTTTTATATTAGTACAAACAATAGTCCGTACTAATATAAAATTCAATCTAAAAATCATTTTACATCATAAATAAATTAGCAACAATACATAACAAAATAAACTTCCTATATATCGGTCAGTACAAAACCTATCCCATGCTTATTTTCAATCTTAACACGTGGTTCGTGTTTTAAGTATTTTCTAATCCTTGTTATAAAAACATCTAAACTTCTACCAATAAAGTAATCTGTCTTGCCCCAAACACTAATCATAATATCATCTCGTTTTACAACTTCGTTCTTATTGAGTAATAAAACATATAAAATATTTGCCTCTTTCTGAGTTATCTTAATATTATCACCTTTATACTTAAGCACATAATTTTTGTGATCGTAATGAAAATCTGCAAAATCAAATTTTAATTGTTTTTCGACAGGCTTAGTATTTGTCGTTCTTCTAATTAAGGCATTAATTCTTCGAACTAGTTCATCCTCATCAAAGGGCTTAGTAACGTAATCATCACATCCTAAGTCAAAACCTTTAAGTTTATCCCATTTCATTGATTTTGCAGAGGTTACTATCAGAGGGATATTGGTATCAATTTCTCTTATTTTTTTTATTAAATTATATCCATCCATTTTAGGAAGCATAATATCAATAAGGCATATATCAAATTTATCTGTATTAAATTTTTCAAATGCCATTAAGCCATCTGTGGCAAGTTCAACTCTAAAGTTTTCCAATTCCAGAAAATCACGTAAAACCACACCGAAACTTTCATTATCTTCAACAAGTAATATTTTAGTATCATTCATTCTATTTGTATTTTAATGTGTATTAAACTAGAACTCCTTATCAAGAAAGAAGTGGTAATTTAACAATAAAAGTTGAACCTTTATTAAGTTTACTCATTACTTTTATATCTCCCTTATGAGCATTTATAATCTGCTTACTATATGTTAGTCCTATTCCAAAACCTTTAACATCGTGAATGTCACCAACTGAGACCCTATAGTAACTTTCAAAAATATTTTGTAAATTTTCTTTTGAAATACCAATTCCCCTATCCGAAATTTTAAAAATCAATTCTTTTACGGTTAAATATATTCGAATATTTATTTCTGTTTCATAATCAGAATATTTTATTGCATTATCAATAAGATTACAAATAACATTCTTCATCAAATCGTGATCTGCATTAATTTTTATATTCTCAGGAAATGAAATTATAGAGATTTTAATGTTTTTTTCATCAGCAAGAAGTTTAAAAGATCCAACGCAATCTTCAACTAAATTAGAAAAATCGAAATTCTCTATATTTAATACTAATTCGCCTCTGTCAAGACTAGCAAAACTTAGAAGTTGATTTATATTATCAAGTAAATTTTTATTTTCCTTTAAGATAAGACCTGAATAGTATTTTAGTTTAGTTTTATCTTCAATAATATTATCTTTATTTATCATTTTGCCTGCCAACATAACCGTGGCTACGGGAGTTTTAAACTCATGGGTTATATTATTAACTAATTCTTTTGTTCGCTTAAGTATTTTCCTCTCTTTCTTTAAACTTTTTAGATTATTTCTGAAGACCCAAGCTATAACGACAATTAAAAGAATTGAGCATATAAAGATATTTAGCATATTTTTAATTATATCATTGCTTTTGGTCTCAAAATATACATTTAATATTGCTTTATCGTTACTCAAAGCATTTTTTAATGAATAATAAAAACATGTTTTCTTTTCTTGCTTATCTGCACATGTTCGTAATTCAATAGTGAATGGCGACTTAATATCATACTCTTTAAACTTTTCTTTTATAATATCTTCCAATCGATCAATTTCTCTTTCAAGTATCTCTGTATCTGCTTTATTGAAATTTTCTTTATTAATATAATGATTAATTTGACGGCATGAATGTTCATTATCAGCTAGCCTTTTTATAGATTCATGTAGAGCCATTCCAACTTTATGATTAAAGTTGTTTTCCGACAACTTATATGCTTGCTCTATCCATAAAAATTGGATTAAAATCAAACTAATTAACAGTATACTGAAAGATATTATACTAAAATTAGTTCTATTATTGGATAAAATTGATCTAAAATAATTTATCATATATATTTAGTTTACTGAACAATCTGAGTTTTTTTTGATAATACAAATTTTGAAAAAAAAATTCAATATTCCGAATAGACTATCAGTTTAACAGTTTGTTAACAGTATTTTGTAGGTATTTCAGCTTAAATTTGAGGTGAAGAAAATGATAATAATTTTACAAAAAAAATAATACTATGAAAAATCTAATTTTAATTATCCTACTTGTTTTTGGATTCTCGACAGCGAATAACGCTTCAGCATTAAGTTTAAATCTTATTAATTCAAACACTGTAACTGTTGATGCAGACAATCATCAAGATCAGAAAAAACAAGATAAAAAAACTAAAAAATGTTGCGATAAAAAAGACAAAAAAGCTAAAAAATGTTGCGATAAGAAGAAAGATAAAAAATGCTGCGATAAGAAAGATAAAAAATGCTGTTCAAAGGATGGTAAGTGCAAAGATAAAAAATGCAAGGATGCTAAATGTGATTGCAAAAAAACAGAAAAATGCACATGTGAAAAAGGCAAGTGTGACTGTTCAAAAAAGAAATCATGCAGCAAAGACAAAAAAGAATGTAAATCAGAATGTAGTAAAAAGAAATAATTAGTTTTATTTTACATTTTCAATAAGTTGATATAATTTAAAAAGGCAATTTCGTTATGAAATTGCCTTTTATTTTTGTGCTTAACTTGTTTGTATTGTGCTATTATTTGTTTTCTTCAGCAAATTTTCTGCCAGCATGAAGAGCTTTGATATTCATATCAACAATCTCTTGTCCTTTTCTACCAAAGATCTTTTTAATACCTTCCTCTAAATATTCAAAAGGAACATCGATAAATGGTGAAGCAGCTCCTAACATTACAAAGTTGAATGCTCTTTTTGAACCTACAGCTTCTTCAGCAACTTTATCAGCATCAATTAGAACAAAATTTGGAAGAGCTTTGATTTTATTCATTAAATCTTCCTCGTTTGGATAATCAGGAATATTGATAAATGGAGTAGAATTTGCTACAACATAACCACCTTGCTTTAGGTATGGTAAATATCTTAAAGCTTCCATTGGCTCAACTGATAAAATAATATCAGCACCACCTTTAGGAATTAAATCTGAATAAATTGGCTTATCCGAGATTCTCATAAATGACTGCACATCACCACCTCGCTGACTCATACCATGAGTTTCAGCTTGTTTCATATGTAAATCATTATCCAATGCAGCAGAACCTAGAGCAGCAGCGATAGACAAAATACCTTGACCACCTACTCCGGCAATAATCATATCTGTTTTCATAACTTTCTTTCTTGTGTTAAACTGTTACACTTAACTAATTAAATAACTTGAATTAAGACTTTTTTGCTTTCTTAGCTTTTTGATCGCGAATATTTTTCTGTACACAAACTCTACGAGGAATAATAACAGAAACTCCATTATATTCGCACTCTTCGCGAATGATAGCTTTAATTTCTTCGTGTTTTTTAGGGACTGGAAGAAGAACTCTAATATGTTCTTTCTCTACTCCTAAACCTTCACAAATAGCTTCAAGTTTTCCTAATGCAGAAGACTCTTGACCACCAGTCATAGAGATTGATTCATTATCAGAAATAATAACAGTAATAGGAGATTTTTCATTTACCGCATCCAATAAACCAGTCATACCAGAGTGAGTAAATGTAGAGTCGCCAATTACAGAAATAGCAGGAATTAATCCAGCATCAGCTGCACCTTTTGCCATAGTAATAGAAGCACCCATATCCACGCAAGTATTAATTGCACGATAAGGAGCTAATGCACCTAAAGTATAACAACCGATATCAGAGAAAACTCTACCTTCACCAAACTCAGCAACCACCTCATTTAATGCCTTATAAACATCGTGATGACTACATCCAACACATAAAGCAGGAGGACGAGCAGCTACAACATTTGGCACTTCAGCACCTTCTTGTACTTCTTTACCTAAAGCTTTAGCTACCATATCAGGAGTCAATTCTCCATCACGAGATAAAGTTCCGTCAAGACGACCAACAACATTTTCGTTTTCTAAATATCCTTTCAACATTTCCTCAACTACAGGATATCCTTCTTCAAGAACTAATATTTTATCACAAGTAGAAGTAATTTCTTTAATTTGTTTTTTAGGCAATGGATACTGACTAACTTTTAATACAGAATAAGGGCATTCTGAATCAGAGAAGTTTTCCATTAAGTAATTATATCCAATACCGCAAGCAATAATACCTAAAGATTTATCGCTTCCCTCTTTATATGAATTGTAAGGTGAATCTTCAGATGAAGCTTCAAATTTTTCTTGATTAGTTAATAATAACTTATATCTTTTTCTTGCAATACCAGGAAGAAGAACAAATTGTTGTTTATCTTCAGGTAATTTCATTTCATTCTCAGCTACTACTTCATCAACACGAGTAACACCAGCTCTAGAGTGAGCCAAACGAGTTGTAATTCTTAATAATACTGGAATACCGAAAGCTTCTGATAATTCAAAACCGTATTTTGTCATCGAGTAAGCTTCTTGTTGATTTGATGGTTCAAGAATAGGCATTAAAGCAAACTTACCATAAACTCTTGAATCTTGCTCATTCTGAGAAGAGTGCATCGATGGATCATCAGCTACAACAATAACTAGACCTCCATTTGCACCAGTAATAGCAGAATTCATAAAACAGTCAGCTGCAACATTTAAGCCAACATGTTTCATACATACCATAGCTCTTTTTCCAGCATATGACATACCTAATGCGGTTTCCATTGCTGTTTTCTCATTAGCAGACCATTCTCTGTGAATATTTAATTCAATAGCCTGTTTTGAATGTTGAACATATTCTGTAATTTCTGTCGATGGAGTTCCAGGATAGGCATAAACACCTGACATACCTGCGTCAATAGCACCTTGTGCAATTGCCTCAACTCCAAGCAATAATGATTTTTGCATTTTTATGTTTTTTAGTATTATATACGTTGAACTAACATGTATCTACAATAAATACATGTATATAATTATATATATAAATTAGGTATATTTTCTACGAAAAATATAGGTAGGGGGATTTTAATTCTATAAGCCGCCAAATAGCTTTAAGTAACCAACAAGGTATGCATTCACGAAGTAATATATTGCAGCTAAATCCATGTTTTTGTATTACAGTTTTAGAACTAAAATTTTGATTTGTTATTCAAACTTGCTGCTAAAATACTATTATTTATATTAATCTCAATATCCAAACAAAAAATTAAACAAAGTTTAGAATTGTTTCAAATAACAAAAACACCAATTAACAGGTTGCAACATAAATTTTTATACTAATAATTCTATTTAACTAAAAACTGCCAAAATATTTTTATTCCAGCAGTTTTTAAAAGAACAATTAAATTTTAAACGAATCGTAAAATTTGATCTACATCTTTTCTTTGAGCTGCTTGTGCATGCTCTCCTTCTTCATATCCATAAACAATAAGAGCTGCCACCGATTGGTCGGATGGAAGATTTACAAGTTCAGCTATCTTTTCCTGATCTATAACTCCAAAAATACAAGTTCCTACTCCCTTTGAATGTGCAGCTAAACAGAAAGTTTGACATGCAATACCTGCATCAAACACATCCCATGTATTATCCTCTCCAGAATCAATATTGTATTGCTGAATCATACCACTAAGACCTTTCACATAACTTAAAATAGCAACACCTTTAGCATTCTTAAGTGTTTTCATATTATACGAAAATCCTTTTACTGCTTCATTGGCGATTGATTCAATGATTTGCTCATTATCGGTAATAGTATATCTTGCAACTTGTGTATTCGCCCATGATGGAGCCCATCGGCTTAATTCTACAATTTCGGTCATAATTGCTTTATCGACCTTTTCGTCTTTAAATTTTCTTACACTTCGTCTTTCTCGAAGTAATTCTTCTGCGTTCATTTAATTTAATATTATATTTTAGGCAAATGTACTAAACAAAATATCCTATTTGAATATAATTCTACATTATTTAACAGTTATCATATCAAAAATACAAACAAGCTAAAATCACACAATAAAAAATAAACTAAGACTTAAATTATTAAATAATCAATTGCTTGTATTTTATTGAATTTATCAGTTTGAAATCAAACCAGAGTCCTGCACAAACAACTCAGCCTTGGTTTTATTATCATCAGTCAGAAGAAAACTAGATATTACAAATATCAAAGTCGATCCTATTATTCCAATTACAGCCTGAGTAGTAGACTGATGTTCCCATGCAACAGGCAAATCTATTCCCAAAAAGACCAATAAATTATATGTAGAAAAACAGAATCCAAAAATTATGCTTACAAAACAAGCCTTCACAGAAGCACGTTTCCAAACAAATCCCAAAATCAAAGGTGCAAATACCGTAGTTGTTATTAAATCGGAAGCAATCCAAGACAACTTCAATAAAGATCTTATTTCAAGAGCAATCAATAGAGCTACAAAACCAATTAACAATGTTGCTATTCTGCCCACCAATACTAATCTTGAGGTACTAGCTTTAGGGTTTATATATTTTGAATAAATATCTATGGTCAATGAAAGCGAACCTGTATTTATAAGAGAATCTAGTGTTGACATAATAGCGGAACATAATCCCACAAAAAGAACAGCAGCTAAAATTGGCGAACTGTAATTTTTGATTATATATGCAACTATTCCACCTTCCGGAATGTGGTCTATAAAAGAGTATGACAAAATACCAGTTAAACTAACCAGAAGATAAAGTGGAATAAATGCAAAAAAACTTAGCCCCATCATTTTCCTGGCATCCACTGGTCTATTTGCAGCAGAAATTCTTTGCCATACATTGGCTTGAATCATCCATGCAGCGCCAAATGTTATAACATAAGTGAGATTATTTCCGATATCGTAAAAAAATGACATATACCCAATCTTATTATTCAATTCGGCCTTTTGCATTGCCATGTCAAATCCCCCTGAATTATTATAACAAATCACAAAAACAACTATAGCAGTTATCAGAAAGAACACAAACTGAAACAAGTCGGTAATAACTACAGCCTTAAATCCACCAAACAATGAATAAATCAACACAAGTAAAGTACCTACAATTGCAGCCAATGAATAATCTACATCTAGATACACTTGAAAAAATTTGGCTATGGCTACAATCTGGCTAGCAGCTGTAACTAACATAAAAACTACAATCAACACACTTAATAATAAAGCTATTTGTGAATTGTATCTTTTCTCCATTATTTGGGGCTGCGATATTGTAGATAATCTACGAATTGCCTTAGCAAAAACAAACATAAAAAAAGTAGAAATTAGAACTGGCATTCCATATATCCAAAAAGAGTTAATCCCATTAGCATAAGCATGATCAACAACATCTATTGCAGATCCTCCTCCCCACCATGATGCTATAAATGTAATAGCAAGCAGCCAAGATGGTAATTTTTTTGATGCTAAAAAAAACTCTTCTTTATTTTTATTTTTACGATTGAAAAAGCCAATCAATATTATCACTCCAAAATATAGAAACAACAGACCTAAGGGAATTATCATAATTCAATTTTAATTGTTAAACAGTTTACGAATCTAATACTATATTTAAAATTAATCAACAAAAGCTAGCCATGAAAAAACTTATTTACCAATTATTTAAACAAACAATCATTTTTTTGTTAATTTTTAACTAAAAAAAATGTCTACAACAGAATTCTCCGCTATTATAGACATTCTTTTTACAAAACAATTTTATTTAACCTAAAAATCGCGTTCAACTATTTCAATCCCATACTTTTCGAGTGTTTTTCTTTCGTTTATTATCGTTGAAATATTGTCCTTTGATGCTTTTCCAGACTTTGCTAAATACTGCTGTGCTTTGGTATAATTACCTATAGCTTTATAACATAAACCAATATTATACAATAAATTAGGAAAAGATTCGACAGATAACTTCTGCAAGTATATTTTACCTGCCTCTGATGCTGCTGATTTGTTCTGGCGAAGTGTTTTCTTTGCTTGTTTTTCCAATCCATTAAGCTCCTTTCTCAAGGACTTATCTTTAGTCGTTTTTAAATTAGTATTTTATTGAAATCTGATTTTAAGACAAATACAATCCCTACAATTATCTATTTACAAAGAACAGTTAAGTATATCTGAACAATAACTATTGGTATACTAGACATAAAATATCTACAAAAGCAAAGGAAGTATTTTAATTTTCATTATACAGATCAATAAAAAAAGGAATCTGTGAAAATAATACCATCAAAATCAAACAAGTTTAATAATAATTGTTACTTTCGATAAAATTTTATGTCCTACTTAACATTTTATTTTATGACTAAATATCATTTATCATTAATTATTTTTCTTAGTTTGCTAATTACATCCTGCTCAGAAGAATCAGAAGACAAAAAATTCACAGACCCTCACGAAGAATTACTACTTAGCCTTGAGGAAGTTAATGGCAACGCACATTCATATAATTATGATTACAACTTCTTGAAAGAGCGTTACAAATTAAAATTTTACAAAAACACCAATATTAGTAAATCATTGGAGTCTCTACCTAATGAAATGCGAGGAAAAATACATCTACCAAAAATTGCAGAGCTTCCTATTACTGTAAATCAAACCAATGCTAATATAGTCACATCATGGAATGCGAAGAATAAACTTGTGTTTCAAGTTCAATTATCATACTTAGAGAATGCAGATAGCTACGATGCTAATCATAAGAAATTCTTTATAATCTCAGCAACACAATATCCTGGAAATCCATTCCTTATGCCTGATTATGAGACAAAAATAAAACCTGAGACAAGTAAGATATATACAGAAGCTGAACTTATAGGCGGTTTAAAAATATATTATACTAAAACCTATGGCGATTGGGTAAGAATGTTTGATTATTATACATTTGACGATACATCAAAGAAAATTTTCAAAAAATCGACTGGTGCATATCAATATTATGCATGGTATGATGATTTAATATTTCGAATTGGTTGCAATGAATCAATGAATGAAGAAGACTTTAATAAGCTAATTCGTAAAATTATACTTGGGAAATAGGGTTTTTTTTTCTTATTTTTGATTTTAGTATAAATAATAATTTTAGCAAATTTTTTAAATTATATAATTATGGCAAGTAGAAGAAGATTAAAAAAGGATATTGATTATTTATGTTATGCTGTTTTAGGTGACTGTTATACATATAATTATTTACATCCAGAAAAGAGAGAAGATGTTATGGAGATCATTCAGGATACAATAAAATCAAGAAATGATCTTATTGCTAGAGTTAATCATCCTGATGGAAAGAATAATCCTAAAATGGTAAAACAACACTATAAGGCTATAGTTGATGATTTATTCAAAAATATTGATGCATCATTTACTAAACTTAGTGAGGTAATCAAGAAATAATAAAAAAAACTCTGAGCTTAAAATCTCAGAGTTTTTTTTTATTAAATGCATAAAGCGATTTTAAATAAAGTTAAATTTCTTATAAACAATAGCTAATATAATCATAAGAATGTATCAAAATGAAATAGCTACTATTTCTTTATCTTTTAAGAAAAACACCCTATCAGTTTTTTTATCCAAAATATATTTATCGTTCTTAGGCGAAAATTCTATTTTGCTAATATTTTGACCAACTAAAACATCAACCTTACACAAAAAATATTTCTTCTTATCATTCACTTTCTCTTTAGAAACAAAATATCTATAATGAGATTGTTCAAGGCTAGCTAATTCATATTCTATAGAATCAGACAAATAGCCAGAATAATCATTCTTCAAACTTTCATCTATCGAATTTTTGACACTAGGATAAAAACTATCTTTCTCTTTAACTTCAACCAAAGGATTAGTATTAAAACCCATTTCATACAATCTATTCTCATGCATACTACTCAAATTCAAACCTGCATTTTTATTAAGCTTGAACAAACTCATATCTTTATTGATTTGATCTTTTTGATGATCATAATATGAATTGTTTTTAATAATCAAATTTTCAGGTTTTATCAATTCAGGCAAGGAATCATTTGAGAGCGAACGACTAGCATGCATATTAAAGCCAATAGAATCACCTTTTTGATATTTAAGCACAGAATCCTTCTTATTGTTTAGTTCAATCTTTTCCTCCTCTATGTATTCATATTCATTATTGAGGCTCGAATCTGCCTGATTTAGATTGATGTTTTTTATTTTTTCATTAACAGGCAAGTCTTTTTTCGCTTTGTCAAATCTCAGATTCAAGTTTAAACACTCGGTCAATTTGTATATATTATCCAATGAACCATACATCTTAGTTTTCTCAAGTCTTTCGGATTCATTAAATATATTTTTATCTAATTGAAAGGATTTTGGACAATTAAAACTTTTATGATATTTGAGCACTCCTGTTTCAGATATCATTGCCATACTAAAATTATTATAAACCAGATATCCCTCATTCTTAATATATTTAGCCTTAAGATTTGATTCCCGACCAATTTCCTTCATTATTTTATGATTTATCAGAGTATCCGATTCGCCTGAAATCAAATCAATCAGCTTTGCTTTTTTATTATGAAAAACGAACAATAAATTATCAGCCTCATTAGTTGCAATAGCAGGAATTTGTTTAAACTTATCTTTACTTACCCATTCCTTTTTACCTTTTTCATAATTTAAGTTTAATATACCATCTTCAGTAAAACAGAGAATTGCATTTTTAGTTGGGAATGTAAAAAAACTAGCAGAATTTATACTTTTCGACCATATTTTTTTCTGCATAGAATTTATCAAGCTAATCTTAGTTTTTGATTTCTTATAAGAGCGACATATGAAATTATAATTATGAGAAATAACCCCTGTTAAATCAGGAATATTTTTGGTTTTTTCCCACTTTAAGCTCATATCAATCACATTTAATATATTGAATTCATTTTCGAAAACTATAATTATTTCCTTATCTGACTCTTTTTGAATTCGTTTAATAGTATTTTTAAGCTTTAATTCTTCTGCTTTTTCTTTAATATCGTTTAATGATATAGAATAGAGTTTACGAGAATCATTTACAGTATAAACTAACTTATCAGAAAGAATTTCTAATCCTGTTAGAAATTGATTATGATTTTTCTCCCAAATAATATTCCCTGTATAGGAATCCAGTACTAATAGATCCTTAGTTAAACTTAAAATAATTTTATCCTTGGATTCATAGGGACCAAAATCTATATATGTATTTTGTTTACCCCATCTATCATGAACATTTTTTACTCTTGGAAGCTTTCTAATCCAATTCCTATTGCTTATTTTATCAATATGAATTATATAAGACCTATTTGCTTTCCGCATCTCAAGAATAATATTTTTATTTTCAGGATTATACCACTCCTTTGTCAACTTTAAATTTGACATTTTGCTATCAAACAGCATTTCACCTGTAATTGCACATAATATTTTTACAGACATATCTGTTTCTTGATCCCTTTTTGATTCAACTATCAGAATATTAAGTTTCTCTACTAAATTCAAAGATTTCAACTTGATAAAACGATCAAATCTCCACTTTTCACTACCGCTATCCTGATCAATCCCAAGAATAATTTTATCATTTGAACTAACAATAATTCCTGCATCAGTTTGAGCAAACCAATTTGTCTTAGGAATATTGTTGTCGAAATTTAAATTCCATATTTTTTTTTGAGCCATAAGACTTATTGAACTTAAAAGGGTTAATAAAATAATTAACTTTTTCATAATAATCCATATTTAACTAACAGTAACAAGAATAAAGAAAAACACATATTTTTTTATGACATAAGCTAGTCATAAGATAAAATATATAAGCAGCATCACTATAGATAACAATTAAATATCAAACTAAGATACTGCAGGGCGATAATATTAATTATCAGTGATTTGGACAGACTAATATAAAAGTGGTTAAAAGCTAATTTTAATTTTTTTCATAGATTCAATTTAATATTTTAAAAAATAAAAAACAATTTTATATTTTTTACGTATAATCAGTAGATGAACATAAAACTTAAATATCCATATATAGTGCTTGGACGAAAAGTCCAAATACTACATAAAAAGCCTAACAATAAACACATCTAATTTCCTTATTTGGGTAAAATATTATTGAATCTAATATACTTAGTATCTCCACGTGTGTATATTTTTGATAATGAGAGTGTGAAGTTGATGAGATGCTGAAATTTCAGAATAATAGACATATGTGTTCAATTTACAATATTTATTCGATGAGAAATAGATTCCAACAAGAGTTAACAATATATTTTTCACCAATTTCTGATCTTGAAATTCCCAAAATTGCTAGAGATGAATTACCACAAGTATTAAAAGTTCTTCAATCAATTTTTATTACAGCTGAGTTAAATAACAAGGTTTTCAAATTACTAGAATCAGAAATAAAAATAAGCAAGATGGGACGTCAGGGAATGGATTTATGGCAAATCTTAGTTTTGGCAGTAATCAGAAATTCTCATAGTGCAGTAGAATCTAATATAAACCAATTAGAATCTAACGGTTTGGATAAATGCCCGGATAAAGGATTCAAAAACTTCAAAAGACATTCTGCAATAGGCGTATTGTCATGCAACTTGGATATCCTAGGCAAAATATTGATTAACAAAGACATTGAAGCTCAAAAACACCATATTGCAGCCTAAAAAAACAAATTTAAAAACACAGGTGAACCTGCGTCATCTAAGTTCTCTGATCCCAATTTGAGGTCACAATACCTTAAAATACAAACCAATTCAGAAATTTAGGGTATATAGAAACGCATGTTATTTTACATAACAATATAGCTAAAATATATAATATTACTTTTCGTCCCGATACTAGTTAAAAAGCTATAAAATTGAAATTTTGGATCGTAGGAAAGCACGGTCCTGCGTTCCTACGATTCAAACTGCACTATCTAATTTGCAACTGTCTATACTATTCTAAAATTAGTCATCATTAACGAACCGGCGAATACGAGAACCGCTTGGTTTATACTGAGCTTGCCGAAGTATCTAGTGGTGTGAGAGGCTCATCCCATCTGTTATTTACTGGTGGGACGGGATGCACGATTGTGCGCTGGCGGACTTCATTAAAATTTTATTAGATGATGGTTATAATATCAATATTGTGATTTGTATATGTTACGAAATCTTTATCATCAGTTACTATTTTGCATCTCACGATGTCTGCTAGTTCTAAATAATAACTATCATTAAAATCAATGTATTTAAAATGTAATAAAACGTTATTGATATTTATTGCGTTAAAATTATCTGTCGATTTATCACATATAGAATCAATTCGTTTGATAATAATCTCAATCTCGCCTACAGTTTCTTTATACCTTTTTGAACCTATAAAATCTCTTTTAAAATCAGAACTATAATTTTTAGTTTCTTTCTTCCAAAGTTCAAAATCCATTCGTAAATATCTGTTTGCAAATTCTGAAAGAACCATGCTGTTTATTATCAAACCACACTTTAAGCTTTGTATTTGTTGAAGGAAAGAAGAATACTGTTTTTGTCTGTATTTATTATAATCCCCTAGTGGACAAAATAAATACATCCAAACATTATTATCAAAAAAATAAACATCACTGGACTTTAAGGAATGATTCTTTATATTAAATACATTAGCTCCCTTATATTATATTATCAGCTGAATGATCAAAATCTTTCTTATTTTCAAAATATTGCTTAGCTCTTTCAATAACTTTTTTAAATAAAATTTTGTCATCAGTTGCAACATTAATAAGCTTTAAATGTTCATTAAGTTGGTCACTATTATACACACTATACAGCTGTCCTATCGAAGCATTTAAGAAAGCTGTAGTCATTATAATTATACCTGCGAAATCTAAATGAACTACATATCCATTTTTAATACCTTCATGGATGTGAGAAAATATCAAATCTCCATTATCTGTAGAAATAGCCGTATCTACCAATATTACATCTTTGATTATAATTGTTTTTATTTTCATATTGCAAATATACATTAAAAAATATCATTTAACGATATCTCTTCTTTAAGACTATAACTATTCTTATCATTAAGATTAAATTCTATATTAACTATCGTACCTGGGAAGAAATTATCAAACAATTTAGTTGTTGTATGTCCTCTTCTATACTCCCAATAACCATCAGATGATATAATTTGTATTTTACCATTATTTAGTTTTATAAACTCCATAATAATACCTAAGCCTAAACCACCTGATATATTTCCTGTTTTTGTTGTATTACCGTAACACATAGCCCACTCAATTGCTTTGGAACCATCTAAATATTCATCAAGATAATCATTTACGTTACATTTTATTGTTTTCCCAACATCAACGATAGTGATAGTAAGAATTTTTTTATTATGATAATACTGACCACAAGTATGCAAAAAATCACATACTCCATGCGTTCTGGCATTTTCGTATAATTCGAAGATGTTCTCATTAATTTTTTTTCTTAACAAAACACTGTGTTTAGGAAAGTCTGGCTTTGATAATAATTCATTTTTTATATATTGGATAAATAAAAAATCTTCATTTGGAGAAAATTTATTATATGGAGCTATTGTATCAGTTCTTGATAATATCTGTTCTTCTCCAAATTCGCACAAAAAACTATTACGCTGTAAAACATCTTTTATATTTGAGTTTTGGATTTCTTTAAGCGTAACAAGTTTACCTTCTTTCTTTATGATTTCAATTATCGCACCTAAAACTGCAGCTAAATTTGCCTCAAACCAAGTTGTGTGAATGAAGCTTATTTCAATATTTAATTCTGATGAAGCAATTATTCTATGATACATATTTATTAAATGGCTATAACCATCATATGTACTTGTGATTTTAGAGTTTAAATTTATTTTCATCCATTTTTTTAGCCAATGTAGTGATTAATTAGGTGTTTTCCTAGCTTGCTACAACACAACGGGGAGTATATGCAAAGTAGGCGATTGCGGGCTTTAAACTTACCAAACCGTTGCTATTTTGATACGGGCTACAACCATTGAATTTACTGCCATTTCGCTTATTTTGTATATACATTGTGTGTGCTCTGCATATGTATTTAGAACACAGTATTTGTTAGTTCTATAAAAAGTTCGAGAATACTAACTTTTTAACATAAAACAAAAACAAATATTTAGTTATTTTTTAGGGCTTATAAGTTCTTTTTAAAGTGAATTGTATTCCTATAATTCGCTAGTCGTATGCTAAAGCTTTTAAATGTATTGGAATTAGTTGAAAAGCTATCAAAATGAAATTTTGAATCGTAGGAAAGCACGGTTCTGCGTTCCTGCGATTCAAACTGCACTATCTAATTTGCAACTGTCCATACTATTCTAAAATTAGTAATCATTAACGAACCGTCGTATACGAGAACCGCTTGGTTTATACTGAGCTTGCCGAAGTATCTAATGGTGTGAGAGGCTCATCTCATCAGTTATCTACTGGTGGAATGGGATGCACGATTGTGAAAGTGCTTAAAAACTCTACAAACTATTCAAGATATCATTCCCAAAATAAACAGTCATCTATTCTTCTAAATCAGATTCTTCAATGGTGAATTTTATCCAAGCTCTCACATCTGTATCAACCACCCTATTAACTTCCCATGATTTTTTATTATAAGGACTATGTCCAATCTTGTCATTATCTTTTAGCCATTGCTTTACAATAACTTCTTTTTTACGAATAACATAGGCTTCTCTGTGATAACCGTCTAAATATTCTTGTACTGCGTCATAATTAAAATCTTTTGACCCATTACTGCCAATATATGAAATTGAGTCAGGCAATAATTTATAGTAATCAAGAGGATCATTAAATTTGATTTCAGTTGAATCCACATAAATCTGCAAAAGAATAGTGTCACTTGTTTCATTTTTAATCAAAACATCGTGGTGATAATCTTCACCGCTACCTCCCATCATCCAATCAAGACAACCACTTAGTGGAATAATTAATACAATACAAATTAACCTAAGGGAGATCATATTTGTTATAGATTTTATCAATTTTCTCAGCTTAATTAGTATATGTTTTTAATTTATATTTTAGTTTCGGAATACTGGTAACAGAACTGGTCAAACAATACTTAGCACTATTACCAAAATTGTAATTAACCATAAATGTTTCATCATTTGTAATTTTTTAATTAATAATGACACAAGTTATCTCTGTATTTTTACTAAAAAAACCAAGAACCCACAGGACAATAGCATTAATTATCAGTGATTTGGACAGACTAACATAAAAGTGGTTAAAAGCTAATTTTAATTTTTTTCATAGATTCAATTTAATATTTTAAAAAATAAAAAACAATTTTATATTTTTTACGTATAATGAGTAGATGAACATAAAAAATTAAATATTCACACATAGAATATTATGAAAATAATACGTTTTACAAGAATTAGAAAAAACATAAGAATACAAAGTAAGATAGAGATTGATATAGTATTTTATTAATAATTAACCAAATCATTATTAATATTAAAATCAGTTATTAACTTTGCTGCTGTAATACAGATACATTATGATTGATAACAAAAAGACTTGGGAAGGAAATAGACAATTTAATGATTTTGGTAGTTATTTTAAAAAAAGATTTACCGAAAGAATACAAAAGGTTGCTATAGATGCAGGATTTACTTGTCCTAATAGAGATGGAACAGTCTCAATAGGTGGGTGTACATACTGCAATAACAATAGTTTTAATCCAGCATATTGCAATCCAAAAAAAACAATAAGCACTCAAATTGACGAAGGTATTGATTTTTTTTATGCAAAATATAAAGCTCAAAAATATCTTGCTTACTTTCAAGCCTATTCTAACACCTATGGCGAATTCGACAAGATAAAAGCACTTTATGACGAGGCATTGAGCCATCCCAAAGTTGTAGGATTGGTTGTAGCTACTCGACCTGATTGTATGTACCAAATAGTACTTGATTATCTTGAGAAGCTGGCAAAAAAACACTATGTTGCCATAGAATATGGTGTTGAATCTGCCAATAACAAAGCTTTAGAAGCAGTCAACAGAGGTCACAGTTAC
Source organism: Marinifilaceae bacterium (assembly GCA_025210485.1). GTDB lineage: Bacteria > Bacteroidota > Bacteroidia > Bacteroidales > Marinifilaceae > JAOARN01. Next base: position 9,678 of record JAOARN010000031.1, on the reverse strand, counting down.
GAGCTTGCTGAAGAAACAATACTTAGAACAGCGAACAAGGGTATCAATATTGGAGTTCATTTAATAAATGGTCTTCCATACGAGACCAAAGATTCTATGCTAGAAAGTGCCATAAAAATATCCAAGTTGCCGATTGATTCAATAAAATTCCACCAATTGCAAGTATTAAAGAATACTGCAATGGAAACAGAATACAAAAATCATCCTGAGAGATTTAGCTTATTCCACATGGAAGACTACCTAAATCTAATGGTAGATATTATAGAACAAATGAATCCTAATATTATGATCGAAAGATTTATTAATCAAGCGCCATTAGATTGGGTGATTGGTCCTAAATGGGGTATTAAGAATTATGAATTTGTAAATAAACTTGACAATATATTAAAAGCTAGAAATAGCTGGCAAGGAAAATATTTTAAAGGCTAAAAGAAAAAGCATAGAATTAAATTTATGAATATTCTATGCTTTTTTATATTTCTTTAATGGAAAAACAAATAAGAAATAAAAATAGCAGCTATAATTCCAGCCAAATCGGCTAATAATCCACAACCTATAGCATGTCTAGTGTTTTTTATCCCCACGGCACCAAAATAAACTGCAATAATATAAAAAGTTGTATCTGTAGCTCCTTGCAGTGTTGAACTCATTCGCCCTGCAAAACTATCTGCTCCATATGTTTTCATTGTCTCCAACATCATTCCACGAGCTCCACTCCCACTTAATGGTTTCATTAATGCTGTAGGTAAAGCTTCAATAAAATCAGTATCTAGACCTATACCCGAGGCTAAGTAACGCATAGCTTCAATCATAATATCCATAGCACCAGAGGCACGAAATACACCTATGGCTACCAACATCGCTATCAGAAAAGGTATAATTTTCACAGCAATACCAAATCCATCCTTTGCTCCCTCAACAAAGGCATCATAAACATTTATCTTCTTCACAAATCCGAATACAATGAATGCTATAATAACTCCAAACAGAATAGAATTTGAGGCAATATTAGAAATAATTTGAATTTGCTCCTTTTCGAGTCCCGAAAAATACCAAATAATAGCAATTATAAAAACGCTAATTCCTCCCAAGTAGGCCAAAATTGTCTTATTAAACAAGTTTATTTTTTGAACAATAGAAACACTTATAAGACCTACTATGGTAGAAAAATATGTAGCCAACAAAATAGGAATAAAAATATCAGCCGGATTAGCAGCCCCACATTCATATCTATAAACCATTACTGATACAGGAATAAGTGTGAGACCAGAGGTATTTAAAACCAAGAACATAATTTGAGCATTACTAGCCTTATCCTTAGATTTATTGTATTGCTGCATCTCTTCCATAGCCTTTAAGCCCATAGGAGTAGCAGCATTATCCAATCCTAGCATATTAGCCGAAAGGTTCATTATAATAGATCCATACGCAGAACAGTCTTTAGGAAGTTCTGGAAATAGTTTATTGAAAAAAGGACCAACGATTCTTGCTAATACTTTAACAATTCCAGCCTTTTCGCCTATTTTCATAATACCTAACCATAGAGCTAAAACCCCAGTTAGATTTAATGAAATATTGAAACCCGTCTTAGCCATTTCAAAACTAGACTTAACAATAGTTTCAAATATTTTATAATCTTGAAAAATCACTAATTTCCCTAAAGCTACAACAAAAGCTATTAGAAAAAAGAAAATCCAAATATAATTTAATGCCATTTTTATTATACCAACTTATTTAAAAAAATCACCACATTAATAAATGTGATGATTTTACTTATTATGATTTTTAATTTAATTTTTTCCTAATACTTTCAATTCCATCAATAGCTTTTTTGTTATTCGAATCAATTGCTAATACTTTATTATAATAGAATTTAGCAATAGACAAATCGTTCTTAGCCATCGCTGATTCAGCTTTTTTTATCAATTCATTAATCTCACCTTGACGCTTAGCAATCATTTCCTGTTTCAATATTTTAGCTATTTCATCAATTCTATTCTGGCAATACTTATTATTAATATTAGTTGCCTTAGCTTGATTAAAATAGTGTCGCGAAGCAGCCCATTGCTTATTCTTAAATTCTTTTTCGGCTTTCTCAACGAACGATTCATAGCTTTGGTGGATTTTATTATTTTTCAGTTTAGCAATCAATGCATCTATTTCGTCTAACTTTGATTTAGCTTCTTTTGTTTCAGAAACTGAAATAGCTTGCTGGTAATATCCCTTAGATACAGATAATAATTTATTATTAAAAGCATCTTCTCCGAGTTTCATATACTTAAGATAATCTGGATTTGTCTCCTTCTGTTTTGCTTCTTTCTGCATTTCTAGGCGTTTTGCCTCTGCTAATTGTTCCTGAATCAGCTTATTCAAACTCCTAATTTTATCCTTAGCCAAGCTTTCTTGTGGTTTTATTAAAGATGCTTTTCTATAATATGATATCGCAAGTTCATACTCTTTATCATTTGCCTTTCCTTCAGCAAGTGCCATCTGATTATCATATGCATTATTTATTGAATCCTGCTCTGCCTGTTTTTTCTTCTCAGCGTTCAAGGCAAGTTCTCTATCTTTAAATATTTGATCAATTCGCTGGATTTGAGATTTACTATACTGATTATCCTCATCCAAACTAAGGAGTTTCTGATAATTAGATCGTGAATTTTCATATGATTTCATTTGAAAATCCTTATTTGCGATAGCTAAAAGACTATCTATGCTTTTCTTCCTTTGCCTTTTCTTCTTATCCAATTCAACTGCTGCGAGTCTCTGGTTCTCTTGAGCCATTAGAATACTATCAATTTCAGATATTTTATTTTTAGGATATATTTCCTTAGGCATCAATTCCGATGCTTGTGCAAATGTTTCCTTCGATTTAGCATATTGTTTGTCTGCAAACAATTTATCTGCACCCAAAATCATATTATCATACTTTGTTTTGTTCTTCAATTCAAGTGCAAGCAATCTTTCTTTTTCAGAATTTTCTTTATTTAATTTCTTAATAAGTTCTCTTATTTTAGCAATCTCAACCTCTGTAGTTTTATTTTCAGGAATTACAGATGCAGCCAATTTGTATTTATCTATTGCCATATTATATTGAGTACTATCAAACAAAACTTGCGCAACTGATACTAAAGAATCAAATTTCCTTTTCTTAGCTTTTTCGGCAGCAGCTAATTTCAGTTCTTTTTCAAGACTTAAAGCTTTTTCAGCCTTTTTCCTATTTATTATATCTATTTGCTTTTTACTATGAATATTATCAGAATATTCATCCAATATTTTTTTATAACTAATAAATGCCATTTCAAGATTATCAGTTCGATATACACTATCGGCTTGATTTATTAGTTTCTTTAATCTTTCTTGTTTTTGAGCAATTTGTGTAGTGATACTATCAATTTTTGATATTTGAGCCAAAGCATACTCGTCATCTTTAAATACAGTCAAAGCAGCATTATATGTTTGAGATGCAGTTGCATATTTGGCTTCACCAAACTCAGAATCAGCTTGCTTAATAAAAGCATTATATTTTTCTTGCTGAATACGTTTAAGTTCATTGTCAGCATCTTGAGCCCTTTTAGCTTTTTCAGCAATAGCCAGATTAGTAAGTTTTAGTTGTTCAACAACCATTGGGTTATTTGGCTTTATGGCGAGTGCCTTATTATACAATTCTACAGCCTCATCATATCTTCTAGCCTTATATAATTTGTATGCTTCATCCGTATTATTTTTAAATAGCTTATACCTGGCAATAATATTTTCTTCTATTTTATCAGTCACACCAGTAATTTCACGCTGATAATTCGGATCAAAGTAGAATATATCATCTATCTTATCGTATTTTACATGTCCGTAATCCTTTTCAAAAGCAGATAAGTCTAACTGATTATCCACAGGATACAATTCAACGATAAATTTGAATGGAGGAAACTCACTATTTTCTAATAATACTTCATTTGGAACAAAGGTATTGAATGTATAAGTTTTAGTAATATAATTAGGCTTTTCGATTTTCAATTTATAATCTTTATGAAAATCAAGTCCAAAACTAAATTTCTTTAAGCTATTTAGATTGTTCGATCTAATTAGTTTATTCTTGTGGTAAAGTTTAGCAACTACATTTTTATTATCTCCTTCATAAACATCAACCCTACCAATTATATTAACTGTACCTGTTATAATTTTATCATTATACTGTTCCATTAACTGAGACTGAACCAATTTTTCGGTTTTCTTCAATCTGCTCCTAATCTGTTTATCATATTCCTTATCATAATCAAAATCGTCAATTTCTCTATCATAAGTAATTATCCCTAAAGGTTCATCGTATACCGATAAATCAACATTATCAACTTTACGAAAAAGATTAATCTCAAACTTAAAAACTGGAAACGAGGAATTAGCCTCTAAAATATCTGCAGGTACAAAAGTCGATATTGTGATTCGTTTTGTCGTATATCCTTTTTTTGTGAATTCTAAGGTATAGTCTTGATTAAAATCCAATTTTGCATTAAATCTTCTACCAGGTTTGGCAGCTTGACTATTTTGCTTTTCTCCATTTTTATTAAACACAACTACTATATCCGAGTTTGAATTCCCCTCTGAAGATATCTTCACACTAATGGAAAACTTATTTTGAGCAAAACTAATTTGCTGACTAACAAGTAATATTAATAAAATAAAAAACTTAAACTTTAAACTTCTAATATTCATATGATAAATTGATTTTTCGGCAATTTTATTTATTGTTCTATAATATTTAACTTAATAATCTATTAAAATGGCAATATAATCAATTGTTATTTATTAGTAAAACTATCAATACAGTAATTTCATATGTTTTATTTGATTTACTCAATAATAAATTATATTAAACCATATAAATAAACTTCTTTAAGCTTAAACTGTACAATAAGATAAAAGCTAAGATTACCATAAATAAAAAAACATTAATAAGTATTTCCCATTTTTAAACTTAACGTAAAATCCACAAATTTGTTTGATTTAAATTTATTTATTTTATCGAGACACAAAAACAAGCAATATTTTCAACTAACATAGTTTAATTTAGGGTGCAGATGTATAATTCTATGTTTTTTTTACACACGGTATGCTTTTCAAACACTACAAAAGTGAAATTCTTATCTTTTTCACAATAGATTTATAATTTTTAATATTTTTTTAGAATAAAGTTTAATTAAAATAGAAATATCAAAGATTAAATAATTCTATTTGTGTATATTTGCATTTCGAAAGCGAGGGCTTAAAATAATTTCAACACTATTATGTTTATATATCTTTTTTCTCATACTAAATCATAAAATGCAGACATATGGAATATACAGATAATACTTGATAAATATTCTTAAATCTCCTTTTGAAAACTATTGTAAAATTATTGTTTTGTTAAATAAAAACTGTATTGTTCGCATGATACTATTTTTTAAGAAAGACCAATTGTATTATTGTGTTAGTTCTACCAATCAAATTAGTGAATTTGATATCGAGAAATTAGTTTGGTTGTTTGGAAAAGCAGAAATAATCAAAAAAGAAAATATTGAAGCTACATTTATCGGACCTCGCCGAGAAATGATAACTCCTTGGAGTACTAACGCAGTAGAAATAACTGCCAACATGGGGATTGAGGGAATTGAGCGAATCGAGCAATTTTATTTATCAGAGGATGAAAATCCTAGTTTCGACCCAATGCTTCAAGCAAAATACGAAGGCTTAAATCAAGATATATTCACAATCGACAAACAGCCTGACTCTATAATATATATAGACGACATAGAAAAATACAATAATCAGGAAGGATTAGCTTTAAGTTCTGATGAAATCAATTACCTTAACTCTGTATCTGAAAAAATAGGTAGAAAACTTACCGACTCTGAAGTTTTTGGATTCTCACAAGTTAACTCAGAACACTGTCGTCACAAAATATTCAACGGTGAATTTATTATTGATGATGAAACTAAACCCGAATCATTATTTTCATTAATAAAAAAGACATCAAAAACCAACCACAACCAAATAGTATCGGCATACAAAGACAACTGCGCATTTATTAATGGTCCAAAAGCAGTTCAATTTGCACCTGCAAGTCACCACCAAGCTGATTATTTCAAAACTACTCCAATAAATACGGTTATTTCGCTTAAAGCTGAAACACATAACTTCCCAACTACTGTTGAGCCTTTTAATGGAGCTGCAACTGGAACTGGTGGAGAAATTAGAGATAGAATTGCTGGAGGAAAAGCGTCTGTACCTGTTGCAGGAACAGCTGTCTATATGACATCCTACCCTCGACTAGCAGGCGAAAGATCATGGGAAAAGAATATTGCTGCTAGAAAATGGTTATACCAAACTCCTGAGGAAATCCTAATTAAAGCATCAAATGGCGCAAGTGATTTCGGGAATAAATTTGGACAGCCTCTTATTACTGGTTCTGTAATGACTTTCGAACACCAAGAGAACAATCAAGACTATGGTTTCGACAAAGTAATCATGCAAGCTGGGGGTATCGGATATGGACGTCACGAACAAGCACAAAAAGATGTTCCTGAAAAAGGAGACAGAGTTGTACTTTTAGGCGGTGATAACTATAGAATTGGAATGGGCGGAGGAGCTGTATCCTCTGTTGCAACGGGCGAATTCGACAATTCAATCGAACTAAATGCAGTACAACGTTCTAATCCAGAGATGCAGAAAAGAGTTTGCAATGCAATTAGAGCAATGGCGGAATCGGATGAAAACCCAATCGTTTCGATCCACGACCATGGTGCAGGCGGACACTTGAATTGTCTTTCGGAATTGGTTGAAGAAACTGGTGGTAAAATCGATTTAAACTCTCTTCCTGTTGGTGACCCAACTCTTTCGGCTAAAGAGATTGTAGGAAACGAATCTCAAGAAAGAATGGGACTAGTTATCAAAGAAAAAGATTTAGATAATTTAGTTAAAATAGCTGACAGAGAAAGAGCTCCAATATACAATATCGGTGAAACTACCGATGATATGAGATTCTGTTTTGAAGATAAAAAAACAGGTCAAAACCCTATAGATTTAAGTCTTTCAGAGATGTTTGGAAAACCTCCAAAAACTGTAATCAAAGACAAATCAGTAGAAACAAAATTTGAAAATCTTAAATACAACAAAGATAATTTTGAAAAATATCTTGAAGATATTCTTCAGCTTGAAGCAGTTGCATGTAAAGATTGGTTAACAAATAAAGTAGACAGATCGGTAACTGGCAAAATCGCAATGCAGCAATGTGCTGGCGAAATACAATTACCTTTAAATAATCTTGGTGTTGTAGCTATAGATTACCATACTGATAAAGGTATTGCTACTTCTATCGGTCATGCTCCTATAGCAGCATTAATCGACTCTGAAAAGGGAAGTCGATTGGCAATAACCGAGGCTCTTACAAATATTGTGTGGGCTCCACTTACTCATGGAATAAAAGGGATATCATTATCAGCAAACTGGATGTGGCCTTGTAAGAACGAAGGTGAAGATGCTAGATTATATGATGCAGTAAAAGCTATTAGTGATTATGCTATCAATCTAGGTATAAATGTTCCAACAGGTAAAGATTCATTATCAATGACTCAAAAATACCCTGATAATAAAAAGGTGGTATCTCCTGGAACAGTTATTATCTCAACAGTAGCAGAAGCTTCTGACATTAACAATTTGATAAGCCCAGTTGCCAAAAACAAGGAGAATTCAAAACTTTTATATATTGATTTCTCAAATGGTAAATTTGATCTTGGTGGTAGTAGTTTTGCTCAAATCATAAACAAAATAGGTGAAAATGCACCAGATGTTGAGAGTGCAGAATACACCGTTAATGCATTTAAAGCAGTTCAAAACTTAATCAATACAAAACAAGTTGTAGCTGGTCATGACATTAGCGCTGGTGGTCTTATCACTTCAATACTTGAGATGTGTTTTGCAGATTCAAAACTTGGTGCTAAAATCGACTTTAATTCAATAAAAGAATCTGACTTAATCAAAATTCTTTTCAGTGAACAACCTGGTGTTTTAGTACAAGTTAAAGATTCAAAAATTGCTTGCGAAGAATTAGAAAAGCTTAATATCAAGCACTACCAAATAGGTGAATTCAACAATTCTGGAATTGTTTCAATCAGCAAAGATGAAGTAGAACACAATCTTGAAGTTAGCAAATGGAGAGATATTTGGTTTAAAACTTCATACGAACTTGACAGAAAACAATCTACTGAAGAATTAGCTAAAGAAAGATTCGAGTCATACAAAAACAATATACTAAATTATAAATTCCCAGAAAACTTCACAGGTAAATTAAGCGATTACGGAATCGATAAAAACAGAAGTGAACAAACTGGAGTAAAAGCTGCAATCATCAGAGAAAAAGGTGTAAACGGCGATAGAGAAATGGCATTTATGATGCATTTAGCAGGCATGGATGTTAAAGATATTCACATGACTGATTTGATTTCAGGACGTGAAGATCTATCAGATGTAAATATGATTGTATTTGTTGGCGGATTCTCTAACTCTGATGTACTAGGCTCGGCAAAAGGATGGGCTGGAGCTTTCTTATATAATGAAAAAGCAAATACTGCGCTTAAAAACTTCTATGCTAGAAAAGACACATTAAGTTTAGGTGTATGTAATGGCTGTCAGCTAATTTCAGAACTAGAATTAATATATCCTGAAATGAATGAGCATCCAAAATTAGTTCACAATAATTCAGGTAAATTCGAATCAGGATTTATCAATGTTGATATTGTTGAAAATAACTCTGTAATGCTTTCGAGCTTAGCTGGTTCAAGTCTTGGTATCTGGATTGCTCATGGAGAAGGAAAATTCAATTTAGGAACAGATGAGTCGGCTTATTGCATTCCTATGAAATACAGCTACGACAAATATCCTGCAAATCCTAATGGATCTCCATTTGCGGCAGCAGCAATTGTTTCAAAAGACGGCAGACATCTAGCTATGATGCCTCACCTTGAACGTGCAACATTCCCATGGAATTGGGCTCATTACACCGAGGAAGGACACGAAGTTAGTCCTTGGATTGAAGCTTTTGTAAATGCTAAAAACTGGATTATCGAAAATAAATAATCTCGAAGATATTCAAAAAACACAAAAGCCAGATTACTATTTCTAATCTGGCTTTTGTTTTAATGATATGATATTGCAAACCACTTTACCTAAGGCTAACAAAGGGTCAGTATAACTACAGGTAGCCAATGCAAAACTTATAAAGAAATCACCCTGCATTTTTCAACACCCCCTTTTCTCTTATATGGTTGATTTTACATATATTATTATCTTTTCAAGTAATTAAATTTGTATGAAAAATCTATTCCATGATTTTTCTTCAAGTTGACATCAAATATTTGAGCACTTCACGAATATAAAAGAAGCTATTACCAGAGAAAATCATTAAAAGAATTAAAAAGAGAAAAGAAAGAAGCTTTGATAAATTCTATGAATCCTAATTGGAATTTCTATAGACTTAATGATTTGTAATGTACGAGATCTTTCCACTGGTACCTCGCTACAAGATGACGAATAGTAGTAGCGATATTAGGAAGAGGGAACGTCCTGTTGAGCTTGCGAAACATCTACTATAAATCAATGAGTCGGCTATATAAATTATGAGATTCTTCATGCTCGTATATTTTC
>JAOARN010000004.1 GCA_025210485.1 Marinifilaceae bacterium | reverse complement strand
GTATCTACTTTCTTAGCATAATCTACTGTAAATTCCACATCTTGATTATAAGATCTATTTGCTGAATATAAATTTTCATTATCAAATATTATCTGGCTGCCTGACTTATATCCGTTATTCATAATTCTTATAGTTTAATCTATGCTTATTGTTTGTTTTGACAATACAAATATATGAGGGGGTATGGTTCAATCTAAGACCTAGCAAGTAATATAGAGAGGAAAACGATTGAGATAAATAGCATTTTAAAGGATTTGAAAACTGCAAATAGCAGAGGTTTTATGGATTTTGAAATCTTTTACCGTTTATGGTTGGTGAGCTGAATTGGTTGATTTTACAGGTTTTTTGAGCCTCTGAGTGTTGAAAATGCGGCATTGAAAACGCCTGATAATGGGTTTAAGATTATTTTGTCTTTGAAAACGTCAAATTGCAGTAGTTTTATGAAATTTGATAATCTTTCACTATTCTTGTAATCTTAAAATGAAAAATTATTTGTATAAACACCATGCATGGTGTTTATACAAATGTAGATTAATAATTAATCATGAATATTATATTTTTCAATTAATTCAGCAATGGTCTGTTTCAATTTTGGTGAACGACTGTTTCTTAGATTTAAGATAAAATTATCATACTTAGGTTCTGCTGCTATTATAGATAATAGAGATATTTGATCGGCTATTTTTAGTTTTAAGATGCTTTCTGAAATATCTCGCTTTTGAGCCAGTTGTCTAATTAAATTAAAATCTTTCTCTTTATACAGATAATTTAAGATTACATCAGTATCAATTTCTGCTTGCAATAGACTTTTGTAATACTCTAATGGCTCCGATACAGACATTTGCTCCAGTAATTCTATCGAAATCAAAGATAAAACTTTCAAAATTTTTGTTTTGTCTTCACCACTAATTAGCTCTACAATAGAACCGAAGTCAAAATCATGATAATTACTTTCCGATTTACTAATAGAAGTACTATAATGAACCACTGTTTCAATTTCCTTAAAAGTAATTTCGTCTCGTAGGTATCTTACTATCAAATTGTACACATAAGTAGGGAAATTCATATTGTCGAATGTCTCTAATTCCTTAACAAATATAGAAGGACAATTAGCATCTATAATAATCAGATGAGCTTGTGATCTATAGTACATGTCTTTTTTAAAGCCATTTTTGATATGTGTCAATAACTGCTGTCCATACAAAATCTCAAATTCATTGCCTTTGGTTTCTAATAAAAGATAAGTCCCTTCTCTTTTATTCTGAACTAGACTTCTAGATTCTTCTGCTGTGCAATTTACTTCGCTATCAGTATTTATATTGTATAAAGCATCAATAATCTCAGGTTGTTTTAATGCCTCACTCGCTTTAATGTGTTTAGAGAAAGTTTTATTTTCATTTATCTTATTGTGAATATACACTGTAGGGTCATTAATAACATTAGCTTCAAGCATATATCGGCTAAGTTTCTGAATAAACATCTCCATGGACTGCTTATTATAATCTTCGTAATAATTCAGGTCTTTTAATTGTTTCAAAGCTTTTAACTGCATGCTATAAGCCATGTTTTTATATGCTTGTAAAAGTTCCGAACTGCCTGAATTATTGGTAATCATACACATCATATCCTCAAATTCGGACTCTTCTAATTCTGGATCTCTTGTTAGATAATAAAGTTTTAGTGACCAATAAACAATTTGCGGAGCTCCTCTGTCTACCAAATCATTAGCAATATCTTCTAAATCTTCATAATAGTCGAGCTCACCATTTTCTAAATGATATTTGAACTGAGTAAGACCTATTTTTAAAGGTGCAATGCTGTAAAAGAATCGCTCAACTCTTTCGAATGCTTGTTTGTCTTTGTATGCTAGACAGCCTTTGGCTATTTCAGTAAAAACAAATAGACTCAAGATTCCATTATCATCGTCAGAAAGGATATTATAATCCACTTGCGTATCAGAGATTTTAAACTCACTTTTTGATAGATTTTTAGCAGCAAAATCTGTATTAGTAGGTTGTTGCTTGAAATGCTTAATAGGACTAAATTCTCCAGTAATGATATAATCACGGAAACTAATCCATTCGTAATATTTATGATATGCATCTATTTCGCAATCAGATAAATCGTCTTTTTCCTTTAATTCCTTAATGTGTTTTTCATCAACTATTTGAAAGGCTTCACGAAGATTGTAAATCAAACAATCCAAAGCAATAGCATTGATAAACTCTATTGCTTTATCATTTACAGAATTGTCGATGCCCTTTGATAGATTATTGAGATATAAATACATCGAAACGCAAAGCGCATCTTCTGCACTAATATAAGCTTTGGAAGATATCATTTTGTTTCTTCCGAAATTATTTCGGGCTTTTTCTTGATTCCATATTTCTTCGGTAAGCACAGCTTCTGCTTCCTCTCCATGCCTTTCGAGTAGTTGGGCTATTTGTTCTAAGTTTTTTTTGCATACATCCGATCCGTATTGACTTAATTGATGTAGTTTAGCAATTAAATCTTTTTTCCAAGATCGCTGATATCTATCCATAAGTTCAAATATAGAGCAGTGTCTAAAGCCATTGCTAATCTTACTCTGATATCGAGTTGAGACTTTCTTATATCCATACATAGCGACTATTACATCGGTAAACCTTAATAGTCTTTCATAATGATCGTCGTCAGAAACTTTCTCATTTTCCCAGGCTTCAAAAAGGCTAGTAGTCCAATCTTCAAGCTTGGTTCTAATTTTCTCTTCAGTAAAGATTAATTGTTCTTCCAATATTTTTTTAAGTGGTCTGCTATTTTCATTTATTATGTCAAAAAGAGGCTCTTCTTTTATAGAGTCTAATACTTCTTTAGGATAATCTCCATTGTTGATATATTCCCAAATTTTGATTCCATCCTCAAAATTTTTACAAAATAAATCTTCCCAAACAGTAATTATAGATTCGTCATTCTCTAGGTCTAGCTCATTATCATCCTCATAATCATCATCTTCAGCAAAAGTAGCATAAACTTTCAATTCATCCGCCCATATTTGCAATTCATCTTGAGCTACATCCTCTATAAAAGTTCCAGATAAGTATTCGTCAATATCGAATTTTTCGTCCCAATAATCCACAGGATTTTGGCTCACCATCATCTCAAATCCCAATTCGAAAATATAAGACTCTGCCGAAAGCTCATTGTCAAAACTGTCAAAGCCATTTAAAAGCGGTAAGGCTTTTAATCTTTCTTTAATAAGGCTCTTGAAATGTTCTTGATTCGCTTTCGATTTTCTTAAGTATTTTAAAAGTGGGAAAAAATCCCTCACTTCCATGTTTTCAGACGGACCAGCCCAATCGGTGTGACCTAAGGCCATTTGGCGGGCTAGAATATTTTCGCAATAGCAGAATGATTTAAGACTGTGTTCATTCAATCCTTGAGTCATCACCCAAGCTCCATATGCCCAAATACCGTAGTCCATATGTTCATCGTCCCAATTGGGAACCATGAAACTAGCCAGTAAATAACCAAGTTCTGGATAAGTACAAGCCACAAGTTGTAAAGGCTCCAAACCAAAGCAGGTTTCGTCGCTTATCCACATAGTAGAAGAATCGTTCTGCTTACGTGCATAATTTACAATTGCCTCACAAGCTGTTTTGATTTCATTATATAAATCAGGATATTGAACAGCATGCATAAAAAAAAGAGTTTCGGTAAAAAGAATTTCTGATAACTCAGCATTATTCTCTTTATATTCTTCGCTGTAATCAACGCAAATTTCATTTAAAAAAGTTCTCACTCCTGTGTTGTTTTTAAACTCTTTAGCATAGACCTTCTCTTGTGCTGATTTGAAATGCGCAACCATTTGATTGTTTTCAAAGGCTTCACCCGAATTTACAAGCGAAGCATATGTCCTCAATCCTTTAATAATTGAATTTTTATCTTTAGGATTGTAGGCTATTTCGTGTACTGTGTCTGATGACTCGTATCCCATTATTTGTTCTATTTATATTTAAATAATAAAAGTAATATTAATTTAAGTGAAAGTGGACTCCATCAATTTATTTAGCATTAACAAAAATCTGAGGGAGAATATGGATTATAGTATTGATATCTAATTCTGTTAATTAATTTTATCTTGATGTTCAAGCAATAATTAATCAAACAAACCTGCCAGTGTTTTTTGAAAGAACCCATATGATTTTTCAGTAGTTTTAATTTCTTTTACGACATTGGCTTCAGATTGAGGGTAATCGAATGCTTTTTTCTTAAGTAAATTATCTACTACTATACAAGAGCAATCTTCAACAGGATTGAATATCTCTTCATCATCTGCAAATTTAATTGGTTTGCGATTTCGTTTTTTTATGGATTCTTCATTGGTTTTCATAGACAATGCTAAACTATAAGTATTAACAGCTTCAGAAATAGTATCTAGTTTCTTAGCATAATCTACTGTAAATTCCACATCTTGATTATAAGATCTATTTGCTGAATATAAATTTTCATTATCAAATATTATCTGGCTGCCTGACTTATATCCGTTATTCATAATTCTTATAGTTTAATCTGTGCTTAT
>JAOARN010000030.1 GCA_025210485.1 Marinifilaceae bacterium | reverse complement strand
TCTCGTGTTGAAAACGATGGAAGTAACATAACTTTAAAAACTCTATTTGAGATTGTTGAAAAAGGACTTGGAGGAAAATTAAATATTCAAATAGAAGTGTAAAATTTACAAATACGCCCTACAACATTGGCTGATACGGAATTTGGGTTTCGTGCTAGCCTGAAAATTTAGAATAAGAAACAAAAATCGCCAAAACCATAATTGAGGTCTTGGTAAAAAAATATAAAAGAAATTACGGTTTTGGCTAAGTGGGTAAATGAAAGTTTGGTGCTTCGAAATCCCAAGCTCCGCATAGCCCAGTCCGTTGGCGGTAAGGCTGAGAAACGCACTACACAATTGAAACCTATGGATGGAAAAAGAATTCAAGAGTACTGGTCAAGAGAAATAGATGCTTTGATAGCTACATACAAGCAATTTGAGCTGTTGATACCAGATGATAAATATGACTGTGCAGCACATAAAGGAGAAGATGGTAGATATGTAGAGGATTTAATTTCAGAGTATTTGAAAAAATACTTACCTAAATCTATAGAAGTATTAACCGGTTTTATATTAAGACCAGCTGTGAAAACCGGTCTTAAATCAAAGGTCAGGAAAAAAGAAACAGATAAACATTCTACTCAACTTGATATTATTGTTTACAACAGTAATGATTACCCAATTTTTCAAAGATTTGGAAATAGTGTAATTGTTCCTCCTGAAGGAGTTTTGGGAATAATTTCAGTAAAAAAACATTTGAATGATAATGATATCAAAAATGAGGCAAAGGCATTGAGACAAGCTTCTGAGCTTTGTAGGACTTACGATAAGAATGGAGAATTTTTACGTGGACCTTTTTTAGCTTTAGTTTCTGCGAAATCAAAAATTGACAAGAAAAAGACTGAAAACCACGATTGGATTTTTAAACAATTGAAAGAAACTTATGATACAACTCCAAAGCCTTGTTTTGATGACCTCGTGGGCTATATAGGTTCACTTGATGAATGGAGCTTCTTTAAACGTAGACCAGACAAGAATACTGATGAAGCGGATTATATTTATTTTAATCACAGGGATTATGAAAGTCATTTGGGATTACAATATTTATTGACTGGAATTCTGAGTGTTTTCTATGATTCAACTAGAAGTAGTATTAATAGACCTGGATTTACGGCATTTCCATCAGGTCGAGATGCAGATAAATTTCTAGGTAAAATTGAAGTGGCTGGGTTGAGGAAATAAAGCCCAACCGCCAACATGCACTAATAAGTCATGGGCAAGTTAGTGCTAAACTATAAATTGAGAATAAGAAACAAACCCCGCCAAATCTGCGATTTGACGGATAAAATATAAATAGCAAAGCGGAGACAAATCGCATATTTGGCTAATTGCAAAACTCAGAGTTCGTCTCTTTTGTTTTGCCCACGCCTCATAGCGCAAGCTCGTTGTGTGTCATGCAAAGAGAGACCTCGAACCAATTATGAAACTTTAATATAAAACGATGATAACCAAAATAACCCTTAATGACGTAGCAAGTTATAAAAGCCAAACATCTCTTGAAACTGATAAAAAGGTTAATCTAATATATGGCCTAAATGGAACTGGAAAAAGTACTTTATCAAACTACCTTCACAATAGAACTGAAGATAAATATAAAAACTGCAATGTTGAAGGATTAGGTGAAAATCATGACATACTTGTCTATAATCAAACTTTTATTTACGAGAACTTTTTTGAATCAGAGAATTTAAAAGGGATTTTTACACTTTCGAAAGAGAATAAAGATGCAGAGCTGAAAATTGCTAATGCCCTTAAAGAAATTGAAAAGTTTGAAAAGGAATTAGAGATAAAGAATAAATCTCTAGATACTGAACGAACATCTTTAAGAACGAAGCTTGACAGTGCAAAAAATACCATCTGGAAAATTAAAACAGATTATAGTGGCGGAGACAGAGTTTTAGAATTTTGTTTAGAAGGATATAAAGGGTCAAAAGATAATTTATTTAAACATATTTTTAGCATAACTAAGCCAACCGATAAACCGACTAAGAGTATTGACAACCTAAAAAATGAACTGCATTCTATATCAGGAAGTAATGATCGAAAATACTCAGAATTATCACAAATATCATTTGCCTCTTCAAAAATTGAAACCGAAACAATATTCAACAAACAGATTGTTGGTAATGAAAATAGTTCAGTTTCTCATTTAATTAAAGAACTTGGTAATTCGGATTGGGTAAAACTTGGTTTGCAATACATTTCTAAAGAGGAAAATGAAGAAAGCAAAATTTGCCCATTCTGCCAAGAAAAAACGATTTCAAAGGAGTTAATAAAAAGTATAGAAAATTACTTTGATGAATCTTATGAATCAGATATTAACCTCATAAAAAAATTCTTGCGAGATTATTCGGAGGCAATACAATCTGTTCCAAATACAGCTTTGTTTGAATCAAATCCAAAATTTGAAGTACATAAAAAAGATTTCGAAATTAAATACCGTGCTTTTTGGAAATTGATTGAGGATAATAAAAAACTAATTGAAGATAAATTAAAAACTCCGAGTGTATCAGTAACACTTAATAATTCAATAAAAGCACTACACGAATTAAACGAAGTTATCCAAAAGATAAATGTGCTTATTAAGGAGCATAACACAAATATAGACCAAAGAGCAAAGGTTAAGTCCAATATTAAAAGTACGTTTTGGCAAATCATGCGTTGGGACTATGACCAAACAATTAGTTCTTATAGCAATGATGAGAAAACGGCGATAAGTAAAGCTGAAAATTTAAAAACCTCCATTAAGGAATACAATTCAAAAGTCTCTGAGCAAAAAGAAATTATTTCAGAACAACAAAAACTAACCGTAAATATTGAAGAGGCAGTAGCCAATATTAATAATGGTTTAGTTGATTTAGGTATTACAGAATTTAGGATAAAGAATCACTCTGATAACCTATATAAAATAGCAAGAGGCGAAAACGATAATAGAGTTTTTAAATCCTTAAGTGAAGGAGAAAAGATGATTATTAGTTTTCTATATTTTTTAGAATTGTGTCGAGGTAAAAAAGATGCTACAGAAACAGGAAGAAAAAAGATAATTGTAATTGATGACCCTATCTCAAGTTTATCTCATATTTATGTTTTTAACATTGGTAGATTAATAAAAAATGAGTTTTTTGGAATAAAAGAAACTACGAAAAACCCAGAAACGGGAGATAAGATTGTTAGTTGGAAATACAAATATGAACAAGTTTTCATATTGACTCATAGTTTATATTTCTTTTATGAGATTACAGAAACCAAACATGATGTAAGGAAAGAAACGCAAAACTTATTACGTCTCGAAAAAAATGGTGACGGTAGTTCCTTTAAGAAAATGAAATATGAAGAAATTCAAAATGACTACCAAGCATATTGGCATATAATAAAGGATGAAAGCCAACCACCTGCGTTGATTGCAAATTGCATGAGGAATATTATCGAATACTTCTTCAATTTTGTTGAAAGAAAAGATTTAAATAATTTCTTTTTGCAAGAGCCATTAAATACAAATAGATTTCAAGCATTTTATCGATATATAAACAGAGAATCACACTCTCTAGGACAAAACATATTTGACTATAAAGAATTTGACTATAGAGATTTTAAAGATGGTTTTGCAGAATTATTTAAGATAGCTGGATATAATGAACATTATAAAAAAATGATTAAGTAATATAAAGCACGAACACACAACAATGTATAAAAATAATAGCCGAGATAGTAGTGTTTTCAAGGGCTTTAGCCCGCTTTAACTTCCTTGTAACTTGACAGGAAAGTGCCACGCAGTCGGCTACTATTCTTATACTCACCGTTAGTGGCAATTAAAGCAATACCCTAATGTATAGATTTCTTCATTTTTTATACATCAGACTAACAATATGTATAGATTTCATTGTTTTCTATACATAAGAACTTATATTTGTATAGAAAATAGCATTTCTTATACATATGGAAAATTGGAAACTTGAGAAATTACCCATTAGATTTGAATTAGAAACCAAAAAGGTTTTAAAGTCTTTACCCAAAGCTCATTTTGCTTTAGCTGAGCTTAAAGGAATAGCTTCTACTATTCCAAATCAGAATATTTTAATTAACACATTAAGTATTCAAGAGGCAAAAGATAGTTCAGCTATAGAAAATATAATAACAACGCACGATGAGTTATATAAGTCAGAATTAAACCTAGAAAAATTAAAATCTTTAGATGCCAAAGAAGTTCAAAATTATGTTTCGGCATTAAAACGTGGTTTTTCACTAATTCAAGAAAAAGGGATTCTAACAAATAAGATAATTCTTGAAATACAAGAAATTTTAGAAAACAATAGTGCAGGATTTAGAAAACTTCCTGGTACTTCATTGAAGAATGCACAAACCAACGAGGTGGTTTATACGCCACCGCAAAGTTTTGATGAAATAAGCACTTTAATGGCAAATCTAGAAGTATATATTAATGAAAACGAAATAGAAGATATTGATCCGCTAATTAAAATGGCTATCATTCATTTCCAATTTGAGAGCATTCACCCTTTTTATGATGGAAATGGTAGAACAGGAAGAATCATTAATATTCTTTATTTAATACTTCAAGATTTACAAGCCTTACCAATATTATATCTCAGTAACTATATCATAAAGAATAAATCTCGATACTATGAATTAATTCAATCTGTCAGAGATAGGACTAATTGGGAAGAATGGATTTTGTTTATGATAGCAGGAGTTGAAGAAACTTCAAAAGAAACGATTGAACTAATATTGAAAATTAAATCTCTTATGCAAGTGTACAAAAATAAGTTAAGAGATGGTTATAAGTTTTACAGTCAAGATTTATTAAATAATTTATTCAAACACCCTTATACAAAAATCGAATTTCTAGTTGAAGATTTAGGGGTAACTCGATTAACTGCATCAAGCTATTTAAATAAACTATCAAAAGATGGTATTTTGAAAAAGGAGAAGATTGGGAAAGGATACTATTTTATTAATATTGAACTTGTTGAATTGTTGACTAAACGATAAAAAGCCACTAACATTGGCTGATACGGAACTTGGGTTTCGTGCTAGCCTGAAAATTTAGAATAAGAAACAAAAATCGCCAAAACCATAATTGAGGTCTTGGTAAAAAAATATAAAAGAAATTACGGCTTTGGCTAAGTGGGTAAATGAAAGTTTAGTGCTTCGAAATCCCAAGCTCCGCATAGCCCTGAGCGTTGGGCGGCATACTAAAAAAAGAATCCTGCAATGAATGATGCTAGAAAAAATTTATTAGAGAGTATTGATAAAACAAATTCTGAATTATTCGAAAGGATAAAGAATAATCCTACCCCTAAACCAGAGGAATTATGGCAATTGTCTGCTGAAAGGTTTGTGGAGTGGAGAAAGATTAATGACTTCCCTAGACTTCTAAAGCATTTTGAGAATAGATTATTGTTATTTAAAGAATGGAAATCTGATAATGGATTAACTGACGAAATCATACTTAGCACAGGTAAATTAACCCCATTTCTTGAGCATAAAAAGTTATCCAAAAAGAAAAAACTATTTGTAATTAACCAGAAAAGCACTGACAGAGAAACTACTTTTGTGACCTATGAAAAACTTTCAGGCAAAAAGAATCAGTTTGGAGTAGATTATGAATTTGAGGTAATTACAGAGTTTATTTCATATTTAGATTGGTTGAAACAACGAAATAAAAATGAAGTAATATTAAATATAAATCGCAGACAAGCTCCTGGTTTTGAAACAGAGAAAGTATTTATTCAGTCAGATTTTGAATTACTGAAAATGGGTGGTATTAAACCTCCAGTAAATGGATTTGGTATATTATTGAAAGGTAAATATCTTGAATTTGTAAATTTATGTGGTTTAGAATGGACTGGGGAGATTAATTATGGTGAATTTGGAAGTCTTGATATTTCTTATTCCGCTTGTGATAACTGGATTGCAGATGGACTAAAAATGGCATTAGTTGATTTCGAGCATTGTTCTATTGAGAATTTCAAAATTTCAAATTCTAAAATTCAGCAATGGCGTTTTTATAACTGCAAGTTGTCGGGTGATTTTATCAATTCTCAATTTCGATTAATTTCAATTTATGGTGGTCTATTTTCACCAGTTATAAAGGACTGCAACTTATTCAATTTTGATATCTTAAAGGATAAATGCCTCCCTGATAATAATATTTATGGATATAAGACTCTTAAAAAAATATATGCAGACCAAGGTGAAGAAAATAAATCTGGTGAGTACTATGTTTTAGAAAGAGACTTTTATAGGAAAAATTCAAAAGGATTTAATTTCGTCACAAAATCAATAAGTAAATTTTACTGGAGCTATGGAAAAGAACCTCATAGAATTATTTATTTTTCGATTGCGACGATTATTGCTTTTTCCTTGATTTACTTTTTTAGCAGCAATTGTATTTCTATAAACATTGGACCTAAACAAGATTTGAATTTTTGGGATAGTCTTTATTTTAGTGTCACGGCATTTACTACACTTGGTTTTGGAGATTTAAGTCCAATTGGTGAATTGAGAATAATAACTACCATTGAAGCTTTTTTAGGCTTATTGAATATGGGATTTTTAATTTCTGGATTTTCAAACACAAAATATTAATAATGTACGACCGCCCAACAATGTGTATAATTCATAAGGGTTATAGTGGTTTTCGAACATCATCTCCCGCATCAATTTTGGGTGGTAACTCGACAGGTTTAAAGCCCGAAATCCCTTACGAAATCATACACTCAACGTTGTAGCACATTCTCCGCTGTTCTGAGCTATTTAATAAACATAAAAATTGATTTCAAATATTTAAAGCTTAAATTTGTAAAATGAAGATTGAAAAATTAAATTCAGAATACATTAGTTGGGTTAACGAACTAAAGTCTTTGATTCAAACTACACAAATTAAAGCATCAATATCAGTCAATAGAGAATTGATTAATCTTTATTGGGAAATCTATCGCTCAAAAAATAAATAATTCACAGTGGGGAAACTCTGTTGTTGAAAAGTTATCAATAGATCTGAAAAAGAATTTCCCCAATCAAAAGGGATTTTCTAGAAGTAACTTATTCTATATGAAAAAGTTTTATGAGTTCTATAATATCCCTAATTCAAAAAAAGAAAAAATCCAACAACTTGTTGGACAAATTCCATGGGGACAAAATTTATTAATTATTGGGAAGTCAAAAGACCTTGAAGAAGCTTATTTTTATATCAACAAAACTATTACAAATAATTGGTCTAGATCAATATTGCTTCATCAAATAGAACTGGGTTTATACAAAAGGCAAGGTAAAGCAATCACAAACTTTACAAGTACTTTGCCCTCTATACAATCAGAATTAGCAGTAGAAACACTTAAAGATCCATATAAATTTGACTTTCTTACATTGCAAGAAAAAGCATTAGAGAAAGATATTGAAAACCAATTAGTAAAGCATATTACTTCTTTTTTGCTAGAATTAGGTACTGGTTTTTCTTTTGTTGGTCAGCAAGTTCCTATAAAAGTTGATAATCAAGATTTTTATATCGATCTTCTTTTTTATCATATAAAACTGAAATGCTATGTAGTTGTAGAACTTAAAGCAATAGAATTTAAAGCTGAATTTGCTGGTAAAATGAATTTGTATCTGTCAGCTGTAGATGATAATTTAAAAACAGAATCCGAAAATCCCACAATAGGCTTACTTTTATGTAAATCAAAATCTGAAATAATCGCAGAATATGCTTTAAGGGGGATGAGTCAACCAATTGGTATTGCAGAATATGAGCTTCAAGAAATGGTTTCTCAAAATGTTAAATCAGAGCTTCCAACAATTGAAGAAATTGAACGTGCTACAACAATGGCTTTAAGCAATGTGGGCGATAGTAAAGAAACCAAAGATTAGAACTATTATATTAATTTGTGGAACATTAAAATTAGTGCTTTAAAATCCCAAACTCCGCATAGCCCTGAGCGTTGGCAACAATTTTCGCGCTTTGATGTTGGTAGTTATTTGTAAGAGTTCGCGATAATGGGAAATAGAGATGTTATCTATGAGTTTTTTTGTTTCGGTGAGTGCTTTGCTCGCTTTGATTGAGTATAGGTGAGATTGTTTTCTATGAGTTGAATGTTTGGTTTCGTGCTATTTAGGAATTCTGTTAAGGTAAGGGTTTTACAAAGAATAACATGGTGAACTGATTTTTAGCTTGCTAGGTTCTATGGACTTGGTTTGCATGGGTAGCAATTTAAGAGCTGGGTACTAGCTTTACCAAACATACTCGATTGGTGACGAGTAGTTGCTTAAGAATATTTGATTAGCTATTAATCAGGAATATTTGCACTTCGATTTAAAAACGGTGCAAATTTGAAATAAGCAAAGCATCTGAGCTATAATCAAGCTGAGGTATAAAAATTCAGGGAAAACTGATTACCAACATTAGTTGTTTTTATGGATGCTCTGCATACTTTATTTGAAAAAAAATCTTATATTAAATAGTGTCGAATCAATTATTTTATATCCAAGATGTTTTAAATTATAGCAATCTGTTGATTTTGATGTACTGTTAATCAGGACTTCTGATAACATAAATTAATTAAGCTAAATTATCCCATGATGCAAATTAAATCAGAAAAAGATGGCACAACTAAATTAGCGAATAAAAAAGAAAATGTTCAATCATTTTGTAGTTTTCTATCTCAAATGGTTTCTTTAAATTATTATGATGAAAAATTGATAGAGGAGTTTGAAATTCATAATATTATAGGTAATGATATTATTGACCTTTCAGAAGTCAAAAAGAATTCTATTATTATCCACAATGAAGGTAACTCCTAAAAATTAAAACCTTAAAAACCATTAGATTATCATAATAAATCAGTGTATTTGGAATATAATATTTATTATGGGAACAAGATATAAAAGTACAGGTACAAACAATTTGTTTGGAGAAGAATTTCGTTTAGCAAAAATCAGCAAGCATGGTGATCCTTTGGAGCGTTTAAATAATGTAATTAATTGGGATATTTTCATTCCTGTTTTGCAAGAAATAGAGAATAAGAAAAAGAAGAGTAATGCAGGAGCAAAACCATACTCACCTCTTCTAATGTTTAAAATACTAATACTTCAAAGATATTATAATCTGAGTGATAACCAGATTGAGTATCAAATATTAGACCGTTTTGAGTTTTTGTCGTTTTTTAGGCTTAACCCTTTCAGATAAAGTGCCTGACGAGAAGACCGTTTGGGATTTTAGAGAGCGTCTAACCAATAAGGGAATTGAAGAGAAACTATTTGCAGCATTTCATGATAAATTGGAAGAAAATGAATTAATTGTACATGAGGGAAAAATTATAGATGCTAGTTTCGTTGAAATGCCTAAGCAACGTAACAATAGACAAGAAAATAAGCATATCAAAGAAAATAGTTCAGCTCCAGAAGAATGGGATGATAAGCCAAACAAGAAACGCCAAAAGGATGTTGATGCCAAATGGACACAGAAAAATAACGAAAATCATTATGGGTATAAAAATCATATAAAAATAGATAATAAATATAAGTTTATTGATACTCAGCATACCACAGCAGCTTCGGTGCATGATTCACAAGTATTAAATGAGCTACTTGATGAAGTAAAAGACAAGGGTTGTGATCTATGGGCTGATAGCGCATATATAGGTGAAGCACAGGAAAATACAATAAATAAATGCCATATGAATAATAAAGTTCATGAAAAGGGAACTAGAAACAATCCATTAACAGAAGTTCAAAAAGAAGATAATAAAGAGAAATCAAAAATTAGAGCAAGAGTAGAGCATGTTTTTGGTTTTATTGAAGGAAGCATGAATCGTCTACAGTTAAAATGTGTTGGAATAAAGCGAACTAGTGCGTTGGTAAGTCTTATAAATCTCACTTACAATATGTTCAGGTATGAACAATTAGTAAGAATACATGGGGTAACTATGTCTAATTTTTAATAAAAACAAAGATTATGATACAGATATAGAGATAATTGTATAGTTAGTCAATGTGTGTCCAGTTTTGATTTTGAGACTGGGAGAGATTATTCGCATAAATTGTAATAATTAGAGGTTACCTATAATTGAGAATAAAGATTATCGTGATATAGAACAAACTCCCACCCTGATAAATTTTTTAAGGAAGGTAATGTTATTTAATGATAGTCCTGATAAGTGATGAATTATAAGTACTTAGAAGAAATATTGTATTATTTTTACCAAAAACATACTTGCAAAGTATTTGGGCTAAACAAAAGAATAGGACTTTATCGATTTTACGAATGCCAACAACCTAATATTCAAAAAGCAAGAGAATATCTAAACTCATTGGAGAAATAGTCATTAATCAGTGCAGCAATTTTTTAAGGGATAGTGCAATGTTAAATTTCTTTATTCAATCCATAAGCCAAGCATTGCTAGCTCCTTCCCCAAGCTCAATTAAAACTTGCTTTATTATTTAGTGATTTCTTAAAAATAGACTACTTTTGATGATTCAAATTGAGTATAAATAATAGGTGCAGAAAAAATGAGTAGAGAGCTTGAAGACTTTGATTATTTTGAGAAAGCGAAATCGGGGATTTGGCAAACAGAGGATAAATCTATCTTAGAATTAAGAGATGAGGATGGTTATAGTGTGGCATTTTTATTGGCCTATTATCATCCCAATTGGCTTACCGACAATGAAGAAATCTTAAAGCTGAAAGCCGATGATGGAAGAACTGTCGCTCATATGCTGGCTGAAAATAGAGAAAATTGGTCTACCAATAATAAAAAAATACTAGCTCTTAGAGATCACGAAGGCAAAACTGTCGCGCATATACTAGCTATGTGCAATCCGAATTGGACTTGCGATGATAATACTATTTTATCTTTAGAAGATGCTAATGGGCTTAGCGTTGAGAATCTTTTAAAGCGTATTGACTATTTTGAAAAAGCAGAATCGACCGATTGGGAAACCAACGATCCCACTATTTTAAAACTTGCAGATGAAGGCAATTGGAGTATTGCACACAGCTTGGCAAAATACAATCCATTTTGGACTACCAATGATAAAGAGGTACTTCAGATTCAAACAAATGAAGATAAGGATAGCGTGGCTCACTTTTTAGCAGAATACAATGAAGATTGGTTGACTTATGATCAGGATATTCTAATGCTTCAAAATGCCAGTGGAATTAGTGTTGCTCATATACTTGCCGAATACAAAGAAGAATGGCATACCCACAATACAGACCTATTAAGTTTAAGCGATGAAAATGCTTGGACAGTGGCACATGCACTGGCTCGATACAGTGATTCTTGGACTTGTGATAATAAAGAAATTTTAATGCTTAAGGATGAAGACGAAGTTTCGGTTGCTCATGTTTTTGCACGATTTGACAATAATTGGACAACCAAGGATAATGATATTTTGAAATTACAAGATGCTGAGGGACAAACTGTGGAAGCATTGATTCAAAAATCAAGAAATTAATTATCTTTATTCTCTGAAATAAGTAGCAATTGTATATGAGAAATAATCCCGATATTACCACCTATAGTTTTAATAATAAGCACACCAGTCTAGGCGTGGAGATTTCCGATTTAAGTAAGATTATGTCCATTGCAAAAGAAACAGGATTTAGTGCACATCGATTAGAGTTTTATCAAATACTTGTGATTACTAGAGGGAGAGGGATTCACGAAGTGGATTTTCAAGAGATAGCCTATTCCGAAAATACAGTAATTCCTGTGGTGGCAGGGCAAGTTCAAAAGTTTCATTACAATTCCAATCTTGAAGGCTATGCTATTTTGTTTCAACCCGACTTTATTATTAAAGAGCCCTCGGATTATTTGTTTTTATACGATTTTACCATTTTTCTTCATAGCTTAAGTCCTATTAGCAGCCTAGCCAATGAAGCTATTTATTCCCTAATTAGGGAAATGAAGGAAGAACAAGCCAAGCAGCAAGCCTTTTTTAGCACTGAATTTCAGCGCAATTTATTGAAAAATTTTCTGATACAGATTGAGCGAAACAAACGTACTCGAACCAATTTCCCCTGCAATGATTCTTTGGATATGTTCCTGAAATTCAGAAAACTATTAGAAGAGCATTTAAGCTATAAAACCAAGGTAATTGATTTGTGCCAGTTGATGAATATCACTCCAAAACAATTAAATGCTAGCTTGAAATTATACAATAATAAAACAGCCAAAGAATTTGTTGATGATCGAGTAATGCTTGAAATTAAGAGATTATTGGTGTATTCTAATTTGTCGGTCAAAGAAATTGCTTACGAAATGGGTTTTGAAGATCCTACCAATTTCACCAAATACTTTAAGGCAAAAGTCAAACAATTACCCACCGAATATCGAAAACAAGAGCAGAAATAGTTTTGTGATTTATATTTAATTATCTGGTTAAGTGTTTTTAGATCTATCTATAGTTATGTCTGAAAATATCAATTTCTTAATTGAAATTTCACTATCTTTGTTAAATAATAACAAATCCTAAGAATACAATATTGGGATAATATATTAAAAAAGATAAGATTGCAAAGAGTATACACATTAAGATTATTTGCGACAAAGATTAATCTTGATTCTGCTGATTTGAGTGTAATAAAAATTATAAATGAAATTTTGATAGCAAAAGCCTAAATGATCTTTCTGTAATTTTTTATGTTTATATTGGAGAATTAAAGCTTGAATATTTTTAGATTGGATATTTAAGAATATAGAAGAAGTAGAATCTATAGGAGTATAATTTGACTTATCAAAAAAAATAAAAATCTAGAAACAAGAATAATAAGATGAAAGTAGTATCATTTTTTGCAGGAGCAGGAGGATTAGATTTAGGATTTGAGAAGGCTGGTTTTGATGTAGTATGGGCTAATGAATTCGATAAAGAAATTTGGGAAACATACGAAAAAAATCACCCTAAAACTAAATTAGATAAAAGAAGTATTACTTTAATAGATGAAAAAGAAGTTCCTGATTGTGATGGAATTATTGGAGGTCCACCTTGTCAAAGTTGGAGTGAGGCAGGAGCATTAAGAGGAATAAAAGATAAAAGAGGGCAATTGTTTTTTGACTTTATTAGAATATTAGAAGCTAAACAACCTAAGTTCTTTTTAGCTGAAAACGTTAGTGGAATGTTATTGCCAAGGCATAAAGAAGCACTTGATAATATTAAAGAAATGTTTAGAAATGCAGGGGTAGGTTATGAGCTTTCATTCAAATTATTAAATGCCTCCGATTATAATGTACCTCAAGATAGGAAGAGGGTTTTCTTTATTGGAATAAGGAAAGATTTGAACTTTACATTTAAGTTTCCTACAGAAACTTTTCCTAAAATAAATCTGGAGTCAGCAATTGGTAATTTACAAGAAGGAGTATTGCCTGCATTAGAATACAATAATACTAATGGTCAAAACTGTAAAATTCCAAATCATGAATACATGATTGGAGGATTTTCATCTATTTTTATGTCCCGAAATAGAGTAAGAAGTTGGGAAGAACAATCATTTACAATTCAAGCCGGGGGGCGTCATGCTCCACTTCACCCTCAAGCCCCAAAAATGGAATTTGTAGAACAGAATAAACGAATTTTTGTACCTGGGAAAGAGAATTTATATAGAAGACTTAGTGTGAGAGAATGTGCACGTATTCAAACATTTCCTGATGATTTTATTTTTCATTATAAGAAAGTAGCCTCTGGTTATAAAATGATAGGAAATGCTGTTCCTGTTAATTTATCTAAATTTTTAGCTGAAAGTATAATGCAACAAATAAAATCAAATACTAAATAACATGACAAATATATTAGAAGCTATAATTAATATCAGTAAATGTGATAATTTTAACATTAAAGAAATTAGCGAATCCAAGAATAGAGCTAATAGCATGGGTGAAGCTTTGGAGAAATTTATAAAAGATTCATTTGCTGGAACTATTGACGTAGAAGATGAAAATGAAAGGAATTTAAAATATTCATCAGAATTTTCTTGGCTAGGTTCTCAGAATAATCCTCCTGATATTATGATTAAAGGAGGGGATGCCATTGAAGTGAAAAAAACTCAAAGTGCAAACTCTAGTTTAGCTTTGAATAGTAGTTATCCAAAACATAAGTTAGAGAGTTCTAATCCCATGGTTACAAAAGATTGCAGTGAATGTGAAGATTGGACAGAAAAAGATCTAATATATGCAGTAGGACATACTACAGATAATGAATTGAAATCTCTTTGGCTGTATTATGGTGAAATTTATGCTGCTAAAGATGAAATATATACTCGAATAAAAAATACTATTTCAACAGGAATAAGAGAGATTCCAAATGTAGTGTTTTCAGAAACTAAAGAATTAGGTCGTGTAAATCGAGTTGATCCTCTCGGTATAACTAATTTGAGAATTAGAGGTATGTGGCAAATAGAAAATCCTAGAAAAGTATTTGATTACATTTTTGAATCTTCAAATTCCAATATTTTTGAATTAGTTTCAATTATTCCTTCTTATAAATATTATAGCTTTTGCAAGGAAACAATAGAAATTATTGAAGCTGATGAAGCTATTTCAATTTCAGAAGTTAAAGTGAAGAACCCGAATAATCCTGCGAAATTAATAGATTGTAAACTTATTACATTTACTAAAAAACGGTAAGGTCTAACAATAACTTTACGAAAGCGAGTTATGAGACTAAATTGAATTTTATAGCTTTATTCGAACATTATGTGTGAATCAAACAGTGTATTCTTTAAATCTCGCTTTTCGCTTAACTATCCTTGTCTAATAAAATAATATACATTTATTTATCAATCTTTTTTTTTACTTAAATCCCAAATTTACCATTCAAAGGACTTTTTTTACCTTTACTACCCAAGCTGTATCCGCTAGCTTTGTTGTATCAAATTTAATAAAGAAATAATTAAAAAATTTAGATATGAAAATAGCCGTTACAGGTGCAACAGGACAATTGGGACAAATTGTTATTGCAGAATTAAAAAAAAGAATTGCAGCAGAAAGTATTATCGCTTTAGCTAGAACTCCAGAAAATGCTTCGGATTTGGGTGTTGAAGTTAGAGCTTTTGATTACAATCAAGAAGAAAAACTAAGCGATTCATTAAATGGAATTGACAAATTGATTTTGATTTCGGGTACAGAATTTGGTAAGCGTGCCTCTCAGCATATAAATGTAATCAATGCAGCCAAGGGAGTGGGCGTTAAGTCTATTATTTACACAAGTTTATTAAGAGCAGATAGTTCAGCCTTAAACTTAGCTCCAGAACATGTTGAAACCGAAAATGCCCTAAAAGCATCGGGCTTAAATTATACAATATTAAGAAATGGCTGGTATTCTGAAAATTATACAGCCTCTATTCCAGGAGCCATAGGAGGCGGTGCTTTCTTAGGAAGTGCAGGGCAGGGAAAAATATCTTCTGCTGCTAGAGCCGACTATGCCGAAGCAGCTGCCATTGTTGCTTTAAGTGACGAGTACGATTCTAAAATCTTAGAATTGGCAGGAGATCAAGCTTATACTCTTTCCGATTTGGCACAAGAGATTGCAAACCAAACCGGCAATCCATTGCCATACAATAATCTTCCAGAAGAAGAATATGCAAATATTCTTAAAAATATAGGATTGCCAGAAGGTTTGGCATTAGGATTGGCGCATTGGGATGTATGTGCAGCCGATGGTGATTTATTTGATAACAATCAGTTGCTTTCTAAATTATTGGGTCGCCCAACAACTCCTATTTCCGAATCAGTAAAACAAGTATTAGCCTAAGTTTAATTAAAAATATAGAAACCAATGAAACAAATTATAATAATGATTCTTGCTGCATTTATGTCTGTAGCGAGTTTTGCACAACCTAAATCAAGTTTTAGTACCGACAAATTTGACACATTTACCTTGCATACCTATGCCTCGTTCGATGCTATGGCAGATGTCTCTTTTATAGTAGAAACAAAAAATAGTTTGGTCATTATTGAACCACAGGCCTTCAAAGGAAAGGTGGAAGAATTTCAAAACTATACTCAGAAATTAAACAAACCCATAAAAAAAGTGTTGGTTTCTTTTCATGCAGCAGGTTTAAAAGTGTATAAATCAGAGCATAAAGTAATTACCAAACCTATGGCAGAATTTATGAAAACAGAGGCAGCCAAAGGAATGTTAGCTTTTTTTAGTCAGGCATTTAAAGGGGCCATGGATACAGAAGTGGTGGAATTTGATGAAGAAATAGAAGCCAATTCAAGCTTTGATGTCGAGGAAGTAGAATTTAGATTAGAGCCCACACAAGTGCCAGGAATGCCAGGAGTGAATATTGCTATTGGAAATCAAGTATATTATCAGCATTTTGCTCCTGCCAAAGGAATGCATGTATCCAAGAATTGGATTAAAAGCAAAGCAGCTATCCAAGGTGCACTTGCCGATGCTCAAAGAGCCAAAAAAGGAAATTACAAACTATTTCTTGGTTCGCATGGATTTGGAAAAGCAGGAAAGCAGGATTTAAAATTCCAGATCAATTATTTGAAAACAATGAAAAAACTAGCAAAAAAAGCGACTTCGGCTAAGCAATTTGTAAAGCTAATGAACAAAAAATATCCAAATTGTAAAGGGAAAAAGGATTTAAAAGCTATAGCACAAAACTTATACAAATAATTATCAACAACCTCTATCAATATAAGCAAAGGACAAGCTGCAAAGTTTGTCCTTTTTGCTATATTTTCATATCTTCACTAAAACGCCTAATTTATTGTTTATGCCTAATTATAAGAGAATATTCGATTTTGCATCTCGTTTTTGGAAGAGAAATAAGGTACTTAAATTTGGATTCAATTATTCGCCCGTATATCGCCGCACCACAGGGCGAATTATAGAAATATCAGAGGATATTCTATTTATTAAAGTCAAATTAGCCTTGTCTTATAAAAACCGCAATTATGTGGGTTCTCTCTTTGGAGGCACTCTATTTTCGGCTGTCGATCCTTTTCCTATGTTTCAGATTATGCAAGCCTTGGGCAATGACTATATTGTGTGGGACAAATCGGCAGAAATCAAATTTAAGCGACCTGCATACGAAGATCTTTATGCCGAATTTATTCTAACTCATCAAGAGATACAGGAGATTAAGCAGCAGCTCCAAGCCCAGAAAGAAATTGAAATAAAAAAGTGTACCCAACTGACCAATAAAGACAAAACCAAAATCTATTGCGAGGTGATCAAAACCATTTACATCACCACCAAATCCTATTATAAGGAAAAGCAAGCCACCAAAGGCAAACAATAATTAGGTAAGCTAATAAAAAAAACGGTTTGTGTATTTATGTGAAAATAAATAAAATGCTTTTGTTAGTTAGGGACAATTGAGCTTAAAAGATTCTTGGTTTTTTAAGCTTATCCATCGTGTAATTTGAATTACTAAAGTATTTT
The DNA here is from genome assembly GCA_025210485.1 of Marinifilaceae bacterium. GTDB lineage: Bacteria > Bacteroidota > Bacteroidia > Bacteroidales > Marinifilaceae > JAOARN01. Next base: position 7,149 of record JAOARN010000030.1, on the reverse strand, counting down.
GATTAAAATGTTGTTACTGTATTGATGTAAAATAAACTTCTTACTTTTTTGAGTGTATTTTCTAGTTATTGTAAGGTCTTATTTGTTTTATGTAAAGTTGTCTGTTAGGGCCATCGATTTTAAATTCTATATCATATGCCATTTTAGTAAAATGGGGTTTTGAGTATTTGTATTTAAAATGATTTTGGATTATAAATAATTGATCTGCAAGATTCTGGATTTCATTTTCATACATGACTAAATGATTGTCATTTAAGCTAGAATATGTTATCAGATCTATAACTGTTTTATTCTTATAGATTCTGTTAGACTGACTAGGGAAACATATAAATTGATCACAATTTATTCCTGATTTAGCATCTACCACATTTTCATCTCCTAATTGAGCATTAACTAAATATCCATTGCTGTGTTTTCGGTAGATATTCTTGGTGATGGCAACACCATTTACTCTCTCGTTTGGAAATGATCGGTGAACTAAAATTCCCATAAAAACATTATGTTGATCTATGTTATAGTATTTTCGTTCATAATATGCTTCTTTTGACCATGTGCTAGCCCAAACTTTTTTTATCGCTGCTTCTATTGTTTTTTTATTGCTTCCGAGTTTTGCAGTTTTTGATTTGTATAATCCTGCTCCTGAAAATCCAACTATATCTTCAGCATTAGTCGATGATCTAAATCTGAATTTTGTATATGTATTGCTTCTCAGAAGTTTGTTCTCTATATTCTTGATTAATTTAGGGTTTACTTGTGTTTTTTTTATTCTAGTTTTAATTTTCATTAAATATTCATTCTCTAATTCCATATTGTTGATATTTAGAGATAGTAGTTTTTTAATTAAATCAAGGCTCTTCGATTTTTTAATATGTTCATTGTAAAAATAAAATGGTATCACAAAAGCATTTTCAGGAGTTTTAAAATTTGCCTTTTTACTGATTTTATTCAATTCACCAAAATTAGCAGCTTTGCTACCACAGAAAATAGAAGAATTATGTTCTATGTAATCTATATCTACCAAGGAGTCAAGATCGATATTGTGTTTTAAAATTATTTTTTCTTTTTCTTTAATCTGTTCTATTGTTTTGCACTTCCTTATAAAGTACTTTTCAGAATTTACGCTAAATTCTACTCTTTGACCTTCTAGTTTTCTTAATTTATCTGATTTTAAGGCATTTCTAAATGCACATATTGGTATCTTTCTGTTTTGCCCGAGTATAGAAATATGACTTAAAGGAGTTTGGAAATTTGTAGTAATAATTCCTTTGACTATTGGTAGATAAGCAGGACTATCTTTTATTACGATAATATCATTTTCTGAAATGTCATTTATTTGACTTTTTATGTCATCTATAAATCTAAGCCTTCCTATACTTGAATATTTGCTTATTGCTTGAAAACTAATTTCTTTATAAATTTTTTCGGGACTAATGGTTCGGATTTTTGAGCTGTATTTTGATTTAAGTGAATTTAGTCTAGGAGTATTGGTTATAAGTGATATGTCTTCTATGTAGGAATTTGATCTAATTTTTGATATTAGTTTGTTTATGTTTTCTCCAGACATTAAGTCTGTAGGTGATATTTCAAGAATATACTGCTCTAATGAGCTGAAATAATTGATGTTTGCTAATAAATATTTTCTGTTTTTTGTGTTGGAATAATTAGAAAGTAAGAAATTTCCATATCCATTTTGGTAATTTAACCAATGTTTGCAGAACAAGTAATGATTTTGATAGTTTCTGGCATTTAAAAAATATAAGCTGTCTGTTTTTAGATTATAGACAATTTTAACTGCTTTTACCATTCCGTATTTATTAGCTAATGGTAATCCGCATAGCTGATCAAAATTATTTTTTGATTCTAAATTGGTGCAGTGTTTTTGAGAAAAACTTAAAAATGAAATACTTAAAAACAGTATCGTTATTCGTAATTTTAGCATATTGGAAAGCTTCTTGATAATCTATATGTGTTATTTTTTTTAGAGTTTATAAAAAATTAAAATAAAAGTTTACTTGATTCCTAAGTGAATATTTTTAAAAATAAATTGTAAACTTAAACAAAACGTAAATGTGTAAATTTAATATAATAAATGCAAATTATAAGCTTTGTTTAATTTGTATTTATGATAATTATTTTATTTTGTTTATAAATAGTTATGTTAATTTATTTTAGCTTATGAAAAAATAATGCCCTAGAACAGCAATAATCTAAGGATAATTAAATATATATTGGTATATTTGATTATAGTAAATCAAAACGACAACAATAACTATATTGTTATAAAACAAATTTTTATGTCGATTGAAATAAAAAAAAATCTAGATAATTTTTTTGTAATTGGAGTTAGTTATATCAAAACTTCAATAGATTTAAGAGGAAAATTTTCTCTGAACGAACAAGAAAGATTAAATATATTAACAGAAGCTAAGAAAATAGGAGTGGAGTCTCTTTTTGTTTTGTCAACTTGCAATAGAACAGAGATATATGCTCACACCAGTAAGTTTTTAGAAGTTAAAGAACTTTTTATCAGAAATAGAGAAATATCAAATTCTGATTTTGATAATAATATTTATACCTATAAGTCTAAGGAGTGTGTGCATCACCTTTTTAAGGTGAGTTCAGGACTCGATTCTCAAATTATTGGGGATTTTCAAATTGTAGGTCAGGTTAAGGATGCATTCAGAGAGGCGAAGAAATATAATATGATAAATTCTTTTATGGATAGATTATTGTCATTATGTTTCAAAACTAGCAAGCGAATCAAGAATGAAACTGAAATTAGTAAGGGTGCATCTTCTGTGTCTCATGCAGCTGTGCAGTACATAAAGGATAAAGTGAATAGTTTGGAAGAATCCAAAATTTTACTATTTGGTACGGGCGAAATAGGACGAGATACCTGTGATAATCTATTAAAGCATATGCAAAATAGAGAGATTACTCTGATAAATAGAACTAGTGAAAAGGCTGAGATGCTAGCAAAGAAATTTAATGTAAATCATAGTTCTATCGAATCTTTGTCTGAAGAAGTCTATAGGTCTGATATAATTATAGTTGCAACTGGCTCAAATCAGCCAACTCTTCTTCCTGAACATTTGGGAGAATCTACTCAATGTAAGCTAATTTTGGATCTGTCGGTACCTGCGAATGTTCACAAGGATATTTTTGAGATGCCTCATGTTTTGGTAATTACTGTTGATATGCTTTCTCAGCATATTTCAAAAGCATTGTCAAAAAGGAAAAACGCAATACCTAAAGCTCAGATGATTATAGGTGAAGGGATTGGGGAGTTTTTTAGTTGGTTAGAGGTTAAGTTCTTATCTCCGATAATTGTAGCTTTGAAAGATAATTTAAAAAAGATACAAGAGTCTGAATTAGAGTATCATAAAAATCATTTAAACGATACTGAAATTGAAACTATTGATCAGATAACAGGAAACATAGTTAATAAAATAGCAAAAGCTTGTATTAATCATCTTAAAGATAATCATAAGCGACAAGCTAGTCCAATGGAAACATTAGAAATGATATTTAAGGATATGTAATCCCCTTTATTATTAATATCCGAGATTTTTTAAACAAATTCAAATTTTATTTGAAATACAAATGAATAAGACTATTATAGTTGCAACAAGGCCTAGTCAATTGGCATACACTCAAACGAAGCAAACTGTTGAGTTGTTAGCTGAGTTTATCCCAGAGTTTAAATTTGAAATAAAAAAAATAAGCACAAAAGGAGATAAGGATCAAAAAAGATCTTTAAGTCAATTTTCAACTACTGGTTTATTTGTTAAAGAGCTAGAACAAGCAATGTACGATGGTGAGGCAGATATTGCTATTCATAGCTTGAAGGATGTCCCTTCTGTACTGCCCGAGGATATGGAATTAGTATGTTTTCCTGAAAGAGAAGATGCCCAAGATATACTTGTTACTCGTGAATCAATTTCTGATTTGAAAAATCTTAAGGAAAATGCAATTATCGGAACGGGAAGTCCTAGAAGAATTCTTCAATTAAAAAATATTAGATCAGATTTTAAATTTAAAGAAATAAGGGGGAATATTGATACCAGATTGAAAAAGTTGTGCGATGGACATTATGATGCTATTGTTTTGGCTAAGGCTGGTGTAAATAGATTGGGGCTTAAGCTTGAAAATTTCATGGATTTAGATAAAAGTATTTGTATTCCAGCTCCAGGACAGGCTGCTCTGGCTATTGAGATAAAAACAGGAGATAATCAGTTGAGAGATTGTATTCGTAGAATTAATTCGACCGATACAGAATTATGCGTTTTGGTGGAAAGAACTTTTATGCGAATAATTGAAGGAGGCTGTAAATTTCCTTTAGCTGTTCATGCCGTAAGAAATTCTAATAATATTATGGTGAATTATATTGTTGGCGATTTAAATTCTGAACGCTATACTAAAGATCATATAGTTCTAAATGTGGATACGGCATTAGAAGATAGTCTTAAATATGCTCAACAATTGAGAGATAAGTGTGTTAGGGAGAATATAATTTGTAATTCAAATTAGATTTATTTTTTCTTCCATGAAAAAAGTCGATATCATTTTTCAGATATCGACTTTTTTTATATGTTTTTATGCACTGTTATTATGCTTAACTAAGACATTTAGTTATTTGTTCAATTATATCTTCTGCAACTTCTGTTTTTGGTTTTAAGTCGTAGTTAATTTTAGTGTTATTTCTTTTAATAATACTAATTTTATTTGTGTCCGTTTGAAATCCAGCACCTTTGTCATTTAATGAATTTAATACAATAAAATCTAGATTCTTTTTTTCTAGTTTTTTCTCTGCATTCTTTATTTCATCATTTGTTTCTAATGCAAAACCGACTAATACTTGGCTCTCTTTTTTTAGCTTTCCTACTGCTTGTGCAATATCTTTAGTTGGTTTTAATCTAATTATTAGATCTTCCTCACCACGTTTTTGCTTGGATTCAAAACAAGTCTCTGGAGTAAAATCTGCAACAGCTGCACACATTACCGCTATATCAACATCTGGGAAATTATCAATTGTCTCGTTATACATTTCTGCAGCCGACACAATGTCTATTTTATTTATATTAGGATGAGATATATTTATTTTAGTTGGTCCTGATATTAGAATTACCTCAGCGCCTTGTTCTGCCGCAGCTTCAGCAATAGCATATCCCATTTTCCCTGACGAAAAATTACCAATAAATCTTACTGGATCAATTTTTTCGTAAGTAGGACCTGCGGTTATTAATATCTTTTTATTCCTCAAGCTTTTTTTTTTGCAAAAAAATCTTTTAATTTTTCAACAATAATCTCAGGTTCTTCCATTCTCCCTTTTCCATATAAACCACTTGCCAATTCTCCAGCTGATGGTTCTATAAATGTATCTCCATATGAACGTAATCTTTCCATATTTCGAAGTGTAGCTGGGTGTTTGAACATGTCTAAATCCATAGCTGGAGCATGAACAACAGGGCATTTAGCTGAAAGATATGTGGTTAACAATAAATTATCACAAATTCCATTTGCCATTTTTGCCATAGTATTTGCAGATGTTGGAGCAATTAATAAAACGTCTGCCCATAAACCTAAGTCAACATGACTGTTCCATTCTCCATCATCATGTTTGAAAAAATCGCACAGTACAGTGTTTTTTGATAAAGTAGCTAGAGTTACTGGTGTGATGAACTCTTTTGCCATAGGAGTCATTATAATTTTTACTTGTGCACCTTCTTTTATCAATAACCTAGTTAAGCTTGCCGCTTTGTATGCTGCAATACTAGCTGTAATTCCTAATATAATCTTTTTATCTTTTAACATTTTTTCAAAGTTTGAATATTCTTACCAAATTCTATCGCTTTTATAATAGATGTAATAATGTGGCAAATGTATATATAGGATTTTAATTAGCAAAAATTAAAAAGAATTTTAATTCTTAGTTTAAGTATATGCTAATTCTTTTTTTAACTTAAATATTTGTGTTGATTTTATTATGTTGTGTATAATGTCTCCTCGTATAAATTTATTTGCTTATTATTCTTGAATTATTTTATTTTGATCCCAAATAATGATAAACGAGTGACATATAGGAAAATTATACATATAGATATGGATGCTTTTTTTGCATCTGTCGAACAATTTGATAATCCTGAACTTCGAGGTAAAGCTGTTGTAGTGGGAGGTGATTCTATTAGAGGAGTTGTTGCAGCAGCTAGTTATGAAGCTAGAAAGTTTGGTATAAAATCAGCTATGTCTTCAGCTATTGCAAAAAGGCGATGTCCAAATCTGATATTCGTTAAACCACGATTTACTAGATATAAACAGGCCTCACAGCAAATTATGTCAATATTTTATGAATATACTGATCTTGTTGAGCCTTTGTCTATTGATGAAGCGTTTCTTGATGTTAGCATCAATAAGAAAAATATTAAATCTGCTAGTATTATTGCGATTGAAATAAAGAAGAAGATAAAGGAGAAGACTGGATTGACAGCTTCTGCCGGAATTTCTATAAATAAATTTCTCGCTAAGATTGCTTCTGATTACCGCAAACCAGATGGTCTTTTTCTTATACCACCAGAAATGGTTGTTCGATTTGTTGAGAATTTAATGGTCGATAAATTTTTTGGAGTAGGGAAGGTTACAGCAAAAAAAATGCATAGTGTCGGTATTTTCAAGGGAAGAGATTTAAAGCAAAGGAGTCGAACTGAACTTAACAGGTTGTTTGGAAAGCAAGGGGATTATTATTACGATATTGCACGTGCTGTGGATAACCGACCGGTAAATCCTAAACGTATTCGAAAATCAGTCGGCACAGAGCATACTTTTAGAAAGGAACTTAGAAACAAATCGGAGATTATCAAAGATATTATTCATACAGCAGAGGAATTGGAGTCAAGAATCAAGAAGGCTGATTTTAAAGGAAGATGTCTAACATTAAAAATTAAGTTCTCAGATTTTAAGCAAATAACTAGAAGTAAGACTCAAACTAAAATTATTGATAATAAAGATTTAAGGTTCTTTCTGAAAAGTAGTGGGTAATATTTTTCTGTTTATATTTGTAGTTTAACTTAATAAAAAGACCATTTCAATGATGATGCAAAATATATTTGAACAAGCCCTGAATATAGAACTGCCATGGTTCATAGAATCTAT
>JAOARN010000029.1 GCA_025210485.1 Marinifilaceae bacterium | reverse complement strand
CTGTATCTGTTATTGAGGTATCTCCATCTGATGATAGAACTATTTTATCAAATCTTTTCAATACTTCTTTTATAGGAGTTGATAATATTGATTTCCAGTCTGTTTTATCTTTATATTTACCTATTGTAATACCTACCAATTGTAAGCTTCCGTCTTTCTTTCTCTGAAATACTTTTTTCATCTCACTGCCACGTTTTCCACTTCCTTTAGTTGGTATACCTGTTCCATCTGCTTCGAATTCATTGGTGCCATCAGAACTAGGGGCAAGGCTTATCTTTTTGCTATATGATTGTACAGAGCGCCATATGCTCATTAGGCTACATTTAAAACCTGTTAGAGATTCAACTATTTGATGACCTACACGAAAACTTGTTAAAGAACCTACCCAACCCATCAAATCTTTCATGAAATCAGGTATTTGTTGCTTTGAGCTTATCCCAAGTAAAATTCTCGTGATTGACATTTGGTGAATTTTCTCATCTATTCCAACAACTCTTACTTGTATTTGGGGAATCCATATATCACCAAACAAGGTTTTAAATTTAGTCTTACGACTACAAGATTTACGCATTACTTTTCTAACTCCAAGTAAATTGGCTAGTGCACTTGTTGAAGACAGTTCTTCATAATAATGTGTTAACGCTGCGGTCATAAATTCTTCAAACAACTTTAATAAAGCAGACAAAAATGAAGAAGTTAAGCTTTGAAAATCGAATTTTGAAATTTTTATTTCTATATTTGCTTTTAAATAAATTGAGTGGCTCATAATTCTTCTTTTGTTTCGAAACCCAAAGAAAACGAATTTTGAGCCATTTCTATTTTAAAAGTCTCCTCTTTTATACGCTATCATTATTTTACAAAATGGAATAACAATGGGCTGATAGAACAAATTCATGAGAAATTAAGGAATAAGGTTAGAGTCCAAGCCAAGAAAGAGGAATTACCAAGTTTGGGATTGATTGATAGCCAAGCTGTTAAAACTATAAGATTAGGGGGGAGATAGAGGCTATGATGGAGGCATAAAGATAAAAGGTAGAAAACGACATATAATTGTAGTTACTATGGGACTAATATTGGTTGTATTAGTTCATGCCGCAAATATACACGATGGTAAGGCTGCCAGTAAAGTTATAAATGAATTAGGTTTAGATTTAGTAGACTTGTGAAAATTGTTGCAGACGGAGGATATAGAGGTGAATTAATGAAAAAAGTTTTGGTTGGGTGTTTGAAGTTATTCTTAGATAAGAAACTTCTAATGAATTTAAGGTTTTGCCTAAAAGGTGGATTGTATAAAGAACATTTTCTTGGTTTGAAATTTATCGAAGATTAAGTAAAGACTTTGAATATCATCCAAAAACAAGTCAAGCTATGATACATCCTGCTATGATAAAACTTATGCTTAATAGAATTAAATAAAAAATTTTAGACAGTTTCTAAGTTATCTTTGTAAATTCTTTAAAAACTAGGGACTTTTACTCTTATAACATCTCTAAGAAACAAAACAGACGAATTAATCTAATTATGAAACACTTCAAAACCATTGCAGAGTATAATAAAGATATCGGAATATCAGCTCCCAAACATCCCCATTTTGATATCCGTAGATTTGAAGACAATATGAATCATGTTAAATCTGATATGCCAGCTTTTAGACATGAATTCTACTCTATTGCAATTAAGGCAAATGGTGGTGGTAAATTCAAAGTTGGTGACAAAACTAGTTCTGCCGATGGAGTTAGCGTATTTTTCAATTCTCCATTTCAAATTCTATCTTGGGATATATTGCCTAATTGGAGTGGTTACTATATTATGTTTTCTCAAGATTTTTTAGCTCAATCCAGAATATTTGATACTTTATTGGATGAATTTCCATTTCTTAAAATAGATAAAGCTATTCCTTTTGAAATTCCTGAAAACAAACTCAAAAACATACTACTTATTTTTAGGCAGATAGAAGATGAATATTATAGTGACAATATTGACAAACAAAATTTCATCAATTCATATGTTCTGTTACTATTAAATCTAGTAAAGAGATTATTTAATCAACAGGTTGATAATTCGAAAGCCGAACAGCAAATTAGAAATGCAAACTTAAAACTTCTAACTAGATTTCAAGAATTAATTAAAAATAGCTTTCAACCAAATGGAGTATTAGAGATGTTTTCAAACCCACATTCGACTAGTTTTTATGCACAAATATTAAATATACATCCCAACCACTTAAATGCCGTTGTAAAATCTATAACTGGATTAACTGCACTAAATCACATTCATGACCATATAATCCAACTTGCAAAAGGGCAATTGTCACAAACCACAGATTCTATGAAAGAAATAGCATATTCTTTGCATTTTGAAACTCCCAGTCATTTTAGTTCTTTCTTTAAAAAGAAAGTAGGTGTAAGCCCAAAGGAATTCAGGAACAATAATCACTAAAATAAGCTCTCTGTAAAATTAATTCCAGAGAGCTTTGTCCTCAAAACTATGGTCTTAAAACGAAATTACACCAAGGTGTGACTCAAATTTATTTACAACCCTTTATTCTATTTCAACTCTTTTTCCATAAAACTTGACACACTATCTACTGTCTTTTCTACTGGCTCAGCTTGATCATAAAAATCAAATTGACTTACTCCTGGCAAATTCACTGACTCTACTTTATCACCTGCTATAGCTTTGAAAGCAGCACTACCTTGAGGTAAAGCCATACCTTCTGATTCTACAAACAAAATTTGTCCTGGAAGTTTATCAGCATATTGAATAGCATCAAATGTTAACCAAGGTCTCCAAGAAGCCACATTAAACTTATTGTCATAAGCAGCAATTAAACCTCTATCTGGCTCAGTATAATAAGGAGCTTGGAACATCAATGAATTTTTATCTGTAGAACTAGCAGCTACCATAATTGTAGATTCACCCGTTTCATCATATTTCTTTTGTGCAGCATCACCCATATCCAATAAAGGCTGAATATCTTTGGTATCTCCACCATAAACAACTCTCACAATTTCGTCATTGTGTAACCATGGAGCTGCAATTGCAGCAGCGTCTATCGCATTTTCTGTATAAGCTTTTACCATATATCCTGAACTTGCACAAATACCTAATCCAGCTACTTTATTTTCTGCAACCTCTGGCAATGTTCTCAAATAATTTGCTGCTGCAACAATGTCTTCTGTTTTTTTGATTGGATCTTCAACATAACGGAAATCTCCTGCCGATTCACCCCAACCTCTAAAATCGAATGTCATAGTGATAAAACCTCTTTTGGCTAATTTTTCAGCGTAAAGGTTTGGCATTTGCTCTTTTACTGTAGTCCATGCACCTGTTACAATTATAGCAGGATAAGCTTTCCCTTTTACATAATTTTCTGGATAATATAAATTACCTACAAGGCTTGTTTCATGACTTGCAAATTGTACTTTTTCCATCGTTTTATTTGAATTTATTAATACTTTTGGATTCAACTCTTTCTTATCGCTTTCACATGAAAACAATGTGAACAATAAGGCTCCGATTATTACTAAATTTTTCATATCTCTAATTATTTATATATTATATTTTCTTTTATCCATTTACTAACTTTATTAACTGCATAATAAAGCTCCTCTCTATCATAAAAATTAAAATGTTGATTGGGCGATTCTAAATCTGTTATTAACCAATCTAACTCCTTCTCGTTTGAGTTAATTTGTTCGAAAAAATTTTTGGTATGCTCGGGAAATACACAAGCATCAGAATGGATCATTAGTATGGGTTTATTTAATTCTTTTGCATAAGGCAAAGGATCAAAATTCAACCAATTATCCCAACTCATTACAGCAAATTTATCGGCACTCCATTGCTTTACTCCACCACGTTCTGGATTTAAATAATAATCCAAATTGCAATACATAGCTGCTTTTGTATCTGTGGTCGATATGGTAGGCACATAGTCCACATAAGCATCTCTAGCAAATAAATGCTTGGCTTTTTCTGCGGCTTCAAATTTTTCTTGAATTCCCCTTTCTCCACCATAATAGAGCCTAACAATATCGGCATCTTGCAACCAAGAAGCAGCAGCGGCAATGGATTTTACTCTCTGGTCTTTGGCTGCTGCAACCAAAGAATACATAGCCCCAGAACAAACTCCAAACAAGGATATTTGGGTAGCATCTACTGCTGGATGTGTCGATAAAAAACTAACAGCATTGATGATATCCTCGACCTTCATTTCTGGATTTTCCCAATAACGAGGTTCCCCCTCACTTTCTCCAAAATTTCTAAAATCAAATGCCAAACTCACAAAACCCTGCTTTGAGAATTCTAAAGCATAGCTTCCTGCCATTTGCTCCTTTACAGTAGTCCAACTTCCTACCGAAATTATAGCAGGATACGTTTTTCCTTCCTCATAATCCTCTGGAAAAAAAAGATTTCCTTTTAGATTCAATCCCTCTGATTGGAAATTAATTGACTGCATCACTCAAAATTAATTTGCGTATTGTAAAGACATTTTGGTTATCTTTCCTTGCTCATTCCACCAATAATAGTAATGTGCTTGCCAACTTAACCAATTCACTAATGTTTTGGCATATCCCTGGCTTTGCTCCAAAATAGATACATGCTGAAAACTTTGCCCACTAGGGATTACCTCTCTATTAGCCCAAGTTCTAATTGCTTCCTTTCCTTTAAATTCTCTCGAAACATCTACCATTACAGCATCATCAGTAAAGGCGTGTAAATACCATTCTATATTCTCAGAGTTGGCCCCTACTTGATATGCCTTTATAGCTGTAGGAAGACCAGTAGTATCAGCCTTAAGTGTTATGGTGATATTAGGTAAATCGGTATTTGTAGAATCTCCCACTACGACCTGTTCTTCTGCTAATTCTTGTGTAGTTTCATTGTCTTTTTTATCATCATCGGTACACGAAAGTCCAACAATTAGGCTTATTAATAAAATAAAGATCTTTTCCATATTTTTTAAGTTTTTAATATTTTTAAAAAGCTTAGTATCACTATTTTCTCTTCAATCAAATTTGATATTACAAATGTAAACAGCTCATCTTTAATCGAATTTCAAATTTCAAAGCATGAAGTATAAATTTGAAAGATTCGTAAATTATAAGACTATTTTTCAATCATAGGGTCATTATCTCTAGCAATATAACGTTCTATCACAGGGTGAGATTTACCCTCTTCTTCTCTCAAAATCCATATTTGAGCATAAATATTATCTAAATAAGTTCCATCTTTGAATAAACCTCTCCATCTAACATCAAATCTTACTTCATATTTTCCACTTTTTAAAAGTTCTACTCTAATTTGGTCAATATGATGGTCGTCCGATTCCAATAAGTTATGTATCCATCTATGCCATTCTGCAAATTTTTCCCACGAATCAATTGCTATAGGATAATTTGGAAAATCAACCCTTACATCACTTGACACATAGGGTTTGAAAGCCTCGGCAGGCAAATGTTCATCCTCACAGGTAGCTCGCTCGTACATAGCAAATATTCTATACACAAAACTCTTAATATCATTAGGTGTAAATTTTCTTTGTCTAAACTCCTTCATTAAGTTTGTATAATTTGAACTCGGCTCCAAGTATCTCTCCTGCTGTATTTTCACCTCTTGCTCTTTCATGTTTTTGGGGATTAAATTATTATTATAAACATTGATAATACAAATGTAGGGAGCTTATAGTTTATAGAATTTCAAATTTCAAAGCATGAAGTATAAATTTGAAAGAATAGTTGAAATAGACAAGATTGAAAAGAATATAGCAATTTCATTCCTTCTTATATTTTGTATACTTTTTTCATCGAAACTTATATCTTTGTAATCAATGAGTATCACCCATAAAAACATAGCAGATTTGTTTCAATCTATTGGCAAAGAGGTGGAGAAAGAGTTGGATTTCTCTATTCACTTTTTACCCGATATTCATAAGCAAACACCTTATCAGTCGCCACTGTTTCGTGCCGACTATTTTACTTTTGTTTATGTAAAAGATGGCTGTGGCAACTATACTATCGATGACAAAAAGTTTGAATTCAAACCCAACTCGGTCTATTTTACTAACCCAGGTCATCTAAAAACTTTTTATATTGAATCTACCAAAGATGCCTATCTAATCTCATTTACCGAATCATTTCTAATAGAATATATTGGAGCACATGTGTTCGAGGAATTTCCTTTTATATTGGCAGAAGTGGCTCCGCCCAAACAGTTAAGTTCAGATGAGTTCGGGGAATTTGAACAGCTATACAAGCAGATTTTTAAGGAATTTAAATCCGACTCAATCTATAAACACAAAATTATAGCCAACTTAATGCTCGTGATTCTTTTGAAGAGCAAAGAAAAGTTTTGGTCGTCATACAATCCTATAGAGGAAGGCTTGCGCAATTCTGAAATTGTGAAAACATTCAAGCTATTGTTAGATGCAAATTTCAAACAAGTTAGCGAAGACACACCCTATGCTAAAATATGGAATGTGCAAGACTATGCCAATGCATTGAGCTTGCATCCCAACTACCTAAGTTCGGTAATAAAATCCAAAACAGGCAAAACGGTCAATTCGTGGATTTCGGAACGAGTGCTTGCTACTGCCAAATCTCTTTTGATAAACAGCTCTCTTTCGGCTAAGGAAATTGCTTTTAAATTGGGCTTTAGCGAAGCCACTCACTTTGGACGATTTTTCAAAAAACAAACCCATACTACTCCTGCTAGCTTCCGCAAGACACATAGAAAATAATCGAATTTATTTTACTCAAAGATTGTGATTCATATTTAAAAGCGAATTTATATTTTTGGCTTCAAATTAAAATAAACAAAATCTAATATGAATCAATTTGACAAAAATATAAAGATTGAACTTTCTATAAATGATGCTAATTCACTGAAACAAGCACTTATAGAATATCAAAATTATTTAAGAAACGACAAGGCTGTATTCAACTCTTTGTTTGATATTGAATTTGTTGCAAAAGATGCTGACGGACATCGACGTTTGCAAATTTCTGATACTGAAAATATTCGAATCTTGAAAGATTCATTGAACATGGCGCAAGAGGGAGGAAGACATTATTATCCAAAACATATAACAGAGGATATGGAAATATATGTTTCCGAAGCCATCTTTTTTGCTATGGTGTTGGAATATCCCGAACTAAAAGAGCAAATGATTTCCACAGCCCAATCAATGGTTGAGCTAAGCCGCAGATACAATGACACATCAGATATGTGGGTAGACGATATGCGTATTTTTGGTGTGGAAGCCCTATATATGATTGCCCGAACGTATCCTGAATACAGTTATTTGCTGGCACAATTTATAATTCCTTATTGGGATGATGAGCATGCAGTAGGTTACCAAGATTATCTGCACCATTTGGTGGAAATCAATGGCTGGACTCAAGATATGATTAAAGCCTTTGTATGGTGCGACAATCATCATTTTCGTCAATGCATGAATAATGAAAATGCGATTTTGGGGCAAGAAATAAAGAAGAATCCTGAATCTTATTTTTCATTTGTAAAAACTTTAAATCAGCGCTTAGAAGAAGAACTCTTTTTAAGTACGATTGACGATTCTGATGGTAAAGAATTTATTTTAGATTTATTCTTTTCTCTATTTTGGGTGGGTGAAGAATATTACGAAGTGCCCGAGGATCACAAAGAGGTGATGGATCAGTTCTTTATAACCAATACAATTGAATACCAGGCCTTGAATTTATATAAAAAACTTAGCGAAAGCTTTGGCGAAAACTTATTCCATAAAGCTTTGGCTGCGGTAGAAGAAGAAGAATGGGAGGATTTATTTCAAGAACTTAAGGAGAATTATGAATTTGGAAATAGCTATAGAGAGCTAAAATCTACCTTTATACATTTGCCCAATGGCGAAGAAATATGGAATTATATTCAAACTGGCGAATCGAGTCTAACACTTAAAAAGATTTCAGAAACGGCTTTGTTACCACTATTCAAAAATTATAGTAAGTATTTTTATTCAGCTATCAAACACCATATTGGATCGAGATGCGACGAAGAAAATTTAAGATACTATCTGTTTGATATTATCAAGGAATTGAGTTTTGATTTTGTGGATTTTGAAGAAGAGTTTGGCTTTGACGATGAAGATACATTTGGGTTTAACGGCGATGAATTAAGGTTGGCTTATCTTCGTATCTTAGATGTATTCTTTTATTGTTTTGGAAAAAAGAAATTTCCTAGGCCTATACATAAAATGATTGATTATTTGGTAGAACTTAATTGCCTAACCAAAGAGGAGAGCATCGAAAGATACAAACCCGAATAATATTGGGATAACTCAGCTTTAAAATAGGTTAGTTCTTATTGGATTGGGGTTATAGAAATGGGCAAGGACACTTTAATTTTGTGTTATTAATAATTAAAAAATAAAGATTATGCCATCAATTAATTACCAAGGAACCAAGTTGACCAAAGAACAAAAACAAGAGTTAATCAAGAGATTTACGGAGGTAGCCTCTGAAATTACTAAAACTCCAGAGCAATTTTTCAGTATTGTAATCCAAGAATTTGACGAAGACAGCCTAGGTTCAGGAGGAAAAACCGTGAGCCAGATCAAAGCTGAGATGATGAATAAATAACAAACCTAAAATAAAAAAAAATCCCTGCTACAGATTGAGCAGGGATTTTGTAATCAACTAATAATCTAGGGTGATGATTCTTCCTTTTGTAAAATTGAAGAATTTATCTTTTTGAGCTACCCGAACACCCTTCATTAGGTTTTGTGGATCTAGATCGGCAGATTTCAAACAGCCAGGACAAGCATAAATACCCACTCCCTTATTCACCAACTGTTTAAGATAAGTTTGAAAGGATTCAAATCCCTTATGGGTCAAATCTTGTGCTCCTTTCATTAATAATTCTACCGCTTTGATATCCATATAAACCAACACATCCTTATCTTCAGCCATAATCATAGCCATTTTCAAAGGCATCAAAACCTTATGTGGATTATTATAACTTTCCTTAATATGAATAAAAACTCCATCTCTGACCGACTCTTTAATTTGATTGGTCTGCGTATTGCAAGACAATAGGCTAATACATGCTAGTAGCACAAACATTATTCTTTTCATAATTTCAATTAATTTTAAGTTTAATCTTATTTAAGTTACTTAAAATAATATTATTATAAAAATAAAATCCACCCTTAATTATTTAATCAAATGCCTGTTACAAATGAAATATAAGTATTCAAACTAAACATTATACTTAACAATAAAATACTTCCATTTTGCTTTTATTGAATATTGCTACCAATCTAATTCTTGAATCAAGAAGATTTCAAAGTTTAATATATCACAAATTTGACAACATAATCATTACGCTTTTTTATTCCATTTCTGGATGCTATATTTATGCAAGTATCGATGCAATTTTAATATAAGCTATGAAATTATTTAAAACCATAGAAGAATATCATAAAGAACTGGGAATTAAACCTCCAGCTCACCCACATTTTGAAATTCGTAGATTCGAAGATAATAGTGAGACGATAAAGACACAGATGCCTGCATTTAGACATCAGTTTTATTTTATTGCCGTGCGTGACAATGGTTTTGGTAAAGTAATTTCGGGGCATAATACTCATTTTCCCAATGGGATAACCGTCTATTTCAATACCCCTTTTCAGGTGCAATCTTGGGATATTGATAAAAGTTGGGGTGGTTATTATATTATCTTTTCCCAAGAATTTTTAAATAACTCAAGGTATTTTGATACCCTGCTTGACGATTTTCCTTTTTTAAAAATTGATGCTACTGCACCCTTTGAGATTGAAGCTAGATATTTGCCTAACTTATTGGAAATTTATACGAAAATAAAAGAAGAATTTGAAAGCGAAAAAGTGGATCGTTTCCAATTTATCAATCTTTATGTTTTGCAATTATTAAATCAAATCAAAAGGTTGCTAAATAAGAATGTAGATCAACAGATATTAGAAAATCAAATCAAAAAAGCAGATTCTAAATTACTTTCCAATTTTCAAGATTTAATAGCTTCTAGCTTTTGTTGCGAATCTAAATTAGAATTGATTAGCAATCCGCATTCTCCTAGTTTTTTTGCTCATCAGCTCAATGTACATCCCAATCATTTAAATAAAGTGGTGAAAGCGATAACTGGACAAACAGCTCAGAATCAGATTCAATCCTATATTCTAAAACTAGCCAAAATAGAATTGGTGCAAACCACCAAAAGTTCTAAGGAAATAGCCTATAATCTTCATTTTAGTTCGCCAGCTAAGTTTAGTGATTTTTTTAAAAAGCAAACTGGAGAAAGCCCTATAAATTACAGGAAAAAAGCCAAAGAATAGTTCTATTAATAAGAAAACAATATTACTTTTGAATCTATGGATCATCAATTAAAAAATATTCCTCATATTGAGATAGCTGGGCAGAAAATACCTTTTGAAATCATAAGTTTCAAAGATTTGTATCGTAGACATCAAGATACACCCAACTTACTTTTTGATTGTCATAGAATCCAATTCAATGCATTATTTATAATATTATCTGGAAAAAGTCAGCATAGTATAGATTGTGAGAAATACCCTATGCAAGCAGGTACCATTATACCTATGGTAAAAGGACAGGTACACCATTTTGAAAAGAATTTAAATATTGAAGGCATAGTAATTACATTTCCTGATAATTTTATAACTGAGAATATTTCAGAAAACAATCTTTTTCAATTTCTTCAATTATACCATTCTCCAATATTAAATATTGACACTCACAATATCAGTTTGTTAAATCCTTTGATCGAACAATTATTTACTATTCAGGAATCAGAAAATTCAAACCTTAAACTCGATTTTATAAAATCAACTTTTATATCATTGGTTATACAATTGATTCGATTAACTCCCATACAAAGTTCCTTAAATTCAACAAAGAATTTTATGGATTTTGTGCGTTTCAAGCAATTGTTGAAAAATAAATATACCCAAACTCACAATGCCAATGATTATGCTCAGGAATTAGGAATTTCATATAAAGTACTGAATTCTATCTGTAAAGCAAATGCCAATAAAACAGCAAAGGCATTTATTGATCATTGGCTAGTATTGGAAATCAAAAGAAATATAGCCGAACACACCACTTCGATTAAAGAAATAGCCTTTAATACAGGATTTGACGAGCCTACTAACCTTATTCGTTTCTTCAAAAAACACACTGGATTTACTCCAAAACAATATGCCGAAAGTCTTACTTCTAACAGCTAGGGAATAGATTGATTATTCTTTAGCTTAGATTGCTTATCATAAAATAGTCTCCTTCCTGTAAATTTGTACCATCACATTAAAGCTAATGTTATGGACAAAGGAATTACATTTTACATTCATTATCATATCAAAAGAAGATATATCGACAGTTGGGAAAAAGCTGTGGACAATCTCTTGGATAATATTTCCACAGAAGCCAATTTTATTTGTGCCTATCTGGATAAGGATCAAAATGACTCTTGCCATTACACTTTGTTTGAAAGATGGAATGAAGAATCGGTAGAATCTTTTATCAAAAATCAAATTGAAAAAAAGGAATACCGAATCAGATTTCAAACCATGCTAAATGAATGGAGCCAATATCCTTGTTCTTATCTGAATTTAAAACCTGTAGACGAAAGGCATAAATGTGAACCTAGTAAGTAATAGCAATTAATTTAAATAATGAAGAAAACAAAATTTTCAAAAATCATACTTGGTTTAGCTATGATTTTAACAATTATGAGTTCTTGTAAAACGAATAATGATATGGAAACTAAAAATTTACAAAAAGTTTTAGATCGTCAAGAAATAGAGCAATTGCTTTACCGTTTGACTCGATCATTTGACAGAAGAGATGCTGAATTAATGAAATCTTGTTACTGGCCTGAAGCAGTAGAAGAGTTAGAAGACATTATTTCAGGATCGTTTCAGTATAATGGTAATGCCCATGAATTTGTGCCTATGGCAATGCAAGGTTTTGGATATTTCAATAGAACATTTCATAGATTATCCAATATATTAATTGAGCTCGATGGTGATAAAGCCAATGCAGAAACTTATATAGTTGCATACCATCAATTTACAGATAAAGAAAAAAAGGAACAAGAGCAATTTGTAGGTGCAAGACAGCTATATAAATTCGAAAAAAGAAACGGAGAATGGCGAATCATGCATAGACTTTCGATGTGGGAATTCAATCAAAATCAGGCTTCAACTGCTATGTGGATTGATTTGGAAAAAGTAAATCCTCGCTATATTTCCAAAAGAGATAAATCAGATGTATCATATAAATTCTTAAAAAAATAAAACTATGTTAAGCAATAAATCTATATATAAAGTTTCTACTATTTTAATGTGTGCATTGTTTATTTTTTCTGCTGTGCTATACACATTTATGCGACCTTTTGCTGTAAGTGCCTATAATGTTATTGGTTTTCCTGTTTGGATTTTGGTTCCTTCTGCTATAATCAAGGTTTTAGGAGTTATTGCAGTAGCAACTCAACGTTCAAAAATGCTAGTGGAGTGGGCATACTCAGGATTTTTCTTTGATGTGTGTTTTGCTACAATGGCCCATTTAGCGGTTAACGATCCAGAATCAGCAATATTATCTGGATTTGGAATCATCATAACTGTAATATCTAAAATCTACCATAATAAAATGTATGGCAAAGTAACTTACACCAAAATCATATAATATGAGACGATTAAAATCATTCCTATACCTAAGTATTGTTCTTATTATAGCTCAATCCTGTAATTCTAATTCAGAAATCAAGTCAAAAGAGCTTAGAGAAATCAAAGATCGCCAAGATATCACTCAGTTGTTATACAAAAATGTAAGATCTATTGATCGTCTTGATTTGGAATTGATGAAATCAACCTATTGGAAAGATGCAATTCAAGACCATCAGGACCCAATCAATCCCATCGATTACAGTGGCAATGCTCATAAATTTTGCGAATTTGCTGTAAAAGCATTAGGCGAAGTTGAACGTACACATCATCGATTAAGCAATTTGTATATAGAAATTGATGGAGACAAAGCTTATGCAGAGGCTTATGTATATGCTTATCACTATTATAAAACTGATAAAGGAAACAAAGAAGGAACCCTATTGGGCAGATATCAAAACAAGTTGGAAAAACGAAATGGGGAATGGAAAATCTCTTATAGACTCACCATTTTCGATGCTAACTTCACTGTTGATGCTAGCGATAGATGGAATAAAGACTTTAGAAATTTAGGAAAACGTTTCCCTGAGGATCAAAGCTATAATATCAATACTATTAAGTAAATCAAACAATAAAATACTTTTCTCAATAAAAGAATTTCAACAGAAGTGCTTATTTTTTGAAAGATTGATAATAGCACTTCTCGAAATTCTCTTAGGAAAGTAAATAGAACGAAATTGTGATGAAGACAGTAAGAAAATTAATTGCTTTGCTAAGTATTGTACTAATTGCCGTTCAAGCAAATGCACAAGCTCAATTAAAAATTGCCAATATAGGAAACTTTAAAACTACCCATTGGCAAATAATCAAAAATTGTAAAATTGGATACCGAACATTTGGAAAACTCAATAAGGACAAGAGTAATGTTGTGGTAATTCCTACTTGGTTTACTGCCACGAGTGATCATCTTTTTGATTTTGGCGTTTTACGAAATAATTTTGATACAGATAATCATTATTTTATTATAATCGATGCCTTAGGAAATGGGATTTCAGCTTCGCCATCCAATACTGATAGTTTTCCTGAAATATCCATCCGTGATATGGTTAATACGCAATACAAATTATTAACCGAAAAATTGGGAATCAAAAAAGTAAAAGCCATTGCTGGTATTTCTATGGGAGGAATGCAAGCTTATGAATGGTTGTTGGCTTATCCTGATTTTATGGATAAAGTAATCAGTATCATAGCTACTCCAAAGCAATCGGCTTATGATCTAATGTTGTGGGATACTCAAATTAAGCTTATTGAAAAAGCAGGTGAGAATCCCAAAGATTTGCGCTTTGCAATGGAAAGAGCGACCGATATCTTTACACTAAATTTATTTACACCAGCCT
Source organism: Marinifilaceae bacterium (assembly GCA_025210485.1). GTDB lineage: Bacteria > Bacteroidota > Bacteroidia > Bacteroidales > Marinifilaceae > JAOARN01. The sequence continues at coordinate 18,193 of JAOARN010000029.1, read as the reverse complement.
ATATAGCGAAAAATATAAATGAAGAAAATCAGCTTAGTTTTATTAAAGCCAAGTATGATAAAATGATGAAGCCAAAAAACTATTTAGCTCAATTAAAAGCCATTAGAAATCATGATATTTATAATTCTAATTTTAGTTCGGAAGCCAATGTAATAGACGATTTCAAAGCTGAAGTTTTGATTATTGTCAACAAGCAAGATCATATTGTAAATCCTTTGAATTCTATACAGTTTGCTAAGAATACAAATTCTAAGCTTGTTGTATTAGATTTTGAGCATGGACACACCTTGCCTTTTTATAAATATGAGGAAATAAAGAAAGCAACATCAGATTTTTTAAAGAAATAATAAAATGAAAATATTAGGTATAAGTGCAAGCCCCGTTAAAAATGGAGTTTTAGAATCTGCTATAAACAAAGTTTTAGAATCTACAGAAGCCGATTATGAAATGATTCGGCTGACTGAAAAGCAAATTAAAAATTGTATTGGCTGTGTAGGATGTGCAAAAACCAATAAGTGCATTTTCAGAGACGATATGGATGAGATAATCGAGAAATTTATGGAAGCCGATGCCGTTGTATTAGGTGCTGTTACTCGCCACAGTAGAGTAAATGCCTTAATGCAGACTTTATTGGAAAGATTTTTCCCATTGTATCATATGGAGATAAAAACAGCAGGCAAACCTGTGGTTTTAATTGCCAATGGATTGTTCTCGGCTGACAAAGCTCTGGAAAATCTTAAAGAATTTGCTACTGGATTCCAAATGAAAACTTTGGGTGCTATGACAGTTGGAGGCAATGCTTCCTGTTATAAATGTGGTTTGGGATTGGAATGTCCTCACAGTGCACATGTGGCTATTAATGGAAGAGTTCCAATTACCCAAGATACTTTTTATAAACTTGAAAATGATGCTGCTTGCCTACAAAAAGCGGTCGAATTAGGAAACACAATTAGAAAAACTTTAGAAGCTTAAGTTATGAATATATTTAACCAAACAAACTTTGCCAATTTAAGTCTAAAGAATAGATTGTGGCGTTCGGCTACTTGGCTAGGCATGGCAGACAATCAAGGATATGTTACTGATAGAGTAAAAGAAGAATATCGTAAATTATCGAAAGGTGGTGTAGGAAATATTATTGTGGAGTTTACCAATATTCTTGAAGAAGAAAAAACCTATCCAGGAATTTTGAGTTTGGCTACCGACAAGCATATTTTAGGTATGTCTGAGCTGGCAAAAATAATTCACGAGAACAATACCAATGCCTTTGTACAAATAGGATATGGTGGATCGACGACTAGTATGCCAATTGAGGGAAGGGAAATATTGGGACCTTCGGCTGTGCCTAATATAAGCACAGGTATTGTTCCAAAAGAAATGAATGAGGCAGATATCAAAAAGATTGTCAATGGAATGGCAGAAGCAGCATTAAGAGCCAAAAATGCCAATTTTGATGGAGTGGAAATTCACGCGGCTCATGGTTATTTATTTTCGCAATTTTTGTCGCCTTATTTCAATCAACGAACCGATAATTACGGAGGAAGCATAACAAACAGAGGAAGAATAATACTTGAAAGTCTGGATGCCATGCGAAAAAAAGTAGGTAGCCAGTATCCTATCCTAATCAAAATGCATTGCGACGATCAGTGGGGAGACAAAGGTTTGTCTGTCGAGGATAGTATCAAGTTGGCAAAAGAATTGGAGAAAAGAGGTATTACAGCGATCGAATTTAGTGGTGGAAATATTGATAATCAAACAGGGAATTCTCCTTTGAAACCAAAATTACATAAAATTGAAGATCAATCTTATTTTAAAGATGAGGTTCGAAAAATAGCCGAAGAATTAAGCGTTCCAGTTATTTTGGTTGGAGGAAATAGAAATGTAGAGTTAATGAACCATATTTTAAACAATAGTAAAATTCAATATTTTGCATTGTCTCGTACTTTGCTTTCTGAACCCGATTTGCCAAACAAATGGATGGAAAATCCAGAAAAAAAACCTAGATGCGTATCCTGTAATAATTGTTGGGCAGAAGGAGGTAATAATTGTATTATAGATAGAAAAAAAAGAGCATAATGATAGAAGTAATCTCAAAATTAACTGCAAAAGAAGGAAAAGAACAAGCTTTAATTGAAGCTTTCAAAGAAATGATAGCCCCTACTAAGAAAGAAAAAGGCTATATAATGTACGAAATGTATCAAGATTCCACAAATCCAGCAATAATGATGGTGGTAGAGCAATGGGAAACCAAAGAGGATTTTGATGCGCATTGCAGTTCAAATCATTTTGATGAAATTGTTCCTAAAATGTCGGCATGTATGGCAAAAGAAGGAGAAGTAAATATTTGTGAACTTGTAGCTATGTAAATTGTTTTTTAAACATTCATAGGTTTTAAGTGTAGGATGGACCCAATCTTTTAGTTTTAAACTAATTTAGATTGGGTTTTTTATGTTCTTTTAATTTTATGGAATAATATTTTTAAAACACAAACAACTCACAAAATCAATTTTATTAGCCAAAATACTTGATGACCTTTAAACGTTTAACTTTTATTGATATAAAAGCAGCTCCTCTCAATATAGTATATATATCACTAGATGCAAGCTAGAGCATAAAATACACGAGTTGTAATTAAACAAAGATGACTTCTCTTTCCTGTTTTTTTTCAACAAACATTTGATTTCAGGAATCATTGGTTTGATTTCGGATATACTAAAAGATTATTCTAAACTAGTTTTGCAATATCAAATTTTAATAAAGGGCAGAACTATCTGCTTTTATTTTTAATATTTAAATTGTATGTACAATCATTAAACAAAAATTCGATATGCCAGTAGTAAATTTCATAGCAGGAAAACTAAGCAAAGATCAGAAAAAAGAATTGATAGAAAAATTCACCCAAATCACACAAGATATTACACATTCACCACTAGAATTTATAACAGTAGTAATAGATGAATATGAAGATGATAATCTTGGCGTGGCTGGTAAATCAGTAACTGAAATTAAATTAGAATTAAAAAAATAATAAAGATGAAAAAATTAGTATTAGTAGGTTCTACAGGAGTGATTGGTTCAAAAGTAGTTGAATTAATGAAAGCAGATTATGAAATCGTAACTGTAAACAGAACAAGCGGTGATTATCAATTAGACATGTCTGATGCAAATGCAGTAGAAGAGATGTTTAAAAAAATTGGAAGCTTCGATGCTTTAATCTCTACGAGTGGTTATGGAAAATGGGGTAGCATTGACGAGCACTCAATTCAAGATTACCACGATGGGTTGAACTCTAAATTAATGGGGCAAGTAAACCTTGTGGTAATTGGAAGAAAATATGCCAACGAAGGAGCTAGTTTCGCTGTGTCAACAGGAATTTTAGCGCAATACCCAGTTGAAGGTGGAATCTCATTAGGAATGATTAACGCAGGTTTGGAAGCATTTGTGAGAGGAGCCTCTTTAGAGATGAAAAACATGACAATCAATTCGGTTAGTCCTTCTTTCGCCAAAGAAACTATGGAATTAATGGGAATGGATTCTTCAACAGGAGTGCCAGCAATCGAATTTGCCAAGCTTTATAAAAACGCAGTTGAAGAAGGAAAGTCAGGAGATATATATTATGCATCATAGATATAGAGTTTTATAATCAACTTATATAGAAATAAATTATGAATGTTTCAAAAGTTTTAAATATTATATTGGCATTAGCTTTAGTTGCATTAGGTGTACAACTAAATATCAAATCGAATAATACCGAAAATAAGCAGCTTGAAAAACAAAGCCAAACAATTGATTTTAGCAAAGGAGAACTGAAGAATATTGGCAAAAAGTTTTCATTTATCCCAACACCAGTTGTAGTTGCTGGTACCAAAGTAGATAATAAAATTAATTGGATTACATTCTCGAATGTTGGTTATATGGGAATGAAGAATATTTTTGTTGGAAGTCAAAAAAGACACTATTCTAATATTGGAATTAAGGAAAATATGACCATTTCTATAAATATGGTAACTGAGTCAATTTTAGATAAGGCTGATTATGTTGGAATGGTTTCAGGTAAAGAGGTTGACAAATCTAAAGTATTTGATCACTTTTCGGGAGATTTGATAGGAGCTCCTATGATTAAAAATGCTCCTATTGCAATGGAATGTAAAGTTGTTAAGATTCTAGATGTTGGAAATTATGATTATTTCGTATTAGAGGTTGTAAATACTTATGCTAACGATCAAATAATAGATTCAAAGTCAAAAATTGATTTTAATAAATTTAGTCCTATTTTCTTTGAAATGAACTCAATGAAGTATATAAAAACAGGTAAGCCTGTGGGAGCTGGTTTTCAAGAAGGAAGAAAATACAAGAAATAATTATGTGTTTATAAATTCATAGTCATTCTTTAGTATAGCTAAAAATCACCTTAATGAAGCATTCTTAAAATGGATGCTTCATTCATTTTATAACTATAAATACTTTGAACCCCAACACTCAGTTTTCAATCAATTATTTAAGCTATGATTTTCACGATTTAGTATAGCTTTAAATTTATATTTTTCAGAACCTTTTCAATAGTTATTCCAATATAGAATGCTAAAGGTTCGCAATTACCACCATTTTTTTAACATCATGAAATATACAGGAACAACGTACCGACCTCCCTATGAGGCCGATTCTTTATTATTACAGGCAACAGTAGGTTGTAGTCACAATACATGTTCATTTTGTTCAATGTATAGAGACCAATGTTTTAAAGTTGAATCTTTAGAACAGATAGAAAAAGATTTGAAAGAAGCCTCTACTTGGCCAAGAAAGTTTGATAGAATATTTTTGGTGAATGCTGATGCCTTTGTTTTAAGTGGGGCTAAATTAAAAGCAATAGGTCAAAAAATTGCGGAGCTATATCCTTGGTGTAAAACGATAGCAACTAATGCACGAATCACTAATATTACAAACAAAACTGACCAAGAATTAAGAGAACTCAGAAATCTTAATTTCAATGAATTCACTATTGGTTTAGAGTCCGCTTCCGACAATGTATTAAACATTTATAATAAAGGATATTCGCAAGATGAAGCTAGAACTCAGCTACTGAGATTGAGAAAAGCTGGAATTAGCTTTTTTCTAAATATTATTATAGGTGGGGGAGGAATCAAACATTCTTCAGAGCATATTCAAGATACGATAGATATGGTAAACGATACAAATCCTGATTTAATCTATACATCTTATATGCACTTTTATCCAGGAACAGAACTTTATGAGGAGAGAGAAAAAGGAAATTTTGTTGAAAATACGGTTCGTATGAATTTGAAGGAAACCAAAGATTTACTTTCAGGAGTAAATGTATCAACAAATTTCTTTGGACTACATACTTCTAATCCTGTTCCAATGTATGGAGTTTTGCCCAATGACAAAGAAAAACTATTGAATCAACTTGAAGAGGGAATATCTCAAATACAAGATTCAGTATTAGACAATATTCCTCAAACTGGTGTTGAGGGAAGATTAATAAAATAATAACAATATGAGTATAGATTTAAAATCTTATAGAGAGGCCATAAACCTCGACTTAAGGTTTGTACCTCAAAAATCAACTTCATCTCTTAATGATTTGTTGAGCTATTTGGCAAAGGAAAAGAGTGGTCAACAACTTCTTTCACAAATCAATTTGGAAGACGAAGAGTACTCCACAAGAGAATTGATTAGAGCTCTTTTAACAGTCCGACCTTCAGGAGGAGTAACTGATGAACTAGTAGCTATGATTGACTCAATGCTTCAGCAGGAACTGAAACACAAAACAATCACTCCACACCAAAGCATTGCTACTGTAGAAGGAAATTACCCTTCCAAGGCGAAAGTGAGTGTGTGGAATGGAGACATCTCCACTCTTAAAATCGATGCAATTGTAAATGCAGGCAACAACCAAATGTTGGGTTGTTTTGTGCCTTTCCACAACTGCATAGACAATGTAATACACAATGCCTCTGGAATAATGCTCAGAGAAGCATGTGCCACAATTATGAATTTGCAAGGGAGCTTAGAAACTACTGGCTGTGCTAAAATTACTAGAGCGTATAACCTCCCTTCAAATTTTGTTCTTCACACAGTGGGCCCTATTGTAAGAGGAAGAGAACCAAACGAAATGGATAAACAAGATTTGAGAAATGCCTACGAGTCTTGTTTGAACTTAGCCAAAGAGCAAGGCACAATCAAATCAATTGCCTTTTGTAGTATTTCTACAGGAGTTTTTGGTTATCCAATTGAGCAAGCCTCGGAATTGGCTTTGGAAACAGTAAATAATTGGTTGGAAAATAATCCAAACACGATAGAGCATGTTGTGTTCAATACCTTTGGTGATGAGACAACAGCTGTGTATACAAATTTATTAAATCAATGGAAATGAAGACAGATATAGAAAGAGCAATGCAGATTTTAGAAGATGCTGATGCTGTATTGATAGGTGCAGGTGCAGGAATGTCGGTGCCTGCGGGGATTGATTTAATGGACACAAAATCTTTTGCCAAAGCTTATCCTGCTATGTTGCAGTATGGGTTTACATTTGGTTATCAATTGATGGGTTATCCCTATCACGACGATAGATTGAGGTGGGGCTATTTGTCAGCCAGTTTAAAAAATATGTTCTCACTTGGAATCGACCCAAGCTATCAAAAACTTTTGAACTTGGTAAAAGATAAAGAATATTTTGTGATGACAACCAATGTGGATAGACTGTTTCATAAAAACAATTTTGACCTTAACAAAATATATACTCCACAGGGAGACTCTAGCAAATTTCAGTGTAAGCTTCCTTGTACCAACGAGGTATGGGATGCACTCCCATTGGTAGATAAAATGGTAGAAAATATTGACCCTGAGACACAGTTTTTGACTGACGAATCTCTGATTCCCAAATGTCCTAATTGTGGTGGTGAAATATATATGAATGTAAGAAGTGGAGCTTTTTATATCGACGACCCTTATGAACAAGAAAAAGAGAGATTGAATAAATGGTTGCAGGTAAACGCTTCGAAGAAATTTGTTTTCCTTGAAATAGGCGTGGGGTACAATACTCCTGGTGTAATTCGTTATCCCTTTGAACAGATGTATAAGCAATTGCCTCACTCAAATTTTATTAGGATTAATAGCGAACATCCTCAAGTTCCCGAGGGAGGGATTGGTCTTAAAACAGGTATTGTTGAGTTTCTTAACGAACCTTTAAACTAAAAACGATGAAAGAGAATTCGAATGTAGATTTTGACTGCTGTCTATTCTTTACCCTCAGTTCTTTGACCCGCCAGATAACTGAAATGGCTGAAAAAGAGTTCAGACAAATTGGATTGGGGCCTTCTTATGCTTACTTGGTTTTGTTGGTTGCCAAAAATCCTGGTTTAACTCAAAAAGAGCTTAGTCAGAGAATGAATCTAAAGTCCTCTACCTTGACTCGTTTGTTTGACAAACTTGTTAACAAAGGAATTATTGAAAAGATTCAAGACGGCCGAGAGGTGAATATATACGTTACCCCAGAAGGTGAAGTGGCATCAAAAAATATTACAATAGCTTTGAATGCTCTTCACAAGAAATATGAATTAGCTTTAGGCGAAAGTTTTTCAACCAATTTTATATCCGATGTCAACAAAGCTATTAAAATGGTGATTCGTGATGTGGAATAAATTAGTTAGTTACAATTAAAGCCTGAGACCATTAATTTGAGCTCAGGCTTTTTCTAATTTGGTAAGTAATTCTCTTATATTCCAGTCATTTTTTCGGACAGGTCAATCAGTTGTTTTCTTAATTTAGTGTCATGAGCTTCAATATCAGCTCTTTGAGCAACAGATTTAAAAAAATACTTACCTGTAACATCGGCAAGGTTTTCATTTTCAACCAATCTTGTTACCGCTTCTACACCTTCAGCTACTGTGTCCATAGGAAACTGAACAATCTTTGTGGGCATCATAGAAGCTGGATGAAGAGAGTTGAATGTAATTCCATCTTTAATATAGTCATCGGCCAACTCTGTTGATAACATAATTTGCGCCAACTTCGATTGACAATAAGCTTGCATTCCACTCCAGTTTTTCACCTGATTGATGTCGTTAAAGTTTGGACTAGCTTGCCCAGCCGAAGCCACATTTACAATTCTTGAAGGAGTCGATTTTTTCAGTAATGGACGTAACATTTTTGACAGGATATAAGTCCCTAAATAGTTTACTTGCCATAATAGTTCATTGCCATCTATGCTCTCTCTTCTGCTTGGCTCAATACCCAATCCTGCATTGTTGATTAATATATCTAACTGTTTTTCATTTGCCAATATTTCTTTCGCCAATCCTTTAATTTGACTTAGTTCTGCAAAATCGGCATTGTAATATCTCAAATCAGCATTTGGAGTTTGAGCTTTGATTTCATTTATCAAATTTTCTCCTCTTTCAGGCTTTCTTCCGTGAAGTATTAAAGTATGTCCTTTTTCTGCTAAATCTTTGGCCACTGCTTTGCCAAGACCATCTGTTGCCCCTGTTATTAATATAATCATGTTGTAATTTTTAGTTTAGTAAATCTTGGTCTTAACGCAAATTTTCTTGCATTGAGACTTGAGTGTTGTGAATTTAAATAATCTCGTATTTTTCGATAATGAGTTTCCCATTTAGATTTCTAACAAACCATTGCTCTTCTGATTCCGAAAGAGTGGTGTCTCCATTAGGATATGTATTTTCAAGTGCAATGTGAAAATCGACTTGGTACAAATCTTCCTTTACAACTTTCGACCTAATGTTTGAGGCAATATGATGTGCAATGGAACTAGTGTTGGCTTGCATACCTGCATAGATACTCAAAAATCCTTTGTGCCCTTGAAGTATTGTTCCATAAATATTAAACTCAAAATTTTCATCTAATCTTTCAAGAAAACACTGCTCTTCCTTCAACTGGTCTAAATCTGAAAACCAGTTGTTGACAAAGTTTTCAATTTGTTTATTCATTCTCCACTAATTTATTTACTAAATCAAATGATTTTAATGCTACAATAGGATTAAAAACTTCGTAGTAGGTTTCAATCTCTCCTTTGTCGTTAAATTTGAAAACTTTGAAATAGTCGTTGTTGTAATCAAGTCCCGATTTCATTTTCACTGTTCCATGTGCTTTTACAAAAACAATATTAGGGTCTTCCATTGCATAAATATCTTCAACACTCATTTTTACTGCCTCAAAGTCTTTAAGAATTGGTGTCCAATAGTCTCTAATCTCTTTTCGGCCTTTGGCTCCTTTAGGCAATATGTCAGAGTGGTATGGATTAAAATGTTCTGCATTTTCGCTAAATAACGAAACTATTTTATCAACATTATTATTCTCAATCGCTTTATAAAAAGTGTATACAGATTCTTTGTTTTTAGTTGCTATATCTTCCATCTTGTAGTCCTTTAATTTGATTATCCCAATGATAAGTGTGAAAAACAAAACCACTGGAACTATACATTTATAAATATTCATCTTCTAGTCTGCTTTGTAGTTTGCTCCATCTTTCCATGCATCGCCAACTATTTTACCTGTCTTAATGTATTTCTTCTTTGACATTTCAAAAAGTATGGGTTTCACCTTCGAAAAATCGATATTCGACTCTTCATCTAAAATGCTTTTGTTTGCATAGGTGTTCTCTACCTCTACTACAAAATTGTCGTGGTGTTCTGTGTCATACACATCTACCACTTTACACTCCATAGTTATAGGTGATTCTTTAATCATGGGTGCTCCTTTTAGACTCCCATTGAAATAGTCAAATACTTTTGATTTGTCAGTGTCGGCACCCGATTTCATTCCCACATAATCAGCTTTTACTATCATGGCTTCAGATACCATATTGATTGATAGTGTTTTGTGTTTTTTTATTCCTCGATTCGAATAGTGAGCTTTCCCAATACTCAAAATCAAGCCTTTCATCCCTATGTGACCAATATGAGCTATTTGAATCCAGTTGGGTTTGCCATTTATTTCTGTTCCAATCACAGCTGTAGGTGTGGGATACAGAGCAGGTGTTCCACTTATGCTGATTTTTTCACCTTGTGCATAATCCACAAGCTCTTCTATTGTTTCTGAATTGGATTCTTGTTCTTTAGTATCCTCTTTCTGATAACTAATTTGGAATATTAGCAATACTACCGCAAATGCTAATAAAAGATTCAAAGTTTTTGAATGATTCATATTAATTAAATTTGTTAATCCACGTTAATACCTGACCAGTTGGACAAGCAAATCGACACCATGGTCGGTTAATGAAAATGGAGCTTAGGATTGTCACTGAGGCAATAATAATTACTCCTACACTTGCGTGTTTGTATATAAAAATTGTGAAAGGTTCGTATTCCACAACTGATGATGCTAAGCCCAACCACAGTAAAAAAAACATTGCCATTGTGATTACTGCTTTGCTATGTTTTAATAAGTTTAGTATGGCTTTAGGTATTTTGATTTTCTTTTTCCTCACTCTTCCTGCCAACTCTTGGGCTGAACCTAATGGGCAAACCCATGTGCAGTAGAAAGATTGTTTCTTAAACAACAGTGGTAAAGCTATTGTTAGCAACAATGTAAGAAGTACAAAACTTCCTGCAACTAAATCAGTTCCATTAGAAACTAAAGATTGTAAGGCTTTTATTGACATAAACCTGCCACACCAAAACCCCAATACCACTACATTGATGACCAATTGTATTGTTCTTAAAGCCTTGCTTTTAGCTCCATAAAATGACATAAATGCTCCTGAAAGCACTACTAAAAGTGCGATTACTGTTTTGTAATCTATTTTAATTGGGCTAGAGGTGCTTAAAGAGTTTCCTCCAAAAGAGCTGATTGTTTTTTGCATGGATTGATTTACAGCCTTAGAACTTAAAGTGGCTCCACTAACTGCATCTGGTATGAAATTACCTAAGCTTTCGTTAGATTTTCCTATCCACTGAGATAGAATTCCTTTATCTACAACTGACTGCCAAAATTGGGTAGATTCATTGTTCTCTAAAGCTTGAACATGCAAAACTTCACCATTGTTGTTGATATAAACAAAGAGAGGTACGGGACCCCCAAAGCCATTTACTCCTTCACTAAATTTTAAGGAGTTGAATACTCTAGCAATTTTAGCACCCCTACTATTTATAATAGTCCACGCACCCTCTTTTGTATTTTCTAATGTTGAATTAACAAATCCTGCTTGTGATAAGTCAGTTTGATTTGGTTCTTGAAGTACCAATTGTTTCTCTTGAGGATTGGTAAGTTCTTCAACTTTATGACCAAATAATTTTCCCTTATAGGAAACTGTTGCTAATATTAGTAGCAACAGAATCACGCAATTTGATAATGTTTGAAATATATTTTTCAAAATCTTGAATTAAACGGTTAATACTAATTTCCCTTTCACTTTACCAGCTTCAATCAAATCGTGAGCTTGTCTTGCTTCAGCAAGCGGAAGTGTTTGGTAGATAGGTTTAATTTTTCCTTCTGCTAACCAAGTGTATAGCTGTTTTAAACCGCTGTCTACTTTTTCATATTCATTGAAGTAGGTAGCATATAGCTCTGAAAATGTAACTGATGGAGCTTTACCAAAATGGTTCATCATCTCTTGTATTAAGTTTGTGTTTCCTGAACCTCCTAAAAATCCAAAGATTACTATATGTCCCAATGGAGCTATTAATTCCATATCTGTTTTGATGGTATCGCCTAATACTGGGTTGAACACATAGTTGATGCTGTTTTCTCCAATCTCTTTTTTTAACTTTTCAGCCCATGAACTATCACTAGTATTGTAAGCATAATGGGCTCCCAAAGCTAGTGCGTTTGCGACTTTTGCATCTTGTCTTTCTAAGGCCACAATTTTTAAATCTAAAAGTTTAGCTATTTGAATAATTGCTGTTCCTACTCCTCCTGATGCCGCATACACTAAAATTGTTTTCCCTGCTTCTACTCTTGCTACATTTGTTAACATGTGGTAAGCAGTAAAATAGTTGACTGGAAGTACTGCAGCTTCTACTAAATCAGCATCTTTGTCTAACACTACTAATTTGTTGGCATCAACTTTTGCATATTCGGCATATACTGAAGAACCAATAATTCCTAAAAAGGCAACCTTGTCGCCCTCTTTCAAGTGAGTGCCATTTGCATCTTCAATCACACCTGAACCTTCAACACCTGGCGTGAATGGTAATTCAGGCATCATACCTGGAGGCATATTTCCTTCTCTTAAAATGGTGTCAATAAAGTTTACTGGCGCAGCCGCTACTTTCACCAATACCTCTCCCTCTTTTAGTGTAGGCTTGTTTACTTCCTTATATTCTAAAACTTCTGAGTTTCCGTGTTTTTCTAATTGTATTGCTTTCATAACTATTTAATTTTATGTTTTACTATTTTTTGTTGAGTCTTATGTCTAGTTCCAAGGGAGTTCTTTCCCAAATTGGATAAGTTTGCCTGCATAGTTTGCAGTATTGTTGTTCAGTAAGTCCACTATGTGACTTGCAGCCTCGTAGGGAGTTTGCGCTTCGTTCATATTATTAAAGAAAGGTCTTGAAGCATCTGTGTCCACTAATCCAGGACAAACTGAAAATATGTTAGTATTTGGATTTTCTTTGTGAGCTCTTTTAACTAAAGCTACTTGACCCACTTTTGAAGGAATGTTGATCCATTCTGGCCAGCCAAATTCTTTATCTTTCTCAGCTTTTACTTGCTCCACATACTTGTTCATTACGTGGTTAATTTCTTCCATTGTCTTTGACTCATAGTCAAATTCTTTGTGAAGGCATGTTTTTAGGTGAATCAAAGAACCAAAAGCACTTGCTACTACCACAAAGCTCCCGTTCTCTTTGATTAAGGGAAGAAAGTGTTTAATCATATAGTAGGTTCCCGTGTTATTTGTACGAATAAAGTTCTCAACTTGATCCTTGTTGGCTACCGTTGGAGATATTCTTGCTGCTGCATTAGAAATAATGATATCAACTTTCTTGTGCTTCTCAGCAATTTCCTTTTTTGCTTCTTCTATAGTACTTTCATTAGACATATCTAAATATAGTACTGATATCTTTGCTTTTATGTTTTTTAGATTTTGTATGGCTTCTTTACCTGCTTCAGGTCTTCTTACAGCCAAATAAATGAAGTCTTCTTCAGTAAATTGTTCATTTATGTTTTGAACAAAACCAAATCCCAATCCTTGATTGGCTCCAGTAATTATTGCTATTCTACTCATCTAATTGATTATTAAAATTCTATAATGCAAAACTAGGAGCTTTTGGAGTGAGTTTGATAATACAAATAGAGGTGGTAATGGTAAAAATTATCTATTTACGAAAATAGACAGGAATGATTAGATAGTAGGCTAATAATGAGTAGATGTTTTATCTCTCAAATCTGAATTGCTTAGGCGTGCAACCTACTAGCTTTTTGAAGAATTTTCCAAAGTAAGTGGGTTCTGAAAAATTAAGCCTAAAGCTTATTTCAGCTATGTCGAGGTCGGTATATAGAAGCATGTTCTTAGCCTCCACCAATACTCTGTCGGTGATATGGTCTTTGGCTGGTTTGCCTGTGTGGGTTTTAATTCTACTATTTAGATAGTTGGCTGTGAGGTTCAACTTATTGGCATAATACTCCACACTTTTATGCTCAATAAAATTATTTCCTACTAGTCGTTTAAACTCATTGACCAATTGGATCTCCTTGGGTATCGCCTTTTCAATTATTAGATGTTTATGCTGAATCAACTTAGTTTTCTCAAGAAGTGACAATAATAGATGTTTGATTACAGTGAAATTTCCCTTCTCCTTAATTATGGTTTTGAATAGCGTTATAATTTGTTCTTTTTCTTCTTGGTTTAGGTTGAAAAGATTGTTTTGTGAAACACGAAAAAAACTAAACTCTGAGTTAATATCACTTATAAAAGGTAGAAGGAATTCGGGTTTAAAAAAAAGCAGGAAACCTCTCATTGCTTTTCCTCTCACGAAGCTAAATACATGTTGTGGTGATTGAAAGAAAATAATGTCACTTAAGTTTTGATGTTTGTCTTGATTTAAGTGCATTTCTCCCTCTTGCTGATTCTCTAAAAAAATGATAGAATAAAAATCCTTCCTATGAGCAGACACCATTTGATTGGTTGACGGGTAGGTTTCTTGGTGGGTGAATATATCGAACACCTCAGAAATTGGCTCGCGCTCAAATCCTGTAAACTCAAAAAAATCACTTATGTTGTTTATTAACTTTATCATTCTTCTCCTTCAATTATTCTATTAAATTCTTCTTCTCCAGGAAGACTTTGTTTGAGCTCCTCGGGTAGTTCTGAATAGGTGTAACTAGCTACTCCAATTGGGTTGTTCGATAATTCTAGAGCATACTCCACAGTCAGCTTAGACTTCGATTTACACAATAAAATACCTATGCTTGGTCTGTCATCTGGGTATTTTACTTCTTTGTCTAGCAAATGCAAGTACCAACTTAGTTGCTGACTGTATTCGGGTTTGAATTCATTTACTTTAAGTTCTATTGCTACCATCGCTTTCAGCTTGCGGTGGTAAAATAGCAAATCAACAAAGTATTCTTTATCGTCAAATTCTATCCTAAATTGTTGTCCCATAAAAGCAAAGTCAGAACCTAACTGTCCCAACATTCTTGTAATATTTTTGACTATCGCGTCTTCAAGTTGCTTCTCAGTGTGGTTGTCAGATAGATTTAGAAACGATAGATTGTATTCATCTTTAAAATTATTGGCGTATTTTTTTAGTTGTTTGTTGGAGATTACTTGTTTGAAGTTATTCTCTGAATCAAGGTATTTTTGATATTCGTTAAATCTAATTTTCTCTTCTAATGTAGTACGGCTCCAATTTTCTTCTTTGGTTTTTAAAAGGTAAAACTCTATTTCTTTGTTGTGTTTTATTTTGCTGAAAATTAAGACTGTATGACCCCAGTGTAATTTGGCAACAGCCTGTTGCCATTTTAGGTTCTTGTCAATTTTTTCATATACAAACTTCATAGACCTAAGGTTTCGTTCTGAAAAACCTTTTGTCCCAGGAAACTCTGCTCTTAAATCTGTAGAAAGTTGTTTGACCACAGAAGTTCCCCAGCTTGTTTTGGTTTTAATGGATATTTCTTTTCCTATGTCTAGATAAGCCTTAATCATCTCAGAGTTGACAGATGAGAAAGCTTTGTATCGAGCTTCCTTAATTCGTTCTTTGAGTTTGTTGAAAACCGAAATGTAGTCGTTGGGAATTAGCTTTGTCATAGGTTTAAGTTTAACTATTTAGTATTACTGCTCCTATAGCCTCCAGGTGTTTCGCCAGTGTTTTTTTTGAAGAAAGAGCTGAAGTTGTTAGGTGACTCAAAGTGTAGCGAGTAAGCAACCTCTTTGATAGACTTGTCTGTTTGTAGTAATTCTGCTTTCGCCAATTTCAATATATGATTGTGAATGCGATTCAAAGCTGTTTTGCCTGTGATCCCCTTTATCACTGCATTCAAGTGATTTGGGTGTATACTCAAAACTTGTGCATAATAGCTAGTTGAGTGAGGATTGGCAAAGGTTTCCAAAATAGTATCGGGGTAAAAAGCCGTTTTTATTAATTCTTCAAACCTAGACAATAGTTTTAAATCAGCTGTTCGAATTTGTTTTTCTGCCGTTCCTTTATCCACTTGTTTGTTGAAAAGTCTTTTCACTAAATTCAATAAATGCAAAACGTAGGAATTAATAAACTCAAATTGATCCTCATTTTCGCTATGGTATTCCTTTTCAATTTGTTTGTAGATAAGCAAAACCTTTTGTAAGCTTTCCTGAGGAATTTCGAAAGGAATCGATTTATCAATCTTAAGAAAAGGGTAATCTTCTAAGAGTCTTTCGAAATGGATGTTTTCACCTCCAGTTAATTTATATGTCATTTCATAACAGTTTTTATAACAATAAGCTTATAAAGATAGTTATTTGCAGGCTAAATAATATTACAAAATTTAATATTATATCCATAGCTTCCATATAAGTTTTTAAAAGTTATTCATTATATTCTCTATTCATTCCATATTCATAATCGCATTTATTTGCTTTGACCAAATTTAACCCTTTTGAAATTTATCCTTCTTTAATATGTTAAGAGCAATTTTATTTACTAAAGAAAAATTCTCAGGAGAATCACCCTCTCTTTTGATGCTTATCCTCATTAAAATAGCCCTCTAACTTCCAATGCAAATTATTTTCAACACCCTAGTTTTCTTGACAATTTAAGAGCTTTATTTGCATTTAAATTTCCAATTAGAAAGTATTGGTACTACATTAATCTAATTAAAAACTAGCTCATTAATCAAAAAGTTAATCATAGTTTATATTGGAAAATAATGTTTGCTTTTGTGATTGGTAAAAAGTCATATAATGACTAATATATTGTTATTGTATTCTTTAACACAACACAGCTATATTTACAGCCAATAATATTTTGTTAACAATCAGCTTTTTAAAAAGCCTTAATACTTAATTCACTAAGTATCAAGATAAACACGAAAATATATTTAATTATCATAATACTACTAAGTTTAACCAACCACAAACGCTAATATATCTAAAATCTAATCTAAACAAATACGATGTAAATGCATACAGATACAGCAAGACACATTTATTATCATAATTCAATATAACTTATATTCTAATTTAAAAATCTTTAAAATTTAATAGATGTATTTTTTTTTATAACATTCTATTGTTTCTAGTGATTTATTGCATCAGATTCTTCTAGACTAAAATTTAGTTACTTCCAAATAAAAACAATAATTAATAGATAATAAAGAACTATGTTTTTCCTATATTTGCGAGCTAAATTATAGAAAATGAAATTATTTAAAACATATTTACCTTTTTATAAAAGAAACCTTAAAATTGCAATTCCTATAATGCTATCACAAGCAGGACAGGTACTAGTTCAACAAGCAGACAATATGATGGTTGGAGCAATTGGCTCAACTGAACTTGCAGCATGCGCTTTTGCTAATTCTGTATTTTTAATTGTAATGGTTTTAGGAATGGGGTTTACATTTTCTATAACTCCAATTGTTGGACATGCATTTGGTACGAATAATTACACTAAAACTGCATCATTGCTACTTAATTCTTTTTTAGCAAACAGTGTACTAGTAATAATGCTTTCTTTTGTAATGTATCTAGTGTCATTTCTAATGCCATATATGGATCAGCCCGAGGAGGTTTGTAATTTAGCAATAGGCTACTATAGAATTTTAGTTATATCCATGATTCCTTTTCAATTATTTTACGTATTCAAACAATTCTGTGAAGGGCTCGGGAATACAATATATGCAATGTTAATAACATTAGCTGTAAATATTATTAATATAGGATTTAACTATGTTCTTATTTATGGCAAATGTGGATTTCCTGAACTTGGTTTAGATGGAGCAGGATATGCTACTTTAATTGCAAGAATAATGATGCCTATACTATTTTTAATTATCTTCTTCAGGATTCCAAAGTTTAAAGAATATACTTTTATAGCTATCAAGTCAAAGATAAATACTGAAGAAATAATAAATATTATCAAAGTTGGCTTCCCTATTTCGATGCAAATGATTTTAGAGGTTAGTGCTTTTTCTATAAGTGCTATAATGGTTGGCTGGATAGGTACCACAGAACTAGCTGCTCATCAAATAGCTGTCTGGCTGGGAGGTATGGTTTATATGATTGCTACAGGCTTAGGATCAGCAGCAACAATTAGGGTTGCTCATCAATATAGCAAACAAGATTACTTAGAAATGAAACGTGCCGCTTTTGCTTCTTTACATATGGTATTCGCATTCATGGGAACAACAGCTTGCTTATTCCTTATTTTTAGAAACCTATTACCAGTATTATATAGCAACGAGCATGAAGTTATTATACTTGCCTCTCATCTAGTTGCAATGGCTGCAATGTTTCAACTATTCGATGGTTTACAACTAGTAATGATGGGTGTACTAAGGGGGTTAGCTGATGTCAACCATGCCATGATTTATGCTTTCATATCCTATATTATTATAAATATCCCTTTAGCTTATTTTTTAGCATTTAAACTAAATCTTGGTATATTAGCCCCGAATTAATGTAAACATTTTTATTTCTAAAATAAATTCTGATATTTATAGTGGTTTTAAATAGTTGATTATGTCTGAAAAGAAACGAAGAATTAGTAAAAATCAAAAAACAGAGATTGTGCTATCGGTG
>JAOARN010000003.1 GCA_025210485.1 Marinifilaceae bacterium | reverse complement strand
CTTGAAAAATTCCTTGATCTTTTTATACAAAAATTCATTGGTGAAGATAAGAATACAATTATTGATGTTAATCCTATTGATGATGATTCTGAACTAATGTCCGTTATAAAGCACTTAAACGAGGCTATTCTTGACGAACAACTAATTATCAACATACAAGCTGAAAGAGATCATCTGAAAGATATTGAAGAATTAGAAATAGATATAAAAAAAGCAAAAGAGAAATTAGCTAACGAAAAAATTAAAACACAATTAGCTGAATCAAAAGCTAAAAAATCAGAAAAGAAAGCTAAAGAATCAGAAGAAAAAGCGGTAAAATCTGAAAAGAAAGCCAAAGAATCGGAAGAAAAAGCTAAAATGCTAGAGATAAAAGCCGTAAAATCAGAGGAAGAAGCTAAAGAAACTAGTTCAAAGCTTAAATCATCTGTAAAACTATTGCTGGGATTAGGACTTAGTCAGGATAAAATTGCTGAAAATTTAAATGTTAGTATAGAACAACTTAATAATATCATTAGTTCCGAAGAATAATTCAATTACAACGAAAAACTCTAATTATCTGAAGCCATTTTTTTGTTTAGATAGATATTAATAATTTTGGAAATCGCAAAACTTCAGATTCAAGATAGCTATTCCATGATTTTAAGAGCCTATCCTTTAAGAGAATCTACTATAATAATATAATAATGACTATAAATAATTTTAGCAAAAATATTACAAAATACAAAAGAAGAACAAGCAGTGTTTGTAAAGTAGGTACTCTCGAAATTGGAGGGGAGAATGACATCATTATCCAGTCAATGGCTAATACTGATACTAAAGATACTGAAGGTTCCGTACTTCAAGCAATTAGTATTTCAAACGCGGGAGCAAAACTGGTTAGATTTACAGCGCAAGGAATTACCCAAGCATCCAATTTGGGTAACATAAAAAAAGAATTAATTAATAGAAATTGTCACACTCCAATCGTAGCGGATATTCACTATAATGCAAATGCAGCATTTACTTCTGCCAAATTAGTAGATAAAGTAAGAATAAACCCAGGTAATTTTGCTGAAAAGGACAATCAATTTGACCATACCAAGTTTAGGAAACTGATACATATTTGTAATGATAAAAAAACTGCAATCAGAATAGGCACAAACCATGGATCATTATCTCCAAGAATAATAGATAAATATGGAGATACTGCCAAAGGCATGGTAGAAGCAACAATGGAATACCTCAAAATTGCCAAAGAAGAAAATTTCACCAATCTTGTAATATCCTTAAAATCAAGTTCTAGTTTTCGTGTAGTTAAAGCAGTAAGACTATTAGTTGAGAGAATGAACGAAGAGCAAATGAACTTTCCATTGCACCTTGGAGTAACAGAAGCAGGTAACGGAAAAGAAGGTAGAATAAAATCATCTGTAGGTATTTCTACAATTCTACTTGATGGGCTAGGTGATACAATTAGAGTTTCCTTGACTGAAAAACCAGAAGCTGAGATTCCTATTGCAGAATCAATTATTTCCAATATAAAAAAATATGAGAAAACTAGTCCATCTAAAATTGAACTTGATGAAATCAAATTTGATTTTTGCTCATTTGACAAATATCAATCTCTAAATAAAGGAATAATAGGAGGAGATATCAAGCCAATAGTTGTTGGTGAATACCCGAACAAATCAGATTTCTTATATATAAATGAAAATTCTAGAATTAATAAATCTGAAAATTATATCGTTGATTACCAAATTTGGAATAAACATTACCAAAAGCATGATAATTGTTATCCTTATTTTTCTGATAAAGAACAATATTATCCTTCAAACAGCAGTTTGAGTTTTATAGGGCTTAATGAGGATAACTTTTCACATCGAATCACAACTTGTAAGGATGACTCAGTAGTATTTGTATTAGAAGGAAACTACTTTCAACTCAGAACAATGATACTTAAACTAATAGAGCTCGATATACACAAGCCAACTATAATTAAATACAGTGAATGCAATTCAGATATTGAATCTTTTGAGATAAATTGTTCTTGCAATATTGGAGGAATATTTGTTGATAAACTATCAAATGGTATTTGGATATCAAATTCAGAAATAAACAAAAAAGATATCACTGAACTATCATTTAATATTCTTCAAGCAGCTGGTGTAAGAAGAACAAAAACAGAATTCATTTCATGCCCAGGATGTGGAAGAACACAATACAATCTTGAAGAAATTACCAATAAGGTTAAAAAAGAGTTCTCTCATTTAAATCATCTTAAAATTGCTGTTATGGGTTGCATTGTTAACGGTCCAGGCGAAATGGGGGATGCCGATTATGGGTACGTAGGTTCAAAACCAAATTATGTTTGCCTATACAAAGAAGGCAAAATGGTGAAAAAAGATATACATAGTGATAATGCAATTGCAGAATTAAAAAAATTAATAATTGATTGTGGAGACTGGATTTAAACACTTAAGGAAATGAATAGACAACTTATAATCGAATTACTACAAAATAAAACACAGGAGATACAAATGCTATTAGAACATTTTAAAAATTCTCCTAATGAAATTGAAACTAGTATTATCCTCTTAGAAAATAGAGTTGAAAGCCTAAATAGAGATATTCAACTATTGAAAAACAAAAATTTTGAGACTCAGAATTCTGAAAAATCTGAACCTGTAAAACTAGACCATCTAGAAGAAAAGAGCATTCCAAACGCAGAGATTAAGCAGCAAATTGACAGCTCAAACGACAAGAATCCAATTATTATCGAAAAAGTAGAGATAGGAAATACTAATAATTCAATTAAAACTGAGCATAACCAAGCATCCGAACATCACAAGATTGAAACTCATATTGGCATAAACGACCACTTCCTATTTAGTAGGGAATTGTTTAATAACTGTTCGGATGATTTAAATTATGCTATATCTGAGATAAATCAGTTGGGTACGATTAATGAACTTGACATATGGTTTCAGAAAAAAGAATGGGATCAAGAATCAGAAACAGTAAATAGATTTTACGATATTTGCAAAAAAAGCTTTTAATGGGAAAATTATACATAGTTCCAACCCCTGTTGGAAATTTAGAGGACATCAGTTACAGAGCCATACGTATATTAAAGGAAGTTGACTTAATATTAGCAGAGGATACAAGAACCTCATCCGTATTAATGAAGCACTTTGAAATTAGCACTAAATTAAGTTCACACCATAAATTCAATGAAAAACAGAGCACACAATCTGTAATCGACAAATTAGAATCAGGTATTGATATTGCTTTAATTTCGGACGCAGGAACACCTTTGATTTCTGACCCAGGATATTTCCTTGTTAACAAATGCGTGGAAGAGGGAATTATAGTTGAATGTCTTCCAGGAGCAACAGCATTTGTTCCTGCGCTAGTAAATTCGGGCTTCAATACAGAATCGTTCTGCTTCGAAGGTTTCTTGCCTCACAAAAAAGGAAGACAGACAAAAATAATGTCATTGGTAGATGAGACGAGAACTATGATTTTCTACGAATCTCCAAACCGACTTTTAAAATGTCTAGAACAATTCAAAGAAGCATTTGGAGAAGAAAGAAGAGTGAGTATATCAAGAGAGATAAGCAAATTTCATGAAGAAAATTTTAGAGGAACTATTTGTGAAGTAATAGCACATTTTAGCTCAAAAACCGTTAAAGGTGAAATTGTAATTGTTCTAGAAGGAAAAGAAATAAAAAAAGAGAAAAAGAAATACATAAAAAAGGATAGAGAATAACAATTTCATCAGTTTGTTTTGAAATTATATGTAAATAAAAATATTTGGCATCTTTTTTTTGCTACTTTTGTCCCGCATTCCAAATTATACCAATAAGCTAATATAGCTATTTGGAAATGGCCTCGTAGTTCAGCTGAATAGAACGTCAGATTCCGGTTCTGAAGGTCGTGGGTTTGAATCCCGCCGGGGTCACAAAAAACCATCATTTCACAGTGATGGTTTTTTGTATTTATAATAGTTTGATTTCTAAATTCAAGAAAATAAAATTGATAATAGCATAAAATAGAATTAATTTTGCTTGAAAACTTTAAGCATATTACATTTATCAATAAAATTTATTATAATTTGAATAGCACCAATATTTTACCCCAAATAATATTTTCTGACCTAGATGGAACATTACTTCCAGGACAATCTGAAATTTCAAATCAAGATATGAACACACTCCATAAACTTGGTGAGAGAAATATTATTAGAGTAATAGCAACTGGCAGAAATTTCTTATCTGCACAAAAAGCTTTAAAATCAGATTTCCCAATTGATTATTTAATATTTTCATCTGGTCTTGGGATATATGACTGGAAAAATAGAAAACTTTTATTCTCAAGTGGTATTAAAATAAACGAATCTAAAAATATTGCAAAAAACCTGATTAACAACAAGTTCAACTTCATGGTTTTAGATTCAATTCCCAACAATCACAAATTCTCTTATTATATTTGTAAGGATACTTGTACCGATTTTGACTCTAGACTTAAAATCTACTCTAAATACTCAAGAGAATTAACTAATATAGAACAACTAGATGATTGTTCTCAATTTCTTGTCATTGATTCATATGAAGAGAATAGGCATAAATTAATAGAAAAGATATTACCTGATTTCAAACTAATTAGAGCTACGTCCCCAATTGATCATAATTCGGTATGGTCTGAAGTATTTCCCAAAAATATATCCAAAGCTACAGGCTGTCAGTACATTTGCAATTTATTAAGTATAAATAATGAAAATTGCGTTTGTATTGGCAATGATTATAATGATATCGATATGCTAAATTGGTGTTCAAACTCATGGATTGTTGAAAACTCACCTGAATTTCTAAAAACAAAATATAATATTACCGATTCAGTTTACAATTCTGGATTCACTAAACTTTTTTCAAATTATATATAGTAGAATGAAAATTACCAAATTTATTCTTAAAAGCTGCTTTATTTGTATCATAGTATTAACAAATCTAAAATCAAAAGCTCAGTTTAATAAGCAAATATTATCGGATACGACTACAATTTCCAAAAGAGCAAATACATTTTCTGCTAGAACTGCAATTATTGGAACAGGATTGATAACCGCATCATTTCTAATGGATGATTGGATAAAAGACAAATTAAAAAGTAATCAATCTAATTTTCTTGACTCATACACTGATGTAGGCAATATATTTGGGGAAAAAAAAATAATGGGAAGCATCGGTATTGCCTGTTATGTATTTTCAGAAGCAACAAATAACAAACGACTAAAATTCACTACGGTAAATTCAATGAAAGCAGTGTTGTGTGGTGCTATTATTACCGAAAGTCTTAAAATAAGTACAGGTAGAGCAAGACCTGATATGAATATGGGAAATAATCATTTCGACTTTATGGGAGGCAATTCCAATAGTTTTAAATCATTCCCTTCGGGACACTCATTCGTCGCATGGGCTATGCTTACACCATTTGCTGAAGAATATAGTAAATGGATATACCTCATACCAGCTACAGTGAGTTTTACAAGAGTTTATAGAAACAGACATTGGTCATCAGACGCAGTAGTCGGAGGACTTATTGGTTATCTCGCTGGGCATTTCTTTCAAAAGGGGAAAAATCAAAAAGTATTTATAAGTGCCAATGGCATAAGTATTAGATTTTAATCTAAAAAAAGTTTGACAATCGGGTTTAATCCAGATTGTCAAGCTTGTAATTCTTTACAATTCGAGATATGCTGGATTCTATACTATTAAATAAAAAAGAAAAATCATTTTTAATTTTCTCCGAACTATATGAAGAAATATTATGAGAGGATCTAGCCATATTTTTTGTAAATTTTCTAGGTTTACCCATAATCTTACTCATTATAAAATCAAGTCTCCACGCAATTGAGCACAAATTTTCAGTAGCATACTTCCATGGCGCTTTTACTCCAAATTCAAAAGCAATTCGAATAAACAGATCTTGATATGAGATATTATCCGAATTCAGTATATATCTCTGAGCATTTGTTTCAGAATTAGTAAGCAATATCATTGCCCTAACTACATCCTGAACATCAACATACCCTGTTGTTCCTTTAGTATAATATTTCATTCCATTTGCAACAGATGAAAATATCGACGCACTACCCAAATTCCAATTCCCTTCACCTAATATGACAGATGGATTCACTATAACTCCTTTCAATCCTTCTTCAAATCCTCTCCAGACTTCCATTTCAGACATATATTTGGTCAATGAATAATCAGAACAAGCTTCAAGCAAATCACGTTCACTTTCCTCAGTGATAATTTTTCCATCTTCCTCTTTTCCTAAAGCTCCGATAGAACTAACAAAACAAAATCTAGAGATATTTTTATCGATACAGGCATCAACAAGATAACGAGTACCATCAACATTGGTAGCAAATAATCTATCACGCTGCTTTTTATCAAACGAAACCATGGCAGCACAATGATAAACAGTATCAACTCTATCTAAAACATCCTCTAAACCGATTGTGTCATACAGTTCACAATCAATCCAATTTATATTTTCAAATAAATTTTGTTTATTATAATATGAAAATATTTTTTCCGTATTCTTTAAACTAGAAGACTTTCTTTTTAAGGCAATTACAGATTCGTTTTCTTCCAATAATTTTACCATGAGATGAGAACCAAGCATCCCAGTAGCACCCGTTACTAAAACCATACTTTAGATTGTTTTATAAGTAAAAAACATATAATATTCTACTTAACTCTAAAAAAGAATATTACATATTAAAATCAATTCATGTTTACAGCCATTTGAAACTTATATTCTGAATCAATTCCTTACTCACACTTAAAGGCACTGGACTAATTCCTGCAAATGATTCGATAAAATCTTTTTGCTCTTGAGTATAGTTTTTACTTGGAAAAATAAATTCCATAACCACCTCCTTAACTAGTCTAGGTTCGGTATTCATAATTTTTGTGATATTAAGCTCCGTTCCAACAATATCAATATTATTTTCTCTAGCCTTTATTCCCATAATGGTAAGTATGCAGGTTCCAATAGAAGTTGCCATCATATCAGTAGGAGAAAAAGCTTCCCCTTTACCTTGATTATCCGTAGGAGCATCAGTTATGATCTTTTCGCCAGACTGAAGATGAACACTTTCAGTTCGTAAATCACCTAAATATTTTGTTTTAATTGTAATCATAATCTCTAACTTATAAATTGTTACGAATACAATATTATTGATTTCTTTTTGAAACTAAAAATAACAATTTAATAACAATGCATAATAAATTGATAGAAAACCAATAAGCCAATATTCAATATAATATTATAGCACTTTATATTAGTATTTTTCCTATATTTGTGAACTTTTTCGAAATCAAGATTACTAATACTAAAAATAAATGGGTACGAAATTTCCGGAATATAAAAATTTTGATTTATCACAAATCAACAAAGACATCCAACAAGAGTGGGAGAAAAATAACACTTTTGAACAAAGTTTAAAAATTAGAGAGGGAAAACCATCATTCGTATTTTACGAAGGACCTCCTTCAGCTAATGGTATGCCAGGTATTCACCACGTAATGGCAAGAGCACTTAAAGATATTATTTGCAGATACAAAACTTTAAAAGGATTTCAAGTTAATCGTAAAGCAGGCTGGGACACTCACGGTTTGCCAGTGGAATTAGGAGTAGAGAAGGAATTAGGTATTACGAAAGAAGATATTGGAAAAAAAATTAGCGTTGACGGGTATAATGATGCATGTAGAAAAAATGTGATGAAATACACCCGTGAATGGGAAGATTTAACTGCAAAAATGGGTTATTGGGTAAATATGGAAGATCCATACATCACCTATGACAACAGATATATCGAAACACTTTGGTGGTTACTTAAGCAATTATTCGAAAAAGGATTGCTTTACAAAGGATACACCATTCAGCCATTCTCTCCTGCAGCAGGAACAGGACTTTCAACACATGAATTGAACCAACCTGGATGTTACAAGGATGTGAAGGATACTACTGCAGTAGGTATGTTCAAGATTGAAAAAAATGACTTGAGTCAAAAGATATACAATGAAATTGATTGCGATGCATATTTCATTGCATGGACAACAACTCCTTGGACACTTCCTTCAAACACTGCATTGGCTGTAGGTCCAAAAATTAATTATCTGAAAGTTCGCACTTTCAATCCATATACTGGTAATCCATGCGTGGTATTACTTGCTGAAGATTTATTTGCTAATTTCTTCAACAAAAAACACAAAGACGCATCTTTCGATGATTTCAAAATTGGAGGTAAAGTACTACCATACAAAATCTTAGATAAATTCACAGGTAAAGATCTTGAAGGAATATCATACGAGCAACTTATGCCTATGGTAAAACCAGAAGGAGAAGCGTTCAAAGTAATATTAGGTGACTTTGTAACAACCGAAGATGGTACAGGTATAGTTCACATTGCCCCAACATTTGGTGCTGATGATGATAGAGTAGCTAAAATGGCAGGTATATCTCCATTAATTCTTCGCGACAAGGACGGGAAAAGACAACCGATGGTTGACAGAACTGGTAAATTCTTTAATATAGAAGATCTAGACCCTGAATTTGTAAAAACAAACATCAATCTCGACGAATACAACAAATTTGCTGGAAGATATGTTAAGAATGCATATGACAGCAATTTAACTGATAAAGATGCGACATTAGACATTGACATCTCTGTTGAACTTAAAAAAAGAAGTCAAGCATTTAAAGTAGAAAAACACGTTCACAATTATCCTCACTGTTGGAGAACTGACAAGCCTGTTTTATACTATCCACTTGATTCTTGGTTTATCAAAACCACTTCTGTTAGAGAAAGAATGATTGAACTAAACAAAACAATCAATTGGAAGCCTCAATCAACAGGAGAAGGAAGATTTGGAAAATGGCTAGAAAACCTAGTTGATTGGAATCTGTCTCGTTCAAGATATTGGGGAACACCACTTCCGATTTGGGTTTCTGAAGATAGAGGTCAAATAAAATGTATAGGATCAGTTTCTGAATTAAAAGCTGAAATAGAAAAATCTATCGCTGCTGGATTTATGACAGAAAATATCTTAGCTGATTATAAAGAAGGAGACAACACAAAAGATAATTACGAACAATTTGATCTTCACAGACCATATGTAGATGATATTGTTCTTGTTGGTGACAATGGAGAAAAACTTTTCCGCGAACCAGACCTAATTGATGTTTGGTTTGATTCAGGAGCTATGCCATATGCACAACAGCACTATCCATTTGAAAATAAAGAAGAATTTGAGAAACTTTTCCCAGCGCAATTCATTGCCGAAGGAGTAGATCAAACTCGTGGATGGTTCTTTACATTGCATGCTATTGCAACAATGATTTTTGATGGTGTTGCTTTTGAAAATATTATTTCAAACGGACTTGTTCTTGATGCAAAAGGAAACAAAATGTCTAAGCGATTAGGCAATGCAGTTGATCCTTTCACAACAATTGACAAATATGGATCAGATCCATTGCGTTGGTATATGATAACAAATGCACAACCATGGGATAACCTTAAATTTGATATTTCAGGAGTAGAAGAAGTAAGAAGAAAATTCTTCGGAACATTATATAACACATATAGTTTCTTCCAATTATATGCAAATATTGATGGTTTTAACTATAGCGAAGCAGATATTCCTGCAAACGAAAGACCAGAATTAGATAATTGGATTCTATCACTTCTTAACTCATTAATAAAAGAAGTAGAAGAATGTTACGAAGCTTTTGAACCTACACGTGCAGGTAGAGCAATCCAGAACTTTGTTACAGAGAATCTATCAAACTGGTATGTTCGATTATCAAGAAAAAGATATTGGGGTGGAGAATACTCTACAGATAAAATTTCGGCTTATCAAACCTTATACAAATGTTTGGAAACCATTTCTATTTTATCATCACCAATAGCACCTTTCTATTCAGATAGATTATTCAACGATTTAAATTCTGTAACAAACAAATATGAAGAGAAATCAGTACACTTAGTAGATTTCCCTAAATATGATGCAGATCTTATAGATACAGATTTAGAAGAAAGAATGGAAATGGCACAAAAGATTTCATCAATGTGTCTTGGTTTACGAAGAAAAGTGAAGACTAGAGTACGTCAACCACTTAGTCGTATAATGATTCCAATTCTTGACAATAAAACAGAGCCTCAACTAAGAGCGGTGAAAGATATTATTCTTTCAGAAATCAATGTTAAAGACATAGAGTTTATAACAGATACCTCTGGAATTTTGGTTAAAAAGATTAAACCAAATTTCAAAACTCTAGGTCCAAAACATGGAAAAATAATGAAACAAATTGCTGCTTGTATCAACCAATTGAATCAAGATGACATTCATAAATTTGAACAAGAGCAAAAATATACTATTATTGTAAACGATAACCCTGTTGAACTAGGTTTAGAAGATGTTGAAATAATATCAGAAGATATACCAGGATGGTTGGTTGCAAACGAAGGTCGCCTAACAGTGGCATTAGATGTAAACATAACCGAAGATCTTAAAAAAGAAGGTATAGCAAGAGAATTTATCAACCGTATTCAAAACCTAAGAAAAGAAAGTGATTTCGAAGTAACTGATAAAATTAACTTAGAGATACAAAAACACGATTATATTAACCAAGCTGTCGAAGAATATAAAGAATATATTGGTTCTCAGACTTTAGCAGCAAATGTTAATTTGGTGGATAAACTTGATAATGAAAATGCTAAATCTGTTGAGATAGAGACAGGTGTAGAGACACTTATCAAGGTGGAAAAGCTTAGATAGTAGGTGTTTTTTTGTTATCTTTAGAAAAAATTCTAAATTATGACAGATAAAAAACGTTATTCAGACGAAGAATTGGCAGAATTCAAAGAGCTAATAGAACAGAAACTTGAAAAGGCGAGAAAAGATTTTGACACCTTAAAAGCTTCAATCTCGAATGGTTCGGGTAATGATATCCAAGACACATCTCCAACATTCAAAGTATTAGAAGAAGGAGCGTCTGTATTATCAAAAGAAGAGGCGGGTAGATTAGCCCAAAGACAAGCTAAATTTATTTCGCATCTTGAAGCAGCATTAATTAGAATTACAAACAAAACCTATGGAGTATGTCGAGAAACTGGCAATCTTATTTCAAAAGAGAGACTACGTGCTGTGCCGCATGCCACTCTTTCAATAGATGCTAAACGCAGACAATAATCCAACCTTCAAACATGAATAATGATTAGATATTTAGATTAGTTAGATATACTCTGACTAATTTACATATCTTTTTTTAGAATATTTATGATTGAGAGCTTAGTGCTCTCAATCATTTTTTGTTTTAATTTTCTTAAATTAATAAGCAAAAAGGTTCTAAAAGCATTATTTTATAAGCATTTTATCTACTTTTATGCTTATTATTTCCAAAAAAAACATGAAATTTGCTTACTATTTTAAATAAACGTTTTTATCATAATAAGATTTCAAAATAAAACCAAGACTACTAAATACATCGCTATGAAAACATTTAAAAGAGCCATTGTTTTTATTACTATACTTTTAATTATTGATCAAGTTGTTAAAATTTGGATTAAAACCAATATGATGCTAGGTGAAGAATATAAAATATTTGGAAACTGGTTTATCATACATTTTATTGAGAATAATGGAATGGCATTCGGAATGGAACTTGCAGGTAAATTTGGAAAAATAGCCCTTAGTCTTTTCAGAATAGTAGCAGTATGTGGTATAGGCTGGTATCTTAGAAATCTTTGTATAAAATCGGTGAAACCTGGCATAATATTCTCCATTGCCCTTATTTTTGCAGGTGCATTAGGTAATATAATTGATAGTGCTTTTTATGGCCTAATATTTAACGACAGTTATTACCAAGTAGCTAGCTTTATGCCAGAAGGTGGGGGATATGCAAGTTTTCTTCATGGCAAAGTTGTAGATATGTTATATTTCCCTATTGTAGATACTAATCTTCCATCATGGGTTCCATTTTGGGGAGGAGAGCATGTTGTATTCTTCAGACCAGTGTTCAATATAGCCGATTCATATATTACAATCGGTGTTATATATATATTATTATTCCATAGAAAATACTTTGTAAAAGAAAAATAGATTTCTTTCCTAACGAGAATAAGACTAAGCATAAAATCACAATATAAGCAATGTTACTTGAATCATTTTTATACCCAGACACCATTGAAGCAGGATGCGACGAAGCGGGAAGAGGATGTCTGGCAGGTCCAGTATTTGCGGCTGCAGTAATTCTACCAGCTGATTTTCCTTTCGAAATCTTAAATGACTCAAAAAAGATGTCGGATAAGAAAAGATACGAAGCAAGAAAACTGATAGAAGAAAAGGCAGAAGCATGGGCTGTTGCTAAGGTGGATCCAAAAAAAATTGATGAAATCAATATTCTAAACGCATCAATTTTGGCAATGCATAAGGCTGTAAAAAAATTAGACATAAAACCTGAACATATATTAGTTGATGGAAATAGATTCAAAGACTATCCTAAAATTCCTCACACATGTGTAATCAAAGGTGATGGTAAAATAGCAAGTATTGCAGCTGCATCTATTTTAGCAAAAACATATCGTGATGATTTTATGATAAAGCTTCATGATAAGTTTCCATATTATTCATGGAATAAACATAAAGGCTATCCTACAAAGCAACACAGAAAAGCTATAGCTGAAAATGGACCATCAAAACATCACAGAATGAGTTTCAAACTATTAGCAGACGAATAGATGTGTATTGTTAAATTAAACCTCCCAATATATAAGTTTAGGTTCAAAGAAGAGAACGGGCGTAAAAAGATCTTTGACCAAATAAGAAAGAAATACTATGTGCTTAGCCCCGAAGAGTGGGTTAGGCAAAATATTATTTCATATTTAATAGATGAAAAAAAGTATCCAGCTTCGTTGATTGCAGTAGAGACAAAAGTAGATGTAAACAAACTTCCTCAAAGAAGCGATATAGTACTATACTCAAACAATCTTAAACCTTTAATGATAGTTGAATGTAAGGCGCCTGAAGTAAAAATTACCCAGCAAAGTTTTAATCAGATTACAAGATACAATATGATTCTTAGAGTACCTTTATTATTTGTAAGTAATGGATTGAACCATTATTGCTGTCATTATAACTATGCAGAAAATAGCTACAAGTATTTAAAAGAAATTCCCAATTACAAAGAAGCATTAAATATGCTATAGATTACACTTTCATATCAATAGCCTCACAGATCCATGCTTTTTGTCTAAAAAACCGCAACATCAGAGGCAGCATATATTCAAGGTTTTTTTGGGCTTTGATATGATTATGTAGCAAAATAACGCTACCTGGCTTTGACTTTGAAAGTATCTTCTTTAAAACAAATTTAGGATTATTATATTTTTTATAGTCCGCAGTTAAAACATCCCACATAATTATTTTATATTTCTTGGATATTTCTTTAATCTGATTTTTTCTCATCAAACCATAAGGAGGTCTAAATAATTTTGAATCAATGTACAAACTAGCTTTGTTAACATTCTCGATATAGTTAGGAGACTTCAAACCATTGAGATGATTAAAAGTATGATTGCCTACAGAATGACCTTCAGACAAAATTCGCTGATAAATTATTGGATACTTCCGGACATTATCGCCAACGCAAAAAAAACTTGCTTTGGCATTATAATATTTTAAAGTGTCGAGTGTCCATGGAGTAGATTCAGGAATTGGTCCGTCATCAAAAGTTAAATAAATTGATTTTTCAGAATTTATTTTCCATATAAAACTAGGAAACAATCTGCGGATAAATAGCGGAGGTTTAATGATAATAAAATCTTTCATACATCTCCATAAATAAAAAAATATCTGTGTCATAATTAGATTTTAATATCAAATGTTCAAAAAAATATACCAATTCTATATCAAATTTATTAATCATATAGAATTGGTATTAAAAGATAAAAGCTTAGTTTGTTTTAAACTCGTAACTAACAGTTGCTAATTCCTTGTTTGCCTTAACTATCTTTTCCTTTAGTCCTTCTTTGAATTCAATAACTCTAGTTTGAAGCTCAGTATCACCAGAAGCAATAATTTGACTAGCTAAAATTCCTGCATTCATAGCACCATTAATAGCAACAGTAGCTACAGGGATTCCAGGAGGCATTTGAGCAATTGCAAGTAGAGCATCCATTCCGTCCAAAGAAGCATTAATTGGTACACCAATAACAGGGATTGGAGTCATGGCAGCAATTACACCAGGAAGGTGAGCAGCCATACCAGCACCAGCTATAATAACTTTAATACCATTATCAAGAGCTGATTTAGCAAATTTTTCAACTGCTTCAGGCGTTCTATGAGCAGATAAAGCATTAATTTCAAATGGGATTTTAAAATCATTAAGTACTTTCGCTGCTTTTTCCATCACAGGTAAATCAGAAGTACTTCCCATAATAATACTAACAATAGGTTTCATTGTATATTATATTTTATTGTAAATTAAAAAACTATTTATGTATCAATAATAAAAGCTCGTGCCTAAAAACAATTGGCTATACACTAAATTATTTTGAGCATTCTATATATTAAATGCCTTACAAATATTAATATTTTTTATAAAAAATTGTACATTTGCAGCAATTTTTATTTTTCGAAAGTAAAACACATAAATACGTAAAAATCTGAAATTTATAATTTAGATGATTCGATTATTTTATGGTTTTACATAAATAATAGCTAAAATAAAGGAGATTTTCCTCCTTAACAGTCCACCATAAATAGAAACTATGGAATTTTTAGCTCATATAAATTACAGCATACAGCATTAAATTCATGATTCGTAATTTTAGAATCATTTAAAAAACTATATTAATGGATAGAATTAAATTAATTGATAGAGAATTTGAGGTTTCAATTCCTTCAGAGAAGTTGGATAAAGTAATTGCCGAAATGGCAGAAAAGATGAATAAAGATCTAGCAGGGAAAAACCCATTATTTATCTGCATTTTAAATGGTTCTTTTATGTTTGCATCCGATTTAATGAAACATATTACTGTAGAGAATGCAGAAATCACCTTTATGAGATTATCATCTTATGATGGAATGAGTACTACAGGAAAAGTAAAAAAATTAATGGGATTCACTGAGGATATCGAAGACAGAACAATTATTCTTCTTGAAGATATCGTTGATACAGGTGTAACCATCTCAAATACACTTCAACAAATCAAAGATTACAACTGTAGAGAAGTTCTAGTTGCAACAATGTTATTTAAACCAGATGCTCTTAAGAGAGATGTAAAAATTGACTATATCGGTATGGAAATCCCTAATGACTTTATAGTTGGTAGAGGTCTTGATTATAACGGATTAGGAAGAAACTATCCAAATATATATACTGTTGTAGATTAATTTCAATGGCAAATATCATAATTTTTGGACCTCCGGGTTCCGGAAAAGGAACCCAATCTAAATTGATAGAAGATAAAATTGGAATAATTCAAGTTTCAACTGGGGATATTTGCAGAGAGGAAATCAAAAAGAAAACCAAAGAAGGTCTTGAGGCAAAAAGACTTATCGATGGAGGCAATTTCTTTCCAGACGAATTGGCTTTCAGTATTATGTCTAAATTTATAAATCAAAATCCTTCCGAAAAAGGATATATATTTGACGGCATACCTCGACATCTAGGACAAGTTGAACCATTTGATAAATTCCTTGAATCTATAAATCAGAATTTGGATTTAGTGATAGAACTTAGCTGTGAAGACAATTTTCTAATTGAAAGATTGCTAAACAGAGGAAAACTATCAGGAAGAGCAGATGATAGTAGTAAAGATATCATCACAAAAAGATTAAAAATATATAATGAAGTAACGGCTCCAATAGCAGAAGAGTATCAAAAACGTGGAATATATCACAAAATTGATACAAATGCTGAAATTGAAGATATAAACAACCAAATCCTAGAGTTAATATCTGATTTGACTTGTAAAAAAGCTGTTTAAATAAAAAATAAAACTATGTCGGGATCAAATTTTGTAGATTATGTAAAAATATTCTGCCGTTCAGGAGCAGGAGGGAAAGGTTCTACACACTTACATAGAGATAAACTCACCTCAAAAGGAGGTCCCGATGGTGGTGACGGCGGTAGAGGTGGACATATCATCATAAAAGCAAATCCACAACTTTGGACTTTGATTCACCTTAAATTTAGTAGACACGTTTTTGCCGGTGACGGAGGAGATGGTTCGAAAAGTAGAAGTACAGGTTTTGACGGAGAGGATAGAGTAATTGAAGTGCCAGTAGGTACAGTTGCTAGAGATGCTGAAACAGGAGAAGTTATTTTTGATATCACACAAGATGACGAGTCAAAAGTACTAGTAAAAGGAGGACAAGGAGGCTTAGGAAATTGGAATTTCAAAACAGCTACAAACCAGACTCCAAGATACGCTCAGCCTGGTGGAGATAGAGTAGAAAGAGCAGTAATTCTTGAACTTAAAGTATTGGCAGATGTTGGATTAGTTGGATTCCCTAGTGTAGGTAAATCTACTTTACTATCTGTTGTTTCGGCTGCTAAGCCAAAAATTGCAGAATATCACTTCACAACCTTGGTTCCTAATCTTGGTATTGTTGCCTATAGAGATGAGCGCTCATTTGTAATGGCTGATATTCCAGGTATAATTGAAGGTGCTCATACTGGAAGAGGTTTAGGACTTAGATTTCTAAGACATATCGAGCGAAATTCAGTATTACTTTTTATGGTAGCTGCTGACAGTAAAGATATACATGAAGAATACAAGATATTACTAAATGAATTGAAGGAATATAATCCAGAACTTCTTGACAAAAGAAGACTTTTGGCCATCACTAAGTCGGACATGCTAGACGAAGAATTGATGGATGAAATTAAAATGGATTTACCCGATGTTCCTTATGTTTTTATTTCATCAGTCGTTCAAAAAGGACTAATGGAACTAAAAGATATGATTTGGAATGCTCTAAATTCATAAAAAATAAAAAAGCGAGGAATTATTTGATAATTACTCGCTTTTTTATTTTAAGATTCTTTTTCAGAATTAATACTTTCATCATCAGTAGTAGCATTTTTAAATTCCTTCATTCCTTTCCCCAATCCTTTCATCAATTCAGGAATTTTACGCCCTCCAAACAAAACAAGTATAATCAACAATACAATTAAAGCCTCATTAATCCCAATTGCTGCAAGATAAATATAAAACATAATGTCAGGGTTTTAGATTAAAATAAAAAACTGTTTATATAAATTTATGCCTTTATATTTATAAATTCAAATAGAAATCAATAGTTTAAAATAAATAGCTTAATTTTATTGACAAATCAAAGAATTAAGTAATCAAATGAAAACGAACAAATATAATTATTTAATTATCACACTAATAAGCACAATGCTTGGTCTGTATTCATGCTCAAGCACAAGAAAATTAGATAAAAGCATATCCCAGTATTCAGATTTTATCAATTCAGATAAACATATTAGTAAATGTAATTTTTTAGCTGATAGTATAGTGTCAAGATATACGGCAGAAGGTAAAAAAGTATATCAAATAATACTTATGAGGCACGCAAAGCCAGATGTCAAAAAATCTGGCTTTTACACACGTAAAAAAGCTATTAAATATCAAAATGATTATAATACAGTTGACATACAAGACTTTGATAAAAATATGATTCAAACTCAGATTAAAGATGCGGATATCAATTGCTCGACACTAAATAGGTCATATCAAACAGCAAAAAAGATATTTGGAGATGGAAATAGAATCAAAAAAGATAGTTTGTTTCGAGAATTTGAATTAAAAATAATAGATGTAGGATTACTGATACCCATGCCTTTGATTGTCTATAAAGGAATTAGTAGAATTGGTTGGATGATGGGAGCTAATTGTAAAGGTATCGAATGCAGAAAATCTGCAGTTTTGAGAGCAAAGAAAGCGAGTGAATTTCTAATTGAAGAAAGTAATAAAAATGGCACATCTATTCTAGTTGCTCACGGCATGCTAAATAAAGCAATTCAAAAGCAGCTCAGAAAAAACAATTGGATCCAAATAAGAAATAAGACACACAAAAATCTTGGAATCAGCGTACTGATTAAAATAGAATAAGTCTATATTTTTCGATCCTGAACGGTTAAATTGAGACTCAAGCTTGATATTAAGATATCATACCGTGTATAAATAGTCATTTTTAGCAGATATTGGGCTATAAATTCCATTTATCAAATTTATTAGAATGCTTAAATTTAATAATAGATAATTACTCCAAAAAATAAGGCTTTAATCATTGATAGCTTAGGATAAAATAAGCATAAATACTACATTTGCCACTATTTTAATTATAATTAAAATAATAGTCTCATAATCAAAAACATACAAATATTCTAAACTATATATGAAAAACACTAACAAATTTAGAATTCTATTCTATCCTTTATCTTTACTTTTTAGGATGGCTACAAGTTTTAGAAATTTTTTATTTGACATAAACGTTTTTAAATCTAAATCATTTAATACGCCTATTATTTCAGTAGGTAATATAACTGTAGGGGGCACAGGAAAAACACCACACACAGAATACCTTATCAATAGTTTGAAAGATGAATTTTATATTGCATGCCTGAGTAGAGGATACAAAAGAAGCACAAAAGGTTATATTTTATCAGATGAGAATTCTACAGCTGAAAAAATAGGTGATGAACCAGCTCAAATTAGAAGCAAGTTCACGAATATAGAATTAGCAGTTGATGAGAAAAGAGTAAGAGGTATTGAAAAGCTAACACACCAATTCCCACAACTTGATTGTATAGTTTTGGATGACGCATACCAACACAGATGGGTTAAACCTGGTATTTCGATACTATTAGTTGATTACAATAGAATGATTACTAAAGACAAAATACTGCCATATGGAAATCTTAGAGAATCATGGAAGAATAAGGACAGAGCAAATATGATTATCATTAGCAAATGTCCTGATAATATACCTCCTATAGAAAGGAGACTTATCTCAAAAGAGTTAGAGATAATGCCGTATCAGAAATTATTCTTTACAAAGATGAGTTATGGAGAGTTACAACCAATAAAGATAAATAATTCAAGAATTGAAGATAGAGAGTTCTGGAAAAAAGGTGATTACGAAATTGTTCTAGTAACAGGAATAGCAAATAATAAATCGATAGTAGAATATGTTTCTCGATATGCTCGCAAACTGCATGTCTTCGACTATGGAGATCATCATAATTTTACGAAAGCTGAAATTTCTGAGATTTCAAATAAGTTTAATACAATAGACAATCCGAAAAAGATAATTATCACAACCGAAAAAGATGAGACTCGATTGTTAAATCTAATTTCGGATGAAGAGGTTAAAAAATCCACTTACTCTCTACCTATCGAGGTGGAGTTTCTTTTCGAAGAGAAGAAAGATTTTAATAAAAAAATCAAAGATTATATTAAGAAAAATAATGTTAATGCTAGATTTAACTAGACTATTGGATATCTAAATATTTGAATATATATCTTGTTTTGTTAAATTTGACTTCTTTATGATTTATCAAAAAAACCGAACTGTACAATACTTTTAACAGCATATAAAATAGGACACACACATATTAGAATAATTTAATATGCCTTAACTATAGAAAATTCTTTAGGGTATCTTTAGATTAATTCATTACTATTATAGATAAATAATTGGATTAATATTTATCATTTTATAATTACAGGAATTTCATCTTCTTGTCAAATGGTAGATTTTAAAAATTAAAAAAGCAATGAAAACCAAAGATTTAAATCCAGAAAAATTAGAAATGGCGGCTAATATGCTAAAAGCAATTGCTCACCCTTTGAGAATTGCGATTTTGGGATATCTGGAGGATGGTAGAGAGTTAACTGTAACCGAGATTCACGAACTATTAGAAATCGAGCAGTCAACAACTTCACATCATCTTGGAATACTAAAAGATAAAGGTGTGTTACAATCCAAAAGAGATGGAAAAAATACATACTACTCATTAAAACACTGTAGACTTAGTAGTATAATCGAATGTATTAATAGTTGCACAGATTAACATCTTAGCATTATTTAAAAAACACAAAAAAAGCTTGTCTAATCGACAAGCTTTTTTTGATATATTTAAAGTAGATCTAAACCTATATCTGTTCGTAAGTATTTTCCTTCAAAATTAATTTTATCAGCATTAAGATAAGATAATTTTAAAGCCTCTTTTATATCCTTACCGAAAGCGGAAACAGCAATCACTCGTCCTCCCGCTGTTTCAATTTTTGATTCATTTTTCTTTGTACCAGCATGAAATACAATACAGTCTTGGCAATCCTCTATCCCAGTTATTTCCTTATCCTTTTGGTATGCCTCAGGATATCCACCAGAAACAAGCATTACTGTAGTCACTGTTCTTTCATCAATATCAATAGAATAGTTTGATAAATTCTGTGTTGAAATAGCTTCAAATAATTCAACTACATCAGATTTTATTCTAGGAAATATTACCTCTGTTTCAGGATCGCCCATTCTAACATTATATTCAATAACATATGGATTTCCATTCATGTTCATCAATCCAATAAACACAAAGCCCTTATAATCGATACCATCCTTTTCAAATCCCTTTACAGTAGGAATTACCACTTGTTTTTCCACCTTATCCATAAAGTCCTTATCAGCAAATGGTACAGGAGAAACAGCACCCATTCCGCCAGTATTTAGACCAGTATCATTTTCACCAATACGCTTATAATCTTTCGCTGCACCAAGAATTTTATAATCTCTTCCATCTGTTACAACAAAAACTGAAAGTTCAATTCCTTTTAAAAATTCCTCGATAACTACAGTATTACCAGCATCTCCAAATTGACCATTCAACATATCCTTAAGCGAAGTTTTAGCCTCATCGACATTGTCGATAATTAACACTCCTTTTCCTGCTGCTAAGCCGTCAGCTTTAAGAACATATGGCGCTTGTAAATCATCTAAAAAGTCAAAACCCTCTTGAATATTTTCTATACTAATACTTTTATGTCTAGCCGTTGGAATATTGTGTTTGTTCAAGAAATCCTTTGCAAAATCTTTACTACCCTCAAGAGTTGCTCCTAATTTTTTAGGACCTACTAGCATAATATCCTTAAGGTCTTTATCCTCAGCAAAGAAATCTGCAATACCATTAACAAGCGGATCTTCAGGACCCACAACCAACATATCAATATCGTTTGATAAAGAGAAGTTTTTCACCTCAATAAAATCATTTGAATTTATTGATACATTTTCGCCACAGCTTGATGTTCCAGCATTACCTGGTGCTATATATAATTTGCTTGTTTTATCACTTTGGGCAATTTTATAGGCGAAAGCGTGCTCTCTTCCTCCCGATCCCAATAAAAGAATATTCATTGCTTTAAGATTATGTGTAATAATTAAATATAAATTTATGACAAATTTATTAAGATTAATTCTTTTTATCTAATTAATGCAATAGTTTGAGATTAATTTTCAATAATCTTAATAAATACAATTTTTATGAAAATACACTAGATTTAGTTATAGTCTTGTATATTTCTGGAAATGATTAAATTTGTAATCTACCGTAAAATTTAAAATCCATAACAATGAGTCTAACAATACTTAGAAAGCTTGCTAAGACACTGACAAGTCCATTATTAATAACAACATATGTTGCATATATAATTTTTAATTCAAACACCTACTTAAGTTTTCTACCCTCTGCATTCAAGAGTTTTATTTATTTGATTAGCTTTTTAAGTACTACAATTCTACCAATTGCTGTTATTATTTTATTTATTTCATTCAATGAGTACAACAATAAAATCAAATTTCAACTGAATACGAATAAGAAAATTTATATCCAACTTATATGTTCTATTTTTTTCATAATATGCTTTATCTTGTCTCTGCGATTGCCAACAGTAATTAAGATATATTCATCCTTTCTGATATCGAGTTCAATAATTTGTTTGTCCTCAGGACTATTAAAAAAGATATGGAATATTAGCATCAGAATGATATCTCTTGGGGCACTCTTTGGATTTACCTTATTCTTCTCTTTTATTTTTGAAGTATACAATTTTAGTTTTATCTGTTTAATACTTTTAATATCAGGAGTTACTGGTTCGATTATAATGTATGAAGGGAAGCACAATTTATTCCAAATTGGATTTGGTTTTCTTAATGGGGCGTTAGCAACAATGGTCTTGATTAGTATTTTTATTAGATTTTAATCATATACAATATCCAATATTGTAAGATAGAAAAACTACAAGACTCTAACTGATTGCTTATCATAGATATAATCGGCTAAAATAAATCATAATTTCGAGAATCAACAAGAAAAGCTTTTTTTCTATAATAATTTTATTATAAATTTACGGTTCGTAAATAATTTAGAAAGATTAGATCCCATATTTTATTTTCAACATCTGAACCTAGATGTAACAAATTTATTAATTATAAACATATTGGATTAGTTAAAAGGTATTTTTTGATAATTAGTTTTAATCTATTATCAAAACTATTTTAAATTTTTCAGGCTAATTAATGGAATGCAAATGATAGATAATTTAGTAATTGTCGAGTCACCGGCCAAAGCCAAGACTATAGAAAAGTTTTTAGGAAAGGATTATATAGTTACTTCAAGTTTTGGTCATATACGTGATTTAGAAAAGAAGGACTTTGGAATTGATATTAAAAATAACTTCACTCCAAAATACATAGTATCTGAAGACAAAAAGAAAGTAGTCACGGAGCTTAAAAAATTGGCTAAACAAGCTAAAACTGTATGGTTAGCATCCGATGAAGACCGCGAAGGAGAAGCTATTGCATGGCATCTATACGAAGTGCTTAAACTTAACCCAGGCAATACTAAACGAATTGTTTTCCACGAAATTACGAAAGAAGCTATTCTTAGAGCTATAGAAAATCCTAGGGAAATAGACATCAATTTGGTTAATGCACAACAAGCAAGAAGAATTCTTGATAGATTGGTAGGCTTTGAAATATCTCCTGTACTTTGGAGAAAAGTAAAACCTCAGCTTTCTGCTGGTAGAGTTCAATCTGTTGCTGTTCGCCTACTAGTTGAGCGTGAACGCGAAATAATGTCATTTATTCCAACCGATAACTACAGGTTTACTGGTGATTTTTCTTTTAGTTCAACAAAAAAGAAAACTGTTCTTCATGCTGAATTAAATAAACGTATAGAAGATAAAAAATCAGCTATCGAACTGCTTGAGGCATGTAAAAAATCGAAATTTAAAATTAGGGAAGTTGAGAAAAAACCTCTAAAAAGAAGACCTGCTGCACCTTTCACTACTTCAACTTTACAGCAGGAAGCCTCTAGAAAATTAGGCTTTTCGGTTTCACAAACCATGGCCGTAGCTCAAAGGCTATACGAAGCAGGGCATATCACATATATGAGAACAGACTCTGTTAATCTTGCAGAATCGGCAATCGCTGCTGCTAAAAAAGCAATTATTGATGCTCATGGAGAAGAGTATGTAAAAGAAAGAAGATATCAAACAAAGCAAAAAGGAGCTCAAGAGGCCCATGAGGCAATCAGGCCAACCTATATGAATAAAAATGAAGTCGATGGAGAATCTAATGAAAGAAGACTTTATTCTTTAATATGGAAAAGAACTCTTGCTTCACAAATGGCTGATGCAGAGCTGGAAAAAACAAATATCAAAATATCTATCTCTGAATCGGAAAGAGAATTCATTGCAAGTGGTGAAATTGTAAAATTTGACGGATTCCTTAAAGTTTATATCGAATCCACAGAGGATGAAAATGATTCGGAACAACAAGGTTTACTGCCAAAAGTTGATGTGGGACAAGTTGTTAACAGAGATCTTATCAAAGCTGTTCAAAGCTTTACGAACAAACCACCTCGTTTTTCGGAAGCTAGTTTGGTAAAAAAACTTGAAGATCTGGGAATCGGCAGACCATCAACCTATGCTCCAACTATTACAACTGTCCAAAACAGGGGATATGTTATTAAAGAATCCAGAGATGGTGTAAAAAGAAATTACGAGGAAATAAGACTTAAATCTGATGAAATAATTGAGGAAATAAAAACTCAAAACACAGGTGCTGAAAATAAGAAACTTTTCCCTACTGATATAGGCATGGTTGTAACTGATTTCTTGAATAAACATTTTGAGGATATCATGAACTACAATTTCACTGCTGACGTTGAGAAACAATTTGATGATATTGCAATCGGAAATGTCATTTGGCAAAATATGATTGGTGAATTCTATAATCCTTTTCATCAAAACGTTGAAGAAACAATAGAAAACTCGGAAAGGGAAACAGGAGAAAGAATTCTTGGTAATGATCCAAAAACTGGAAAAGTTGTACTTGTTAGAATCGGAAGATATGGACCTATGGCTCAACTTGGTGAAACATCGGATAACGAAGAGGCTGAAAAACCTAAATTTGCAGGTTTAAGAAAAGGTCAACATATTGAATCTATAAGTCTTGAAGAAGCATTAGAACTATTCAAACTTCCTCGTGACTTAGGTCTTTATGAAGATAAAAAGGTAGTGGTTGCTATTGGTAGATTTGGACCTTACGTTAGACATGATGGTAAATTCGCTTCTCTTAAAAAAGATGTTGATGACCCTATGACTATTGAACTGGGTAGAGCTATCGTATTAATTGAGGAGAAAAGAGAAAAAGATAGACAAAAATTCATTAAAGCTTTCGAAGAAGATGAAGCAATGCAAATCTTAAATGGAAGATGGGGACCTTATATTTCATACAATAAAGAAAATTATAGATTAGCAAAGGATATAGAAGACCCTAAAGCTTTATCATACGAAGATTGCCTGAAAATAATTAAAGAATCAGGCTCCAAGAAGAAAACAACAAAAAAAACTGTAGCAAAAAAAACTACTGCCAAGAAAACTACTGCAAAGAAAGCAACAACAAAAAAGGCAGCAACGAAAAAAACAACTACAAAAAAGACAACTGCGAAGAAAGTAACAACGAAAAAAACAGCAGCTAAGAAAACTGAAAAATAAAAAAACAAATCAATATAATCATAAATAGCTCCTTTATTATTGGGGCTATTTTTCTATAAAAAAAGGCAAGAAAACTCTTGCCTTATCGAATCGTATTTATATTTCAGAAATATTCAATTAGAACTTTCTGCAATTACATAATAAAATGTTCAACAATATTATACCTAAAATGACTCTTCCAATACTTTTACCCAATTAGTTATTCTTTCTTCTGTCATATCTGACTGATTATCCTCATCTATAGCTAAACCGTAAAATTTACCATCTTCTTCTGCTTCGGAAGCATCAAATTCATAGTCGGAGCTATCAACGGATCCCAATACCTCACAATTTTTACCAGATACTACTGCATGAATTTTCCCTATGGCATCAACAAAACTATCGGAATAAGCAGATCCATCACCACATCCAAAGATTGCAATCTTCTTTCCTGATAAATCAGCTCCATCTAATTCTGGTAGAAAAGACTCCCAATCATCTTGCAAATCACCTATTCCCCATGTAGAAGAGCCTAATACTAAATTATCATACTCTATCAATTTTTCAATCGTAATATCAGATATATTAAAACATTCTGCTCCTAATTTAGCTGATATTCTATTTGCTACGGATTCTG
This sequence comes from Marinifilaceae bacterium, assembly GCA_025210485.1. Taxonomy (GTDB): domain Bacteria; phylum Bacteroidota; class Bacteroidia; order Bacteroidales; family Marinifilaceae; genus JAOARN01. The sequence goes on along the minus strand of JAOARN010000003.1, from coordinate 107,327 downwards.
TATTACCCATGGTAGATCCATAAAAAACTGCTGTTCTTCCCATAATTACAATTTTTATAATATTATCTTAAATACCTTATTATATCATTGATTATTATAAATAATCTTTTAATTCAAAATATTTTGTAAATCAAACTCTCCTAAACAAACAGCCTTGAAGTGCTGTTTTTCTGATTCATAAGACCGAAAACTCAACAAACACTTCAATTCTATCAACTCTTCATTATTTAACAGTAAATTGAATTTCTTATTTCCTATAGGAATAATTATTTTTCTTTTAAAACAAGATTTACCATTAGTCTTTTCCCATTTCTTACCATCGATATCATCAATATATTTAGCGAAATCAAAATACTCCTCTGCTGTTAAATTAAAATTCAGATTTAAATATTCAACATGTAAAGCATCACACTTAGAACAATTGAAAACCTTTCCTTTTTTTGTTTGTGATAAAATCTTCATATGCTTATTTAGATTTAATTAATAATTCAAAGTAAATATTTAAAAATTGAGATCACAATACCTAATAATTGGTATATAGACACTTAGTATATAAAGTATATACTTATATAAAAATGTGAAACAAAAATCAAACAAATACGTACACAAAGTTGCTGATTACTTATAATCAAAAATAAGTCATAAGAAACTAGAAACTGTAAAACCTTTATCTATCTATTGAGTCTTACAAAGGTCGGGTCTGTCACCGTTAATGGTTGGTGATAATCGCTAATAAAATTATGATAATATAAATCATTTTATTTAATCAAATTTACTATGGAAAAATCAGATTTTAAAAAATTGCTAAATAATGTACATGAATTCAATAATCTACAGTTCAGACTATTAAAAGAAGAGATAGAAAAAAGAATTCGCAAAAAAAAGGTTTCTAATATTCTCGAAACCGATGTTAGAGAGATGAATTGTCCTTTTTGCAATTCTGATAATTTTATACGATGGGGCAAGAGAAATGATATGCAAAGATATAAATGCCACTCTTGTCTTAAGACTTTTAATAGCCTAACAAACACACCTTTAGCACGTCTGAGACGAAAAGGTCACTGGTTAGATTATGCTAATTGCATAAAATTAGGACTAACAGTAAGGAAAGCTGCAAAGTTTTGTCGAATTCATAAAAATACGTCTTTTAGATGGAGACATAGATTTCTAGAAAACTCAAAAAATATAAAAGCAAAAAAAATTGGAGGTATTATAGAAAATGGACATCTAAAACTGAAGGAATCCTTTAAAGGCAGTAAAATAGATGAAATCATAAAAAAGGAAGAACGTAGAAACGTATATGTAGTTTACGGTATAGACAGAAATAATAATATTTTTGATATTACGGATAAACCTTTCACATCAGAAAGATTAACATGTGAGTTTTCGAAGTTAATATTAAAAAATTCTTTGATTTTTTCAGAAAAAGATAATATCTATGCTCAATTTTGGAGAAAAACTGGACATAAACATAGTTTTTTAACAAATATCTCAAAAAAACTCTCATATTCAGGAAATATAATCAAATATAAAGAAAGATTTAATAATTGGATTTTTAATCATTTTCGATCAGTAGCAACAAAATATTTAGAAAATTATGTTTCATGGTATAGATATCTAAATGAATTTAAGTCTGGAATAAAGCCCTTAACGATTTTATATAGGGCTAAGTCTGTGGAGAAATACCGTCACCAACCCTTAAAGGTGACAAGATTTATATAATCCTATTTCAAACTAACAACTATCTGTATTACTTTTTATTAATGCTTTTTTTAATTTAAAAATCTTAATCATTTTAGTCTTGTCATATTATTCTACAATTGACATTTTCACCTTAGTATATAGAAGATTAACAGATTTTATAAATTTATTATCAAATTCCATATTTACTATTTAATATTTTACCATTACTTTTATAGCTTATTGAGGAGTAGAGTTCCTTTAATTTTTAAATAATATTAGGCAATCTCATACTTCATATATTGCTTTTCAATATTAAAAACAAATTACACAGCAATATCATGTTAGAAAAATTAATAAAAAAATATAATATTCCAGTTCCACGATATACTAGTTATCCTACAGTGCCATATTGGGGGGAGTACAATCCTGATGTGGAATCTTGGAAAAACAGACTTAAAGATTCTTTTATAAAATCAAATAATAGTGAAGGTATCAGTTTGTATCTTCATTTACCATTTTGTGAATCATTATGCACTTATTGCGCTTGTAATAAAATAATTACTCGCAATCATCATGTCGAAGAAAGATATATTGATTACCTAATAAAAGAGTGGCTTTTATATTTAGAAATTATAGAAGAAAAACCAATAATCAGACAGATTCATTTAGGAGGTGGAACCCCTAGTTTCTTTAGTCCTAAGAATCTTGAAATATTAATTGACAGATTGCTTGAATATTGTGAAGTTCATGCAGAACACGAATTTAGTTTTGAAGCACATCCAGGAAATACGACAAGAGAGCATCTTGAATCACTATATAAAAAGGGGTTTACCCGAGTTAGTTTTGGCGTACAAGATTTTGATATTGAAGTTCAACAAATTATAAACAGGATTCAGACTAAGGAGCAAGTTATAGAACTAACAGAAATTGCAAGAGAGATCGGTTATGATTCCATTAATTTTGACTTAATATATGGACTCCCAAAACAAAAGTTAAGTTCAATAGAGCAGACATTTGATATTATTTCAGAAATAAAACCAGATAGAATTGCCTATTACTCATATGCTCATGTGCCATGGAAAACAAAAGGTCAACGCTTATTTTCAGAAGAAGATTTACCATCCAATATCTTCAAAAGAGAACTATATGAATATGGTAAAAAACGCCTATTAGAACTATCATACTCAGACATAGGAATGGATCATTTTTCGCTCAAAGATGACAAATTATATGAATCACAGCTCAATAAAAAACTACATCGTAACTTTATGGGTTACAATAGTTCAAACACAATACTTCTTATAGGTTTAGGAGTATCATCAATATCAGATTCATTAACGGCCTATGCACAGAACGCTAAAACGACAAAAGAATACTATGAAAGCCTTGATAATGGTAAGCTACCATTGATAAGAACCTATATGCTTGATGAAGAAGACCAAGTATTACGACAAGCAATAAAAGATATAACATGTAAACGAGAACTAAACTTGGATGAAAAAATACTTCATATTTTCCCAGATCTTTTGAGTACAGATTTGGTAGATATGGAAAGAGAAGGATTAATTAAAATAGAAAATAAGAGATTGACCATAACAGACTTAGGAATGGTTTTTTTACGAAATATTGCATCTATTTTTGATAAAAAACTAAGAGACTCTAATACAGGTGACAAATTTTCCAAATCAATTTAATTTTCTAAAATAAGAACTATGACAGCTCACAATAATGCACAAAAAGGACAAATAGCAGAAACCATATTACTCCCAGGAGATCCACTAAGAGCGAAATATATAGCTGATAATTACCTCACAGATGCCACTTGCTATAATACGGTAAGAAATATGTATGGTTATACAGGATTATATAAAGGTAATAGGATATCGGTGCAGGGAACAGGAATGGGTATACCTTCAATATCCATATATGCAAATGAGCTGATCAATATTTATGGAGTTAAAAACCTCATTCGCATAGGATCATGCGGAAGTTTCAATTCAGAAGTTAAAGTCCGTGATATTATAATAGCACAGACAGCATGTACAGACTCAGCAATAAATACTAATATATTTAATTCAAAAAGCTTTGCTCCCTGTGCTGATTTTGATTTGCTTTTAAGAGCTTATAATACAGGAAAAGAATTAAAACTAAATATGAAGGTGGGTAATGTTTTAACATCTGATGTATTTTACCACGACCCCGAATTAGAAAGCAATGTATTTGACATATGGCAGAAATATGGAGTTCTAGCAGTAGAAATGGAAACCTCTGCTTTATACAGCCTTGCAAATCGTTATGGAGCGAAAGCATTATCAATTTTGACAGTAAGTGATCATATCTTAACAGGGGAACAGACTAGTGCCGAAGAAAGAGAAAAAAGTTTCAATGATATGATGGAATTAAGCCTTAATAGTTTCTGTCTATAATTACAAATGATAAATCAACTCTCAAAATAGTACTAACAGAAAATACATTATAAAATTATACATTAGCCGTTTAGTTAATAATATCATTAGCGTATTTTATCATAAAATTGAATCTATTCATATAAAAAAAACCATTATTGAATTTGAATAGATTGTATACTTATTTTTTTATCATAAATTTATGATGTATGTTAGATAATAAAGCATTCTAAATGCTGTTATTATACTATAAACTACTCTATTACTATAGCCAGAAATAAGATTAAATAATAATTTTAAAAAATTCGAGTTCAAATTAGTTAAACATGTACAAAAAAATTATCGGATTAGTTTTTGCACTGTTTTTAGCTGTTGTTATAATCATTGTGACCTTTTATTTAAGGAAGCAAAAAGAGTATAAGAACGTTAACATGCTATCTGCTATTCCGATAAGTTCAGAATTAATTGTACAGATTGATAATATAGAATCAATAGTAAGAAAATTCAGGACAAAACCAGAAGTACTTGAAGAGTTAAAATGCTTTGATTTTTTCGCTGATATAGATGATTTCCTTCGTGAGATTAAATTTTTGACTACAGACTATTCTATTGACACCGAACTATCACTGGATAGAGCTTTAACAATTTCAAGTCACTTACAAGGAAGGAATTCAATACAATATCTTTACGTTCTACCAATAAATGATTATATCGAACAAAAAAAGATTCTAAATTCAATTTTAGATTGGACAAAAAAATCACATTCTGTAGCAAAGAAAAAATATAACGATGAATACATCTATACACTTAGACCAAAAAACAAACTAAATAATGCATTTTTCTTTGCCTTCAACAAAGGTTTACTTTTAGTAAGTAAATCAACCATATTAATTGAGAGTTCTATAAGACAAAGTTCCTCTAATAAAAGTCTTACAGATATTAGAGGATTCAAAAAAGTAAATAAAACAAGAGGTAAAAATGTAGATGCTAATATATTCATAAACGTAAAACAAGCCCAGAAACTAACCAATATTCACCTAGATAGAAGATATCGGGGCTTGAATAATAATTTGAAAAATTTTGCAGATTGGATTGAATTAGATTTAAATATAAGAGACAAAGTTATTCTGTTGAATGGTTTTAGCTTTTCGGACGCTGTGAATTCAAATATAATGCAGTTACTACAATCGCAATCACCGATAAAATTCGATGCAATGGAGATAATTCCTCGAAGTGCAAACCTAATTGCTATGCTTGGAATTAGTGATAATGAAGAATATATAAAAACACGTAAAGAATATTTATCAAAACATAATTCCTTAAATTATTACAATTCATATATAAATAATATTCAAAAAAGATCAAATAAAAATATAGAGAAGCTGATATTCAAATTACTTTATAAAGAATTAGTAATGATTTATACTGCTAAATCTCCAAATAATAGTTTCACTCTAATGAGAACCCGAAGTAAGGCTTATTCAGAAGATTTCATACTCGATTTTATAGAATCTTATGCAAAAGAACATAAAAAAACTGCTGATTACTACACTCATATTTACAATCCAGATATAAATACAAATTATCGATTTTACACCTTACCCGATGATCGTATTATTAGCCATATGTTTGGAAATGCTTTTGCTGAATCAAGCTCAAAATATATGTCATTCATAGGAAATTATATCTTATTTGGTGACAACTATAAAGAGATGGCTAAATTTATGAATGAGTCGGCAAGAGGAAATACAATCGAGAATGATGATGTATATGAAAAAGATTTAGAATATCTTTCAGATAAAGGAAACTTCCTATTATATGCAAAAGCACCAAGGATATTTAGCTACTTTTCAAAATATTTAAGAAATAAGGACATAAGAGATTTAAAGCTCTTTAGAAGTCAAATAGATAAATTTAGATCCTTTGGAGTACAAGTAAATTCATCAAACTTCATGAATTATAATAATTTATTCCTCACATACGATTCAGTGGCTTACAACCCTATACAAACAAACTGGGAACTAAAAATTGACAGTAAATTTGAGCATAAACCAATTATTGTGAAAAATCACAATACTAAAGAGAACGAAATTTTAATTCATGATGAAAATAGAAATCTATATCTGATTACTAATAATGGTCATTTATTGTGGAAAAAGAGAATAAAAGAGAATATAATAGGGGATATATATCAAATTGATTATTACAAAAATGACAAACTCCAATACATTTTTGCAACTGAAAATTACTTATTCCTGATAGATAGAAATGGAAATTTTGTAGAAAACTATCCTATTCAATTACCTGCAAGTACAAAAATTGGGATATCTATGTACGACTATTCAAATACCAAAGACTATAGAATATTCGTACCCTGCATCGACAACAAAGTATACCTATATGATAAAAGAGGAAAAGACGTAGTAGGTTGGTCAAAACCCAAAGCTGAAAATGAAATAAATTCCAAAATTTACTTCTTTAGTGTGAAATCCCGGGATTATATTGTATACTCAGATGAGTTTCGAATATATATAATGAATAGAAAGGGCAAGGAGAGAGTTAGACCAAAAATTCAGTATGCTAAAGCAATAAATAGTAGATTTTATATATCAAAAGATGCTTCTAGAGAAAATGATGTTCTTGTCTGCTCCGATGAAAATGGATACATTCGAGAGTGTAAATTTAATGGAGATGTAAACACCATAGAAACAGATATAGATGAAAGTAATCACCGTCTACTTGTAGCTGATTATAACTCGGACGGAATAAATGAATTTATATTTGGAGATGGAGAATATCTTAAAATATTCGATCATAATGGAAACTTAATACTCGAAAGAGAATTTGAATCCACAATAAGTCAGGATCTAAAACTTTATAGTTTTTCTTATAACAATAAACAAATAGGAGTTACTATAGAAGATGAGAATAAAGTATACCTTATTGATAAACTGGGCAATACTCGTACTAACTTCCCTATGAAAGGAAACACTAACTTTTCAATATGTTACGAAAAAAATAAAATTACACCTTTCCAAATGTACGTTGGTAGCGAAGATAATTTCCTCTTAAATTATTCTTTAAATTAATGTAACAATAATATAATTATTTCCGTATACAAAACTGCACTAACATTCGAAAACTTTCAATCTAAGTTTTTGTAGTTAAACATTGATTTTATTTTGTTTATACTATCTTTGCAAATATAAAAACCAAATCTAGTTTTTTAAATACTTATCATAAATACAAGTATTGTTATTAATTTAATCCTATTATCTATTTAATAATCAGAAATGACTATTAAAAAAAGCTTATTATGAAAAACTCTTTTATTTTTATTATCTGTTTCTTTCTTTTTGGACTTTTAGTTCATTCTTGTATTGAAAGTGATGACTTCGATTTTGATAAAGTCTCAGATAAAATAGACTGGACTCCGAATATGATTATTCCTATAAGCCATGGTGAATTTACTCTTTGGGACCTTATACAACAAGACGAAAGCGATGAAAATATTGTAATTGACGACAAGGGTCTTATTCATATACAACACAAAGATGACGAATTATTCAAATTGAATAATCTTGATGATTTCTTTACTCTAGAAAATCAAAATCAAAATTTCTCATTCCCAACGGGTATGCCAAATGGAGTAACACCATTGAATGCTCCACAGATTATAGATGTTCCTCCTACATCCTTCAACTATAGTTACGATGATGCAGATATAAAATTAGATCTTCTAAAATTTACAACCAGATTGGATGTCCGACTTTTGAATCCATTTGACAAACAACTTAAATTAAATCTTAAAATAATAAACAGTAAAGATGCATCAGGAAATGAATTTTCTACTGATATTATATTCCCTGCTATAACTGAATCAACTCAAAACATTGATATTAGTGAACTTAGTCTCGCATTTACTTCGGGAGATCAGATTAGTTTGGATTTCAAATTCGAAGTAATGGGAACTGGTATTATAAGCACAAATGCAACGCAAATAGCCTTTGAAGTTGCTTTTAATAACAATAGTCTACTTTTAGTTGAAGGCTATCTGGGCCAAAAAGATATAGACTTTAATAAGGGTGATTTTGAAATGGATTTAGATATGTGGGATAATGTTGATGGAACTTTTAAATTTGCAGATCCTAAAATTGATTTCTACCTTGTTTCAGGTGTTGGTATTCCTGTTGCCTTTAATCCTGTACTTAACGGATATAAAAAAGACAACCCAACTCCTGTGCCTTTAAATGCAAAATCTTTGGTAACTGACTACCCAAAATCAGAAACTGAAATTAATAATGGTGGAATAAAACAAACTCTAACAATAGATAAAACCACATCTGATATTGTAGATTTAATTGCTCTTCCTCCTTCTGAAAAAATAACATACGAAGGAAGTGTCAAATTAAATCCTAATGGTAATGTCGACAAAGATGGAAATCCAGTAAAGAATATCCTAACTAATAAGTCGAAAATAAACTTAGGTATGATGCTAGATGTTCCAATGACATTAAACGCTCATGAACTTAGCCTTACAGATACTATTAAAGATATTGATGTAGAAGAGACAGAAAAGATAATTGAAGCTTCATTAGTTATTATAAGTGAAAATGGTCTTCCTTTGACTGTTAAAATAAATAATATTAAACTAATGAGTGCAAGCAATCAACTGCTTAGTACTATAGAAACTAATACTATTCTTGAAGCAGCTCCAGTTTTCACTGATGGAGACAATAAAGGATATGTGGATGAGTCAAAAATCACAAAATTTGAAGCCAATATAAAGCTAAGCCAAGAACAAATTAAAAGCCTAGAGGATACTGATTATGCATTAATCAATGCTGGAATATCAACTACTAATAGTGAAGATCCAAATAGTTTTGCCACTGTTACAAATAACACAAAACTAAAATTCAGGATAGCCGTACAAGCAAAAATGGATATGAACGAATAATCACTCACTATTTCTAAGCTTATTATAAGAAACTATAAATTACTATGAAAAATTATTATAATATATATATATGCTTGTTCTTCCTTGCATTATTTAGTACGAATCTAGGTGCTCAGGAAATGAACAACACTCTTTACTTAATGAAAAACACACCTCAATCATCTAGTTTAAATCCTGCCATACAGCCTGAATGTAAAGTTTGGTTCGGATTTCCAGGATTGAGTTCTATTTATCTTAATTATGCAAATTCAGGATTCGCATATAGCGATATCATTCGCAAAGGAACAGGCGAAAGAAAAGATTCCTTGGTTGTTGATATAAATAAATTTCATAGTGCATTAAGCTCCACCAACACTATCTCGGAAGCTATTAGTGCTAATATATTTACATTAGGTATCAGAGCTAAACGAATGTTCTTCACCCTTGATGTAAATATTAAGGAGGATGCAAGATTCTCTTTTGACAAAGACATGATCGGATTTCTGAAAAATGGTAACTACGAACAAAGAGGAGCACCTTCGAATTGGGGATCACTTGGAATTAATGGTTCTGCATACACAGAAGTTGGTTTAGGGGTTTCAAAAAAAGTAAATAAAAATTGGTCTTTTGGTATTAGAGCAAAAGCTTTATTAGGTTTGGCTGGAATACGAACAGATAACTCAAATCTATCTGTCCAAACTTCTGAAGATGGATCAAGTATAACTGTTAGATCAAAACAAAAAATATACATTTCTGCTCCAATTGAGGAGGTAAGCTACGATGAAGATGGATTTGTTAAAGATATTGAATTTGACGATGATGTTGATGCCGATACATTTAAAGATAATAAAGGATTTGCAATTGATTTAGGTGCAGTATATAGACCTATCGAAAAGGCAAAATTCTATGTAAGTATATTGGATATTGGTAGTATCAATTGGAAAAATACAACAGAAATCTACCAAGACGGTACGTTTAAATGGGAAGGTGGCGATTGGTCAAATTCTGTAAATGATAATGAACCTAATTATAAAGATGTTGAAGACGTTATGGAAGATTTGGTTGACTCTTTAAAGGCTAAATTTAAAATGGCTGATAAAAAAATCAACTACAGAGCGAACCTACCGATGAAAATATATCTTGGGGGAACATACGACCTTAGTAAAAAACTAAATCTTGGAGCTATTTCGAGAACTGAAATATATGATGGTAGAGCTGCATCATCTCTTACTTTATCTGCAAACTCACAATTCATAAAAAACATAAGCACTAGTGTTAGTTATTCAATTGTAAACGGTAGTTTTAATAATTTAGGATTTGGACTTGCTACTAAGCTAGGACCTCTACAATTCTATGTTGTCAGTGATAACTTTATGGCAGCAGTAAAACCAAAAACAGCTAGAACATTAAACGCAAGATTTGGCTTTAATTTCTTATTTGGCTGTAAGAATAAAAAGGGGAAATTCTCATTCTTTGAAGAGTGGGGTAAAGACTCGTATGGCAGATTTCAATAAAGCATAAAAAAACCAAGTCGATTGACTTGGTTTTTTTTTATATTATCTTCAGATTATATTATTAACATAGCATCACCGTATGTTCCAAATCTGTATTTTTCTTTAATTGCTTCAGCATATGCTTCCATAACAAAATCATATCCTCCAAATGCAGTTACCATCATCAATAATGTAGACAAAGGTAAGTGGAAATTAGTAATCATACTATTAGGTATATGGAAATCGTATGGAGGGAAGATAAACTTATTAGTCCATCCCTCATATGGCTTAAGAGTTCCCATCGTAGAAACCGAACTTTCGAGTGTTCTTACAACAGTAGTACCTACAGCACAAACATTTCTTTTCTTCGATTTAGCTTTATTTACAATATCAACAGCATCGTCATTTATAAATATCTGCTCAGAATCCATTTTATGCTTAGTTAAATCCTCAACATCAACAGTTCTGAAATTTCCTAAACCAACATGCAAAGTCACTTCAGCAAAGTCAATACCTTTAATCTCTAATCGTTTCATCAATTCACGACTAAAGTGCATACCTGCAGTAGGTGCAGCAACAGCTCCTTCGTGTTTTGCAAAAATTGTCTGGTATCTATCAGCATCCTCAGGCTCAACAGGTCTATTTATAAATTTAGGAAGAGGAGTTTGTCCTAAACCATACAATGTTGATTTAAAATCTTCATATGATCCTTCATATAAAAATCTCAAAGTTCTTCCTCGTGATGTAGTATTATCAATTACCTCAGCAACTAATAAATCGTCATCGCCAAAATATAATTTGTTACCAATTCTAATTTTACGAGCAGGGTCTACTAATACATCCCACAAACGCTGTTCTCTATTCAATTCGCGTAAAAGAAAAACCTCTATATCAGCACCTGTCTTCTCTTTATTACCATATAAGCGTGCTGGAAAAACTTTGGTATTATTAAATACCATAACATCTTTATCATCGAAATAATCGATTAAATCTTTAAAAAGTTTATGTTCAATTTTTCCTGAGTCTTTGTGAAGAACCATAAGTCTCGACTCATCTCTGTTATAGGTCGGATGTAAAGCAATAAGTTCTGTAGGCAGTTTAAACTTAAACTTAGATAACTTCATAGTGCTGTTAGTTTATAATTAATCAATTATATATTTATCAACTCGTCCGCATAAAATAATATTATGCAATTCTCGAAATAAAAAAATAGAATACCAATTTAAATCTCACATTATACAGAAATAGCCAACATCATGGTTAAACGATATCAGCTTATTATGTATTACATACATCTTTCTAGTATTTTCGAATCAAATCTTATAACGAGAATTTTACTTTTAATATAAGACGTTAAAGGTTCGCAAGATAGTTATAATTTTTCTAAAATCGATATAAAATCTTCAATTTCAAGAGCATTCTCAATATTATACTCACCGACTTTTGTTCTTTGCAATGCAGTTAAATGTGCTCCACTATCAAGTTTTTGACCAATATCTCTTGCTAATGACCTGATATATGTTCCTTTTCCACAATCGATTCTTAGTCTTAAGATATTATTTTCGTAACTTAATATTTCAATACTATTAATTCTTATCGGTTTTTCTTTTATTTCAACTTCCTTACCTGCTCGAGCATATGAGTATGCTCTTTTTCCATCGACTTTCACCGCCGAAAATGTCGGTGGTCTTTGCATGATATCACCTACAAATTCAGTTAATGATTCCTGTATTTTTTCAATTGTAATATGATCGGTAGGAAATGTATGATCAACTTCTGTTTCCAAATCAAAGGATGGAGTTGATTCGCCTAATTTTATATCTGCTATATACTCTTTTGTGGTACTTTGAAGACTTTCTATCTTTTTTGTGTACTTACCCACACAAACTAACATCAGCCCAGTTGCCAAAGGATCGAGAGTTCCTGCATGTCCAACTTTTATTTTCTTTACTCTATATTTATGTTTTAACTTAAACTTTATCTTATTTACTAAATCAAAGGATGTCCATTCATATGGTTTGTTCAAAACAATTAGCGCCCCCTGTTGAAAATCATTTTCGGTTTCGAACTTTATCATAAAATAATAATTATAAATTTAATTTACTTACCAAGAAACAAATATAGTAATTAAACCAATTATTAAACAATAAATTGCAAAATAGATAAGCTTGCCTGATTTCACCATTTTTATCATCCAACTGCATGCCAAAAGCCCTGATAAAAAGGCAGAAACAAAACCTACTAACAATATACCTGCTCCAATCGAATTAGCAGAAGTCACACATGTCTCAGAAGATAATATCGACAATATATTCTCTCCAATAATAGGAACTAAAACCATCAAAAATGAGAATTTTGTCACTTCCTCCTTCTTTACTCCAAATAGCAAACCTGCGGCAATTGTTGTACCTGAACGGGATATACCAGGAAGTATGGCAAACACCTGAGCTATCCCAATAAGTAGTGCATTTTTATAATTTATCGATTTTTCTCTATTCTTACTAAAATATGTAAAACTTAACAGACAGGCAGTAAATATTAACATACACCCAACCAAAAGCAATATCTTTTCAAGATTGAATACACTTTCAATACTATCCTTGAAAAACACCCCCACTATCGCAATCGGAATCATTGAGATTATTAAACTCAAACAATACTTGTGTGAATCATTAAATTTAGAATCAAATACTCCTCTTATTAAATCTAATATATCTTTTCGAAAAACTACTAATGTACTCAAGACTGTTGCTCCATGAACTACTATGGTAAATTTCAAGTTATCATGTGTGCATACACCTAATAGTGCTTTTCCTATCTCTAAATGCCCACTGCTACTAACGGGTAAAAATTCTGTTAGTCCTTGAAGTATTCCAAGGATTAATGCTTCAATATAATTCATTTATGAATATAATATATTTAATTATAATTAAGTTTATATTAATGATCATAAAAATAAAGCTAGTGTTTATCAAACCATTAACAACTAAAGAGTAGATTCTAATTTGATTTTTTTGGTTTTTTCATTATTGCATAAATCTCAAATACAAATCCAGCAAGAACAACTATAGGAGCAATTACTACTCTTCGAGTACTAAAAATACTTTCATCAAACACATTTGGATCATCAGATCCCCCACCTGTCATTAGAGCAAAGCCGATAATAATAATCGCAAAACCAATTAACATTAACTTGTAATTTTCTTTTGAAAGTGCAAAACCTGTTTTATTATCTTTCATGTTTGATTTAATTTTTCTTGTTAAATAATAATACTAAAAACTACTAACTATAATGTAATAAAAAGCAATGAGTTTACTTTTACATATATACCATCAATACTTTAATTTGAACAAAATTAAGTAATTTTTTTTTACAAAACTTGGATTTATAACAAAATAGAGGATAATTTTACGATATTCAATTATTATTAAATCAAAACACAAATATACATAATGTTTTAAATTCAAATTTAAAACAAAAGCACTGTTTAATAATATATTAAATAGGAATAATAATTCTTCAAATTAGCCTAAGTAGAATTACTACTTAAGCCAATCTGTATCTTTTAATCATTTTTTGTTTTCAAAGTAATATAAGGTATCAGCATTTCTTCCAATGATATACCTCCATGCTGAAAGGTGTCCCTATAATAGGAACTGTAGTAGTTAAAATTATTTGGGTATGCAAAATAATCATGAGAGCAGCAAAAAATATTTTTAGAGCTTAAATCCTGTTTTGGCAGTTTTATCTGACTTGGATCTTTGACCTCAAATACATCTTTTGGATTATAATTAAGGTTTTTACCTTGCTTATATCTCAAATTTGTATTTGTATTCTTATCTCCTATTACCTTTATGGGATTTTTTACTCGTATAGATCCATGATCAGTAGTTATAATTACTGTTAAATCTTTACTTGACAGTTGTTTTATAATTTCGATGAGAGAGGAATGTTCAAACCAAGAACTAACTAATGATCGATAAGCTGATTCATCAAAAGCTATCTCCCTAATCATTTTATTATCTGTCCTTGCATGTGACAGCATATCAATAAAATTAAATATTAATACATTTAATTTACAATCCGTTATTTGTGAAATATCTTTTGATAATTTAAATCCAGATTTCTCATCACTTATTTTATGGTAACTAAAATTAATCCCTAATCTTCTTCGTGAAATAAAATCCTCTATTAATTCTGTTTCATTTCTATTTTTTCCTCCTTCTTCGTCCTCATCCACCCATAGTTCTGGACTTATATTTTTTATTTCTGAAGGAAACAATCCTGAAAATAGAGAATTTCTAGCATATTGAGTAGTTGTAGGAAGAATCGATGTATAAATATCCTCTTCCACCATGCTCAAATATTTCGAAATAGTCGGATATATCATTTTCCATTGATCAAATCGCAAATTATCAATAAGGATAAAAACTACATTTTTATCTTTTTCCAATTCTGGTAATAATTTTTTTGACAATAAATTATTTGACATCACAGGTCTATCTTCCTCTGATTGTATCCAGTCTATATAATTTCGTTTTATAAATCTTGAGAATAAATTATTAGCCTCTAATTTCTGTGTCTGAAGTATTTCATCCATACTACTATCATCAATTCGAGCTAATCGCAATTCCCAGTCTGTCAGTTTTCTATATATATCCTTCCATTGATCATAAGTATTACACTCATTTATCTCGAATGCGAGCTTAGTAAAATTAGTTTGATACTCTAATGTTGTCTTCTCGGATACAATTCTAGTCTTATCAATATGCTTCTTTATTGTTAGTAGAATCTGATTGGGATTTAAAGGTTTGATAAGATAATCTGATATGTGATTACCTATTGCTTCCTCCATTATATTTTCTTCTTCACTCTTAGTTACCATTACCACAGGCAATGCCGGATCTATGGATTTAAATTCACTTAAAGCCTCTAATCCACTCATTCCTGGCATATTTTCATCTAATAATATCATTTCATAATCATTAGATTTTACTAATTCGATAGCCTCTAAGGCATTAGTACATTCTTCTACCTCATAACCTTTATCTTCAATAAAAATAATATGAGGTTTTAGTAGTTCTATTTCATCATCAACCCAAAGTATCATTGCCTGTTTATTAATTTTATATTAATTTCAATTCTTTAATATAAACATAAAAAAAAGAAAAAAATTATTTGAATTGAGCTTTTATCTAAAAAAAATACAGAAAAACGACATTCCGTAATTAAATATTTATTAAAACTCTATTTATTATCAATCCTCAACCAGATCACATCTCAATGAACCTAAAAACAAATCGAATTGAATTCGTATTGGGATTTTTCTTTCATCTGCACTTATCCATATTATCATATCATTTTCTTCTTTAAATAGTCTTCCTGTCTGGACGTATGGAACAAATTTATAGCAGTCTATTTTTCCTATTTTGCTTCGTATTTTTTCTTTGCCATAATACTTAAATCTGAGAACAAAAGGTTTGTCCGCAAATAATGTTTTAAGTTTTATAATTTGACCTTTTTTTAAATCGTCATTAAAAAGATTAATTCTTGCAAATTGGAATGCAGAAAGTATATCAAAGGTACTATCACATATCTCATGCAGTCCTGAGCGCATGCTTGTTGCCAATTTTTTTGTTCTATCAAACTCTAGTTCATTATATCTGCGATAGCTTCCTTCACGAATATCTCTTATTGCTAAATACGGTTTTGCCGTATTTATGCAAAAATATGATTCATACACATCATGCACTGAATACAATGTATTAAACATTCCTACTGTATTACCTGTAGCTTTCATATGATAAACAGGTCTTGACTTATAGTTTGTTTTTGTCAACTCAAGACATGCAGTCCCTCCATTTATAAGACCATAATGTATTATATATTTGAATTTTTCGGTTTTTTGAATACCATTATCATTAGTATTAGGGAACAGACAAGAAATATTTAAAAATAAAAGTAATGTAGCAAAGATATTCATATGGGGTTTAGTTTTATATGATGGATATTTTGACCTTTAACAGCGAACCGCTTTTTAAAATATACGTAAAATCTAGCTCTAAGGTTGTATTTGTTTATTCGATTTTACAAAAATATTGCCATTATTTTGCTAGAATTTAGCATGAATCTACAAATCAATTAATTCAACATAGTAAGTTATATTTAGAAAATTTCAAATAAAAAAAGCGATATTTTCAAAATTTGAAAATATCGCTTTTTAAAAACATAACTGTTTAAAAATATTAGAAATCTCTGGTAAAGTATACACCTGACAATGGTCCTGTTCCTAAATAATAGTAATTGTCAATTTTTCCGTCCTTATCTCTATCGTATCCAAGATTAGCAAGACTTAATCGACCACCTTCTTTGATATTGTATCCAAATATTTTAGTCTTACTATAAGCATCTCCAACTGCACCAATATACAATACATCCTCAGTTGCTCCTAAATAACCGCTTAACACATATCCATCCAAATCTTCCTCATCGGCAATATTAACAATCTTATCCAATCTTTCTGCTGAATAATCATAAGAATATACAGAACCTTCATTCCAAAAATATAGATTTGTAAGACTAGGAGAGTATGTCAATCCGATACTTGGATTCCATGCCATTACACTAAAATCAATATCATTTCCTAAGTCTAAATCTTTAGATACTGATAAATTCTCATTTACAAACACAACACCTGGATTAGAGATAAGAGTTGCAGGAGTATTAAAATCTGTTATTGAACCAGTATATTCACCCGCTAAAATAAGTTTTATTTTACCATCTTTATCTTTTGTGACTCCCTTAATCTGATTTCCAAAATTTAAGCTTGCTTCAAGTTCGTCTGTTGATTTATTAATCTTAACCAATTTCTCACCACAAGCAGCGTATACGAAATCATCTGTATCCAACATTCTTAATTTGGATGCTCCTTCTACTCCAAATTTCCCAAATGTTCCAGCTATAGGATCGGAAGCTAAACTACCCGTAGATAAATCTAATACCTTAATTCCTGAATTTTGTTCATAAGTATCAGTATACTGAACATATGCTTTATTTTCGTTAACTACCACAATATGTTGAGCCCAAAAACTAGCATCATCAAGCTCTGGGCTAGATATCACTTTATCAAAAGCTAATGTTTTTGAATCAGCAACTACTATTTTTCCTTGTCCTCCTTCTTTTGCTCCATTTTGCGAAACAAGGTAAATCTTTCCGTTATAGATATCCATATCCTGAAGGATGTTTCCCATATGCTTTTTATTTACTTTATAGTAAACAGAATCTGCAAAAATACCATTACGTGAAATAAAAGCTAATTGACCATTTCCTCCTGAAAAAGCACCTTCTACAACAAAATATGTCCCAAAAGAATAATCATCAACAGTAAGTTTATATTCTTTAGAATCTTGTCCATCACCGTTGGTTACCTTAAGATTAACAGTATATAAACCTCCCTCGGTTGGGGTAAAGGTGAAATTCTCCTCATTTGATAAAATTTCGCCATTTACTGTCCATTGAAAACTTGCACCATCTTTGTTTGTAACATTCGATTGTAAATTGAAACTATCACCAAGAAGAATAGCGTATTTATCAATTTTAAAATCAACCACAGGTGGGTTATCATCATCATCTTTACACGAAGTAAAAACAGAAGCAAAACTCACTAAAACAATAATAGCGAATAAAAATTTGTTTTTCATTTTAAATTAGTTTTAAGATTTCGATGGAGATAGTGAAACAATCAAGTTTTAAGATATGCATTTTGCTCTAACTCCCGAAAGCAATTAATAACAATACTTCAATCTTTGGCAGGTCTTCTGACTTTCTTTTTTCTTACTCATGCCTTCCCATTCAAATAGAACAGTGACAAAAGAGGAGAGTAGAATATTAATAAAAGATTACAGCTACGGGTATAGTCCTGGAATTTCACCAGATTCCCTTTTCAATCTAAGAATAATTCAACTCAGATTTACCAAAAACTAAATTAATTAATTAAGTTTACTCTGCTACAAAAATATATACAGTTTTTTTAAGTTTACTAAAATGAATATAAATGTATATGATATTATACAACATAAACTTTTTATTATATAAGATTAGGAAGATAAACATGAAAAACAGAGCCTTTTCCAATTTCAGTTTCAACTTCTATTTCACCATTACAATTTTCAATAATACTCTTCACAATAGCAAGACCTAGCCCAGTTCCTGAATTCTTGGTAGTAAAGTTTGGAACAAATAATTTAGGCATTAAACTTTCTTCAATACCAGTTCCATTATCAATAAAACTAATTTGAGTATTTTTATCTGTTTTATTAATCTTAATTTTGATAACTACGTTTTTATCCTTTGGAGTTGCCTGTATTCCATTGGTAATTAAATTTACAAATGCTCTATGTATTTGAGATTTATCAACCATACAAATTGCAGTATCAACATTAGTTTCATAACTAACATCCCAGGTTTCGTTACTGTATATTTGAATACTATTCTTAACAATATCAACAATATCAGATTCCTCCAAGTTTGATTCTGTAAGTTTAGCAAAATCAGAAAAAGCCGATGCTATATCTGCTAAATTATTTATTTGGTTGATTAAACTTTGACTTAAACTCTCTATTTTTTCTTTCCAATCGTCACCACCGCTATTTATCTGTCTTTGCATAAATTGAATACTAAGTTTCATCGGAGTAAGCGGATTTTTTATTTCATGAGCAATTTGTCTTGCCATTTCTCTCCAAGCCGATTCTCTTTCTGATTTTGCTAATAATTTGGCACTTTCTTCCAATTTTAATAGCATTTGATTATATTCATTAACAAGACTTCCGATTTCGTCATTCCTGTGATAAACCATTGTTTCAGATTTGGCACCAAGCTTTGTTTCTTTTATTCGTTTCTGTATTAATCGTAGTGGTTGGGTAATCCTATTAGATATAAATACTGATGTAGATATAGCAATTATAATAATGATAATATTAAGATTTACACCTGCTAAAACAAAATCAAATAATTCCATTTTTATTTCCGAACTTCTTGTAAAATAAGGGATATTGACATATGCAATAATTTCACTACCTCTACTTGTTATTGGCTCATATAGCGATATATATTTTGCCTCTCCTATACTTTCATTATGAATATAATTCGATTTTTTGTGATTTTTTAAAGCGGTATAAGCCTTATAATTCATACGTCGTGACTGCAATTCTTTTATAAAAATCTCGGATCTCGAAGTTGCCATTAGTTCAGCCTTATTATTATATAGATGAATATCAGCATATAGTTGGTTTGATAAATCTATTAGCTTATTATTCAATTCATAATATGAGTTAAGCAAATCAGGATTATCAACAAACACAGATTTAACGTAATTCACTTTCTCTCGGAGTTCAAACTCATTTCTATTATATTCTTTTTCAAGGCTATAATAGATTGTTCCTCCACTAATGATGCAAAAAAACAACATTAATAAAATGATATATGGAATCTGAATTCTATATCTAAAACTTAAATCTGTTTTTTTCTTTAGAATTTTAGATGACGAAAAATTAACCAGAGTTGATAAAATAAATAAAAATATGAAAATAAATGGAATAGCAACTGTGCGCCGACTCCAATTGATTTTTTTCTTACTGACGATTACCACATTTTCATCTCCCAGTTCATATATTAGATGTGTATAATTATCCTTCTCTATATAATAGTGCTGATTTTCAGCTCTAGTATAAGCATTAATATTGAAATTATAATTATACCTCCCCGAAGACATCAATAGCTGACCTTTCTTGTATTTGGCGTATGAATATTTCCTATTAGCTCCCGATCTGCTATTAGAGTCATCATTTAACAAGTCGGGATATCCTATTCCTCGGTATTCTATTCTAGATATGAGTTCCACGTATAGATTTCTATTCTCAAAAGGAATTATCCCAATATAACTAACCAAACCATCGAAATCATTTATCAGAAAGAAATTTGGATCATTAGTTTCCTCTCCATCCTGATTTATAATATCGATGAAAAATTCATAACAATTCTGAATTGAATCAGTGGCATTAAGCTTAAGCTCATCCACATAGCTACAACATGTTATGCTAAGGTCATAATTCTCCCAATATCCTGAAAAATATTTATTCCTTAAATATGAAGTAATTCTCTGTTCATTAAGATTATCACTATTACAAAGAAAACCTAAAGTTTTATCCTGAATCAATCTATCGCTCAATTTATTGAGCAAACTTTCTGCCTTAAAATCAATTTCTGTACTCAAATTACTTGCAGTAATATATCTCTCTAGTTTTTCATTCTTGGTAGATAATTGATTAATCAAGAAAGAGGCAAAAACAGCCAATAAAAGCATAAGTAATATTCGTGCAATATAAAATGTATCCTCTTTTTTAAAAAGCTGTGGCAAATATGAAAACGAGAGTATAAACATTAATAATAGCTTATATACATTGGGCTCAAAATAGATTAAACCAACAATAAAAAATATAGCTGCAACTATCAAGAATTTTTTATACTTCAGAATAAAATCTTTTGAAACAAAAATAATTTTCGAGACCAATTTTGCTTGTATGGTAGCTGTAAATAAGATAATCGAAATAATTAAATAGGCTACAAAAATAAAAACCTTATTATCATAAGATGTATACATCAATAAATCTAAACTAGAATCATTTATAATATTTTCAATTAAATCAATAGCTAAATTTCCAATAATAAATAAGAAAAGTAGATTCAAACCAAGTAAAATCAATCTTATCCTAGTATTAGCCCGATCTATATAATTATTGAGTACAGATGAATACAAAAACATCAAATAAATAACACATAGCGAATTCAATAGCAAATCTCCCAACGAAGGAATAAAATTAGAAGATGCAAATAACTGAGGCGAAAATAATTCGTAACTATATAATTGTTTAGGGAAATTATAAGCTAACATTATATACCGAAAGGCAATAAAAGCAAAAGCAAATGCTATAAAAAAAAGATAAGTCATCTTGCCTGGACTAGCTTTCGTGAACTTTAGCAAACCAAACAACATAAAAAACATGATACCAAAAAGATATAAGTATGTAATATAATTGAAACTTATATTTTCTCCAGGGGCTATTTTAATTCTTGCCAATGAAAATAAATAATCACCACTTGAATTATAAATTGCGTTTTTTTCAGGGCTATCATATATAAATGAAAAATTAGTTGGAACATCAAACTCTTCAGATATCTCGTCTTTAAAAAACTTATTAACAATAGAATACTGCTTAGCTACTAAATGAAAAGTCCACAGTTCCAGATCATTAATCATGTATTTTTTTAATATATATATTCCACTTGCTATTTTATGAACAGGACTTGAGATATGCTCTCGTCTAAATTCAAAACCATAATTGGACCAATATATAATCTCTGATTCTTTGTAAACCTGAATATAGGTATTGTGTCGTTCAAGTCTGGATTCGACAGTGTGAAGTAAATTATTAAGAGAATCCTTTGATCCAATGAAATCCTTCTCAAAGTCAGATATCACATTATCAATCTCTTCCTCGTAACGATTTATTGTTTCCTGACAATGCTTTGTATACTTATACTGAACATCAACATTAGTATTATAGTAACTTATAAAAACCGATACTAATAATAATATTATTGATATAAAAAGATAACTATAAGAGTTTGTAAATATATTTTTCTTCACATTTAAAATATTTTGATAATTCAAGAGAAGTATTGTTCTTTTAAAATTTGCCATGAATGTCAATCAGACAAATATTATGCTAACAACAATCAAATATGTAAATAATTTTTAAAATCTTTCTCTTTTCTATAGTTGTAGAAAATATATTTTAAAAAAAATGATAGATTCTATATTCAAAAATAAATATTTAGATTTCCATTATCAATTTTAATAAATTAAAATCAAAATTTAAATTCTATGAAAAAACAATGCTAGTTTAAGTTATTATGTTTATATTAGAGCCATTAGAATAATTCAAAATACTAAGACTTTTATTCTAATTATAATTGCTGCTAATACATTTATCTCACCATCGACAATAGATTCATGGTCTATTGATTAATCATATTATTAATATAAAATTTAACTAAGATGAAACTTTTAGTATCAAAGCTATTCCTTTGCATTATTCTAATCTCAAATGCATTGATAGGATTCTCAACAACTAAAACGATGGAATTTTCTGGCATTAATAAAATTGTAGTAAGCGCCCGATTCTTCGACACAAATATTTATGGAAGTTCAGGTAATAAAACTATCTTTTCATATACCATAAATGACTCATTTAAAAACCACAAGAAAATACATGTTAATCATAAAAAAGTAGGTAATACTCTAATTATCGAGGTTGAAACCCCATTAAGATATGTTAATAATTTTGAAGGTAAAATAAAACTTAGCATACCTAAGGATGTAGATATTGACTACAAATCAAGTTCTGGCGATTTATCTTGCATTGAAATGCGAAATAACTCAACCAATATTGCTGCAAGCTCTGGCGACATATCTTTAATAAACTTTAATAGTAAATTTAATCTTAAAACTAGCTCAGGTGATATTAAATTAATAGAATGCAATGGAGACATAAATGTGAAAACATCATCTGGTGAACAATATTTAAGGACTATAAAAGGCAATGTTAATAGCATATCAAGTTCAGGATCTGCAAAATTAGAAAATGTTAATGGTAAAATTAATTTAGTCAGCACATCTGGAGATTCAGATATAATTCACTGCATTGGAAAAATGAGACTTACTTCAACATCTGGCGAATTAGAGTTAAACGATTGCCAAGGTGAATTTCATGCTAGCTCTACATCTGGAGATATAGTTGCAAAAAATATAAATTTCACAGATGAATCAAGATT
Source organism: Marinifilaceae bacterium (assembly GCA_025210485.1). GTDB lineage: Bacteria > Bacteroidota > Bacteroidia > Bacteroidales > Marinifilaceae > JAOARN01. The sequence goes on along the minus strand of JAOARN010000003.1, from coordinate 83,918 downwards.
TAGCTCAACATCAGGAGATATTGAAATGAAATATAGTAATAGAACCGAAGATTTAAGATTCACACTTAATTCTACATCTGGAAGTTTAAAGGTTGATAATAAATATTCTGACGATTATTTAACTGTAGGTGAAGGAAGTATCTTAATCAAATCCTCTACAACATCAGGCGATCAAGTATTTAAAAAATATAGATAAAAAAAAAGTGTACGAATTCATTACTACAAGGTTCGAATTCGTACACTTTTCTTATATGTGACTTCAAAAGGTTAAAACTTACACTTCTGCTTATCAGTCCATTACCATTATTGGCATATCAATTGTATCAATCAAAGTAATTAAAAATTATCCATTTTAGGGGGTGGTGTCCTTATAATGGTGTATTAGCATAATTAATTGGTTTTCTTTGATTAAGGGTTCGGACAACGAAGCCCTTTTTCTTTTTTTATGCCAATTCAAAATCCAATTGCTTACTTATAAGATTAGTACTTTTTACTTTTACTTTTAGTTTATCTCCCAACTGAAATTTATTACCATAGTGTAAACCTACAACGCAGTAATTCTCCGAATCAAATTCATAATAATCATCATTCAAGCATCGCATTGGAACCATCCCTTCACATTTACTTTCATCCAATTCTACATAAAAACCCCATTGAGAAACTCCAGAAATAGTACCTTCATATTCATTTCCGATTTTATCTTGCATAAATTCTACCTGCTTATACTTTATTGACATTCGTTCGGCATTGGTAGCCCTTTGTTCCATATCACTACAGTGTTTACACATCTCTTCGTAGCTATACTTATCTGCCTCATGATTTTTGTTTTTCAAATACTCCGTAAGAAGCCTATGAACCATCATATCAGGATATCTACGGATAGGGGAGGTGAAGTGTGTATAGTGATCAAAACCTAGCCCATAGTGACCTATATTATCTGTTGTATATTCAGCTTTTGCCATAGATCTGATAGCGAGAGTATCAAATATATTTTTATGTGCAGTATCCTTTACTTCACTTAATAAACTATTAATGGATTTTGATATATTTCGCCCTGTACTAATGTTAATATTATAACCAAACTTGTTAATAAACTTGTTAAAACCGTCTAGTTTTTCAGGGTTTGGCAAATCATGTGTTCTATATACAAATGTTCTCTTTTTCTTATTATTCGATCCAATAAACTTTGCAATATATTTGTTAGCTAATAACATAAACTCTTCTATAAGTTTATTTGAATCTTGTGATTCCTTAAAATAAGTCCGTATAGGCTTACCATTTTCGTCTAATTCAAATTTTACCTCAAATCTATCGAAATCTATACTGCCATTATTCATTCTTTTTCCTCTAAATTTCTTTGCCAAATCATTTAGTATGCATAATTCTTTAACAAATTCGCCTTCATTATTATCAATAATTTCCTGAGCCTGATTATATGTAAATCTTTTATCTGAATGAATAATTGTTCTTCCAATCCAAAAATCTTGAATCTCTGCTTTTTTACTTATTTTAAAAATTATAGAATAGGTTAACTTATCCTGATTTGGAACCAAAGAACATAATTGATTTGAGAGCCTTTCGGGCAACATAGGAACAACTCTATCAACCAAATACACAGATGTAGCTCTTTTGTATGCTTCTTCATTAAGAACGGATTCCTCGTCAACATAGTGTGTAACATCAGCAATGTGGACACCTATCTCATATGAGTCATCATCTACTTGAGTTACAGAAAGCGCATCATCAAAATCCTTGGCATCATCTGGGTCAATAGTAAAGGTAGTATATTGACGATAATCTCTTCTCTCATTTATATCTTGCTTGCTTATTTGATCAGGAATTTTTTCGGCTTCTATATCCAAGTCTTTAGGAAAACCATCAGGCAGGTTGAATTCAGCAAGAATAGCATGCATTTCAGTTTCATGCTCACCAGCTTTACCTAACAATTCAACTACCCGACCTTTAGGATTTTTCATATCTTCGGTCCACTCAGTAATTTGCACAATTGCCTTATCCCCATCTTGAGCAGATTTAAGTTTACGTTCAGAAATAAAAATATCGTAAGGCATATTCTTATCAGCAGGAATAAGAAAGGCATATGATTTACTTCGTTCAATAATTCCGACAAATTTTGTTTTCTTGCGTTTCAATATTTCAACCACTTCTCCTTCAGGTGATCTTCCTTTTCGTCTATGGAATACATTAACTTTAACACGATCTCCATCCAGAGCAGTTTTCAGGTTTTTCTTTTTGATAAAGATATCCTCAATAGTATTTTCACAAACAAGAAATCCCTTACCCGAGCTTGTCATATCTATTATTCCTTCCACCAATATCTGCTCATCGTTATATCTGTATCTTCCAGTTGACTCTTCGCAGAGCTTATTATTATTAGCAAGTTTGGCAAGTGCTTTATTTATAGAGTGTTTTATGGCGGCATTTTTTATATCTAAAGCTCCCGAAATTTGTTTGTAATTATATATTCTATTAGGGTTTTCCCTGAATATTTCTAAAATTAATTTCTCTAGTTGGGATTTTTTATATTTTGTATCTTTCTTCTTTTTCATTTTTCGTTAATTTAGATTATCCAATCTACTACCACTGGATATCAATTAATATACAATTAAATTTATAAAGTATATAGGTCAAAATAAAATTTATATTCTGATTTTTTTTTATAGGATAGTCTTTAAATATCAATTATAATTTAGTGTTTTATTGATATTTTGAGCTATTATAGCAGCGAATAGGGGATATGTAATGTATTTCTTTGTATTCGTATAAGGAAATTCTATTTATTCATCTTTATGTATGGGTATTGCTTTTCAAATTCTATAATCTTTCTTTCTAAATTCATTTTGAACTTAGTATGTTGTTCAGTATTTGGATTAACAGGTCTATGATTTAAGGCCTTTACTATTTTATTTATTCTTTTATTTAGTTCTTTTGCTTCATTACCGAAGAAGGCATCCGAAAATCGTTGCCAAATATAATCTACAGCAGTATCAGATACATGAATCATATCTTCATTATAAAACCTATAATCTCGGAGTTCATCCATTATTATCTCATATGAAGGAAAATAAGCTGCATTTTCATTTTCCTTGCAAATTTGTTCTATTGCCAATAACAATTCTGCTTTACTTAATTGATTTCCATTAGCACCATCCTTCCAGTGTCTTATAGGACTCACAGTAAATATGATTTGTATGTTTGGATTAATCTGCCTTATTTTCTTGTTTAATTGATTGTAAGTATTTACAATTTGATCTTTAGTTAATCGAATTCTTTTAAATATCTTTGATGGGAATTTATGGCAATTAGATACTATCTGATTATTATCAGATAATTGATAAACCCATGATGTGCCAAATGTAATAATAAAGACATCTGATTTTTGAAGATAATCACGCCCTTCAGCAATACTATTATTGGCTACTTCAATACATTTATCTATATCTATTCCTGAAAATTTACCATGTAAATCGAAGCATGAGTATATGCCATTATTAAACTGAAAATCTGAGCTTGAAAACTCTTTATTATCTATAAGAAAATCTATAGATTTTGCAATACTTGCAGGATTATATAGAATTCCAAACGGATTGATACAAATATCGAATCTATTGTCGGTTAACCTACCACCAATATTTTCAGCAAAGCATGATCCCATTGTTATAATTTTATTTTTATGGGATATTGATAGATTGTAATCTTCAAGTTCGACAATAGTTCTAAATAAATGCATTTTGTTTTAATATCTTATTCCTCATTATGAAGTTTATTGAACAAAAGAGCTAAGTTAGAGTATAGAGTTGTATTCTGTACAATAATATCATCAGGAACTTTGATTCTGGCGGGAGTAAAATTCCATATAGCTTTGATACCCCATGCAACCATCAAATCAGCAACGGTTTGGGAATTTTCGGCAGGGACTGTTAAAATACCCATTTGCACATTCATATCCTGCGCTAAATCTCTGAATTGATCGATATGAAAAACCTCCACATCATTTATTTTCTTACCAATAGTTTTATGATTCACATCAAAAGCAGCAACTATCTTAAGTCCAAAATTGTTTAGACCACTATCGTGAAGAAGAGCAGAGCCCAAAGATCCTGCACCGACAAGGAAAGCATCATCCATTACAGTAAAACCTAGAAATTCGGATAGAACCTTAACCAAAGCACTAACCTCATATCCGACTCTAGTTTTTCCGACGATAGAAGTGTAAGATAAATCTTTAGTAACCTGAGTTGAATCAATACTCATATAGGAAGCAATTTGAGTAGAAGAGACATACATTTGTTTTTTTCTTAACAATCCTTCTGCATATGCGAGATAAGCAGGCATTCTTCGAATAGATGGCTCCGGAACTAATTTTTTAATCTTCTCATTCTTCGTCATAAAAATTTCAATTTTCTAATGATCTAAAATATCAAATCATCTAATCATTAATGGATGATTTTATTTTTACTACCATAACACCTGCAAAATATTAAAGCACTTATACTCCCTTTCATAACTATGTAACTTCACATAGAATGATTTAATATTAGTAAAACAAAGGAATAAAATATACCTCTATTTATATTTGCGTTTATTTTCAAACATGCAGGAATTTCTTCTATGCATAGTAACGAAAAAGCATAAAAACAAGCTACAAAAATAAACAAATATATTAAAGAAAAAATTCTTTATTATTTTGAGTGAGGAAAAGTTAGGGAATTTAAATACGAAGTGGGCGGTATAGGATTCGAACCTATGACCCCTTGGGTGTAAACCAAGTGCTCTGAACCAACTGAGCTAACCGCCCTAAAGAGACTGCAAATATAAATGAATAATTTTTAAGTCCAAAAAAATTATATTGTTTTTTTAAAATTAATATAGAAATTATCCTTTATTTCAATTCTTTTCTAAGACGTGCAACAGGAATATTAAGTTGTTCTCTATATTTTGCAACTGTTCGTCTAGCGATTTTATATCCTTTTTCTTTCAATATAGCAGCAAGTTTGTCATCAGTCAAAGGTTTTGTCTTATTCTCTGCATCAATACATTCCTGTAATATTGTTTTTATTTCACGAGTTGACACCTCTTCTCCAGTTTGTGTTTGCATAGCTTCAGAGAAGAAATATTTAAGAGGAAATATCCCAAAATGAGTTTGAATGTATTTTGAATTTGACACCCTAGAAATAGTTGATATATCCAAGTTTGTTCTTTCGGCTATATCTTTAAGTATCATTGGTTTTAATTTTTTCTCATCTCCATCGAGGAAATAATCATGTTGAAAATGAATAATCGAATTCATTGTAAGCAACATAGTAGTTTGTCTTTGCTTAACAGCATCAATGAACCATTTGGCTGAATCCATTTTTTGTTTTACAAAATTGGCAGCCTCTGTATGTTCTTTGTTTTTCTTTCCTTTATCAGAACTATACTGTAATAACATATTTGAATATGAACTATTTATATACAGTTCGGGCGAATTTTTTGAACTTAAACTAAGCTTTAATTCACCATCCTCTTCCTCTAGAATAAAATCAGGCATTATTGCTGGAGATTCCTGAGTCATTGGACTATTAAACATACTACCTGGCTTAGGATTTAATTTTAAAATCTCGTCCATAGCTGCTTTCAAATCCTCTTCACTTAAATTAAGTCGTGCTTGAATTTTATCATAATGCTTTCTTGTAAATTCAGTAAAGTATTTTTTTAGAATAAGTTTAGCATTTTTTACATCAGGATTAAATCTTGCCTTTCTTTCAATTTGCAATAACAAACATTCTTGCAAGTCTCTTGCACCTACTCCAGCTGGATCAAAATCTTGAATAATTCTTAAACTTTCAATTAGTTCTTCATAACTGGTTTCGATTCCTGTAGCAAATGCTAGATCATCAATTATATTATCAATATCACGTCGAAGATAACCGTCATCATCAATATTTCCAATCATATATTCGGTAAGAGCAGCTTTTTCGGCATCTAATATTCTTAAGCCTAACTGAGAGATAAGAAATTCGTGAAAACTAGTTCCTCCTGAAAATGGGATTTCTTCATATTTATCATCTTTCGAATGATTATTTGTAAGTAGCTTATAGGAAGGGACATCTTCTTCATTCATATAGTCTTCTACCGAAAATTCTTCCTTATCTTTATCTCTATCTTCAACAAGATTGTCGTCTTTATTTTCTGTAGGTGCTTCTTCACTATATTCTTCTTTTCCTCCCTGATCCAAAACAGGATTCTCCTCTAATTCTTTCTTTATCCTTTCTTCGAGCTGCAAACCTGGAAGTTCCAACAGCTTTATCACCATAATTTGTTGTGGTGATAACTTTTGAAGCAATTTTTGTTGTAAACCCTGTTTTAACATAAGCAATGAATGATAGATAATTAATATTTTTGAAACCGCATTTTATCAAAAGATATGCCAAAAACTAAGCGTTTATAATATTGCCATATCAAATCTCTTAATTTAATATTTATATGGTTAGATAATATTCTAAATCTATAAGATCTCACCAATAAAATACAGCCAGGTTTTATAGGCTATTATGTCTGCCTATTCGATATGTAAATATAGTAATGAAATTTTATTTTGCTAACTTTTTGAACCTAATATGGCAGCATAATTTCAGAACTTAAAACTGCTGGTGTCAATTTATCATACGAAGTATTCTATTTAAGGTTTACAAAAAATCTCTTTTTTTTGTTCTCTTATTTTACTTTGTCAAACTCTAATATACAAATGGGCTAGACAAGGGAATTAATAGTTCGTGTAATAAAAAAAGAATAGATTTGATATTTCTGTTTAGCTAATATATTTATGTCATATTAATAATTCTAAACACTAATTATACTAAGCAATACATAAAAACAAGCTAATAGTTTGGATAAATATCATAATATACAAGAATCAAGATAATGCAAATCGAGTATTGGGGTTTATATGCGGCAAGTTTTTTTCTAATTTTCATAAAATATCAAAAAAGCGATTAAGAATTATGTTATTCTTAATCGCTTTTTTGATTATCTTTTATATACTAATATAAAGACTATAAGTGAATCACCTCATCGTAAGCTGCTGCTGCTGCCTCCATAATGGCTTCAGACATTGTTGGGTGAGGGTGTATTGCTTTAATTAATTCGTGACCTGTTGTTTCTAATTTTCTAGCCACTATTAACTCAGCTATCATTTCTGTTACATTTGCGCCAATCATATGAGCACCTAAAAGTTCGCCATATTTAGCATCGAAGATTAATTTCACAAAACCTTCGTTAGCACCAGCTGCACTAGCTTTACCCGAAGCAGTGAAAGGGAATTTACCAACTTTAATCTCATGACCAGCCTCTTTAGCTGCTTTTTCAGTTAATCCCATTGAAGCTACCTCAGGAGTGGTGTATGTACATCCAGGTATAGTAGTATAGTCGATAGGTTTTACATCCATTCCAGCAATTTTCTCTATACAACAAATTGCCTCAGCAGATGCTACGTGAGCTAATGCTGGACCTTTTACTATATCTCCAATTGCATATACTCCATTGATATTTGTTTTGTAGAAATCGTCAACTTTCACGCGTCCATTTTCCATTTCAACACCAACTTCTTCAAGTCCGATATTTTCAATATTAGGAGTGATACCTACAGCAGAAAGAACTATCTCAGCCTCGTGTACCTCTATTTGTCCTTTTTTGTTCTTAATATTTACTTTTAAGTCTCCCTCTTCACCTTCAACAGATTCAACGCTAGAATTAGTCATAACTTTAATTTTTGACTTTTTAAAGCTACGTCCAATTTGTTTTGATACTTCCTCGTCTTCAATTGGAAGAATATTAGGCATAAATTCAACAAGAGTTACTTTTGTACCCATACTTGAATAAAAATATGCAAATTCAGAACCAATAGCACCAGAACCAACAACGATCATACTCTTAGGTAATTTTTCCAATGTAAGTGCCTTACGGTATCCTATTATTCTTTTCCCATCTTGTGGAAGATTAGGTAATTCTCTTGATCTTGCACCAGTAGCTAGTATGATATTTTTAGCGGTATATTCTTTCTTTTCCCCGTTATTATCAACAACTTCAATAAGACCTTCTGATTTTAATTTTCCAAAACCTTCAATAACGTCTATTTTATTCTTTTTAAATAGATAGCTAATACCTGTGCTCATTTTTTGTGCAACACCTCTACTTCTTTGAACTATATTTTCGAAGTTTGGTTTTGCTTCGCCTTCTATATCAATTCCATAATCATTTGCATGTTTCATATAATCATAAACCTGCGCCGACTTTAAAAGTGATTTTGTAGGTATACAACCCCAGTTAAGGCATATCCCACCTAGTTCTGCACGTTCCACTACTGCCACTTTCATATTTAATTGAGCTGCACGTATCCCAGCTACATAGCCACCAGGACCACTACCTATAACTATTAAATCGTAATTCATATTAACTATAGTTTTTGAAATTTTGGATAACTAATTTAATTTCGGCTTTTTATGCCCTTCTTTAAACTAATTAAAATTATAATAAATTTTAATATTAGTTTATATTTCTGTTCAAAAGTATGTATAAATTTTAATGTTGCAAATACTTATTTATTTGAGAAAAAAATAATATTGCAGAAATACAATTATGACAAATATAGTATTTTATTTACATATCTATATTTTTGAATTTGTTTTTTATTTATTCCAATATTATTATAAAAAAGGGCTTATTTTTTGTGTTTTATATCCATAAATGATGAATTATAAAATTTATACTCTTTTTTTATCTGATTATTAATAGTAATAAAAACCTTCTATTATTATTGTTAATAAGTCATAGTTTGTGCTAAACCATTTGCCTCTTTTTTGTAATGCTACTAATTATTATACTTATTAATTTAACTATTAAAAATATAAGTATAAAACAGAAAATTATAGTTGCTCCTGAGGGTATATTATATTTGTACGAAACGAATAATCCTAAAAAGGAACCTATAATTCCGATGATACATGAATAAAGAATCAGTAAATTAAATTTACTTGTTATAACACTTGCTGTGATTTGGGGTATAGTTAGGAAAGATATCAGTAAAACTATTCCTATAACTCTAATATTCATAACAATACATATCGATACCATTATCATTAGAATATAGTCAATTATAAACCATTTCTTTTGTTGAGTTTCTGCATAGTTTTTATCAAATGCTAGGTATAAAATCGGTTTATTAAACAACACAAATACAATTGCAAGTATTATTAAAAACAATAATAACAATATATTATCATTTAATGTTACGGATAGAATATTACCAAAGAGATAACTCATTAAGTTTGGTGTATAACCAGGAGTCAGATATATAAAAATTATTCCTATTGCCATTCCAAGTGCCCACATCATACCGATAATGGCATCATTATTTATTTTTGATCGTTTTGAGAATGTTTCCACTACAACAGAAGAGAGTATAGCAAACACAGAGGCTCCAATAAGTGGATTTATTCCCAGAAACCATGCTATACCGATACCTCCAAAAGAAGCATGTGTGATACCTCCACTTATGAATACCATTTTCCTGATTATTATATACGAACCAATAATTCCGCAACAAATACTTGCTAATATGGCTGTAATAATAGCATTCATTAAGAAATTATACTGAAATATATCTGAAATAAAACTTGTCATAGTTAATGATTTTTAAGTACTCTATGCGGTATTTTTCCGTGTGTGATAATTTCCAAAGGACAATTGTAAACCTTTAGCATTTGTTCGGTTATTTCATTTGAATTATGGTAACATAATGCCTTGTTTACACATGCGACAGTTTTTACATGGCTACAAATAGTTCCAATATCGTGCGAAACAACTACTATTGCCATCTCTTTATTCAGAGCATCTAACTTATCATACAATTCATTTTCAAAATTACTATCAACATATGTTTCAGGCTCATCTAGGATAAGAAGTTTTGGCTTTGATATAAGAGATCGACATAAATAAACTCTTTGCAATTGTCCACCCGAAAGCTGCCCTATGGGTTTATCTTTTAATTCGTATATTCCCATATCTGCAAGTAGTTCCAAAGCCTTTTCCTTATCATCTTTTGAATATCTACTCCATAATTTTTTCTTTGACATTAAACCAGATAAGACCACCTGATTAACATTGATAGGAAAATTCTTATCAATCATATTTACCTGAGGTAGATATCCTATAATTTTAGATTTATTGGAATAGTTTATTTGCCCCGAAAATGGTTTTATAATGCCTAAAATAATCTTAAGAAGAGTAGTTTTTCCTCCACCATTAGGCCCAATAATACCAAGAAAATCATTCTCTTTAATACTTAAATTAACATTTTCGAGAACAATATTTTCTTTATACCCAGCACAGATATCAGTTAATTCTATTAATGTAGATTTTTCCAATTTACTACTTTTCAATTATTGATTAATATTATTTTAAATCTTTAAGATAAGTAATTATTTTTTTTATTTCCTGTTCCCAATTTTCGCCTAGTGGATTTATTTGCTTTATTTCAGCGCCAATTTCCTTGGCTATTGCCATTGCACTTTCGCGATTAAACTGTTTTTGGATAAATATATATTGAATATTTCTATCCTTGGCTATATCGCAAATATCCTTTACATATTTAGCCGAAGGTTCTTTTCCATCAGCTTCTATAGGTATTTGTTCAAAATTATAATCTCGTGCTAGGTATGATAATGCTGGATGATATATCATAAAACTGATATTTTTTCTTAAACTCACTGCACTAAGCTGTGTACTAAGATTATCAATTTTGGTAATAAATTTCTGTAAATTTTCATTATATCTATTAAGACCTGATGGGTTTAACTTAATCAAGGCTTTATATATATTATGAGCTAATTTGCGGCATGTTTTAGGCGACACCCATATATGAGGGTCTATTCCTCCTGGATGCATGTGATCTCCGTGCTGAATAGCTTCCCCTCTAATTAACTTAACCCCTTCTGAATTATCAAAAACTTTAATTTCTTTATTATTCGATAGTATATTTTTTATCCAAGCATGTTCGAATGGAATATGACCGATTAAAAAATATGCACTTGAATTCAACATATCTTTCATTTGATTTGGAAGTGGCTCGTAGGTCGCTGGACTTTCACTTGGTGGAACTAGCACATTTATTTGAAAATCATCACCAGCTATTTGTTCTATAAAGTATTTTTGAGGAATAATACTTACAGAAATTATCTTTTTACCTGATTTTTTTTTAGTTTTTTTAGAATTATTACAAGATATACATGCTAAAAACATAAAACTTATAATAACTAATCGAAATATCCTTCTCATATCCTTCTTAAAATTAATTTTTCCCTGTAGTCTTTAATTTGAATAAAAATCTTTAGTCTCAATAGTTCAAATTAAAAATAACATATATTATCAATAGATTCATAATTTATATCAGAATTATTATTACAACAATGACAGACATTACAGATGTAAAGGGATGATAATATATTACTTAGCACTCGATTTGGAGACCCACTATTATTATTTCTTTATATATAATAAGCTCCGTTATATTTTTTCACAATATTAATAATACTTAAATATTAAATTGTAAAAAAATTCACAATTTTTACAGACAACTATTTAAAACAACTATTTATAGTGATATAGATATTAGGAAAGAAGTACTATTTTAAGACTTAGCAAAGTAATAATTAAACAGTAACAGCTATTCAGAAAAAAACTTAAGAGGCTAATTAATAATTACTTTTAGGACAATCAAGTGCTTTATCTTTATTTGATTTTCTCTTTTTCTTTCTTGTGCTAATAATATTACCAGTTCGTGGACGGAACTCATAACTTATAGATACTTCTAGACTATTTCGTTTTACTAATTCGGGATTAGATTCAAGACTATAATCATAACTTAGTTTAAATGAATATCGACTATTATAAGAGAAGCCAATCATTGGAACAAGAGATTTGTTTGATTTATACCATAAACCATACATTAACCCATAAGCTTTAATAGATTTAAAGACGTCTACACCAGCAGCTATAAGATTTGAGCCTGAATCATTAAAAATAATAACAGATGGTATTATTTGCCTAAGCCCCTTATTTATTTTAGCATTTGCATGTATCAGAAACTCAGGTTTCATCTTATTGTCAGCATCAAAAAAACTAACATTTGGACTATTAAGTTTACTGGCAGAAATACCAATTTCATAAGTTGTTTGATTGTAATGAAAAGAAAAAAGCCCACCAAGTGATACATCCATATAAAAAATGGATTCTGTACTTAAATCTTCATGACTCTGTTTGTCTTTATTAAAGATGGCGCCATCCCATTGATCTCCAAAGATTAGATCATTTTTTTTTACAGCTTTATTATATAAATCAAGCCTAGCTCCAATATGAACGAAAGTATGATTTCTATTGCCTAAGGAAGTGTATAATGAGGATGCTAAACCAAAACATGTAGTATTTAGTACACCTTCTTTCTCAGACATTAAAAGCGCACCTATTCCTAAATTTGAACTTTGTCTGTTCTTCAATCCTCTTTTCATATCGGCATAAGCGATTTGTGTTGAAAATGGAGTAGATACTGTATTCCATTGATTTTTATATAGAGCTGCAGCTCTAATCAAATTCATAGAACCTCCTGTTTGTGCAGGATTAAGTAGTATAGGTATAGATTTTATTTGAGAAATATCCGTTTGTTGAGCACTTACAGTATTATTGTAGGTAGCTAAACAACAACATAATAATAATAGTATACAACTAATTAGAATCTTATTGAAGAATAGTCTCATTTAAATTCAGATGATTTGGATATTAAATTTAGCCAAGGCTATAATATTACAAATTTACATAATTGATTTGGGAATTTGTAATATAGTATAATTTTTTTACTACTTAAATAACAATAATTTCCATAATATATTATCAACTATCTAAATATATGGATGCTTATGGTTTAAATATGAATACCATGCATATATAGTATATCCATTGAAATTAAAAACTACCCTAAATTTTTTATTTATTAGTGAATTTTGGACAAGAAAGGGCTTTATTTCCAAGTTTTTTGACATTTCTGTTTCTTCTTACATGTCTAAGTTTTCTTCTGTCAGAATACTTATTTTGGAATATAAAACTTAATTCGAAACCACCACGGTATGATGATGCACGAGATAGTTGGGATACATTTACATCATAACTGATCATAAATTTATACTTATCCTTCTCAACACCAAAATTAGGAATAATATCTTGAGTAAAACGATATCTCATACCATAATGCATAACAACGCCATTACGACCAACTCTGAGCTGCATATTACTACCTAGAACCCATTCGCTGGCTCCTTTCTCTGTAATATGTATAAAGTCAGGAGTAATTGACATTCGCTGAGAAAATTTAATATCAGCTCCTGCATGTGCTATAAATCTAGTTTTAAGATTATTAGTCACATTATAGAATGATTCATTAGGTTGGTTGATATGTCCAACAGCCACACCCATATAATACCTATGTCTTTTGTCCTGATAATATGAAAACATTGTACCAAAAGATAAATCGACATAAAATAATGATCGTGAATTAATATCTTCCTGAGTTGTTTGCCCTGGGTCAAAAAAGTTTTCATTCCATTGATCGTCAAAAACAAGTTTATGATAATCAATAGCTTTATTTGTAATTTCTGCAGTAAGTCCAAAACTAAGTAACATAGAATTACGTCGGTTCAAACTTTTATTAAATGAACTCGATAAAGTAAGTTGGTTAGTTTTTAATCCTCCACTACCTGCTTTATCAGAGAACAGCATTCCTCCAATCCCTATCCACGATTTTTCAACCAAGAAGGTTGAATTCAACTTTCCATCTACAAATGCATTTTGCGAAACAAATGGAACTGTAACACTATTCCATTGATTACGGTAGTTAATACCTGCTCTTAATTGATAATCGGAATTACCTGTTAGGGCAGGGTTTAACAACATTGGATTTGAATAGAATTGAGAAGAGTGTACACGCTGGCCCAGTGCATTGCTAATACAAAGCACCAATACTAGAACCGTAAACAATATACTCTTTCTCATACTAAATTTGCAATAAAATTTATTCTTAATATATCAAACTCACATTTCCGTGTTTTTCTTTCTTAGTTCCGTTTAGGAATTCTACTTTAACAAAGTACACATAAGCATCCATAACTTGGAGCTTACCATTATAGCGTCCGTCCCATCTATCGTTCACATCAGTTGACTTAAACATCAAATGACCTGTTCTATCATAGATAAGCAATTTGTAGGTCTTAACACCATTGTGGCGAGGACCAAAAGTTTTTATATTTTGTTTATCTCCTGTTGGTCTAAATGCTGAAGGGAATTCCACATAATATTTGATATTTCCACTTATTTCAACAGATACTAAATCTGTGGTTGAACAACCCTCTTCATTAGTAACAGTAACCATATATTCGCCAGATTTGTCTACTTCTATTTTCTGACTAACAGAATTTGCATCATCATTCCATGTATAGAAAGCTCCTGGATTCTTAGCATCTAAAGTAACATTTGTTCCAATAGCAGCTTTGATTGTACCACCTAAATCAACTATTGGTCGTGGCGAAACAATTAGGTCCATACAGTCTTCTTCTGTATTTCCATATTGGTCGGTTACGGTAACGCAATACTGACCTGTTTGGTCAATAGTAATAGTATTACTTACATCCTTAAGATTATTTACAGCTTTGCTCCTTGAAACATGTTTCCATTTATATATTTCTCCAACTAAATCTACATCAAGTATAGCATTTATTCTAACACTTTCGCCCTCACAGATAGCCTTATCAGCACCAACGTCGACTGTAAAGCGTTCTCCATTTCTGAAGATAATATTAACATCATCAGTGTTTGAACAATTATACTTGTTGGTTACTTTAACAGAATATAAACCTGCAATATTTACTTTTATTGATTGATCAGTGTCTCCTGTGCTCCACTCATATACTTCTCCAAGTTTGGCATTACCAGCATCAAGATCAATTGTTTCGCCAGCAAATAATGATAAATCATCGCCTAGGTCTACTATAGGTGATTCATTAAAAGTGACATATATTTTATCCTCTTTTTTGTTTCCTTTTGGATCTATAACCGATACGGTATATTCTCCTTCTGTAGTTACATCAATAGTTGGGCTAGTCGCACCATTTGACCATGAGTAAGTATATGCCTGAGGGTAATTTGGACGAGGATCAAGAGTTACTGTCTCGCCAGCACATCTAGTAATATCAGATCCAAGATTTATCACAAATACATCTTCCATGCTTGTAACATTGATTTCATCTTTACCAATACATCCCTCAGCACTTGTAACAGTAACATTATAGGTATCGGCTTTGTTTACGTCAATATATCTGGTAGTTTCACCAGTTGACCACAAATAAGAAGCACCTGTGAAATTACCTGCATCAAGTTCTCTAGTTTCACCCACAGTCAATAATATATCTGCACCTAGATTAACATCAGGCAAAGGAATTTCAGTTATAACAACATAGTCACTATCATATGCTCCTGATTTCTTATCAACAGCCTTAATCCAATATACTCCGCCTGCATTTATTTGCTTAACTTTGTCATTATTACTATCAAACCAAGTATACTCATATTCTCTGCTAGGATCAGGATGTTCAGGAACTAGGGTTAAGCTCGATCCAACACATAATGTTCTATCAGGACCTAAATAAACAAGTTTTTCCTTAAATAATTCGACATATGCCTTAACATTATCAGATTCACAACCTTCAGCATTTTCATCCCTTACACCTATTTCATAATCCCCTTCAATATCGCCCCATTGGATATCAAATTCAAGTAAGTCATTGACTGCATCGTAATTAGTAATCTTCTCATTAAGTTTTGTAGCACCGTAAGGAACATCCACAGTATATCTTCTCAATTTTCCAACCAATACAGTAAAATGCTGTATTGAATTAATCATTGCATCATTAGTATATCTTAAGAACTGAGGATTAGGTAATGCCCTAACTGTAATTGTTTTTATCTGCTCAGCGGCATCCACTGTTACAGGAATACCAGTAAGAGTTTTAGCTTCCACTAATTCTAGTTTAATATCCTTAGGCGCTTTAGTATTATTTCTGTAGAAAGTTTCAAATTTGAATGTATTGCCCATTATTTGCTCAGCGCCATGAGGCGTTTTAGCAACCGAACCATCAAGTTTATATTTAAAAGTCCAAGGTCGAGGACCATTATATTCAACCTCAAGCTCAAATCTACCAGAGCTAAGATTGTCATTGGCAGCACAAACTATAGTTGGCGTATTTTTCCAAATAGCCGTAGGAGCTGCATCAATAACATTAACAGTTATTTCAAGTTTTTCGGACAAACAAGCCGTAATTCTATCCTCAGCCTGCACTCTTACGATATGATTACCAGGAGTATTGAATATTCGCTTAGCCGTTTTATTAGTATTTGAAGGCAATTTAATAATCGTTCCTGCTGGATCTTCCAATTCCCAATGAAATGTAAAATTAGGATTATCAGGAATTTCGAATTCTCTAGATTCTCCAACCATAATATCAATATGCTGAGCAGATACAATATTCCCAGAAAGGATTATTAGCCCTGCAATCAAGTAAATTATATATATTAATTTTCTTAGCATATTCGATTATTAATTTGCAGTTATTACACCGCCTAAGCTTGGTTTATTTCTAACTCTGATATATCTAGTTCTTTCGTCTTTTGTTCCTAGTCGAAGCTCAACTCCATCACGAGTAACCGCTTTTGTCAGCTCCACCTCGAAAGATTCCATTGTTGCTGTAGTATTTTCAAATTTATTTAAAATAGATATTAGTCCATTTTTAGTTAAATTTTTTGTTTTTACAGGAGCCACAGTGTATAAAGTTCCATCTGGTCTTCTAATAGTATAGTAAACAGTATATGGTCCAGCACCTCCATTTATATCAATAATAAATTCACTATTATCTAATGGCCCACCATTCTTGTTTGCAGCTAATCGAGAACAAGTAATTACATGATCCGTATCATCTTTAAATTTCAATGTTCCCATTGGTAATACTTGTACAGTAATTTCTTTAAGTTCGGTATTACAATTATTTAATACTGCTGGAGCTGTACCATAAACCTGTAGGGTATATGTTCCTGGCAATCTCCAATCAATATGGGCAAGAGTATTAGTATATCCTGTTAAATCGATTTCTGGATGGCCCTTTACAGCCCAAGTATATTTGAGTCCTGCATCACCACTTATTTCATAATTACAAGAAGCAGTTACTGTGACTGTTTGCATTCTAGCAGTCATATAATCAGCGACAATATCATTGATATCAGGCTGTTCAAATACTTTTCTTATATGTTCCTCTTTACCTGCAGTGATATTAATTCTACCGCCATATTTATTTTTAGCAGCAGTAAGCCTAATTGTAAATTCCTTTGTTAGATCAGCATCTTCAATTAATTCACTTATTTGAAGTAACTCTCCTTTATTTACAATTGTTGCTGTACCATTGCTTGGATTTCCTGCGCCATTACCTGCTATAGAGTATTCTACTGTTATAGGGTACATAGCCGCATCAATATCAGCAGCTCCTAATTTTAGTTCCACTGGTGTAGAGTATGGGTTTAAACCGTCATAACAATCTATTGAATTAAAAACAGTAAGCGCTATGCTAGCATTATCAACCACTTTAATCTTTGTTGCCTTAAGATTTTGGCAAATACCTTGCTCTCTAATAATTAATAGATAATCTCCTGCTTTTTTCCACTTTATTTCAGCCTGATGGTCTGTCTTTCCATCAAGTATCTCAACAATATTAAGATCTGTGATTTCATTATTTATATCAGCAAGATTATATACAGCCCATTCGTATGTATTCCCAGGATGATTATCGACGGAATATATTCTAGTAGCCTCTTCAAACACGACAAAACTACCCTGGGCCGTAGCTTTATGTGCTACGGCCAGTATCATGAATGTCATGATTAGAATAGTTTTATGTATTTGATTTCTCAATTACTTATTTTTTTTTGTTAACAATTAGTTTGAACTAATAACTGAAGTACTAGGTCTTGGATTAACAATTTGTTTTCTGTCAGCATCAGCAGGTAGAGCAGCTATAGCATTTCCAGCAGCCTGACTAGCGCCTTTTAATGTGAACACACAATCGTGAACAGCAGTTCCTTCAAATGGAGCATTGAATGTAGCATCTCCCTGGTTGTAATCAAGTGTTACCACCACATAGAATGTTTTATTTACAGCTGCAGCAATACCATCGATGTTTACTGTTGCATCAGTTCCATCAGTAAATGTCAAATCAGCAACTTTAGTATATGTTCCGCCTGCAATTGTACCCCATGAAGCTGAGAATGTAGTAGGACCATCAGTAATATCAATATTATAATCGAACTTGAAGTTTGCTTGTGTTTTATCAAAATTCTGTGCTGTAATCTTATAATATAATTTCTTAACACCGTAATTATATCTGATTTCATCATCTGATAAATCGCCTGCCGTTCCTTTAGTATCAATTAAAACAGGAGTTACATCATTTGCACAAACAGTCATATTATCAGCTTCATCAGCCTCAGTTGTAAGATTATTGATATTGTTTACAAGTAATTTGAAATCACTAAATGGTTGAATTCTTTCTACCTTATGATTGGTACAGCCATTAGTAGCAGTTTCAATAATATGTAAGTAGTAAACCCCTTTTACAGAAGGAGCATGCCAATCAATATCAACCTTAAACATATCAGTAACAGCTGTAGCACCATTTACATAAGTTTTTACTGGAGATGTTATACTTAAGTCACCTGCAGGAACAGCACCTACTAGATCTGATTTTGTAATATACCATTGGAAATCATTTCCTTTATGGCCTTCAGTGTCAAATTTACCTGTAGTTCCATCACTAGAATTAACCCAATAGCTATGGGATGTACCAATTGCAGGAGTTGTACCTGAATTAGTTTGTGCTGCAGCAATATTAGAAAAACTAACAAAAGCTACTAAAGCAAATATTGAATAAAAAAATCTTTTCATATCTAATATTTTTTACCAATCTACTTCTTAAGCATATTCAAGAAGTAGATTGAGTTTTATTTTTTTTATTTTATTAAGCTGAATTAATCTGTTGCAATATCCGTTGTTGTTGGAATTGGTTTAATAATGATATCTTCAGTATTATTAGTATTATCAGCTTCAGGAGTAGAGTATTTATTCTCTTTAACAGCCTTAAGTTTCAATACTATTGTTTCGTCAGCTGTTCCCCAAATATTAGCAGACTCAGTAGTAATAGTAACTTCTGCAGTACCAGCAGGAACTGTTATCTTACCTGTTAATTTTTTAATACCAGCGACAATACTTGTATGCGACGGAGCTGAAATTGTACCACCTACGCATACTGGTAATTTTGTAAAGTCACCAATAGTAGATGTCAATTCATATTCAAACTCCCATTCTGGTTTGAAACCAGCAGTTGGATATGCTCCATCTGTAGTCATTTTCACCTTGAAAGAACGAGTAGAATTACCTAAGTTATCTTTAGCAGTATTAATAATTTTACCATCTGCACTAGAACATAAAGCTGTTCCTGGATCTTCAATAGTAACATCAAATTCGTTAGCTTCAACAACTACATCAATAGCTCTTTTAGTTATACAGCCATTTGCACCTGTTTCGGTAATCACAACAAAATACTTCTGTTCTTTAGTATCAGCAGAAGCTGGATTATTGGCTTTTAACCAAGTGATGTCAGATGAGTTGGTTCCTTCATTTTTAATAGAATAATGAGTTCCTGCAGTAGCTGCGGTGCCTTCATCTCCAAGAAAAACTTCCCATAAATAAGTACTACCAGCAATATTGTTGACATTATAATTGTGGGTTGAATTCAAAAATGGAGTTTTACCTGTTTGAGCCGTGGCACTAATTGCAACAAACATTATTAGTACCACAAAAATATTTTTCATATAATTCATAATTCAAATATTATTAAAATTGAATATTACTAGCTGCAGGAAGTGGTTTAAGAACCATTGTCTGAATTCTGTCACGAAGGGCAGCATTTGTTTCTTCTACATTACTAGGTCTTAATTCGTTATCTTTAAGCTCAAGAGCACCTTTCATCGCAATACCTTTAGATAAAGTAAGTTTAAGATTTCCTCCATCTGTAACTTTTCCTTTTGCTTTAACAGTTATCACAAGGTCCGTTTTTGTAATTCCAGTAAAAGTATATGTCGAACCAGTAGTATTGGTAACAGTACAACCAGCATCATTTGTTGTAAGTTCACCAGCATCAATACTAATACCTGTTGGTAAATCAATTGTAGCTTCAAACTTCCATGAGTCTATGGTGAATCCAGCCTCAGTATGTCTAGTAACTGTATACACTAAATCAGTTTTATTATCAGCCTTAGTTTCATAAGTTGTCCAATCTAAAACATTACCAGCTTCCACATTACACTTATCTCCATCAGCAGCAAGAGTGATATAGAAATTATTTTCAGAAACAACAATCTTCTGACCACGATAAGTAGTACATCCATTTAGTGTTTCAGCATAACGAAGGTAATAAGTACCTGCTTTTTTCCATGTAATTTTTGCCGAACCTGTATTAATTCCAGTCATAGTATAATCTGCAGCTAAAGCAGCAGTAGTTCCTTTGTCTGTAAAAATAGCCCATACTTTTGCTGTACCGGCAGGAGTACCCGTAGTAACAGTATAAGTATATTCATTTCCAACATATGGGTTGTCTCCATCACCAAGAGGAGCAGTAGTTGCATCAACCCACTGAGCCATACTCACCTGAGCCATAAGCAGGCAAGCAGCTAGTCCTAAAAAATATTTAAATGTAGTTCTCATAAATAAGTAGTATAATTTTTTGTTTATTTTACTAATTAAAATTCTATCTCCCCAGGATTGGGTTTAGGTCGAACTCTTATCGTAACAACCTTCACATTACTTATATTACCCGCTTCATCGATAATTCTATATAAAATTTCACTATTACCCTGAGGAAATGCATAAGCCGAAGGATCCGAAGCTGAGTTAGCACCAGGTGCCTTCACACCCCAATTATTAGCAAAAGAACTATCAGGAAGTTTTATTCGATATTGTATTCTTAAATTAACATCAGCAGTACAATTATCAGAAATCATAGAATTTGTTAAATTCAATCCTGCAATCATACTTACCTGTGGAGAAATAAGTTCACTATCAGCACATTCATCAGCATTCAATGAGCTTAAATCGGATATAATAGGTTTTATTTTGTCAACTAATCGAACTTCGAAATTACAGCTACTCGAATTACCTGCTCCATCGGTAGCTACAATTTGAACATTAGTGTTAACAGTGACTAAAGTTCCCGGAGCAGGTGACTGTACAATATTTACAGCTCCTCCGCAATTATCTGTAACAGTAATCAGTTTTGTATAATCTTTAATAGCAAAATTACAAGAGTTGGTTTTTTCCTCTTCTATAGGAGATGTAGGACAACCAACAATCAAAGGAGCAGCTTTATCCTCTACAATTAAAGTAAAAGAACAAGAAGATGTATTTCCAGAAACATCTGTTGCTGTCCATGTAATAGTATGATTTCCAATCGAGAATGATTCGCCTGCAAGACTGTTTGTTGAATTAATATTATTAGTAACAGAAGCCAAACTACAATTATCAGTAACAGAAGTAGGATTAAGCTCTGCACCAGCAACAGTATAATCGCAAGCCAAACCACTAGCCGAACGCCTAATCAATGCTGATGGGCAATTCACAACAGGCTTAAGCTTTTCGATGCTAACCGATTTAGCAGTCAAGGATGGCCCTGGATTTGCCTCACAATTTCTAAACGAATCATTAAATGATACAGAGGTTATATTATAAGTTGAAGTTGCAATAACAGGATTAAGACCACTAATCGAGGCATTACCTGACCCATTAGTAGTAATATTTGCAGTTTTCAGACTACCATTATCATTATAGCCTATTGTGTATTTAGTATTAGCAGCAAGTCCTGTAATATTCATAACAGGAGCCGAATTTTTACATATAACAGTTGGCGAAAGAGAAAAATCTAAGGAGCTAATATTTGGTCTGTCATAAATTGTGATAGAAAGTGTTTTTCGTTCAGATTCACAACCATTTCCTCCGACTTCCCAAGCTTCGAGAGTGTAAGCCGTTGCCGAAGCACCAGTCCACCTGATCTGAATTTTACTCTCATATACAGATTCAGTAGCATTAAAAACAACAGGCTCAGCCCAAGTGCTACCTTTATCAGCTCCATCATCTACAATAACTCCACCTACTGGCAAACTCCAATTTATGGTAGAACCTGCCTGACCAACAATCCTATAAGAACGCAACTCACCCTTACAAACAGCTTCAGTTGGCGAACTTTTAGATTGGGCAAAAATCAGATTTACCACAAACAGCCCTACAAGGACTAGTGAAAACTTTATTATATGAAGTCTATTAATCAAACTAGTTTAATTTCTATTCTCTATTTAGTCACAAAAAAAACATTATTAAAATCAGGAAAAAACAACAATTTGTATAAATCCCAATAATGTTAAAATCATAATCAATGGAAACTCTAGCCCAATATAGTAATTTTTTTTACTAATCTAATAGCTTAAACAAATCTCCAAAGCCCTTTATCCAACTTTTTTTGCAGTCCATCTACAAAAAGATAACTTTTATCCAATCCTAAATGGAGCTTATCTCAATGCTCAATACATAATATAAATATCATAGTGAACATTTTTTGACGGCACAAACATATAAATGATAGTTTAAATAAAAAAGTCTTTTTTTGATAATTTTTCATTTTTCATCAACTAAAATGAGTCTTTTATCTAAATAGATAAATTCCAAATTAAACAACTGATTACTAATGCAGTTAATTCTTATTAAAACAAGAATTGTTTTAATACCAAAAGCATATAATTTTAAGCTTTATTAATCCTTCATTTATTGTTTTAAATACAAATAATAAGTAAATACATCCTAAATATTGGATTGTTTACGGAAATAAGCATGCACCAATATTGTAATCTAAAAAAAAGTTGTTTTTTATGCTAATAATAATACCTATTTATATATAAATAATATCTATGTTAATTTATCTTTAATCTCTATTGTACAATCAATTACAAAAACTTTGGATAATGCAGAAGTTTTCTCAGACTATTATAAGGCCACCTATTATATTTTTATGAATAATAATTATATTTTAAAAACAGGAGGAAACTTTCCCAAATACCAATACTAGAAAATAGATATTTTTTTGTATTGATAGCAGAATATAATCATCGATTTTTAAAAAAAATGTTAACTATTTGCATTATGCCATTTAATAAAGTATGATATTATAATTTTTGTATTTAATTTTGTTAGCCATGTCAGAAAATACGAATTCATTTCATTCCGGCTTTATTCAATATATATTAACCATATAAATAGATAGCTTTTAAAGTCAATCAGAATATCTATTTTTATTACATAAGTTGTAAAAAGTATGTTTTATATATAATAATGTATTTATCATTCTAGAATAATTTAAACATATAAATCATACAATAAACCCTCAGCCGCAAAGCTGTCATTAACAAATATGAAGTATGAATATTAAAATATTTAAAATACTAGCTTTAATATTATTATTAGTTTCAAATATTAATCTATCCGCAAAGGATAAGAATAAAAAGAGGACAGACTCAAAGGAAGTCATTCTTTCGGAAGAACAAAAGTTAAACTTTGACTTTAGCTTTGCTGAAGCTAATAAAGCAATGATGATTGGAGATTATGAAGCTGCAATTTCTCATTTTGCCGTATGTCTAAAAATAGACCAATCGAGCTCTGTTGTTAGGTATCAACTTGCAAATTTATACATATCTCAAAAAGATCTTGATAATGCCCTAAAGCTAGCTAGGGAAGCAGTTGAGTACAATCCACAAAACACCTGGTATCAACTACAGCTCGCAGGCATATATAAAGAAAAAGCAATGATTGAACAAGCATGTTCTGTATACGAGGATTTAATTAAACTTGACCCAAGCAAAATTAACTATTACTATATTAAAGCAAATCTATATTCCTCGGTTGAGAAATTTGAGCAAGCTGTAGAGGAACTTAATAGAGTTGAAAAGAAATTCGGCATAAGTGATGTTGTATCTATTGAGAAACAAAGACTTTATCTTAATCTTAAGAAAAGAAAACAAGCATATGGAGAAATTGAAAAGCTAATAAAAAAATATCCTCACAGAGCTGATTTTTATGGACTTTTAGCAGAAATGTACTTAGAAGACAAAGAAGAAGGCAAGGCTCTTAAGATTTACAATAAGATTTTAGAGATAGAACCAGATAATGGGATTGTACATTATTATTTATCAGACCATTACTTCAAGAACAAGAAATTTAGCGAAGGTAAAAAATCATTGACTAAAATGTTTAAAAGTTCAAAATTGAACTCAGAACAAAAAGTACAATATCTAATTTCAATTTTACTGAACCAGAAGCAATATGAAATATCGGATGATGAATTAGAAACATATTTAGAAATATTAGAAAAATCACATCCTGATAATAAACGTGTACTCGCTTTATATGCAGACTATTTCAAGAAAAAGAACGACTTCAGAGGAAGTAGAAAATACCTAAATAGAATAATCAAAATAGACAAATCTAGTTTTATGGTATGGCAAGAGCTTCTGTTTGCCAACAACCAACTTGAAGATTACGAGCAAATGGAGAAAACAGGAACAGAAGCTATTAAATATTTTCCAAATCAACCATTCTTTTATGTACTTAAAGGAATTGCAGAATTACAATTAAACAAAACCCAAATTGCTGTAAAGACATTTGAAAAAGGACTTCTTTATTCTGGAACAAACAAGGAGATGAATATTCAGTTATATTCTTATCTTGGGGACGCATATCATCAACTAGAAAGAAATGATAAAGCATATGAGTTCTATGACAAAGTATTGGCATTAGATCCTGAAAATGTATTTGTACTAAATAATTATAGTTACTTTTTATCAGTAGATATGAAAGATTTAGACAAGGCTGAAAAAATGGCTGAAATATGCGTAAAAAAAGAACCAAACAACCACACATATCTAGACACATATGCTTGGACTCTTTATAAAAATTCCAAATTCGAAAAAGCAAAAGAAATGATTGAAAGATCGATTGCAAATGGGGGAGGAAAGTCAGCTGTAATAGTAGAACACTATGGAGATATATTGTATAAATTGGGTGATAAAGAAGCAGCCAAAGAACAATGGAAAAAAGCAGACAGTATAGGAGAAGGTTCAAAGAATTTAAAGGAAAAAATAAAAACAGGGAATTTAGTAGAGTAAGATCATGTTAAAAACACCACTTCGATTAATTTTAATTTCATTAATTAGCACAATTGCTTTTTCATCATGTAAAACTGTATATCAATCAGGCAGTGTAAAAGCAAAGCAAATGTCAGACAATAAACTTTATAGAAATATTCAAGATAGTTCTTTAAAGTTTTCAAACTTAAATTTCAAGAAATTAAATATTAATTATCAAACCGATAGTATCAGAAAAAAATTTAAAGCTTCTATCAGAATTAAAAAGGATAGTATTATTTGGATTTCCATAATTGCAAATGTAGGAGGAATTGAAGCTGCCAGATTATACATTACTCCCGATTCGGTTAAAATGATTAACAAAATTGAGAAAGAGTATTATTTATATGGTATCGAATATATAAAAAAGCAATTAAATATGGATGTCGATTTCTATTCGCTTCAAAATATCCTAACCAACCAATTATTTGATATAATAAGACAGGAAAAACATAAAACTTTCACTAAAAAGTTTAATGGGAAAATTGTTGATAACAAGTACAAATTTGTTTCTGTAAAGGCGCGAAAAGTAAATAGAAAACTTAGAAAAGAGAAGTTAAACAAATTACAAAAATATGGTTATCAAACATTCACTATCGAACCTTCAAACATGAGAATTAGCGAAGTGACAGTGCGTGAATTGGAATCAAACAGGAGTGTAAGATTAGAATATAGTGAGTTTAAAGATTACGACACATTTAAGTTTCCAAAACTTCTAAATGTAATAGTAAATGCAGACAATACTAATATCACCACAAAAATAAAATTTGGGAAGATAGCTATTGACAGTCCAAAGTTAAAGTATAGCTTTAGAATTCCTTCAAAATATAAACTTGTTCAATTAGAAAAAAAATAGATTCTGCATGTTAAATTACAAACTCATAATCACTATATTGTTTAGCATTTTTGCTATAAATATATCTGCACAAAATAAAGTAAGTGATTTAAAGAAAAAGAAAGAAAAAGCCTTAAGGGATATTCGATATACAAGTAATTTGTTGAAAAAAACTAAAGCGAATAAGAATAAAACAATTACTGAATTAAAGCTTATCAATAACAAAATTAGGAATCGACAAAGATTAATCGATGTTCTCGAACAAGAAAAAAATCTATACACTGAAAACATATACAATCTAAATTCTCAAATAAACACCCTAGAAAAGAAGATAAAAACCTTAAAATCCCAATACGAGAAAGCCATACTATATTCATGGAAACAAAGAGGAGATGAAAATAAACTTCTCTATATTTTATCGGCAGAATCATTTAACCAAGCTTTCAAGCGATACGAATACTTGAAAGATTACAGATATTATCTTCACAAATATTCGGATGAGATACAACATTCAAGCGATTCCCTTAAATTTAAAAGAGAAAGACTTAATCTATTGCTCCGTGAAAAACAAATTGTGATTGACGGAAAATCAAAGGAACGCGAAACTCTAGAAAGAGAAAAGGGAAGTAAGAACAGGCTGGTTAAAAATTTAAAATACAAAGAAAAAAGACTCCAAAAGAATTTAAAAGCCAAACAGAAATACAGCAAAAACCTGAATCGCCAAATCATATATTTGATAAATAGAGAAAAACAAGCTCGATTGGCAGAAAAAAACAAGAAAAAAAGAGCTCAACAGAAAAAAATAAATACTAAAATTTCGACTGATTTTAAACTATATAGAGGAAAATTAAATTGGCCAACAAAAGGTTTTATATCAGAAAAATATGGTACTCACTTTCATCCTGTATTGAAACATGTAAAGGTTAGAAATGATGGAATTGATATTACATCTTCGGCTTCTTCTGTATGTAAATCGGTATTTAGTGGAAAGGTAACCCATGTTTTATCAATTCCTGGTGTAAATAATGTAGTTATTGTGCAACATGGTAATTATTATACCGTATACTCTAATCTATCGGTAGTAAGTGTCAAAAAAGGTCAAAAATTAAATGCTGGAGATAAAATTGGAACAATTCACAAAAATTCCAACGAAAATTTCAGTATTCTTAATTTCCAAATCTGGAAAGAAAGTACAAAATTAAATCCTGAACTTTGGCTAAAACCACATAGTAGTTAACAGAAAAAATATATGAACAATAAACAAAGTATAAAAAATAGAATAAAGTCTTTTCATAAATCATATAATAAACTTTATATACTATTATTTATAATTCTATGCCTAATAGTTACATCAGTAATGCTTTTAACTCTGATAGGCATAGAACATTTTGTTTATTTTTCATCAAACAGCAAAAAAATAATTCTATTTTCCATTCTTGGAACTTTTTGTTTTGCATTTTGCTTGAGTATTCTTCCTCGATTATTAGAAATTTTATCCCCTAACAAGATAAAAAGTTTGGACAAAGATATACTTTTAATATCATCCGAATTTAAAGATATAGATGACAGACTTAGGAATGCCTACGAATTAGAACAGATGGCTGAAAACTCTGATGATAAATTTCTAATAGCAGCCTCTCTTCAAAAAAATGAATCTCTTTCTAGATACGATTTTAATAAAGCAATAAAGTATAATAAACTAAAAGCTCTTATTATAAGCTTTGCTTTAACTGTTTGCACTTTCAGCACCATTATTATATTAAGTCCACAGCTTAAAGTAGCTTCTTCAAGATTGGTGCATATGAATGTTAATTTCACAAAACCAAGTAAGTTTATTTTCAAACTCGAAAACCCCAAGCCGAATATTAAAAGAGGCGAGAAGGTAGAATTACATCTCAGTATTAAATCAAAATACAATCTAGAAGAGCTATATATCCTACTAAACAATAATAGATATTTGTGTGAAAAAATATCAGATCATAAATTTAAATACAAAATAGATGAAGTACTAGAGGATATAATTTTTTCTTTTCAGGCGGAAGATGAATTTTCTGATGAATTTAAAATCAATGTATTTGATGCTGCCTATGTTGAAAAATCTAGAATCATAGTTCAACCACCTCCTTATACAGGTAAAAGGGAAAAAATAATTAATCAATTATCTGATTTAAAGCTTGCATACGGGAGTAAAATAAGCTGGGAACTACACACAAAAGAGACAAATTCGATTCTTCTTATTGCAAACAATAAAGATAGCTCTATTTACAAAATTGATAATAATAAAAGCTTATTCACAAAACAGTTTAAGCAAGACACGAAACTAAACATTAAGCTACGCAGCAATAGGGATGAAATAGAAAATTTTGGTTCTCAGAATATATCTATTATTGAAGATGAAAATCCGAGTATAATTATAGAAAAAGATGAAGAGGATAAACTCATATTTATTTCAGGTATAATAAGAGATGATTATGGCTTTCATTCATTATCTCTGCTTAAAATAAATAATAAAAAAGATACTCTTATCGAAAATATTAATATTAGTAAGTACCAAAGAGTTCAGAATTTTAGGCTACAATTAGATAAAAACAAATTAGCGAAAGAGAATATACGGTCATTTCTATTCGAAATAAGAGATAATGATATATACAATGCTTATAAATCTGTAAGAACTAGAACTTTTGAATTTGAAGCACCAAATTTTGAGAATAAATTTAAATCTGAAGAAAAACAAAGTCGAATCGCACAACAAAGCCTAGCCCTAAGTGAGGATAATATAGATAATATTCTCAAAAAGATAGATGAAATTAAAATGAAATTGCTTCAAGGCAAAATGGACGAATGGGAAAAGAAATCCGTAAAAAATGAATTGAAGAAACTAGGGGAGGAATTAAAGAAGAACATAAACGACTTAAATAAAAAACAAAAAGATAATACCGAAAAGCAATTAGCCGATCTTCTTAAAAACGATATAGATAAACTATTAAAAGAAATAGAAAACTTACTTAAGCAAAACTCCAAACTTGATAAATTAAAGGATACTGAGAAACTTAGTAAGGAAATAAAATCATTCAAAAGAAAACTTGAAAGAGATAAAGCACTGTACCTTCAAGCAAAACACAAAAATCTTTTTGATAATATTCTTTCTAGAATCGATAGTATAGGGAAAAAGAATATAAATGATAGCAAACTAAGAATAACTGGCGATATACTAAACCAAAATAAAAACAAATGGTTTGGGATTGAAAAAGATATCAAAAAAGTAGATTCGATTGGAAGTGAGATTCGCACTAAATACAAGTTTAGCAAGTTTCAACAAGATATAAACACAATTTCGAAACTCAATAATCAAATAGAAATAAATAAATCGAATACAAATTCAGAGATAAACAGACTGGGCGAACTTCAGCTCGAATTTGTCCAACTACTAAAGAAAAAACAACAGAATATTAAATCAATGTCCATAAAGATGGATATATCAGCAATCAGAGACTTATTATATAATTTGAATTCTCTTTCGCTGAAACAAGAAGAAATATACGAAAACATCAAGAATTCAAATCCAAACAGCTCAAACCAAGCAAGCAATATAAATAAAATAAGTATCGAAAAACAAAAATATAATATCTGCTACGATAGTATTTTCAGTGTCAGCAAAAGAAATTTCATGTTGGCTTCGATGCTTAAACAAACTCCAGATGAGCTAATCAGGATATTCAAGGAAACCGAAGAATATGCAACAAAGCTAAGATTTTCAATAGTAAACCAGAAGCAAAGATACATTATTACAAAACTTAATGACTTAAGTCTCATATTCTCGGAATTGTTAGAAAATCTTGAATTACAGGAAAACGAGTCATGTAAGAACAATGGAGAAGGCTCCTGTAACAAACCTAAGCAAAAAGGGGAAGGTAAAAACAATTTTAATAAAATTGAAGATATGCAAAAAGCCTTGGAAAAAATGCTTGGTAAAATAGATAAGGCTAATAAATCGGGACAAAAATCAAAACCAGGAGGGGAGAACAAGTTTGAACAATATGGAAAAGCATTAAAAGAACTAGAGGAATTAAAAAAACAGATAGAAGACTCTAAAAAACATTATGCTAATAATCCAAACTCGAATAAGAATTTACGCGAACTCACTAAAATGATTGACCAAATTGGCAGACAGTTATCCTATTTTTATCTAAATTCCAGTACTTTTGAACGACAAAAACAAAGTTTTAAAAGATTTATTGAATACGAAAAAGCATCATACGAACAAAAAGAAGAAGATAAGAAGAATAGATCAAGTAAATCAATTTTAGATCAAAATAAATACAAACAAAAATTCGATAAATTATTAAAACTAAACAACAGAAAACAATATTACAACGAGTTCATATTTAAGGAAGATATTGAACTTAATGATGAAAATAGAGAGTTATATATTAACTATATGATAAATTTGCGTAATGATTAAATCTGACAATTTACTTAAACTAAAATCAAACTTAGATAGCATTCCTATAGTCGAACAACTAATTGACGAAATTAGTACTGTTAATGAATTTAGTTCTGAAATATATGGAAAGTTAACTCTTGCAGTTATCGAAGCAGTTAATAATGCTATAATCCACGGAAATGAACTTGATGAAGACAAATCTGTGTTTATAGAATACCAAATCAATAATAATGAACTTGTCTTTAATATAAAAGATGAAGGAGTAGGATTTGATTATTCAGAAATTCCAGATCCAACATCTCCATTAAATTTGGAAAAAACAAATGGGAGAGGATTATATCTTATGAATCATCTTGCAGATAAAATTGCATTTAATAAAAATGGCTCGGAAGTCGAATTAAAATTTATATTCTAAATTTCATCTATATTTGCAAAATATTAAAATAGCAAATATTAATACAAGTAGAACAAATTATATGAGCATTAGTTTTGAATTTCAAAGTCAATATGATTTAAATATTAATTTAGAAAAAATAGAATATTGGATTGAAAAGGTGGTAGACTATTTCGATTACGAAATAGGTGAGATAAACTACGTATTTTGCAATGATGAATACATTCTTGAAGTCAACAAAGAGTATCTCGAACATGATTATTATACAGATATAATAAGTTTTGATGCTTGTATGGGTGATATTATTTCGGGTGATATCGTTTTGAGTATAGATACAGTAAAATCTAATTCTGAAAAATTTGAAACTGAATTTATCTCCGAATTAAAAAGAGTTATCATTCATGGGGTTCTTCACTTTATCGGATTCAAAGATAAAACCGACAAAGAACAAAGAATAATGACTACTATGGAAAATCAAATGCTAGAATTATACGATAAAATATAAAAACAAAGGCTGTTCTATTATTGAACAGCCTTTTTTGTTATGATATAAACAGTTTAAATAAAAACATTATTGTTCGAAAAAATATTCAGCAGTGTATGGGCTACCAGGAATTACAAAATAATCAGAGCATATATACCTAAATTCTCGATCGATAGCATTTATCTGAGCCATAACATCATCAGACAATTTAATATTAACGGCCTCTACGTCCTCTTTCATATGAATAGGATTAGTAGATTTTATAATTGGACAAATTCCTCTATTATTAAGCCAAGCTATAATTAATTGTGCTGTCGAAATATTAAGTTCGTTCGAAATACGAACTATTTCATCATCATACAAAACAGCAGGTTCATCAATAGCTTTAACCATTCGAGGCCTATCATAGGATCCTAAAGAACACAAACTTGTGACTTTTATTTTGTTTTTTTGACAATAATCCACCAATTTCTCTTGTTTCAAATAAGGGTGAACCTCTATTTGATTAATTTCAGGTTTATAGTATGCATCCTCCATTATCTCCTCAAGTCTAGCAATATTGAAATTACTTACTCCTATAGTTCTAGTTAAACCAGCTCCTTTAGCAGCCTCCATACCTTTCCATGTTTCCTTAAGGGGTATTTGATCTGGCGCTATAAAATCAGAGCCTTGAGCAGGCATAAATACACCTTTTCGAAATAATACTGGCCAGTTTATTAGATATGAATCCAAATATGTTAACCCTAAGTGGGAAAGACTCTGCTTCAAGTTCAATATTACATTGTCTTCTCCATGCGAATCATTCCATAACTTCGAGGTGATCCAAAGATCTTCTCTGTTCACAATTCCTTCCTTTATACATGTGTGAATTGCACGCCCAACTTCTCGTTCATTCCTATAAGCTGTGGCACAATCAATATGCCTAAATCCAGATTTTATAGCGTCGTAAACATTAGTGAATGTATCACGCTGCTTAAATCGCCAAGTACCAATTACAATTTTGTGTTGATCGATTCCATTTTTAAAAACTTGTTTCATTCTTTGGGTGTTTTAGTTTATAATGGTAATTGTGTGTTGTGTTCCTTTTTTATTATCATAACAATATTGAACACTTATCCTTATATTCAATATCATTTTATATCCTAAAATAATAAATTAGCTTTCAATACCATCCGTTTTCGGATATTTCAATTTTCAACTAAAGATTTAATTACAAATCACACAGGTGTTTATAAAACATTAATCACGCCCCAATAGTAGTTTGTCAAGTTTAATTCACACTTGCCAAAAAAATTATATTAAATTAATTTAAATAAAACTTAGCGGTACTGTTAAACATAATTTTATTTAGGTGACTAATCTTTATTTTTGTTTAAGTATTTTTAAATACACAAGAAGCTATTCCCTTCTTTTAATAAGGAATAGCTTCAAAAGGTGTAAAAGAAAAGAGTTTAAATATTATTCCTCGAAAATATAATCATGAGTATATGGACTTCCAGGAATTTCAAAATACTCAGAACTTATATATCTGTATTTCTCGGAAATTGAAAATATTCTATTCATATGAGATTCAGACAATCTTATATTCACAGCCTCCAAGTTTTCTCTCAAATGATTTGGATTAGTAGATTTTATAACAGGAGCTATACCTCTATTAACCAGCCAAGCAATTATCAATTGTGCATTTGAAATATTTAATTCTGTAGCTATCTCTGTTAGCACAGGATTCAATAATACTGCAGGCTCATCCTTTTTCTTAATCATAGAAGGTCTATCAAAAGCCCCTAAAGTAGCCAAACTAGTAAGTTTAATGTCATTCTTTTGACAAAAATTTACCAATTTCTCTTGTTTTAAGTATGGGTGAATTTCAATTTGATTAAATTCTGGCTTATAATAAGCATCTTTCAAAATTTCTTCTAGCCTTGCAATATTAAAATTACTGACCCCAATGGTTCTTGCCAAACCAGCTCCCTTGGCTGCCTCCATACCTTTCCATGTTTCTGAAAGAGGAATTTCACCAGGAGCCAAAAATTCATCTCTATGAACAGGCATTGTAATATCTTTGCGAAAAACAACTGGCCAATTTATTAAATAAGAATCTACGTAGTCAAGACCTAAATCGGCAAGAGAATGCTTAAGGTTGGGAATTACATTTTCTTCCCCATGACAGTTATTCCATAATTTTGTAGTAATCCATAAATCTTCTCTTTTTACTATACCTCCTCTAATACAGTCATTAATAGCACGACCAACTTCTCGCTCATTTCGAAAGCAACTAGCACAGTCAATATTTCTATAACCATCTTTTATCGCTTCATAAACAATTGCATAGGTTCCATTTCTTTTAAACCTCCATGTTCCTATTGCAATATTAGGCATAGGGTTTCCGTTTGTAAGTAGTAAATTCATTAAGTGTAAAGTGTATTGTTTATTTTACATATATCTAGTTCTATGTATATGTAAATAACTAGTTAGGATTAATCATAATAAAAGATTCAATTATCCTTAATTAAAATCCGTTTTTTTTATCTACTTAAGTTATAAGTTTATTTCTAATAAAAAACATAAACTTTCAATTATTACTAGTGTAACATAGCTATTCTTTAATCTAAATCACTTCTAAGACTTAATTCATCTACTAAATATGTAGTTTTATCACTATTCTGGCTATTTGGACTAGACAAAAACTCACTAATCAGACTTTACATAATAGCCTGTGTCGTTATCATAATATTAAATGTTTTTGTTAAAAACATTTAATATTTGTTAACAAAAAAAATATAAGAACAAAAATATAGCATCAATAAATTTCATTCTGCAGGAAAAATAAAGCTATGATTTGAAATTTTAAGAAATTATATATAAGATATGCAAATATTTTATTTCATATTTGTATAAAATAAAATAACACATACCACAGAATATATTTTTATGAAAGGAATTGTAAAAATCATTAGTTATAATTTAAATGGAATTAGAGCTGCTATTAATAAAGATCTAATTAAATGGTTGTCTGAAGAAAAACCAGATATAGTTTGTATTCAAGAGACAAAAGCTCAAGAAAATCAAATAGCATCCGAATTATTTCAAGAATTAGGCTATCATACTTATTGGTTTAGTGCTGAGAAAAAAGGTTATAGCGGGGTAGGTATTCTTACAAAAATAAAACCTGATAATATTGTTTGTGGTATAGGTATAGAAAAATACGATATCGAAGGCAGGGCGATAAGAGCCGATTTTGGGGATATTTCGATTTTTTCCACTTATCATCCTTCAGGAACCACTGGGGGACCTCGCCAAGATTATAAAATGCAATGGCTAGATGCTTTTCAAAATCATATAAACGAAATTAAGCAAGATAGAACCAAACTTATCATTTGCGGAGATTTCAATATCTGTCACAAAGCTATTGATATAAACAAACCTGAAAACAAAAAGAATGTTTCTGGATTCCTTCCCGAAGAGAGAGAGTGGGTCGATAATTTTATTGAAAGTGGCTTTATTGATAGTTTTAGAGAATTTGATAAATCTGCCGAAAAGTATTCGTGGTGGTCTTATAGAGCTAAATCACGAGAAAGAAATGCAGGTTGGAGAATTGATTATAATATGGTAAGTGAGACTCTGAAGACTAATCTTCATGGTGCACATATCCTAAACGAAGTGGTACACTCTGATCATTGTCCAGTAGTAGTCGAAATGAATTTCTAAAACAAAAAAATCTAAGTTTTATTAATAGCCTGATAATCCAAATTATTGAACCTGTAAAAAGATGCATAGTTTTAAAGCTGCTATAAATCAAGAGTTGAAAGAGTTTGATAAATATTTTAACTCAAGCCTTAAAAGCAATATCAAACTTCTTGATATAATTAATAGATATATAATTAAACGTAAAGGAAAAGAACTAAGACCTATTCTAGTTTTTCTTGCTGCTAAACTCTGTGGTAATGTGAACCAAAAGACACATGTTGCAGCAAGTCTAATGCAATTGCTACATACGGCAACTCTTTTACACGATGATGTGGTTGATTACTCTCACAAGCGACGTGGGTTCTTTTCTCTCAATGCTATTTGGAGAAACAAAATCGCTGTTCTGGTTGGCGATTTTCTTCTATCGAAAGGTCTTTTGGCAGCACTTGAAACCAAAAATTATGATCTACTAGATATTGCTTCGAATGCTGTTAAAATGATGAGTGAGGGTGAATTACTACAAATTGAAAAAGCCCGAAAATTAGATATTACAGAAGAAGTATATTACGATATAATTTACAAAAAGACAGCTAGCTTGATAGAAACATGTACCTGTTTGGGTGCTATTTCGGCAGATGCAAACAAAGAGCAAGTAAATGCTCTGAAAAATTTTGGCATGAATATCGGAATGGCATTCCAACTAAAAGATGATCTTTTTGATTTTAGTTTAAATAATAATACAGGAAAACCAGCTGCAAACGACATAAAAGAACACAAATTAACTCTTCCAATTATCCATAGTTTAAACAATTCATCTCGCAAAGAAAAAAGATGGATAATGAAAATAATAAAGAAAAAAAGCAGTGATAAGGAACAGGTTCTTGAATTAATTAATTTTGTTCATGAAAAAGGTGGAATTAAATACACTGAACAAAAAATGGAGTCATATTATCGCAATTCTATCAATAACTTAAACATATTTGAAGACTCTGAACTTAAAACCGCTATGGTGGATTTAGCAAAATACATTATGAAACGTGACAAATAATTAATAAAGTATGTCATGTATCTAGATTCCATTGGTAAGCTAATAATCAAAACATACAATTGATTTATTCACCAATAAAAAATGCAAAATATATATGCTTGAAAGTATATTGCAATCGATTTTTTTATGCTTGAATTATCGCAAAATATAAAACTTATTGGTATTGTAACAGAATTAACTAGATCTCAATCAAAGAATTTCGATATTATACAAAAACATTGGATTTTATTCAATAATGAATTGAGATTTAATATGCTTAGTCAAAGCAAAACAAATTGGACGAAATATGGAATAGTCTATAAATATGGAAGCCAATATTTTTATGCTGCAGCTATTCCTTTTGTTGAAAATATAAAAAGTTCAAAATTCAGACAAGTATCTATACATGCTGGCAAGTATGAAAGCTTCACGCATAAGGGAAATCTATTATCTTTAAAAAATACTATTTACAATATATTCAAAGAAATAGTCCCAAAATCGAATATCAAATTAAATACAAAAACAGAAAATAGAATAATCTATTTCGAAAAATATGACTATAAATTCAATTGGAATAAAAACGATTCAGAAATTAAGATATACCTAGCTATCGATTCATAAGTCTTCAATTTACATCTACTGCTTTCATAAATACTTATGTTTATTTTATTTTAGAAGAATATGGTCTCAAAATTGTCAATTTAGAAGCAATTCACAATTTAAAATAAAAAAATATAAGACCGACTATGATATAAATCATAAGCCAAAAACTTGTTTTAGATTATAATTTAATAGTTTTTTTTAAGTTCTGATATTAAATTGTTATCTTGCGCACAAATAAGTTATAGTCAGAGAATAGTGGTTTTTCAAAGCCTAGAATTATTTTAAAAAATTAAGTAATTTTATACCCCTGTTAAATTCAACAGATATAACTTATTAAAAACAAATAAAATAAACAAAGATGAACACATTGTCAGAGAGTAACAAAAAATTATTTTTGCTCGATGCTTTTGCTTTAATATATAGATCATACTACGCGTTTATTAAAAATCCACGATATAATTCTAAGGGATTAAATACATCCGCTATGCTTGGCTTCACAAATACCCTTGTGGAGGTTATCGAAAAAGAAAAACCAACTCACTTAGCAGTAATATTTGACCCCGAGGGACCCACATTTCGAAATGAAATGTATAAAGAATATAAGGCTAATCGTCCGCCAATGCCTGAAGATCTAAAAAAGTCTATACCATACATTCATAATATACTTAAAGCTATGAACATCTGCGACATAGTCGTAAAAGGATATGAAGCCGATGATATCATAGGAACATTATCAAGAAAGGCAGAACAGGCAGGCTATCTAACTTATATGATGACTCCTGATAAAGATTATGCTCAACTTGTTACAGATAGGGTATTTATGTACAAACCTAAAAGGTCTGGAAAAGAATTAGAGATATGGGGAGTAGATGAAGTTAAAGATAATATGGGCGTTGACAATCCAGAACAGGTGATTGATTTATTAGGATTGATGGGGGATGCCTCTGATAATATCCCTGGCTGCCCTGGAATTGGACCAAAAACTGCTCAAAAGTTTATTCAAGCATACGGCGGAATTGATGGTTTATACCAAAACACAGACAAACTAAAAGGAAAACAGAAAGAAAAGGTAATAGCTTCTGAAGAACAAGTTAGACTCTCTAGAACTCTTGCTACAATTTCAATGGATGTTCCTGTTGATTTTAATGAAGAAGATTGTAAACTAAAATCTTTCAATAATTCCCTATTAAAAGAAGTATTTGACGATTTGGAATTCTTCACGCTAGCTAAAAAACTTATCAATAAGGATTCTGAAAATCAAGAATCAGATGCTTCCACAAAAGCTGATACAGAAGAAATAAAAGAGAAAATAGTACTTGACTACAATAATTATAATACAGACACAAAATTACTTAGACAAAATCTAAAAGCCGATTTGTGTATACACGACAATTTCACCTATAAAATAGAATTGTCGGACCCTTCGGATATTCATAATTCTGCAATCAAATCTTTATACTTCTCATTTTCTGACGATAAGGCTTTTTATATTGAGCTTAGTGGAGATAAAAAACAAGATTTTGAAATTGTAAATGAATTCAAATTTATATTCGAAGACAAGAATATCACTAAAATAAGTTATAATGTCAAACATGATATTATATGTCTTAAAAGTTATGATATTCATTTAGCTGAAAATATTTTCGATATATCCATCGCACATTATCTTATTTTCCCTGATCAAAAACATGATTTTGAATATATTACCAATACATATTTAAATTATAAATCGGAAAAAGAAGATAAAAGCGAAGAAAACACCCAAATAGGTCTACTTTTTGAAGAAGACAATGAAATAAACGATTCCAACTGTGAAAAAGTAATACTTTACAGAGAATTACACAAAAAACTCTCGAAAGATATTACCACCAAAGAACTTGATAAAATTTATACCGATATTGAACTTCCTCTAGTATTTGTACTAGCAGAAATGGAATCAAACGGTGTGAAACTTGACACTAAGGAATTAAAACAGAATTCTGAGGAATTAAAAAATAAAATACATAATCTCGAAAAAGATATAATAGAACTAGCAGACTGCGAATTCAATGTTGGTTCACCAAAACAACTAGGAGAAGTTCTTTTCGAGAAAATGAAATTAGATGCTAAAGCTAAAAAAACAAAATCGGGTCAATATTCGACTTCCGAAGCCGTTTTGTCAAAACTTGCGAAAAAGCACGAAATCATTCCTAAAATATTAGAATTTAGAGGTCTGAAAAAATTAGTTTCTACTTATATTGATCCGCTTCCATCATATATCAATAACAAAACAGGTAGAATTCATACTAATTTCAATCAAACCGAAGCTGCTACAGGTAGATTAAGTTCAAATAATCCTAATCTTCAGAATATTCCTATCCGAACCGAGGATGGAAGAAAGGTTAGAAAAGCTTTCTCAACTGAATCGGATGAATACATATTTTTATCAGCCGACTATTCACAAATCGAACTTCGACTAATAGCACATATTAGTCAAGATAAAAATATGATAGAGGCATTTAATAATGCTGAAGATTTTCATAGAGCTACGGCAGCAAAAATATATAAGCTTTCAGAAGAAGAGGTAAATCGTGATATGAGAACAAGAGCCAAAACTGCAAACTTTGGTATTGTATACGG
Source organism: Marinifilaceae bacterium (assembly GCA_025210485.1). Classification (GTDB taxonomy): domain Bacteria; phylum Bacteroidota; class Bacteroidia; order Bacteroidales; family Marinifilaceae; genus JAOARN01. The sequence continues at coordinate 44,409 of JAOARN010000003.1, read as the reverse complement.
AATATCTGCTTTTGGATTAGCTGACAGATTAAATATTAGTAGAAAAGAAGGCAAGGAACTTATTGATGGATATTTTGATTCATATCCAGGAGTCAAAATATTTATGGACAAAGCAATAGAAAGTGCCAGAGAAAAAGGCTATGTAAGTACTATATTTAACCGAAGACGAAATTTGCGAGATATAAATTCATCTAATGCGATTGTTAGAGGTATAGCCGAGAGAAATGCCATTAATGCACCAGTACAAGGTTCTGCTGCCGATGTCATAAAAATTGCTATGATTAACATTCATAACAAAATGCAGGAAGAAGGCCTTAAATCAAAAATGGTATTACAAGTGCATGATGAATTAAATTTTGAATGCCTAATTTCAGAGAAAGAAGCACTCGAAAATATAATTAGAACCGAAATGGAAGCTGCTGCTGATTTATCCGTCAAATTAATTGCAGAAATAGGTAGTGGCAAAAATTGGCTAGAGGCTCATTAATGATTAACAAAATATCGATGTAAATATCAATATAAAATGAAGTATACAGGTAATTTACTAAAAATGTCTACAAAAGTAGATGAAGGAGTAGAATATTCATTAAAAATAGGAGAGGATATAATAAATATAAATTCTCTTTTAGGAAAGAATATATCTATCAATTTTCTAAATACAATTAACTGTATTGCTTGTGGTAAGAGGACAAAAACATCATTTTCTCAAGGCTTTTGTTATAAGTGCTATCAAACTCTTCCACAAACAGATAGCGGAGTATTACGTCCCGAAACTGATTTTTCCCATCTTGGTATATCTAGAGATATGAATTGGTCCGAAAAACATTCACTAATACCTCATATAGTATACCTAGCTTATTCGGGAAATGTAAAAATAGGAGTAACCAGACACAATCAAATTCCAACTCGTTGGATCGATCAAGGTGCTAGCAGCGCCATTATTCTTGCCGAAACTCCAAACCGACACATAGCTGGTGCTATAGAAGTATATATGAAAAAATATTTCTCGGATAAAACAAAATGGCAAGAAATGCTAAAATTAGGAAATACCTGTTGTCAGATGCTAGAATCAGAAAAATTAAAAGCTAGCAGATTATTGCACAACGAATTGAAACAATATATTAGTCAAGACAATACTGTCTATAGATTTAATTACCCCTTAGAAAATACACCAGAAAAACTAAAAAGTAAAAATCTGGATAAAGAGAAAGAGATTTCAGGAATTCTTACAGGAGTAAAAGGACAGTATTTAATATTAGATAACGAAATAGTAGTTAATATCCGAAGACATTCAGGATATTTAATTGAATTAACAATAAACTAAACATGTTGATAACTTGTTAATATTTGATGTTAATAAAAATAAACAATTAGGCATCAGATGATTAGAATCAACAAGCTTTGTTAATAAATTAATTTTTTTAGAAAAATAAAACAGGAATAAAATCGCCTATTAATTTAGGCTTTTATCATAAAAACACTAATTTTTTACATAAAATGGAAAACATTAATTGGAGTGAATTCGGTTTTGGTTACACAAAAACTGATTTCAATGTAAGATGCACTTACAAAGATGGCAAGTGGGGAGAATTAGAAGTATCAGAATCTGATCAAGTAAATGTACACATGGCTTGTACAGGTCTTCACTATGGACAACAAGCTTTCGAAGGTTTAAAAGCATTCCAAGGTCCTGATGGTAATGTTAGAATTTTCCGTCTAGAAGAGAATGGTAAGCGTTTACAAAACTCATGTCATGGTATTATGATGGCAGAATTGCCTCTTGATATCTTTGAAAAAGCTATTCTTAAGGCTGTTCAATTAAACAAAAAATGGATTCCTCCATACGAATCAGGAGCTTCATTATACATCCGTCCTGTATTATTCGGATCTGGTGCACAAGTAGGTGTAAAACCAGCTGCTGAATATACATTTGTTGTATTTGTAATGCCTGTAGGTCCATATTTCAAAGAAGGATTCAAACCAACTGACTATGTAATCTATAGAGGATATGATAGAGCTGCTCCACAAGGAACAGGTTGCTACAAAGTAGGTGGTAACTATGCTGCAAGTTTACGTTCAGGTGAATTAGCACACGACAAAGGATACTCAGCAGTATTATTCCTTGATTCAAAAGAAAAGAAATATATTGACGAGTGTGGTCCTGCTAACTTCTTCGGTATTGAAGGAAACAAATACGTTACTCCAAAATCTGAATCAATTCTACCTTCTATCACAAACAAAAGTTTATGCCAGATTGCAGAAGATTTAGGTTTAACTGTAGAGCGTCGTCCAATCGCAGTTGACGAATTAGCTAATTTCAATGAAGCTGGTGCTTGTGGTACGGCAGCTGTTATTTCTCCAATCAGAAAAATCGTTGATGCTGATAACAATATAGAATATACTTTCGGTGAGGAAGCTGGAGAAACTAGCTTGAAGTTGTACGAGACTTTAAGAGGTATTCAGTACGGAACAGTAGAAGATAAACATAACTGGAATACAATCGTAGATTTCGAATAATCTGCAATTGCATTGCTTTTACTCCTATGTAAAGAGGGACGATACAGATGAACTGTTTCGTTCCTCTTTTTTTTGCAACATATACGCTAATTTATCAATTCAAATACCATCAGCATAACTACACGGTGTTTTAATTAAAAAAATTATTAATTAATGCTTATTTCAGGATTACAGCATTTTTATTTGGAAATATAACAGAATTGCCTGATGTTATGAAATCCACCTTTTTAAATAAGCCTGTATGGCTGAAACTTAACTTATTAAACTAGATAAAATCTACTATCAATAACGCATTTTTGGTAACTCTTTAGCCTTCAGTTAATTTCAAATTAAATTCTAAGGCTAATCTATTCATAGTTTTTTTTCTGAATTTACAAAGACCCTTACTTTATGTAGAATAGATATAAGTTAATGATATGTAAGATCATATCACATTGCAAGACTAAAAATTTACAGCTCTCAGTATGACACAATCTACTTCTCAAATTAATACACATCTATTTTTGTAACAGAAAAGAGGAAACCATTCTTACTCGAAAAGTATTATAATCAAATATTCATATATGGTTTTACTATACTATATGCATAATTTTATGTAGTCAACCTATTATTTAAACTGGCGCATTAATCTCCAACCTCATGCTATAAATTAATAGCCTATAATCCTTATTTTTAACTTATGATAATTTTACGATTTTATTAATCTAAGTTTGTGAGTTTCTAATTCTAAGTGGAAAATTAATTGTATAAAAACAACACTGCTATAGTTTCACATCATCTAATGATCGTGCTAAAGTCTATCTATTAGCATATTTAGAATAATATTATTAAACTATTTTCGTTAATCATCTATAAATTAGATTTAATCTTATTTATATTTTTGATTTTTATCTGTATAAAGTTTATATTTGCAACAACAACAACACATGTTATTATGTTAACTAAGCTTGTTTTTGATTTTATTCTACATATAGATTCTATACTTTAAATAGATTAAGATATTTTAATATCCAGTCATAATGTGATACAAAATCGCAAAAACAGTTTATTATCCTCATCATTATAAACTGAACTAAAACATTAAGAAAAATGAGAGCAGTAATTTTAGCGGCAGGAATTGGATCCAGACTAGGAAACCCTTTCCCTAAACCACTTACTCCTTTAGCTAATGGTAAAACTATCATGCAACAGCAGATTGAAAATCTATCAGAGATAATTCCAATCGAAAATATTAGCATCGTTGTAGGCTTTAAAAAAGACTTAATAATGGATGCTTTTCCAGAAGCAAACTTTATTTATAATAATATATTTGATCAAACCAACACCTCTAAAAGCTTACTAAAGGCATTAATAAAATTCCCAGAGGATTCTGTATTGTGGTTTGATGGAGATGTTGTTTTTGATAAAGAAATAATCAAACTTTTTAAAACAAAAATTGATCAGAATATTTCTTTCGCAGCAGTTAACAATTCAAAAGTTGGAGAAGAAGAGGTAAAATACACCTTAGATGAAGAACATAATATAGCGGAAATTTCCAAAGAAGTTGAAAATGGATTAGGAGAGGCTGTTGGCATGAATTTCATTTCATCAAAAGACATCAAAACTCTTATTAACAGACTTCAGGAATGTGATGCTAACGACTATTACGAAAAAGGAATGGAAGAATCTATCAAAAAAGATAATGTAAAATTCCAAGCCTTAGATATATCCCAATATAATTGTGTAGAAGTAGACTTTAAAGAAGATCTAAACTACGTAAATGAAATAATCAATAAAGATGTTCGGTCCAAATAAAAGCACTAACTATTCAGGAATAATAAATTCTCATCACAGAGAACCAATATTTTTTGACAAGATAAAATCTATTAAAAAAATATTCAGAGAGAAATTTAGCATTCCTGAGAACTACGAAATATTAATAATAACAGGCAGTGGTACTCTTGCTGTTGAATCTTTTATTTATTCTACAAATCACAAGTTAAAGATTGTAGGAGTGGAAGGAGAGTTTAACTCTAGATGGAATCAACTATTAAAAACATATAATAAATTAGATTCCGATTCTGATAAATCTCTTATGATTCAATTGGAGACATCTTGTTCAACAGTTAACAAATTTGACAATCCTTACTTTGTCGATGCAGTTTCGGCATTTCCATATTATGATATTCCAAAAAATGCAAAAGCATGGGCAACTGTTTCAAGTAAAATTCTAGGAGCTGCACCTGTTCTTGGTATTTTAGTTATTGATAGAGAAATATACCCTGATCTAATCTCAACGGATGTATTCTCATACATGAATGTATCACGAATGTTGAAATCGGATTCTATATTTCAAACTCATCATACCCCAGCAATGGCTCTTTATGATGATTTTCTTCAAAAACTTGAAGCCTTCGATCTAACAGAATGCAGAAATGAAATCAATCTTCATTCCGACCTAATCGTAGATGCTATAGGTGAAGAAAATATAATAGGAGATAGAAGATGTCCTGTACTTACAATCAAGGATGGAATAATTCCTAATGAATTGTGTCTTAAATACAATTTATATGGATCACATGTTCAAGGTCATAAAACTCAGATATTCACCTATGTTGAAAAAACTTCTGATTATGAAAATCTTGCTAAGGAAATAAAAAAAATTAGATAATTAATGAAAGCAGTATTACTCTGTCAGCAGCCTTATTCTTTTTCAATTTTAGAACCCATTTGCCTAGAACTTCAATCAAGAGATATTGAAACTATATGGTTTTTAAAATCTGGTATCGAAGATAAATTTCCATACAAAGGCAAATACAAATACACCTGCTCTATGCAGGAAATATATAATTTGAAACCTGATATGATATTTGCTCCTGGGAACTCTATTCCGTACTATCTCTCAGGGGTAAAAGTAAGTGTTTTTCATGGCTATGCTGCTGAAAAAGGTGATCAGTTTAGGATTAGGTCCTACTTTGACATGTACTTGACTCAAGGTCCATTTTTCACTAAGGAATTTCAAAAATTAGAAAAGAAACATAAAAATTTCAAGGTAGTTGAAACTGGATGGTCTAGGCAAGATACAGTCTACAAAAGCTTGAATCTTTATTCAGACTACAAAAATAAATTATTATCAGATTCTAATAAGAAAAAGATTGTACTTTATGCTCCTACATTCTCTCCATCATGCACATCAGCTTTTGATATGAATGTTGGTTTGGAGAAACTTGTTAAAGAGCGTGAATGTCTAGTATTGGTTAAACTTCACGATAAAACATCAGACGAACTAAAGGCTAAATACAGAAAACTAGCTAAGGAAAATAAAAATATCTTATATATTGAAGATACTAATATACTTAGATATTTAATAGCTGCAGACATTATGATTTCTGACACATCTTCGGTTATTTATGAATTCTTACTTTTAGATAAACCTGTTATCACCTATAACACAATAGGAAAAAATCTATATTGGAAGGATATAAAAGAAATAGATGAAATAACAGAAGCATATGATCAAGTTCAGGACGACCAAGAATATATAGACAAACGCAAATGGATAGTTAATAATTATGATCCATATATAGATGGGAATAGCTCAAAAAGAATGGTTGACGCAGTAGTTGAATATATTTCTGAGAACGGTGTCCCTGAAAATAGAAAACTCAGTTTCCTGAGAAGAAGAAAATCTAAAAAAATATTCGGAAAAATAAAAAAATAAAAGAAGCTGTCTACAATGACAGCTTCTTTTAGTATATATACTACTGATATATAAATTTATCCGCAAAAGCTGGTTCTAAATCATCCAACCATAAAGCATCGCTTTTATATTTAGCAAAAAATGGTTTTCCTACCAATTCGGCGTTCTTACACTGAATAAAATTGAGTACAAATACTTTCTCTCCATTAATTTCTGTAATACCTGAAATTTGAACTTTACCAGGAGTAGCAGACATACTAGGTCCTCTAACTGTTCTGCAAACGCCGCTAACCTGTGAGTATGCTTTCCTAAATATTTGCCAAGCTGATTCCAAATCAATTGCAAAATATTCCTGAGCTCCTGTTTCACGTGCGATAAACATATAGTATGGAACCATTCCTAAATCAACCTGCTTCCTCCACATTTTTGCCCACATATCAGCATCATCATTAAGATGTTTCATGATTGGAGATTGAGTTCTTATAATAGCTCCTGTTTCTCTAATATTTTTTATGGCCTCCAAAACAACATCAGTCTTAAGCTCATTTATATGATTGAAATGTGCCATTACAGACAGGTTTAATCCTGCATCGGTAATAGATTTAAAAACATCTAATAATTCCTTTGAATCAGCATCATTTGTATATCTATAAGGCCAATATCCTAAAGTTTTTGTTCCTATTCGAATGGTTTTCAAACTTTTTAAATCAGCTGCCAGAATAGCATCTATATATGATTTGAAACTTGTAGCTTTCATAACCATCGGATCACCTCCTGTAAAAAGTAAATCTGTGATTTGTGGATTTTGTCTCAAGTATTCAATTAAATGCTCCACCTCTTTCATTCCAAATTTATGCCCATCAAGATTTGTAAATTGAGGCCATCTAAAACAAAAGGTGCAAAATGCATGACAAGTCTGCCCCTGAGAAGGGAAGAATAGCATAGTTTCGTTATACTTATGTTGAATTCCGTCCAGTTTCTCACCATTAAGCACAGGAACATTATGTGCCTGACCTGCTGGATTTGGATTTAATTCAAGTCTAATTTTATTTGAAAGCTCTCTTATATCTTCGCGGCTAGCTTTATTTCTGATAAGATCAGCCATTGCATTGTATCTTTCTTCAGAGAGCATACCCTTTTGAGGAAAAGTTAATTTAAAGATAGGGTCATTCTTCACATCTTCCCAATCAATCAAATTATCTACAACATAGTTATTTACCTTAAATGGTAAAACTTCACCTACAACTTCAATATCAAATATTTCTTCAGGGGTCAATTTAGAAATCTGTGGAATATCTTTAAATGTTTTCAGAGTATATGCTCTATACTTCATAGTTTAGTTTTAATTTATATGTTAAAATTATGGAGGTCGATCAACAGATCGATATTAGCTTTATTTTAATAGATTCTGCTATAGTATTAAGTTATAAACTAAATTTATGCTTAATTTTATAGCTAAAATAAAAATTTTAGATAATCTAAAATTAGACAAGAAAAAATAGCGTATAAAGCTGATTTACAAACTGGTACTCAGTTAGCAAAATACGACTCAAATAGCTGATGCGCTAAAGTATAAAAATCTATGGAATTAAGCAATATCTACACTTTTGGTTATTCGATAGTTAAATAAATTTTAACTAACAATATGTTTGTTTTTTATGTTAATACATATTGTAAGTCTAATTTAAGCTAAGCTAGGTCTATATATCCAAAAGTTTATTTTTCAATCAATTACAAAATACTGAAGTAAATACGCTTATATAATATCTAATTATATAATTTGGTTTATGTTCTAACTATTAACATTTTAGTTTAACAACAAACTTGATAATTATTTTTTATCATCATTTTATTGATTGAATAAAGGGATCTTTAAACTAAATTCGGAGCCGACATTTTTTTGTGACTTAACTGATAAGTTGCCTTTCATCAAGTTGCTATAGGATTTCGATATTGCCAATCCTAATCCAAAACCCTCAGTAACAAGTTTATTATTCTCATTTTCCTGAATAAATCTTTCGAATATCTTTGATGTTTTATCTTCGGCTATACCTATTCCTGTATCCTCAACTACAATTTCCAGCATATTATCTTGTATATTCAAAATGATATCAACATGCCCTTCATTGGTATATTTAATAGCATTTTTGACTAAATTGGTAACAATCGACTCTATTTTTAGTTTATCAGAAATGATTATTTTCGAATCGAAAGCTTGTATTTGCTTGTAATTTAAACCTAGATTTTTCTTTACAGCCTCTGGTTTGAAAAAATCGTACAAATTATTTATAAGCTCTACAATATCAAACTCGGTATTGTTAATGCTAACTTGCCCCGAATGAATCTTTGATATATTAATAATATCGTTTAGAGTATCAAGCATTCTCATTCCACTTTGATTTATAATTTCAATATACCGATCTCTATCTTCATCTTCTAAGCCTGGATTCTTTAATAGCTCAGAAAAACCAATAATTCCATTCATTGGAGTTCTTATCTCGTGACTCATATTAGCAAGAAAAGCTGTTTTCAATCTATCGGCTTCTTCTGCTTTGTTTTTTGCTTCCAATAGCTCTTTCTCGTTCTCTCTAAGGCTTGTTATATCGTGTATTATTGCCTGAGAAATATAGGAGTCCTTATAAGCTATATAGGTAACCGTAATATTTAGGTGTAATTTTCGTCCTTCTTTCGTAATACCTTTAAGTTCATGGATACCCTCATTGATAACAGGCTTAGGACTTTCTTGAATAACCTTTTTTACAAAATCTTTACTCTCCTCATCTATTAATCTTAATATATCAAAATCCTTTGATAATATTTCATCTTTAGTATATCCAAACAGTGCAGCGAACTTGTCATTTATAAGCAGAAATCTTTGTTGGTATCGAATGTAAATAGCATCTTGAGAATTCTCCACTAATAGTCTATATTTCGACTCTGATTCTTTAATAGTTTGAGTTTGTTGTTCTACTTGTTTTCTGAGACTAGTTAACCATCCCCATGTAAGCAATAAAGAAAGTACTAGTAAGATAATTATGCCTAAAATTATATTACGAATAGTCTTGTTTATTAATGGAGATGAAACAGTTACCCATTTATTAAATATTTCTCTATGTCTTTCAGGCTTTATTTTTGATAATACCTTGTCTATTTCCTCATATAAATCCCAATCTACTTTTGACACAGCGATGGCTAATCTGTCATAATAATCGAACTGATAAGCAATTTTTAGATTCGATAAGCTCTCACTTTCAACAAAGTAGGATACGTATATCTGATTTAATATCATTGCATCATATTCACCCAATGATAATTTTTGTAATCCAATGAGATCATTATCCACTTTCGTGGCTTTTATATTTGGATAATTCTCTTCAATAAACTCATTTACAGTGTAATTCTTGACCGTTAAAACCTTCTTTCCATATATATCTTTCAGGTCAGATATCTTGGAGTTTCGTCTAGTAACGACAACATGAGGAGCCTTTATAAATGTGTTTGTAAAGGAGAGGTAATTTTCTCGTTCACTGGATCTATTTGCTCCAATTATGATATAATTATCGGATACTTTAGCATATTTTATAAGATTATCCCAGGTGTCGAAATTCTTTATTCTAAAATTGATTTTAGAATTTTTCTTCAATTCATTATAATAATCTATTAGCATTCCAACATATTCACCTTCGTGATTATAAAATGCATAAGGAGGGGCATGATAACCAAATAAGACATCTATTGTGTCATTTTGTGATATTTTGCGAGATACATATTTTTCAGCTTTGCCAAAATAAAAGAAGTTACTTGCAAGCAAGATAACAAATAAAATAACAAAACTTATTTTTAGATTAGCCTTAAACATCTCTCTATATCTGCACATTTGACAAAACTCTTTTGACTAGTTATCAATTTTAATAAATCTAAGAAAATTTGAATGAATAATATTTATTTTTTTGTAATTATACCAATAAGTTTCGAATTTATCATATCTTAAACATAAAATAAAGTAAAAACTAAAAATACTTATACATATCAAACACGCTATACAGCCTACAAACAAAGGATAAAGCTATCCTTCTGAATGTTTTAAATTATCTTTGTTAATTTTATTCTACTAAATCAAAATATTCCTAAATTTAACATTTGATATTTTTAGAGACGAAAAATATCAGATATACACATCTCTATATTTTTTGCTAGCTGCTAAATAATAATCTGTTTTAAAAGAAAATATAACTAACTTCGCAAAAATTTTTACTATGCTTAGAAAAAACTGGTTAAATATTTTGTTCTGCTTCTTGGGTGGATTGGGAGGCTTTATATATTGGAAATTTGTAGATTGCAGTTCGGGAAGCTGTTTTATCAAGTCAAATTGGTATACAATGTGTGCATATGGAGCTTTAATAGGAGTATTTATTTCATCATTTTTCCCTCAAAATAAAAAACAAGATTAATTATCTTTCCAGTTTATTGGTAGGCATTTATTTATTCTGAAAAATTTTATTAATAATGATAAGAGAAGATATAGAATTAATGGCTCCTGTAGGTTCATACGAATCATTAATGGCAGCTATTAATGCTGGAGCAAATTCCATATATTTTGGAGTTGAGTTATTAAATATGAGAGCTAGATCTTCAAATAATTTCACCCTTGAAGATTTAAAAAAAATAGCCTCAATCTGTAGAGATAATAATGTAAAATCATATCTAACTGTAAATACAATATTATTTGATAATGATATTGAAATTATGCATCAAGTTGTTGATGCTGCAAAAGATAATGATATTACTGCAATTATTGCTTCTGATATCAGTGCTATCATTTATGCTAGACAAATTGGGGTAGAAGTACATATTTCAACCCAATGCAATATTACCAATTACGAAGCTGTAAAATTCTATGCTCAGTATGCAGATGTTGTTGTACTTGCTCGTGAATTAAATCTTAATCAGGTTTCCGAGATATACAAAAAAATAAAAGAAGATAATCTGTGTGGCCCTTCTGGGAAACTAATCCAGATCGAAATGTTTGCACATGGAGCCTTATGTATGGCTGTATCAGGCAAGTGTTATTTGAGTCTACACGAGAAAAATTCATCGGCTAATAGAGGTGCTTGCATGCAAACTTGCAGAAAAGCATACACAGTAACAGAACGCGAATCAGGAAATCAACTTGATATTGAGAACGAGTATATTATGTCTCCTCAAGACTTATGCACAATAGGATTTATAAACAAACTTATTGATGCTGGTGTTAGAGTGTTCAAATTTGAAGGAAGAGCTCGATCTCCTGAATATGTAAAAACTGTTGTTGAAACTTATCAGAACGCAGTTATGGCATATATTTCAGGTGAATATACTGAGGACAAGATTAAAGAATGGAAATCCAAATTAGCTACAGTATTTAATCGTGGTTTTTGGGATGGATATTACTTAGGTCAGAAACTAGGAGAGTGGAGTTCTGAATATGGGAACAGAGCTAGTACTCGTAAAATATATGTAGGCAAGGGAACAAATTACTATTCAAAACTTAAAGTTGCGGAATTCTTAATGGAAACCAAAGAGCTTGAAGTAGGAGATAAAATATTAATTACAGGCCCAACTACTGGTGTTATAGAAACCACTGTAAAAGAGCTGCATCTTGATAGGAAGACTGTTGACAAGGTTGTAAAAGGCGATAGATTTTCGATGATGATTGATCAAATTGTTCGAAGATCTGACAAATTATATAAAATTGTTGAAACAAATTCCAATCTAATTCAATAAAAAAAGACCTCAAATGAGGTCTTTTTTCTTTATCCTAAGATAAGATTATTCTTTTACACGCTCAACGTATGAGTGGTCTCTAGTGTCAATCTTAATTTTATCACCAGTATTGATGAATAATGGTACCATGATAGTAGCACCTGTTTCAACAGTAGCTGGCTTTAAGGATGAAGTAGAAGAAGTATCACCTCTTAATCCTGGCTCTGTATAAGTAACTTCCATAGAAACATGAGGTTTTAACTCAACATATAATGGAGTTTCAGTATCTGCATGAAAAACAGCCTCAACAGTGTCGCCATCTTTTAATAAATCAGCAGCATTAAATAAACTTTCTTCTAAGCTTATTTGCTCATAAGTTTCAACATGCATTAAGTTATATCCCAAATCATCTTTATACAAGAATTGGTATGGTCTTCTTTCGATACGAGCAACATCAACTTTCAAACCTGCTGTAAAAGTATTATCAATAACTTTACCTGTTTTTACATTCTTAAGTTTAGTTCTTACAAATGCAGGACCTTTACCTGGCTTTACGTGTTGAAATTGTATAATTGTATATAAGTCATTTTTAAAATGAATACACATTCCGTTCTTGAAATCCGCTGTACTTGCCATCTCTTTATAATTTAATGTTTTTTATTTACGAATAATGTATAAAATATATTCCTAATCTAAATTGATTGATATTGATTAACTATAATGATATAACTAAATTAAAAGTTGATATACAATTAAAAATTAGCTTCATATCATTTTGCCTAAAATCAAAGTTACAAATATAATTATTGTCTGTACATCAGCAAAATAATTAAATATCAATTAAATCATAGCTAATTAAAAAGCCATTTATTCAAAAGAATTATAAAATATTATTTTTTATACAAACCTGTATAAAGGTATCTTTTAATATTACGTTTAGGTGTTTTTTCAAATTCCTCTGGATATAATATAGCTCTACTTAAATTCATATATGCAGGCAATTGCTTATTTATTGTAGCTATATTTGAATTAAATTCCTCTTGTATTTGATCCTTGGTCATACCTATTGAATCGCATAATTCATAATCGGGGTATATTAAAGCTATCAGCTTATGATTGTCATCTTCAGTCACCACTGATTCTTGAATATACTCCATATTATTCAACATAGTTTCAATTTCTTCAGGATATATATTCTGTCCTGAGGGACCCAACAACATATTTTTGCTTCTACCCTTAATAAAAATAGTCTGTTCTGTATCTATAAGTCCAAGATCTCCTGTTCTCAACCAACCATCATCTGTAAAAACCTCCTTAGTAGCTTCTTCATTTTTATAGTACCCTAGCATTACATTTTCACCCTTTACTTGTATTTCCCCAACTACATTATATGGATCTTCCGAATCGATTCGAACTTCCATTCTATCTACCACACCACCACAAGAATGTTGGATAAATTTTTCATACGGGGTATAACTAACTAATGGGCCACATTCGGTCATTCCATATCCAACAGTAAAAGGGAATCCTATTTTTTTAAAAAAATCTTCAACCTCCTTGTTTAATGCTGCTCCACCAACAATTACTTGTATAAAATTGCCTCCAAAATTTTGAACTAAATTATCCTTTATCTTCTGATATATCTTTTTCTCAAAGAATGGCAATTTTAACATAAGCTTAATTCTCTTTCGATTCAAAACTGGTACTATTTTCTTCTTGTATATTTTCTCAAGAATCAAAGGTACAGCACATATTAGCTTAGGTTTTATCTCCATAAATGATTTTGTAATCACCTGAGGAGAAGGTACTCTAGATAGAAAATGAATATGACAACCCATGCAAAACTCTGTCAAGAATTCGAACATACACCCAAAAACATGAGCCAGAGGAAGAAACGAGACTACATTGTCCTTTGGCTGCAAGTCGATATGATCAAATCCTATCTTTACATTGGAGTATAAACTTCTATATGGAATCATCACTCCTTTAGAAAAGCCAGAAGTTCCTGAGGTGTAAGATAAAACAGCCATAGCTTCATTATCAATATCAGAAAATTCTAAATTTTCTTTATCCAGGGGATTATTATAGGATAACATTTCCGAGAACTCATAAGCCTTGGATAATTGCTCATTTGGTGAATCACATAAAATCTCAAATTCGTTTAGAGATATAATACCTATAATTTTTTTTAACTGATTATCATCGATTTTATTAAATATATTGTCCGTAGTAAACAATAATTTGGCATCAGAATGATTTAATATATGATGAATATCTCCCGTACTAAAATCCGGTAAAATAGGAACTATAGTTGCTCCATAAGTAATACTTGCAATATATGTTACAGCCCAATTATTTAAATTTCTACCTATTAAAGCTATTTTGTCTCCTTCCTCTATTCCTAAAAATTTAAAACAATTGTGAATAAAGTAGATTTTTTCAGCTACTTGTTTGTAAGTCAAACTATCCTTTTTATAATTTGAAAAACAAGGATTATCCCAATTTTTATAAATTGAATCTTTAATTGCAGAGATTAAATTATTATTTCCCATGTATTTTATATTACTTACTAAAAAAGATAACTATTTGTAATTTGTTGATCAATAAAGATTTTTATGCTTTTGATTCTATTAGAATTCAGGATATTTCCATAAATGATAATATCAACTTAATCTGGCAAAAAAATACAGCTCACTAATTTAGTGTCTCTTTATCAAGCATAATATCAAAAAAACAATCTAGTCTTAAAAAATGAAAATTATAAGTCAATACTTACCAAAATAAGAACCTCAAAAATAATAAAATATTCACAATTCTGTTATGCAGCATACAAAAACACAAAATATTATAAGCTTTAGCTGTTTTAACATTTCTTAAACAGCATTATATTGATTTGAAATATCTTATTATCAATATAAAAGACTAATAATTAAATAGTAATACAGATATATATATAGATATTCATAAAGTAAAACTTACAGAATTTTATATATTATGCTTATTTAATAGACAAGTGTTAAAAAAAATAAAATAAATTACTATATTGCAAGCAGTAGTATAACTTTAAGTGACATGAATTGGGGAGACAAAAATTATTCAATATTACTCGTTGAAGACAATGTATTAAATCAGACAGTTGTTCAGTTTAGTTTGAAAAAATACGGATATAGCATAGATATTGCAAATAATGGTATCGAAGCTATAGAAAAGTACAATGCTTCGCAATATGATTTTATACTTATGGATATCATGATGCCAGAAATGGACGGCTTAGAAGCGACAAAAAAAATCAGAGACTTAGAGAAAGATATTCATACCCCTATAATTGCACTCACCGCAGATGTTATGGTTGCTACAGCCGAAACTTGTATAAACACAGGTATGGATGCACATATGACCAAACCATTTCAACTAAACAATCTATTCAGCGTATTAGAAGAATTAAAAATCTAACTTTATATAATTTTTTCATTTGCTACCAGAAAAAATAATACAAAAGTTAAGCCGACACTTTCATGTCGGCTTTTATATTCGATGTATTTAATTTCTTAAAATTCAGCAGTTTTTGGTGCTCTTGGAAATGGAATTACATCTCTAATATTTCCCATTCCTGTAACAAATAGAATCAATCTTTCAAATCCTAATCCAAAACCACTGTGAGTAGCTGATCCAAAGCGACGAGTATCCAAATACCAATCCATTTCTTCAGCAGGAACTTCCATTTCGGCCATTCTTCTTACCAATTTATCATAATCTTCTTCTCTTTGAGATCCACCAACTATTTCACCGATACCTGGGAATAAAACATCCATAGCAGCTACAGTTTTTCCATCTGGATTTTGTTTCATGTAGAAAGCTTTAATATCCATTGGATAATCTGTTAGAATAACTGGTTTTTTGAATTTTTTCTCTACTAAATATCTCTCATGTTCTGATTGCAAATCAGCACCCCATCCTTCAATTAAATATTGGAATTTCTTTTTCTTATTAGGTTTCGAATTTCTCAATATATCAATAGCTTCTGTATAAGTTAATCTCTCAAAGTCATTATCTAGTACGAAGTTTAACTTTTCGATTAATTCCATAGACTTCTCATCTGCTTTCTTGCCTTTTTCTTCATCTTGAAGTCTTTTGCTAAGAAATTTAAGATCGTCCATGCAGTTATCTAGAGCATATTTAATAAGATACTTTAAGAACTCTTCAACCAAGTCCATATTATCTTTTATATCATAGAATGCCATTTCTGGCTCTATCATCCAGAATTCTGAAAGATGTCGAGTAGTATTTGAGTTCTCAGCTCTAAATGTTGGTCCAAAGGTATAGATTTCACCTAATGCCATTGCTCCTAATTCTCCCTCTAACTGTCCCGAAACAGTAAGATTTGTTTCTTTTCCAAAAAAGTCTTTTTTGTAATCGACTTTTCCATCTTCTGTCATTGGAGGATTTACTGGATCTAAGGTTGTAACTCTAAACATTTCACCTGCGCCCTCTGCATCCGAACCTGTGATTAGTGGAGTGTGCATATAGTAGAATCCTTTTTTATTAAAGAATTCATGAATTGCAAATGCCAAGGCATGACGAACTCTAAATACTGCACTAAATGTATTTGTACGGAAACGTAGATGTGCATTTTCTCTCAAAAACTCTAATGAGTGTTTTTTGGGTTGAAGAGGATATTTTTCAGGATCAGCAGTTCCTAATACCTCTACCTCTGTTGCAGTAAGCTCAATTGTTTGACCTGCTCCCTGTGATTCAACAAGTTTTCCATTGAAAGATACTGCGGCTCCAACAGTAATTTTTTTAATTATTTCCTCATCAAAATTAGGAACATCAACAACTACTTGAAGATTATTAATGGTAGATCCATCATTAAGAGCCACAAAATTTACTTGTTTATTACCTCTCTTGTTCCTAACCCATCCTTTTACATTTACCTCTGCTCCAATTTCTTTGGAGTTCAGAATCTCTTTAATCTTAATTCGTTTCTGTTCCATTTAATTTTTATACTTTAATTTGAAAATAAAATGAATTTATTTTTTATTTAGAATAACTATTTAATATACTAGCCGTTTATAAACACATGGTTGGAAGCTATATTGAGATAATATAAAATTGCATTTATAATTGACTAAAATACTTTATATAATTATAATCTTATCGATTTCGAAATATATAATTATTCGATAAAAAATAAAAGACTTCATTTATATAAATGAAGCTTTAATTTTTATCTCTACAAATGTAATAATTATAATATTAGAATTGTTGCAACAATTTAGTTTTATATCAAAATATAAAATACTTATTCTTAATCTTCAATGAATATGTACTTGCCCGATTCGTAATTTGCTGTCTCACCAATCTTGAATACCTTAGTCCCTTTTTCGGCACAAACTTGTTCAAATTCTTTAGATCCTGACTTTTCTACCACTGCCAATAAGCCACCGCTAGTTTGCGGATCGCAAAGTAGTGCCTTTTGGTCTTCACTTATATCTGCAATCAAATGACCATATGAATTCCAATTTCGAGATGTTCCTCCAGGCATTGATTTGGCAGCTATAAGTTCGTCTACTCCGCTGATTTTTGGGATTGAACTGAATTTAATATTAGCACTGATATTACTTCCCTCGCATATTTCAGATAGATGTCCCAACAAACCAAAACCTGTTACATCGGTTAATGATTTTACTTGATCCATTTTTCCTAAATCTATTCCAATAGTATTTAACTCGCACATTAGTTCTACAACTTCCTTATTTTGTTCTTTTGTGCGAAGACCTTTCTTCTCTGCTGTAGTACACAGACCTATTCCTAATGGTTTTGTCAAGTATATATCAGCATTGGCAACTGCCATATTGTTTTGTTTTATATACTCTTTGTTGACAATCCCATTTACTGCTAATCCAAATACAGGATCGGATATATTTATGGAATGACCTCCTGCCATTCTTATTCCTGCTTTTGTACACACCTCGCGAGCACCCTCAATTACCTGTTTTGCCATTTCTGTTGGCAACTTATCAAGAGGCCAGGCCAAAATAGCAAGTGCTAATACTGGCTGACCACCCATTGCGTAAATATCGCTAATAGCATTTGTTGCTGCTATTCGTCCAAAATCAAATGCATCATCTACAATAGGGGTGAAAAAATCGGTTGTACTAATTAGTGCTGTTCCATTTCCTAAATCCAATACTGCTGCATCATCCTTTGTGTCATTTCCTACAATTAAATTAGGATCTAGTATTTGACATCTGGATGATTCCAATATCTTTTCTAACTCTTTAGGTGCAATTTTACATCCACAACCAGCTCCTGGGCTAAATTGTGTTAATTTTATATTTTCCATGACTAATTATTCTAGTAAAAAAAACTCGCTAATCCTTTAGAGTAGCGAGTTTTAAAATATTTTTATTCAGATTTTTTGTAATCGAGTTTCAATTCATCCATTTGTTCATCAACTACTCTTGATGGAGAATCGATCATCACATCTCTTCCCGAATTATTTTTAGGGAATGCTATTACATCTCGTATAGTTTCTAAACCTGCAAAAAGAGATACAAGTCTATCGAATCCGAATGCAATACCGCCATGAGGAGGTGCTCCATATTGGAAAGCATCCATCAAGAAACCAAATTGGTTTTGAGCTTCCTCTTCTGTGAAACCAAGGTGTTTAAACATCTCAGCCTGTAATTCCGTATCGTGAATTCTAATAGATCCACCACCAATTTCAACACCGTTGATTACAAGGTCGTATGCATTTGCTCTTACTTCTCCTGGATTTGACTCTAATTTATCAAAATCTTCAGCTTTAGGAGAAGTGAATGGATGGTGCATTGCATGATATCTGCTATTATCTTCATCCCATTCCAATAGAGGGAAATCAACAACCCAAAGAGGTTTGAAATCTTCATTATTTCTCAATCCCAATTGAGATCCCATTTCTAAACGAAGTTCACATAATTGAAGTAATGTCGATTTTTTATCACCTACTAAAATTAATAATAAATCGCCTGGTTTAGCATTTGCTTTATCTGCCCATGCTTGAAGATCTTCTTTTTCGTAGAATTTATCTACTGAAGATTTGAAGCTTCCATCTTCATTATATTTAACATATACTAAACCTTTAGCTCCAATTTGAGGACGTTTAACAAAATCTGTTAATTTATCTAATTGTTTACGAGTAAATTTTGCTGCTCCAGGAGCACATACAGCACCAATATATTCAGCCGAATTAAATACTGGGAAATCTTTATTTTTAGCTATATCCGAAAGATCTACGAATTCCATTCCAAAACGGATATCTGGTTTATCGCTACCATAATTCTCCATGGCATCTTTATAAGTCATTCTTGGAAATGCATAGTCAATATCAACATTTTTAAGAACCTTAAATAGATGCTTAGTTAAGCCTTCGAATGTATTAAGAATATCTTCTTGCTCAACAAATGACATTTCGCAGTCAATTTGAGTAAACTCTGGTTGACGATCGGCTCTTAAGTCCTCATCTCTAAAGCACTTAACTATTTGATAATATCTATCGAATCCAGATACCATAAGTAATTGTTTAAATACCTGAGGCGACTGAGGTAAAGCATAGAATTCGCCTGGGTTCATTCGTGAAGGAACAATAAAGTCACGAGCTCCCTCAGGAGTAGATTTTATCAATACAGGAGTTTCAGTTTCAATAAAATCTAATTTATCAAGATAGTTTCTTACTTCAATACCCATTTTATGGCGAAGAACTAGATTTTCTCTAACATTTGCTCTTCGCAGGTCTAGATATCTATATTTCATTCTTAACTCGTCACCACCATCAGTATTTTCTTCGATTGTAAAAGGAGGGGTTGTTGATGAACTTAATACCTTAATATCATTTGCAATAATTTCAATCTCACCTGTTGGAATCTTCTTGTTCTTACTTTCTCTTTCCTTAACAACACCTGATACCTGAACGACAAACTCGCGACCTAATTCTCTTGCTTTTTTACACAAATCGGCATCTACATCCATGTTAAATGCTATTTGAGTAATTCCGTAACGATCTCGCAAGTCAACAAATGTCATTCCACCTAAATCTCTATTTTTCTGAACCCATCCGCTAAGACTAACGTTTTGGTCAACATCTGTGATTCTTAATTGTCCACAAGTATGCGTTCTGTACATAATACTATATTTTTATTGATTACTTTTATTTCTTCTTTTAAGCTTTAACAATTCGTATTCATAGTTCTGACAAAATCAGACTCATTAGCAAAAAACTGGACATCCATTATGCTGTTTTAAAAAGTGTTTCTAGAATTATTTACTTAAGAAAAAAGAAGAATAATATGGCAAATTATATGCGAATATTGATTCTATTAAAATCTAATTTAAAGAATTTAGTTTTTAATTTTTCAAAGAAATAAACTGAATCTTAAATTCGAGACAGTTTGTAAGCAAAAAAACTAGGCTTAAACAATTTAATACTATATTTAGTACAACAAAATATTGGATTTGATAACTAATAATTAAAAATCTACTCTATTGTTAAAGCTATTCATAAATTATAACTTTGCGAAAATACAAACAATTTGCAAATTAATCTTATGACTGAGCTAGTAAATCCATTTTCTCATGAATATTTTATGAAACAAGCACTTATTGAGGCTGAGAATGCTTATAAACAAGGAGAAATTCCAGTGGGTGCAATTGTAGTTTCAAATAACAGAATAATTTCGAGATCGCATAATCTTACTGAACATCTTACTGATGTTACTGCTCATGCTGAGATTATGAGTATTAGTTCTGCAGCAAATTATTTAAATGGGAAATACCTAAAAGATTGTACTATTTACGTCACAATGGAGCCATGTGTGATGTGTGCTGGAGCTTTGGCATGGTCCCAAATTAGCAAAATTGTTATAGGATGTAGAGACGAGAAACGTGGTTTTTCTAAATTTAGTCCTTCAATACTTCATCCAAAAACTGAGATAGTTTGGGATATTATGGAAAATGAATGTTCTAGCATTGTAAAGGACTTCTTCAAACAAAAGAGATAATAAGTGCTATATCTGAGTATGTTATGACTAATTGAAACAAGCTTATACATTCAATGAAAATTTAATCATAATTATTAAATTTGATACATGGACAAATTAGATGTAAACTCCGAATCTTCTTTTGCAGAGGTGAAAAATTTAATAACTCATGCCAGGGCAAAAGCTGTCAAAGTAATTAACAGTCAGTTAATCGATTTATATTGGGAAATTGGTAAATATATTTCAGAGAAATGTAATAATTCAAATTGGGGTAGTTCTGTTGTTAAAAGTTTAGCATCATACTTAAAAGAAAAAGAACCTAATTCTAAAGGATTTTCATCTCAAAATCTATGGAGAATGAAGAAGTTCTATGAATTTTATCATCCTAACAAAAAACTCTCACCACTGGTGAGAGAAATAGGTTGAACTAATAACTTAATAATCCTTTCTCAGACTAAATCCGATGAAGAAAAAGAGTTTTACTTAAGATTATGTTCTAAATGTTTCAGTAAAAAAATATAAAACTGAAATTACGGCTTTGGCTAAGTGGATAAATGAAAGTTTGGAGCTTTGAAATGGCAAACTCCGCATAGGATGCTAAATCAATATTTAATTATAGATCAGATTATGAAATCAATAAGTGCTACTGAGGCTCTAAAATCTGTTATTTACTATTTATTTAATCGGCTTTATAAACATATAATAGTCTGCTCCATTGCCCCTGGTAACATTATCTCATTTAGACTTGTTGAATGATTTGGATTTAGAAAAGAAGCTCATTTTAAAGAAAGTTTATATATCAATGGCGAATGGGTAGATAATTTAGTATATGCTATTTTGAAAAAGGAATGGGACTGCTTAAAACAAATCCCAATAATAAACAAAAAGCACTAATATTTTTTTGTACTTATAAGTTTTCCATTTTCATCCCAAATACTCCAAATTCCTACTTTTTTTCCGTGATTATAAAACATTTCGCATCTTTTTATCGATTTATCATCCCAAATAATCCATTTACCATGTTTTTTCCCCTTGAAGTATTTAGCTATAGCTATTTTCAGATTTCGTTTATTAAATGAAGTCCATTCTCCATCCATTAGTCCATTTTGATATGATTGAATTTCCTTCTTTATTCCCGAATCGTAATATTTTATTATCAAACCATGTTTCTGACCATTTTTAATATTCATTTCCACTCTTTTGTGACCAGATGGATAAAACTCTGTATATCTTCCTGAGTATAAATCTCCGTTCAAACTAGTATAAACTCCGTCAATAATTTGTAATTCTTGAGCAGATATCTCCAGACTAAAGAACAAAAAACTTAATAGAAGAAACTTAAATAATAAGTTTTTCATTTATTTTGATTTTGTTAATTCCAACTTTATATAATTTGAATTTGAATCCAAATTCATATCAGCAATTTGATTCGTTTTATAGGATATATAATCAGTCTCAATATTATATTTTCCTGGTTTAAGGTTTTTAAAATTAAATACACCATTAAAATCTGTATAAACCTTTTTATTCAATTCTTTTATATAAATAGCTACTCCAGTAAGTGATTCACCTGTTTCATTATCTATAACCTTTCCGCTAAGTAGAGCTTTAGATACTATATTTTCAGACTTGACTTTCGATTTATTATTTTTAATCTTCTCTGTTTTATTCGTAGCAAATAGCACAGTCACAGAAACAATAAGTCCGATTAAAACAACTAGCTTTTTCATACCTTAAAAGTTTAATTTATTTTTTTATTACCACTATTTTTACATCACAAATATACTGATTACTAAGAATATGTAGCATTTATAAATTATTATTTAAAGCTTAAATAAAAGTGAAATATATATGTCAAATTTGTTTCTTTTTTTCATCTAAATTAGTCAAAAAAAATACCTCTATTAGTAATTAATAGAGGTAGGTGTATTTGGTATTTATGTTATTCTATATATGATTATTCATCGCCCCAAGTTTCTATTATTCTTTGAAAAACTTCTTCTAATTCCTCCATAGTATTTGCACGTAGCATGTCTATTCTAGTTTGTTTGAAATTATACAAACATTTAAACATATTCGCCATATGTCTTCTCATATGAAGTATTCCTCTTTTTTCATCTATCCACTCGCAAGCTTTCCTCACCTGATCATCTATCATTTCAACCTGCTGTCGCACCGTCTTAGGACTTAGGAGTTCTCCAGTTTTAAAATAATGCTTAATTTCTTCAAACACCCATGGCTTACCAATACTTGCACGACCAATCATAACTGCGTCAACACCATATTTATTAAATGCATTTTCGGCAGCAATAGGATCACAAATATCTCCATTCCCAATAATAGGTATTGTCATTCGTTGGTTATTCTTAACTTCACCAATAAGAGTCCAGTCTGCTTCACCTTTATACATTTGACATCTTGTTCTGCCATGAATAGTTAGTGCTGCAGCTCCTCTATCTTGAATCTGCTCAGCTAGCTCAACAATTATTTTGTTTTCAGCATCCCATCCAAGTCTAGTTTTTACAGACACAGGTAATTTAACAGCTTTTGATACAGATTCAATAATGTCAAGCATCAAAGGAGTATTTTGTAAAAGACCAGCACCTGCGCCTTTTGTAGCAACCTTTCTGACTGGACAACCAAAATTCAGATCAATAAATTCTGGATTTGCCTGTTCTGCTATAATAGCGGCTTGAGTCATTGAATCAACTTCTTTGCCATAAATCTGAATTGCAACTGGGCGTTCCTCAGCTAGAATAGTAAGTTTTTTGACTGTTCTGTTCACATCTCTAATCAAAGCATCAGCTGATATGAATTCAGTATATGTCAAATCAGCACCATACTGTTTACACAATAATCTAAATGGAGGATTCGTAACATCTTCCATTGGTGCTAAGAGTAAAGGTCTATCTCCAAGTTCTAAATTTCCAATCTTCATTCGTTATAAATTTTAATCCCTAAATAATATGGACTTATAATTAGGCTAAGAATATTTAAAATTAGCCAGCAAATTTAAATTATAAAATCTGTATTTCAATGGATGAAACTTTTATTAGTTATTTTTTATTTAACTGACTGATTCAATTTGTATAATAGAATTAATAAATATTAGAAATCCCGAATGTTTTTCATTTATAATTTATAAGTATATGATAGTAGGATTTATAGTTAGTGCGAATAGTATTTTTTTGATGTGAAAACAAGCATGTGCAAGTAGATTAGACCATTGTCACTAATATTTTTTTTTATATAAATGAAAAAACACTTAATTTTATATTATGTCAGATAAGCCGATTGATTATCGGATAAAATATTCGAGTGGTGAGAATCTATTTTAGATTTTAAATTAAAGCATTCCATTCAGTCTTTAATATATTTTTTTTGAACAATTTCATTATTTAATAAAATTATGATTCTATTTTTTTCTCTTTATGACCCTAAAATATATTAATATTATGGCTAAATATCGTTTTATTCTTTTAATTGTCTTCTTCATAACAGCATCTGTATTTGTAAATGCACAGAACACTCAAAATATTCAGGATCAAAATACTTCTAAATATTCATTCCTTAAATTTCGATTCTCTGTTATAAATGTAAAAGATAACCAAAGATTAGAGTATCAGGAAGTTCATTTACATAAAAACAAGTCGGGCTTTATACTATTAGAATTAGGTAAAGGAACAACTCAATATTCTTTAGAAGATATAGATTTAGTAAATTGTGAATATTACATCAAAACTGAGGTACTTTGTAAAGATTACAATCATACAAATTATATTGGCATTAGCATTGATAGACTCAATAAACTTCCATTTAGGATTTTTATTAATGCGCACGAACTACTAGAAGATAAGAGAAAAGAAAAGATAAATACATATAAAATAAGACGTACAAGGGAATATGAAATCTCCGACGCCTTTGTTAATATTCCTGTTGAGTTTCGAAAAGCTGTTTGTAAACTCAAAATAGGAAATAGTTTAACAGACAAAAAAACTGTGATTAATAAAAAACAAAGTGATTCTGATTATCCTAATTATGAAATAGCTACAAATAAAATTAAAGTTGACAGCTCTTGGCTTTCCGAATATTGTGAACTAAAAAATTATGTAGAACGTAATATGGTAAGTCTCAACTTTGGTTTCAAATATTTCACCAACCAACGCCCATATCTGAATGATCCTGTGCTGATAAATTCGGATGGAAAAAATAATGTTATCATAGCAGGAAATGCAATCAAAACTCCTGCCATATATTGTTATGACAAGAAAGGGATGCAGATATGGAAGAAGGATATAAAGCTGAGTATGGATATTTTAGATCTAAAATGTACCGATAAATTCTTTTTCCTATTAGCTGAACAGTTTATTAGAACCAAACAAAGACAAGGGGTTAGAGGTGAAACAAATCTGGTTGTATTTAAATATGATTACGAAGGAAAACTATTAAATGAGTACCACCTATTTGCAGCAAATACACGTAAGCCTATAAAAATACAATGTGATAATGAAGCAAATATATATATTGCTGGACACTATAATAAGAAGATAATATTTGGCAACCGAAAGTTTGTAAATGAAAATAAAGTTGACAATATTTTCATAGCAAAAATCGATAAATATGACGATTTGCAGTGGATGAATAGTTATCCAGCTATAGAGTATTCAAAATTAGGAGATATTAGTCTGGACAAACAAAATAATATAATCTTAGGCGGGGTCTACAATAAACAAATTCAATTTGGTAAGCTTAACGAATATGATGCAGATGAAAATTATAATGCATTTATTCTAAAAATAGATAAGTCAGGAAAAGAAAAGTGGATTAGAAATTTCGAATCAGAAGAAAGTATGGAAATAAAAGCAATAACTTGCGATAAATCTAACAATATTTTCTTTGCTGGAGATTACAATGATAAACTAAGTTTTAGTAAAGATAAAACTATCACTTGTGTAAAATCGACTGACTGCTATATCGCAAAATTATCGAGCAAAGGTAAATTTGAATGGGTAGAATCGGCTAATGGTCGTAAATATGACTATGCTCTGAATCTTAAATGTGACGATAATGATAATGTTTATTTTATAGGAATGTATAATTCCAAGCTACTTGCTTTTCACAATACAGAGATAAGAAATAATAGTTTTCTAGAAATGTTTATTTCTAAATATTCAAACTCGGGTAATTGTATATGGGCAAAATCCACTGGTGGTAATGATAGTGAAATAAACGGAAGTGTAGCTATAATTAAAGATATTCTGATTTTTTCTGGAGAATTTTATTCTAAATCAGATCTTAATAAGCTTAGAAAAACAAATAATGATTTAACCAAAATATGGAGATATTATTCCCATGATGATATTAGCCTGAATAATCATGGCAAATAAGAATAGATCAAAAATGCCTTGTTTTGAATAATAAAAACAAGGCATTTTTGATTAGGATTAGTAATATTTATGAGATTTTTTTTGAATCAGTATAACTGCAGGGTGGTTTAATTTAAAAAAATATTTATTAATTCTTATTTCAGGCTTACAGCCTTTTTATTTATAAATCTTTTCAGCCCAATGCGGCGCATTGGGCTTTGTTATATATGCCTTTCAGGCAAGATAAATCAATTATCGATAGACCAATATCTCCGACTGTATTCTTATGTCTTTTTAGGCCTCTTTGAATTGAGTTGTTGCAGTTGATACTTGAATCTACATTACAGCCTTTTTATTTTATTGTAAGTACCTTTCAGGTAAGGCTTTACATTTGTAATAATATAATTTCTGGGATTTCTTAACAATAATATCTTTATCCATTTTTTTCTACATTATATTGATTGTTATAGTATTGGATTCTGGTAAGCCATTAAAATTATCTTTAAAATAGATTTTCAACTCACCTTTTTCTTTAGGAACATATCCATCTATCAAATTTAACACGGCACTCATTTGAGTACTAGGTAAGAGTCGCTTATAATCCTCTGGTTCGGGTGGCATTCTTTTAACCAAAAGTCCTGTATAATCAATAGGTTTATTATTAATTTTTACTTTCAGACAATCACTAGTCAATATCTCATCTAGAGGGGTTCCCCATGAAAGAAAAAGAAAATCATTCTCACTATTATTTCTTACAGTAAATTTTAGTTTTATAGTTTCTCCTATTCTGTATGTATTTTTTTCTGTCGAAAGAATAGTAGCAACTGGATTAATATAGTATGGATTCTTCTCTTTTTTTACAATCTCAGACAATTCTAAACTATAGTTTTTAGGATTCTTCTTATCTGGCCATACACGCCTTAGCTTTACTACATAATAATAACCTTCGACATAATTAAATTTTTCGACTTCCTCATTGAGACAAGTCCATTCTCTTTTAAAATTAATAATATCACCCACTTGGTACTGAAGAAAAGATCTGATATTACCTAAGGAGTCTTTTTTCTGAATTTTCTTATCCTTAATACAAAGAGTTATTTCTTTAATCCTATAATTTTTTTCTTTAATTGCCTGTTGGGATAGGCCACAGGAGAAGTTTACTAGGCTTAAGAAAAGTATTGCGTATCTTATGTTTCTACTCATCTTGTTTTATGTTGTGTGATTTGGGAAAAATAGGTACTAAAGATAACAGAATATTGGGAATACAAAGAATAATTAGGGATTTAATTTACTAACAACAGCTTAGCTTAATTTTTATTAAACATTTTAAACTACCTGATTGATAAGTTTAAATAAACTATTAAAGCAGCGATATTTCAGATTTGATTTTTTTTATTCAATGGGAAATTAAAATTAAAAAACATTGTCTATAATTATAGTCTATATTCAATTATTGTTTTAAAGCTTATTTCAGAATAAGTAAAAATTAGCATTGATATCAAGTAGGTACTTTTGCAGTTCGAATTAAGATTGGTGCAAATTTGAAATAAGCGGAGCATCCATACAATACTCAAGTAGGGGAAGTAAATTTAGGGAATACAAATTGCCAACATCAGATATACTTAATCAGCTAAAAAAGAATATTCCCAATAAATTATACAAACTTTTATTAATTACTGAAATACTTTCAAGTATAATTAATATTTTTGTCCCTTTGGGGAAATAATTCACCATTACTTTTTTTCATTATTATTTAATCATTGATAATTAAATAATTATAATCAAACAGAGAATACGTAAATATGAATAAGAAAGAACTTTTCGAATTAATAGATAGAAATATTGAATATTTTAGCTCTTCGCAAGTAAAAGCTAGAGGTAGAAAATTATATGAGCTAGGCAGAGTAAATATACTTTCTTATTCTGAAGAAAAAGACAAATTTCATATCGAAGTATTTGGCTCTGTAAAATATGATATAATTATAAATGGATTATCCAAAAGATCGCTGACAAGTTCTTGTTCTTGTCCCTATACTTGGGGCGTAATGTGCAAGCACAGAGTTGCAGCTCTGCTCGAATTGAAAGATAGCATTGCTAATGGGCAATTTCTAATAGAAGGAGAGGATACTGAAAAATCTAAAGAAAAAGGAAAAAAGAAAGAAAAAGGATCAGATGTAATAAAAAAAGTAAAAAAACACGAAAGAGGAGATAACGGATTTAAACTAAAATCATATAAGAATATCAATTTAAACGATTACGACCAAAGTCTTCGCAAGTACTCAAATAAAGGTGAAATTATATACAGAGAAGATAATATCTCGGACTATTTCTATATGAATGAGGACTCCGAAATAATTGTGGATATAAATGACAGTTATTTTGAAGAAGAAAATAAAGTTATTTTCAGAAAAATAGACAATAAAGTATACATAGATATTGAAAATGGTCGATTTAATTACTTTAATGAGTTTAGTCCCTATGAATACGCAGTGCTTAGATATTTATCAAGCATAGACTCATCTAAAAAATCACCTTTCACCTTCTTCTTTTCAAAAGCATATCAGGATGTAATAAATAATTTGATGCATGATTTTGATTTTTCGAGTGAAAAAGAATTAAAAAAGAATATTGACATATTTTATTCGATAGAAAATGGCAGTTATTACCAGCCAAAAACTGCAGAATTTCAAAACATAATATCTGTAAAAAACCTAAGTTCATATCTAAGAGGATTTAAAAGTCTGAGTGATAATTTAAATTCACATATAATACCCACAAATACTCATAGCCAATATAATAATTACGAACTCGGTTTTAAATTTAGAATAACTGATTATACAAACGAGACCAACGAAATTGAAATCAAAGCATTTACTGCAAAGCTAAATAAGGCAAGAACTAAAATGATTTCAAACTTTCAAGATTTAGGTATAGAAGATATTCAAATCCCAGTTAAGGATGAATACGCAGATTTTGTATATTCAAATAAGTATGAAACACTATCTTCGAACTCATATCAGGATTTTATACTTTTAAATAAGGCATTTAACTTATTGCAAAATAATAAATTTGTATTTTATGATAATTCCCCTGATTTCGAATTCAATATAAAGAAAAAGGATTTAGATTCAGTAAAAGTATCCAATAGTAGAATCAAATTTTCACTTAAACTTACTGATAAAGGAAATTATTTAATACTTGAACCTATCTACATGATAGATGATCAAGACTTTACATCTTCAATAAATTCGGATGCAGTAGTAAACAGATTAGCAAATTCTTTATTCTTATTCGAATCATTTCAGGCATATATCTACAGTAGAGAACTAGAGCTTCCTCTAATGATTTCAGCTAAACATAAAGATGCATTTTTGAATGAAATTATCATTCCATTATCAAAACATGTAAATATTGAATTTAATTCGAAACTCATCGATGTTGAAAAACTAGAATTAGATTTTAAGACCAAACAAATATACCTGAGTGAAGAAGATGATAATCTAATTATTACTCCTTCTGTTGAATATAAAAATGGAGCTCCAATTAAATTAAATAATCAAGGTAATATTGTACATAAAGACAATAATGAAGTTAAAATATTCTATAGAAATTTCGACCTTGAAAACGATTTCCTTGACGAAATTGCACAATTACACCCTAAATTTGAGGAACAAAAGGCAGGTAAAATATTCGCACTAAATTCAAATGAATTTATGCAAGATTTATGGTTTTATAAGTTCTACGAGCAGCTTCAAAATTCACAAATTGAAGTATTTGGAATGAAAGAATTGAAAAATTTCAAATATTCGCCTTATAAAGCAAAAATTACAAGCAATATCAGTTCTGGAATTGATTGGTTTGAGCTAAACCTAAAAGTAAGCTTTGGTGATAATCATGTCAAACTAGCAGATATTAAAAAAGCTATTATAAACAAACAGAAATTTATTCAACTTAAAGATGGCTCTGTTGGTATAATGCCTGAGGAATGGATACAAAAATTTGAAAAATACTTCCGTCATGCAGAAATCAAAAAAGATAAATTAGAAATATCTAAACTTAAGTTTTCAATAGTAGATGAACTATTTGATTCCATGCTTGATAATCAAATAATAGAAGAGATTGCCTTAAAACGACAAAAATTACGAGCTTTTAAAGAAATATCGACCATTGAATGTCCTCAAGAACTAAATGCTGAACTTAGACCTTATCAAAAAGAAGGACTTAATTGGCTTAACTTTCTTGATGAAATGGGATGGGGAGGTATTTTGGCTGATGATATGGGGCTTGGTAAAACAATTCAAATACTTAGTTTTATTCTCAAAATAGTAAAGAAAGACAGTAAACCTAACTTAATTGTAGTGCCAACAACTCTATTATTCAACTGGGAGAATGAGATAAAAAAATTCGCTCCTAGTCTGAAATATCATTTCCACTACGGAAATTCGAGAGGATACGATAATTCAAAATTTGATGGGAACGATCTTATATTTACAACATACGGTATTCTATTACGAGATATTGAATTCATAAGTGCTTTTGAATTTAACTATGCTATACTTGACGAATCTCAAGCAATCAAGAATCCTTCGTCTAGAAGATATAAAGCTTGTAATCTGATAAATGCACGAAATAAAATTGCGCTTACAGGTACTCCTATAGAAAATAGTACCTTCGATTTATACGCTCAAATGAACTTTGTAAATCCAGGTTTCTTAGGAGGAGTTAAGAACTTTAAAGACAATTTTTCAAATCCTATCGACAAGGAATCAGATGAACAAATGGCTGCCGAACTGCAAAAAACAGTAAATCCATTTATCCTAAGAAGAACCAAGGAGCAAGTAGCAACAGAATTGCCTGAGAAAACAGAAAATATAATTTACTGTGAAATGGGCACAGCACAAAGAAAAGTATATGATGCATTTAGAAACGAATACAAAGAAAAACTGATGCAGAATATAGAAGCAGAAGGTATAGGAAAATCAAAAATGATGGTACTCGAAGCCCTTACTAAACTGAGACTGATATGCGATAGCCCTAAGCTTACGAAAAATGATGAAATAATAGATTCGGAGTCAGCAAAACTTGATGAACTAATGCAACACATTTCCGAAAAGACTTCAAACCATAAAATATTAGTCTTTTCCCAATTTGTGAAAATGTTAGATCTTGTGAAGACAGAATTAAATAAGAGAAATATAGCTTACGAATATTTAGATGGTCAAAGTAGCCCTTCGCAACGAGAAATATCAGTTAAGAACTTTCAAGAGAACCCTGAACTAAGAGTTTTCCTAATATCGCTAAAAGCAGGAGGAACTGGTTTAAATCTAACAGCTGCAGATTATGTCTACCTAATGGATCCATGGTGGAACCCAGCCGTAGAAAATCAAGCTATCGACAGATGCTACAGAATAGGACAAGACAAGAAGGTATTTGCATATCGCATGATTTGTAAAAATACAATTGAAGAAAAAATATTATTACTCCAAGCAAAAAAGAAAAAATTGGCTGGAGATATAATACATACAGACGAAGGAGTAATGAAAAATCTTAGTGTTAAAGACATACAAGATTTGTTTGATTAATATCATTGATTAAATTTGTTAAAATTTATATTAAATATTTTATAAAATGTATACGGAGAGACAAAGAAAAGTAGGAAGATTGATTCAAAAAGAATTAAGTGAAATATTTAGAAAAGAAATTTCGAATATATATCCAGGAAAAATGATAAGTGTTACGACAACAAGAGTATCACCTGATTTGGGACTTGCTAAATCATATCTTAGCATATTCCCATCAACTGACAACGAGGAAGTGATTAAACATATATCAAAAATTTCGGGACAATTAAGATACCAATTAGGAAAAGTTGTAGGAAAACAATTGAGAATTGTTCCTGAATTAGCTTTCTTTGTTGACGATTCACTTGATTATATTGAAAATATTGAGAAAAATTTAGATAACTAAAATATATTCAAAATTGAGAATAATTCCTTTTATAGCATTTAGATACCTTTTTTCGAAAAAGAAAAAAAATATAATCAATATAATATCTATAATATCAACAATTGGTATATCGATTGGCACAATGGCATTGATTATAGTTCTTTCGGTTTTTAACGGATTCGACGGATTAATCAAAAATTTATATAGCTCCTTTGATCCAGATTTAAAAATATTGCCTGTAAAAGGAAAAACTTTTATTCCCGATTCATCATTCCTGAAAATAAAAAACGATGCTAGAATCATATCTTTTGCTCAAGTAGTGGAAGATAATGCTCTTGTTAAAAATGGTAATCGTCAAAAACCCGCAGTAATTAAAGGGGTAGATAATGAATTTGTAAAACACTCAGGCATAGACAGCATGATTGTTGATGGACAATTTATTATAAAACACAAACAACAGGATTATGCTGTAATGGGATATTCATTTGGAATGCAATTGGGAGTAGGTTTAAATTTTATAAATCCTATAAAGATATATGCTCCAAAAAGAAAATTAAAAGGATATAATATTACAAAAAATCCTTTTAATATTAAGCATATTTACCCAACTGGATTTTTTATGATTCAGCAGGATTTTGATTCTCAATATATGATGGTTCCAATTGATTTTGCACGAAAATTATTCGACTATAAGGACGAAATAAGCCATATAGAAATTAGAGCAAAAAAAGGAACCGATATCGAAAAACTTAAAACAGACATACATACAATAATAGGAGATAAGTTCAATATTCAAAATAGATATGAACAACATCAACTATTGTATAAAATGATGAAAACTGAAAAATTAGCAATATTCTTTATTCTTGTTTTTATACTTATTATTGCTTCATTCAATATTATTGGATCATTAAGTATGCTTATCATTGACAAAAAACATGATATCAGTATATTAAAAAGCATGGGAGCCTCCGAAAAACTAATTCAACATATTTTCCTTTTCGAAGGATGGTGCATTAGTATATTTGGCGGTTTAATAGGTATGAGTTTAGGACTTTTAATATGTTGGTCGCAAATAAAGTTTGGCTTAATCAGTCTGGCTTCAGGTACCGATTTTGTTACAAATTCCTATCCAGTTATTATCAAATTATCTGATATAATTTACAGTCTGGGAGCAGTAATACTAATAGGTTACATCGCATCCCGTTTTCCTGTAAGGTATATTAGCTCAAATATTCTAAAAAATAAATAACAGTTTATCATGGGAAAATATCAAGGTCGATTTAGTAATTTACATCCATCTTTTAAGATTTTATTATCATTCGCTATTTTAATAATGAGTTTCTCTCTTGTCGGATTCATAGGAGGAGTAATTAGCCTAATATTTTCTGATGTAGAGTCACTTGTAAACATGACTGATGAAAATATACCTATGCTTAAAGCTATTCAAACACTTTATTCTATCGGTTTATTTATTATTCCAAGTTTTGCCTCTGCTTATCTTATTGAAGAAACGGGTATAGCTTCTCTTAATCTCAAAAAAAATATAACTAGCAAAAATATCATTCTGTCTATATCACTTATTCTAGTAGCACTTCCTATTGCTACTGTTTCGGGCATATGGAATGCCCAGATGAATTTTCCAGAATTTATGAACGGAATTGAAAATTGGATGAGAGCGAAAGAAGATCTTGCTGCTGATATGACCCAAAAATTCCTTGCCATGGATAATATTGGAAGCTTTTTAGTCAATATATTTATGATTGCAATAATTCCTGCTCTTGGTGAAGAATTACTTTTCAGAGGATTATTACAAAACAATATTCAAAAATGGACTAAAAATGCTCATTGGGCTATATTTATTTCTGCATTTACTTTTTCGGCTGTTCATATGCAGTTTTTTGGCTTTATACCACGCCTTATGCTTGGAATCTTCTTTGGTTACTTGTTTTGGTATACCAAAAACCTATGGTATCCTATAATAGCTCATTTTGTCAATAATGGACTTGCTGTAGTTGTAGCTTTTATATCTCCTGAATCAGAAATTAATAAAGACCCATCTGAAATGGAACTCTCAACGGGACTAATAATTGTTGCATTTATCTCGGCAGCATTAGTTGTAATTCTACTTCGAAAAATTAAAAATTCAAATAGTATCAGTCAAGCCGACATATAAAACATAATATGTCGAAATATATTGAAACATGGATTTAATATAATTATATTATTAATTTAAGTTTCCCTAAATTATAAAGAAAAACCTGAACACAATAATTATAATTTAAATTTAGTTTATCCTTATTTGTGGAATATAATTATAAAATACTAAATTTAGTTTGTTCCCAAAGATTATAATAACGTATTTTGTAATTGCAGAATATAATTAGCTGTAAGAAGACTATGCAAGATTCAAACAAAAATTTTTTAGATAATATAAAATATCCTGAAGATCTTAAGAAGATTGACGAAAAGGATTTGATTCAGGTATGTAAGGAATTAAGACAAGAGATAATAGAGCAAGTTTCATCTAACCCAGGTCACTTTGGTGCTAGTTTGGGCGTAGTGGAATTATCTGTTGCTCTACATTATGTATTAAATACTCCTTATGATAATTTAATTTGGGATGTTGGACATCAAGCATATGGACATAAAATATTAACTGGCAGAAAAGATAAATTCCATACAAACAGAAAATACAAAGGAATCAGTGGGTTTCCAAATATACACGAAAGCGAATATGATAGTTTTACAGTAGGACATTCATCTACGTCTATTTCGGCTGCACTTGGAATGGCAGTATCGGCTCATCTTAATAATGAAAAGGATAGACGAACTGTAGCGGTTATTGGCGACGGTTCCATGACAGCTGGACTTGCCTTCGAAGGAATGAATAATGCAGCTAATACTAATGCGGATTTATTAGTTATTTTGAATGACAACAATATGGCAATTGACCCTAATGTAGGGGGCCTTAATAATTATTTACTCGATATTACTACTTCTCAGACTTATAATAAAGTAAAGAAAGATATATGGAGTTTATTGGGAAAATTCAATAAAATTAATGCTAATACACGATCTGTTTTTCAGAAAATAGAACATGGAATTAAAACCGTACTTCTGAAGCAAAGCAATTTATTCGAGGCACTAGAATTTAGATATTTTGGCCCTATTGATGGTCATGATGTCAATCATCTAGTAAAGGTATTAGAAGATTTAAAAAAGATTCCAGGTCCAAAACTACTTCACTGTATTACTAAAAAAGGGAAAGGATTTGAGAAAGCTGAGCAGAATCAAACATATTGGCATGCTCCAGGCAAATTTGATAAAAACACAGGAGAATTACTTGATTGTAGTTGCGAATCAACTCCACTAAAATTTCAGGATGTATTTGGAGAAACATTGGTTGAGCTAGCAAAAAAGAATGAAAAAATAGTAGGAATTACGCCAGCTATGCCAACTGGTAGCTCTGTAAACAAAATGATGGAAGAATTGCCAGATAGAGCATTCGATGTTGGTATTGCCGAGCAACATGCTGCTACTTTTGCAGGCGGATTGGCAGCTAAAGGCATGCTACCATTCTGTGCTATATATTCATCTTTTGCCCAAAGAGCATATGATCAAATAATACATGATGTTGCATTGCAAGATGTGAATGTTGTGTTCTGTCTTGATAGAGCTGGACTTGTTGGAGCTGATGGAGCTACACATCATGGTGTGTTCGACCTTGCTTTTCTCAGATGTATTCCAAATATTACTATTGCCTCACCATATGATGAACATGAGCTTAGAAACTTAATGTATACAGCTCAGCAGAAAGATATGGGAGCTTTTGCGATAAGGTATCCACGAGGTAAGGGCAGAATCAAGAACTGGAGAAACAATATGGAGATTCTCCCTGTTGGAAAAGGGAAAAAATTCAAGGATGGAGATCGAACAGCAATAGTGAGTCTTGGACCAATTGGAAATTTAGCTTCTGATGCAATTTGCGAATTTGAAAATGCAAATCCTGATATTAAAATTGCTCATTATAATATGATTTATCTAAAACCTATTGATAAAGAATTATTAAGTGAGATATTTGATAATTATGAAAACATTATAAGCGTAGAAGATGGAACAATAGTAGGGGGCTTAGGTTCAGCTATTATAGAATTTATGGCTGAAAATTCATACGCAAGAAAGATAAAACGCTTAGGAATACCTGATAATTGGGTAGAACAAGGAACACAACAGGAATTGTACAAAGAATGTGGATTTGACAAAGAAGGTATAAAAACTGCCATCGAATCATTTGAATTTAATGCATAGAAATGATATATCGTCAAGAATAGCTTTTTCAGATTCCAAGCTATTGATATAATCAAAAATAGAAGTTTCAATATCAAAGATTGTGGAGTTATTTTGTATCTTTTCCAATATAAGATCTTCACAAAAACTGATTTTATCATCTTTTCGTACTTCTATCAAACCATCTGTATAGCCAAATAATATAGAATTAGGACTGATTATTTCTTCCCCTAATTCTATATTTGGAAGCTCTTCCATCATTCCCAAACCTATCGACCCTTTGCACAAATGTTTGATGGTCTCTTGATTTTTCAGAATAGCAGGATTATGCCCAGCATTTAAATATGATAATTTGCGCTTGCTAAAATTATATTTCCCTAAGAAAATGCTTATAAATTTATCCGAATCTGAAAATCGATTTACGAATTTATTTAATATTGATAATAATTCTTCCAGTTCAATATCAGCTGTAAAATAAGCTCTCAATGCAGCTTGAAAATTAGACATAATAAGAGCTGCAGGTATACCTTTACCTGAAACATCAGCAATGCAAAAGCCATAATTCTTGGCATCTAATTCAAATATATCGAAATAGTCACCACCAATATATTTATATGGTTTGTAGAATCCATCAGCTTCAATATTTTCATTACTTAATATTTGCTTATCAGTTGGTATCAGTAATTTCTGAATCTGTGAAGCTAATCTCATCTCTTTATCTAGTAGTTTTATATTAATTAAATCTCTTAATTTTGACCTATTCTCCAAAGCAACTAATACTATATTCGAAAGAGTTTGTATGAATTTCATATGCTTTATGGAAGCACTCATTCCTATAATATCATCATCTATATCAGCAATAATAACATATGATATTATTTTACCATCACTTAAAACTGGAATTATAAAATCGAAAGTATTTAAATCTTCTAGTTTTGAATCATTTATATGATAAATAGAATCAATATTAGTAATAAATTCAAGATGATCTCGGAATTTAAATTTACCTATTTCATGACTAAACACCTCTCGCCACATACCTTTATGATATGCTATTGCAATAAATTTTCCAATACTTAGTTTTGTTTCCAAAATATCCTTAAACATTCTAACAAAACTATTTGATGATATATTTCTATTGATAGTTTGTGTTATCTGAAGTATCAATTCTAACTTTAATTTTGGGCTTATCTGCATATTTTCTTTTCCTAATATTATTCATTTCTCCATATGAGAATAATAAATTTAGTGATATTCACTTAGTCTCACAAAAAAAATAATTTCTCAATCCAAGTTTATTTAAAACACTAATATGCAAGCCTTAGGACAAAGAATATATTTGTTATGCCTAAATAATTAGTACTTTTTTTATATACTTGTTTAATAATTAATATGTAAATTAGCTTATTGACTTTACAAATTTACTTTTGCCAAAACTATTTATACTTTTCTGATAAGAGTTTTTTAATTTCCATTTTTTACAATTTTCATAATTTGAAAACTTATTAATTTTCAAACTAGGAGCTATATTTTTTTAACAATGAATATTATAGATAAAATTGTGTTTATTGGCTATTTTGCCTCTATATTGTCTGTTGGGATTTACTTTTTCTTCAAAAACAGGAATCTGTCTGACTATTATGTTGGAGGCAGATCATTAGGAGCATGGCATATCGGTTTATCTGTAGTAGCGACAGACGTAGGGGGTGGATTCTCTATCGGATTGGGTGGATTAGGCTTTATGCTTGGTATATCAGGCTCTTGGATGCTATTCACAGGACTTATTGGAGCTTGGCTTAGTGCAGTTATTCTAATTCCTATAGTTTACAAAATATCATCTAAACATAAATTTTTTAGTTTCCCTCAAATTTTTGAATTTTTTTATAATTCAAAAATAGCATTATTGGCTGGTGTGATTTCGGCTATTGGTTATATTGGATTTACAAGTTCGCAATTGTTAGCAGGTGCAAAACTAGCTTCTGCAACTTTCCCTGAAATGGGGGAAAATACTGCTTTGATTATAATGGGAACCATTGCTATTGTTTACACAAGTTTTGGCGGCATAAAAGCCGTGATTTATACAGATACTATTCAATGGCTTATTCTTATACTAGGACTACTTTTTATTGGTTTACCAATTTCATATTATGCAGTAGGAGGATATGATGAAATAAAACGAGTATTAGCGCCTGAATTCCTAAGCTTTACAAACATCTCATGGCAAAAAATAACAAATTGGTGTATTACTATTATCCCAATTTGGTTTATTGGTATGACCTTATATCAAAGAATATATGCCTCAAAATCGAAAAAAACGGCTCAAAAAGCATGGTTTATAGCAGGACTCTTCGAATGGCCAATTATGGCTTTTATGGGAGTATTTCTAGGTTTATTGGCAAGAGTAGCCATGGAGAAGTCTATGTTTGTAAGTTATGGCTACGATTCGAATTCTGTAATGGATGCTGAAATGGGGCTACCTATTCTTCTGAACACGGTCCTCCCAGTTGGTTTTATGGGCTTAATGTTATCTGCATATTTCTCAGCTATACTTTCCACTGCTGATAGTTGTCTAATGGCTGCTTCGGGCAATTTACAAACCGATATACTTGAGAAGTTTAAATTTTTTAGGGATAAATCAAATAT
This sequence comes from Marinifilaceae bacterium, assembly GCA_025210485.1. Classification (GTDB taxonomy): domain Bacteria; phylum Bacteroidota; class Bacteroidia; order Bacteroidales; family Marinifilaceae; genus JAOARN01. Next base: position 5,209 of record JAOARN010000003.1, on the reverse strand, counting down.
ACTGGGTTCACAGATTATTAGTATTAGTATAGGCATTATAGCACTATTACTAGCAAGCCAAATGAATAATGTACTTGAGCTCATGCTATACTCATATGCATTTATGGTTTCAGGACTATTTATACCATTATTATTTGCTCTATACTGCAAAAAACCTAATTCGAATGCAGCCTTTATATCTATGCTCAGCGGTGGAACTGTTACTATTGTTCTAAGTAGTTTAGATATTAAACTAATTCTGGATCTAGACCCTAATATTTTCGGTATTACTAGTTCTTTGATATCGTATATAATTATTACAAAACTCAAAATATAATTTTCAATTATGGACATTGTTAAAGTAAGGCAATATTTGCATTATGCACCTGAATTATCAGGAATAGAAATAAATACATCAGACTATATCGAAAAAACAATTCGAAAATTTAATCCCTCAGAAGTTATCAAATTTGGGAAAAGCTCCATAGCATTTGTATTTGCAGGAAAAGAAAAAGGCAAGACTGTGATGCTAAGATGCGAACTAGATGCACTTCCAATACAAGAGAAAACGGATCTAGATTATATATCAAAATATGATGGAATCTCACATTTATGCGGACATGATGGACATATGGCTATAATGATTTCTGTAGCTGAATATTTCTCTAACTATAATCTTAAAAAAGGGAATCTGATTATCCTATTTCAATCGGCAGAGGAAACAGGAGAAGGAGCAAAAGAATTAATGAATAATGAAAAATTTATAAACTTAAAACCCGACTGCATTTTCGGTTTGCATAATATCCCAGGCGAAACAAAACACAGTATAATAGTAAACGACACAAGTTTTTCGATGGCTTCCAAAGGTATTACAATAAAGCTAAATGGTAAAACATCCCATGCAGCAGAGCCTGAAAATGGAATTAGCCCAACCTTGAATACAGCAGAGATAATAAACTTTAGTGAAGATATTAATAAAAATTGGTCAAAATATTTTTTAGATAGAGTTTGGCTAACAATTGTCCATATCAAACTTGGAGAAATAGCTTTTGGCACATCACCTGGATATGCAGAAATAAGAATAACTTTAAGATCAAGTACGAATAAGCAATTGGAGCAACTAAGTAATATGTTTGAAGATTTTTTATCAAAATCGAGTCAAAAACACAATTTAAGCTTGGAAATAGAATATTCAGAACAGTTTCCAGCTACAGAAAATACAAGCTATCTTGTTGATACAATAAGACAGGCAGCGAATAAAAACAATTTCAATATAGAGGAGAGAAATGAACCATACAAATGGTCTGAGGATTTTGGATATTATTCGAAAGAATTTAAAACAGCATTTTTCGGACTTGGCTCAGGTAAAAATCATGCATCCCTACACAATCCAAATTATGATTTTCCCGACGAAATTATCGAAACTGGTGCAAGAATATTTAAAGATATAGCCCTTGCATCATTAGCTTAAACTATTACAAATAAAAGATTTTAAAGCATCTGAAAATGATAAAAAGACAGTTCGAAACAATAAGCGAGTTTTCAATTAATGATATTATATTAAATCATAGAGATGAATTTTCAAAACTATTTCCGTTCGAGATTTCAAAATCAGAAATACTTGAAATTAACCTTTCATCTGAAAGCTTATCATTAAATAAGAATACAGAAATTAGTGCCGAAATAATTAGTCAGTATATAAACAATCAACTGAATGAATCAAATTCTAAAATCGCTATTGGTGGTTATTTAGAAAAACGGAATATATACCAAAATAGAAAGCTCTTCTCGGCTACTAATACAAATCGAGATATCCATTTAGGTATTGATATTTGGTGCGATGAATACACACCAATTCAATCGCCTCTAAATGCTAAAATTCATAGTTTTAAGGATAATAATAGAGTAGGGGACTATGGTCCAACAATAATATTGGAGCATTGTTTAGAAGGAAATATATTTTATAGTTTATATGGTCATTTATCCCAAAATTCACTCAATAATTTAAAAATTGGAGATTATATAAATTCAGGAGAAGCTTTTGCAGAAATTGGTTCTACAAACGAAAATGGGAATTGGCCGCCACATCTGCACATACAACTAATTACAGATATTGAAGAATATAAGGGAGATTATCCTGGTGTTTGCGAGTATCTAGACTTGGAAAAGTATAAACTTATTTGCCCAAACCCCAAACTTATTTTGAAATTTTAGAATATGTCAAGCACATCTGAAATACATATAAATAAATCGGCTCTCGCCAAAAATATTGAATTTACAAGATCGCTACTAGGGAAAAAAACGATAATATCGGCAGTAATCAAAGGAAATGCTTACGGTCATGGTGTTCATGTTATGGTTCCAAGTCTTGAATCGCTAGGAGTGAATCATTTTTCAGTATATTCTTCACCCGAAGCCAAAACAGCTTTCTATTCGCAAACAAGCGAATCTACTATAATGATAATGGGACATATATTTGATGATGATTATAATTGGGTAATCTCTAATAGTATCGAATTCTATATATCAAATGCTGCCGACCTTTTAAAATCGATAAAAATTGCCAAAGAGATAGAGAATAAGGCTATTATTCATCTAGAACTTGAAACAGGCATGAATAGAACAGGTATAAGCTACGAAGAGCTTGCCGAAATAATAGATATAATAAAAAACAACAAAGACTATATAATAATAAAAGGCTTTGCTAGTCATTTTGCAGGAGCAGAAAGCATTGCCAACTACAAAAGAATTAGAAGACAATTTAAGACATTTAAATCTAGAGTAAAATATCTAAATTCGCAGGATATTTACTCCGAGATAAACCATATTGCAAGCTCGGCAGCAAGTATATCTTACCCTGACACAAGATTGGATTTAGTCAGAATAGGAATTTTAATATATGGATATTGGCCAACCAAAGAAACTTTTATTCAATATATACATAGGCGAAAAAAGAAGAAGGATCCATTAGAAAGGGTTTTAAGCTGGTCGTCTCGATTAATATCAATAAAAGAAGTTCATGCAGGAGAATTTATAGGCTATGGGATGAGCTACCTTACTGATAAAAAAACAAAAATAGGAATCATTCCAGTAGGATATTCAAATGGTTATAGTAGATCATTGAGTAATAACGGACATGTTTTAATCAAGGGGCAGAAAGCTGCTGTTATTGGTTCTGTAAATATGAATATGATAATTTGCGATATATCAGGAATAGAGAATGCTGAAATAGGGGATCAAGTAATATTGATAGGAAACCAAGATAATATCGAAATAAGTTTTTCGTCATTCGCTGAAATGAACAAATCTATGAATTATGAGATACTTGCAAGACTTCCAGAAAATATTAAACGAAAAATAATTGAATAAAGAGTTTGGGAATTTGTTAATGGTAAATATGCTAATATTTTTATCTGCCAATGCAACCAACAAAGCCAAATCGTCATTTCGAGAGATAATTTTTTTTAATCTTATAATGTGATATAACAATATAAATCAACATCTTACAGCTATCACACACTAAGCAATCATCTTTTACAGATTCAGAAACTAAAACTAAAAACAATGAATAGATTAGCTGATAAACTAAATTTGAAATAGAATGAAAATTAATATGTTACCAAAACACATTATTGGTAATCTGAGGAAGGAAGATGAGAAATCTAATATAAATTATTGTACCATCTACGAATATATATGATGATATTTTAACAAGCAGCTCGGCAAATTCGTCGGTGAGGTGGGTGGCTATGTGGGGATATTTTAGTATTTCAGCCTGTAATTTTTGTGCTGACTTACTACTTATTTTACCAGATTTTACAAATGAATTAAACTTGCCTAAATCTAGATCTTTTGTTATATCTAAAACATCTTCCCCTAATTCAATATAAGATCCTGATGACTTGGCTATTTCTTCTAAATCTAGCTTTGTACGTCGACCATCAGGACTAAATAATATCCATTCTGCTTTTTCTGTTGAAAATGTGTGGGAGTAAGAGCGTATTACTCCATTATCATAAATCCTTGTTTTACCAGTACTGCCTATAATTTCCTAATTAAGCTGATTGGATAAAATCCCTAATTTAGAAGAATTATCGCATGATAAAATCCGAATTCGCTTGTTAAATCCAAGCTGTTTACTAAAATCAGCAATTCAAATCTTTCAGAATTAATATACTATTATATGTGTTTTTAATAACTCTTTTCATTCATTAAGAATATCTTTAAGAATTATCTGTTTTGTTATTTCTTTTTCTGCTGTTTCAAAATCATCATTATTAAACTTAATTAGTTTGGTATTTATTTTAAATATTGTAAAAACTCCCTTCTTGTAAATAACATCTGTGTCAACACATATATTCTTATATAAATGCTTATTCAATTCGATATAGTTATCGGTTGTGTGTAGGGATTGTATATACATACTATTGTCATAACCTTTAAACTCTCTTAATATTTTTACCTTATTTTCATATAATTTTACTATTTCAATAAATCTTGTGCACTGTCCTCTTAAATTACAAATTAAATTATTTGACATGAGAATGTCATTGTTAAAATCTATCAAAGACAAACTATAATAATAGTGGGTTAAAAATATCGGCGTCTCTAAGTTTTTATTACTGAATAAAATCAGCAATGAAAACCTATCATCACTATTTGTTTCATCTGTTTTATATGGAATATGAATAATGTGATAATTTTTTGTTCTGATTTCATTATATTGATTATGGTTAATTATTTCTAAATATTCATTTGTAAACATAAATCCATCAGATTTCTCTATTATTTCGTGTAGTTTAACCTTGCTTATCTGAGCAGAAACATCTAAACACAACATTATTACTAAAACTAATAATTTAATTTTCATATTTCTTAATTTTTATTTCCTCACAATTTTTTTATTGAACTATCATTCTTATTCTCAATTTGGATAATCATAGAAGCTTCATCCATATCCTTTTTATAGAATCCAATAGAAAAGTATTTCTTATTAGTATTATCTAATTTTATCCATGAGAATTTATTAGCTTGGACTAATTTAGAAATGCTGTCAATTTTTATCTTCTTGAAACAATTTGTAAATTCATTATTATCTCCATTTCCATAAAAGGCTACAAAATATTTTTCTCCATCCAAATCGAATTTTGAAAGGTAAATTTTCTTCTTACGAAGTACTATTTTGGGAATAAAGTAATTCTTATCGCTAGAAAGATGAAATACTCCATGT
>JAOARN010000028.1 GCA_025210485.1 Marinifilaceae bacterium | reverse complement strand
ACAATGTTTGGGCTTTGGTATATATGTCTTTCAGCTAAGGTGATGAATTTTATTTTCAGATTGAAAAATCATATTCCCTCAAAATGACATCGTCCTTACTTTTTCTGGAAATAATTTGATATTTCAGGCTTTCAGCCTTTTATTTTTTATTGTTATTTAGCCCAATGCTTTGCATTGGGCTATGTTGTATATGCCTTTCAGGCAAAATGAATTTATTTCTAATAAAAAATATCTGTTGGATTCTTTTTTCCTTTCAGCTTAGGTATTTGTTATACTTGTAGCTTTTTTTAATGCAAATTTGCCTGAAAGGCTCTTATTGCATAATATCAGGCATAGCCTGATGTTGTGTAGTTCCGCTTTATAATAAGCCTGTATGGCTGATATTTAATTCATTAGGAATCAAATATTTTCCAAATATAGAAAGAATTTAAAAGAAAAAATAAGCTATATTTTGCATAGGTTATCTGTAAGCCTGAAATAAGCATTAATTTTTAAAATTAAACCATCCTGTAGTTTTCTAATCCCTATTTATTCTTATCAATCATAATTATGAATATTTTTTTGTGTAAAAAAAAGCAGCTAAAAGCTGCTTTGAGTATTTTACTATTATATCAAATTTAAAAATACAAAGATAAAGATAAATAAGATCTAAACTCACCTATATTTAGGCCTTTATCTCTAACCTCTTTTTCGGCATCCCCTTTTAATATTAGATGATTTTCATCCGCTTCAATCTTGCTCATTCCGTAACTAAACATTAATCTTGTATCCCTGCCAATATTGAACATATAATTGAAACTTATTTTATATTCCACCGCTTTTTCATCATTTTCGTTTTCATATTCATATATTGTTTCAGAAAATCTATTTTCAGAAGTTTCCTTTTCTACATAAAAATCCTTGAAATCATCTTCGAGTATCATTATCATTCCAGCTTCAAGCGAAACATAAAAAATACTATTCCAATTACGTGAATGAAAACCAAAACCAACACCAGCCCTAGCATAACCTAGAGTAGTGTAATGTTCCGAATATTCAATATAATCGAGAAAACCCAATCGTGCATACAAAAATTTTCCTAAAAACTGAGCATCTAAAAGTAAAGGAGCCCTATATGTATAATGATCACCTATTTTTGATGCAGACAGATAGAAATCATGTGAAGTTTTTTGAGCAAAAATTCCGAAAACACTTGACATCTTTGGCCATTTATTAGTATTTTTTCTTGCTACAGAATCATCTTTATCTAATGAGAATATGATTTCACTACGATTCGATTCCGTTAAATTTATATTTCTAATACTTTCTTTATATCCATATTTTTTCACACTAATCAAGTGTGAATTTTGGTCTATTTCGATTTGCAGAGGAGTGCTTCCTTTATATTTTCCATCTACATATACGCTGGATTTATTGGGAGTTGAACTGATTAAAATTTTCTTTCTAATCGTATTATCAATATTTATATAATCTGTTGTTTCATCTACTTGTATAGTCTTTACAATATCTATCTCTCCTTTCTTTAATCTTATTTTTCTTTCACCCTTTGCAAGTACAGTTTCGATAGGAGTTGTTCCAATATAATTATTATCTACATATAAATCATAATTAGGTATTTTTGTAGTGATTCTAATTTTTTTACCCTGTGTTAGAGTCTCTGATAAATTTGTATTAGCATTTTCTTCAATTGTAACTATTTTTTCAATTCTATTATATCCTTCTTTTAGGATTGAGACTTTATGTTTACCGACAATTAATTTACTAATAGTTAATGGAGTTTTGCCATAATTTTTATCGTTAATAAAAACATCAGCTTCAAAAGGAGTAGTACTAATATCAAGAATACCTGTTTTCGCAATAGGTTTTAACTCTATTTCTTTATCATTATTAGCTAAAACCTGTATCTCTTTTTTCTCGTTATAATACTTATCACTTCTAGTTTCGAAAATATAAAGACCTTCCTCTAGTTTTCCAGTCCAATTATTTGATTTTTTATTTTCCCCATTTATATAAATATCAATATCCTCTTTGGTATATATCCTGTAATTCGAAAAATTTGGTATCAAGTCTATATTCATATTCAAACTATCGCCAGCATTAATATACACCTCTTTATTTGTGGGTTTGTAGAGTTTTTTCATCAATGTGATAGTATGTTTGCCAGGACTTAATTTACCTGTTAGCGATGGTGTTGTCTTGTTTAAAGCTTTTCCGTCTACGAATAAGTTAGCACCATTTTCGGGACTCGAACTAATATTTAAAACACCATAATTTGGTTCAAATATATGATTCATGGAATATTTGTTAGTACTCTTTATATTTATGGTATCCAATAAAGTTTTATAATTAGCCAATTCCAATTTTAAATTATAATTACCAGCCTTGAATTTCTTTTGGAAAGGAGATTGACCAACCAACTTATTATTTATGTATACCAGGGCAGCTTCAGGTTTGGTTTTTATAACCAGCCATTGACTTGTAGGGCTTGACTGAATAATCGTCTTAACCTTACCCGCAAGTAGTTTCAATTCATATGACTTGGCTTGTTCAATAGCAATTGGATAAATATAATCTCTGAGAACGCCTAATTCCGAGTGTTTTATTGTTATTCTTCTAGCGCCCATAGGAACATAAACCCATATTTCACCCGTTTTTTGAACTATGTCAGTTATCCCCAGAGCATCGCCTTCAAAAGCAAAAGCTTTTTGATTAGTAACAACTTTAATTATAGCACATTTATCCCCATTCTGATCCTCCTTTGGTTCATTAATACGAGCATCCATATCGGATAATTTTCGAAACGATTCCACACTCAAATCTTGCGCCGTAGTTATGTTTATAAAAAATATTAAAAGAATAGCCGAAATAAGTATTTTTTTCATTTTATATAGAATTAAGCATTTTTTTAAAAATCAGATAAATTATATATTTGCTCGTTTAAATTTGAATTCGGTTGCCATGTTCTGACATGAATAATAGGTTGTTTTTTATTATTTAGATCTACCATTAAAAAGAGATAACCGACATCTCCATAGTTATTTGAATAATAATTTTGTTTTATGTTTATTCCATACACGTCACCCTTAAGACCACTTTTTCTTATTTTACTTTCCTCAAATTTCAAATTAATGTATTCTTTACTATTAAATGAGTATTTTAGGTTTTTAATAAATTGTTCCTTCGTTTGTCTATTATATTTTATGACTTCATTATCAATATAATTATTGTCATTATGTTTTGTTTTCTTTACAACTCGTCCAGTAATAATAATGGCATCGTCGGCAAATATTTGATCCAAATAATCAATTCTTTTCAAAGCGTATGCAGTTTTATAGGTTTCTAGAAATCGTATTAAAAGTAGTCTATCTTTCTCTGCCCATTTTTTTCTTTTATTTATATTTTCCAAAGCTATATTGCTCAATCCAAAAGAAATATCATCAATTTTATTGTCAGCATTAAAACTAAAGTTTACATTTTCGACAAAAGTTTTATCGTTATTTTTAAATTTAAAACTCATATTTATTGATCGAGCAATAACTTCGTCATCGTATCTGAAAAACTTTAAATTTGAAGTATCTATTATCTGTGCATTCCCGTACTTTATGAGTTTTTTGTATGAATCCAGACCTTGTTCCGTAAAAATTTCGTTGATAGCGACATTGTTTTTATCATTAATATTATCGAAAACTTTTACAAGATTCTCTAGGTATGCTTTTGTGTTATCTACATATGAAATATTCGATTTTGCTTTTATGTCTAAACTTGAGTTGGTTTCGGTGATTTGGTCAACCGAAGCTTTTGATAATTGTGTAGTTTCCGAATCTAATTCCAAATTGATGATATGATAAGCCTTTTTGAAAGGCACTCTTCTTACCACTTTCATAACCTCCTCTAATTCTCTATCAATACGTGCCTCACCTTTGAATATATATTCCCACTTAATTTTAATACTAGTTTTATCACATTCAGCTCCTAATAATTCAATTAATGCCAAACCATCCTTAGCACTAATTTTATTTGACCAATCGGAACCAGTAAAGAATGAAAACTCAGCATTTGTAACAGGTTTATTCTTGTACAAAATTGATAGGATGATATCCTCCCTATTGGTTTTCTTATTTATCTTCTTAAGTTTTATATCCAGATTATCAAAAATATCATTGATTAAAAGCGGCAGATATGCTATTAGGAATTTCTTTTCACCAAGATCGGTTTCGATTGAAAAATTGCCCGAATTTGGAATAGTTTTTAATAAAAGAGCCGACCAATAGTAATATCTTAAAGCATCGGCTATTTTATAATCCTTTTCAGCCTGGACAGCATTTTGATAGAATTGTTTGATTTTATTTTTTCGTTGTTGAAAAACTTTTTTTATTTCTGATCTTTTTATATACCTAAACACATGTGCTTCGGGTTCGTCCGAAATAACAATTCGGTGAGTATTATTCAAACTAGCCATTGAGTAAGTTTTAACAACAGAATTAAAATCCTCTGCAATAATTTCTTTATTTTTGATTTGGCTTGCCTGTTTCTTATAATTCACATCGCTAGTGACATAGGTTGATATTTGATTTATAATTTGGCTTAAAGCTTCATTATCTGCCTCTTCTAATAAATCACTTTTAGCCTCGCCCCAGATATATGATTGCGGACTTGATTTTATAAACTCAATGGTTTGACTATTGGTTTGTATAGTAAACAATAAAAAGCTTGAAATTAGTAGTAGATTTCTAATCATAATTGTTATTTTTATATTTCGATCTAAGAACAGCAACAAAATTTATTCCATTTTATACATATTTAAATATATGTTCCATTAATCTTATATCTACAACAGAATCACAATGTCGCTACATATAAATATAAGAAAAAATAAGCATAGTATTTCATTTAATAATCAGTATTATAATTCAATTAAAATAATTGATTTTTTCAGTTTGCTTATTTAACAAAAGCTTATAAATATTTATTATACATGCTCAATAAATATAGTAAATATTGGTTCAAATAATATTATCATAATCATAACACGCAGTCATTTTGCTTAACAATAATTTTTTGTTGACTAAATAGTATATATTCTAGACGAATAAAATCAATCATTCTTCATTTTTTATTCTATCCTTAATTTTATTTGAGTTCTTTTGTTTGCTAAAGAATTTAACATATCCTAAATTTGAGCGATACATCAATTTAAGAATAACATATATTTTTTATCATATGGCTCAAGTCAAGCTTAAAGAATTTTTATTTAGACATAGATTTGGAATCTATCTTTCCAGTCAAATTTTATTGATTTTTGGATCATTATTATTTCCTAATTCATTATATCACACAACAATATTTCCAATTTGCATAAGCATTAATATACTAGCAGGTTTTTTAGTCGTATCTCATAAATGGAAACTCTGGCTTTCTATATTAATAGGCATCAGTATTAATCAGCTTTTGTTTTGGATTTTCAATTTCAAAGGAAATATTTTCACCATCGAACAATTGTTTCATTATTTCTGTGGACTTGCTTTCAATATAGAAGTTACACGCTCGTTATTGAAAGAGATATGGTTTTCAAAACAAGTGGACCGAGCAGTTGTTTTTGGAATTATATCAGGTTATTTGTCTGTAGGGATTGTTGCTTTTTATCTTGTTTTAGGGATTGAAATTATACAGCCTGATTCATTTAAGTCTGTAATGATTATCAGTCATAGTATCGAAGAAAAAATATCTGTACTTATATATTATAGTTTTATAACTCTGATGAGTATAGGATATGGTGATATTGTACCTACCACCGAATTGGCTCAAAAGATTTCGATACTAATAGGGCTGGTTGGACAAATATATACCGTTCTTTTTATGGGTGTACTTGTTGGTAAATATGTCAATAAACAATAGTTTTAACTCTAGAATATCTAATCTTTAAATAAACTTATAAATAATGAAAAAATTTATTCCTATTTTTCTAATTAGCATTGCATTACTATCATGCAATAAGAGAAAAAATCCAGAACAGAGTTTAAATGAAATAGCAAAGCAATATGTATTAACTGTGCTAGAAATCGGTAATTATGATAATTTGTATGTAGATGCCTACTATGGTCCAACTGAATGGAAAGAGGATGTATCTAAACTAAAGGAAGAAAATATTCCAAGCGAAAGACTTTTGAAGACTATTAATGATATGGAATCCAAATTAAAGACAATATCGGTTTCGGAAAAGGATAAAATGTTGAGTCTGCGAAAAAAATACATGCAGAAGCAGTTAATTGCTGTAAAAGCAAGAGTAAAAATGCTAAGTGGTGAGAAATACAGTTTCAATGAAGAGTCAGAAAAATTATATGATGCTGTAGTTCCTGAGTTTGATCAAGCTTATTTTGAAAATATTATCGCTAAGCTGGAAGAAAAGTTACCAGGAAATGGCGATTTAATCAATCGAGTGAATAAATTTAAATCAGAATTCGTTATAGCAAAAGAGAAATTAGATGCTGTTTTTAGAACTGCAATTGAGGAGTCAAGAAGAAGGACTAAAAAGTATATAAATTTGCCTGCAAATGAAAATTTCAAACTAGAATATGTTAGTGATAAGGCTTGGGCAGGATACAATTGGTATAAGGGTAATAATTTTAGTTTGATTCAGGTAAACACCGACTTTCCAATATTGATTGATAGAGCCATTGATCTTGCTAGCCACGAGGGATACCCAGGGCATCATGTCTATAATTCGCTACTGGAGACTAATATGGTAAAGAAAAGAAAATGGCTTGAGTTTTCTGTCTATCCCCTATTTAGTCCACAATCTCTGATTGCAGAAGGAACAGCTAACTATGGAATAAATGTCGTTTTTCCTAAAAAAGAAAGAATCAAATTTGAGAAGGAAGTTTTGTTTCCACTAGCGGGTCTCAATGTTGCAAAAGCGGATTTGTATTATCAGATACAAGAATTAACTCATAAATTGACTTATGCTAGAACTGTTGCAATGAGAAACTATTTAGATGGTAAATGGGATAAATCGAAGACAGGCGAATGGCTTGAGAAATATGCTTTGAGAAAAGCCAGCGAATCAAGTTTTAGATTTCCTGAGACGTATCGATCATATATTATAAACTATAATTGGGGACAAGATTTAGTTGAGACTTATGTTGAATCAAAGATGGGAGAAAATAAAACAAACAAAAATAGATGGGATATATTTACTTATCTGATCTCAACTCCTCAGGTTCCTTCAAATCTTAAATAAGATAAGCTATATAAAAAAATGCGATGTTCTAACATCGCATTTTTTTTATAATTAGTTTTTAGGAATTCTAGCTAAAATATCAACTAGATGTAACCAAAATTTCTCAACTGTTTCGATATTAATCTTTTCATCAGGAGAATGAACATCTCTCAATGTTGGACCAAATGAAATCATATCCATTGAAGGATATTTTTCAAGGAATAATCCGCATTCCAAACCAGCATGAATAGATCTTACTATTGGTTTTTTACCAAAAAGATCTTCATATGATTTAGCAGCTACTTCCAATATTTCAGAATCAGGATTAGGAGCCCATCCAGGATATCCGTCAGTATGTTCAACCTTAGCACCAGCCATCACAAAAACAGATTCAACCATTTGAGCTATATCCCATTTACCGTTTTCGATATCACTTCTTTGAGAAGTTGTAATAACAATCTGATTGTTTTCTACAAATTTAACCGAAGCAAGATTTGTTGAAGTTTCAACCATACCTGGCATTTTTGTACTCATATTAAAAACTCCATGAGGACAAGCATATATTGCATTCAATAATTTATCACTCGAATCCTTATCAATTACAAATTCAGGAGCTGAACAAGTTTCCATAGTAATAGAAAGCTTAGGTTCATTTATTTTCCACTCCTCTTCCATAGCAGAAGCGTATACATTAAGATCGATTCTAAGATTTTCTTTATACTTAGATGGGATAGCAATCACAGCATGAGCTTCTCTAGGAATAGCATTTCTAAGATTACCACCATCGAATTTAGCAATACGAATTCCATATTTATTGTTAAATTCCCAAAGGAATCTATTTAATATTTTATTCGAGTTTCCTCTATTTTTATTAATCTCGTCACCTGAGTGTCCACCTAGCAGACCTTTAACATCAATTCGAGCAGTATATAAGCCTTCGACTACATCCTCTTTCTCATAGCTCATAGTTGCCAAGGTATCGATACCACCCGCACAACCAATAAAAATTTCACCTTCGTCTTCAGAATCAAGATTTAACAAAATGTTTGATTCTACAAATCCAGGCTGTAAGGCAAAAGCACCTGAAAGACCTGTTTCCTCATCAACAGTAAAAAGACATTCAATAGGACCATGTTTTATATCATCAGATAATAATAATGCCATTTGTGCCGCCATTCCGATACCGTCATCCGCACCTAGAGTTGTTCCTTTTGCTTTAACCCACTCACCATCAATATATGGTATGATTGGATCTTTGTCAAAATCGTGAACTGTATCATTATTTTTCTCACATACCATATCCATATGCGATTGCAATACAACAGGTTTGATATCTTCCATGCCTGCACTGGCAGGTTTTTTAATTATAACATTACCTATTTCGTCACGTTTAGTTTCTAGATTATTATCTTGTCCGAATTTCAATAAGAATTCGATTATCTTCTCCTCTTTTTTGGAAGGTCTTGGAACTTGACAAATTTCTTCAAAACATTCCCAAACTTTCTGTGGTTTTAAGCTATATAGTACTTTTTCCATGATTATTTATATTAAATTTCTGCTAAGTTATTTTTTATCTTCAAAATTCAATAGTTTTTTTTTATTTTTTATAACAATTTATGTCAAATTAGATAAAATATATTGGAATATGGAATTAAGTATTTTAGAATATAAATAAATATTATTACTAAAGTTCTTCCGCAATTTGATTTTCGAATATATTAAGATTAATAAATGAAAACAAACAGAATATTTCAATAAATGAAAATAAACATATTTATAAAGCCTTGTATAGATATCCTTTACAGTTTCAAGCAATAAAATTATAGTATTTGTATTTTTTGTTTTTTATATTTTTAAAAATAAAATGCAGATATTTAAAGATTCGAACAATGCTAGCAACCAGACTAACATAAAAGTAATAAATCAAGTTGCAGAACCTATCAATTTTCTAAATGAAATAAATGTATTTAATTGTAATATTAACGAATTAGAAAATATAATTACGATAATAGGAGTTAAGAATAAAGATGATTTGGATTATTTTAATTCTTTGAAAAATAATGCAAATAATATATCAGATCGTTTGCATATTTCAACAGATAAAATTAAATTATATCAACTTGAAAATCTTGTCCTTTTAAATCATTATTCTATACTTTCCAATCAAGAAAAAATCGATGAAAATCTTACAATTGCTGAAGTTGAATATACTATTAATACAGTAAAGACACACTTCAACCTTCTTCACTTGTCTCAAAAAGAGGACTCTAACGTAGACAAAAGCAATAATCTAGAAGACAATCAAAATACTAGCTTAAATTCAAAATTTAAAAAATTGTCCCAAGAAATAATAGATCTTAAAAAAGCTTTGGGAATAGCTGACACAACTCTAAAAAAAATTGGAGACCATAATAACTTTACGTATAATGTCATTATGGCTATTATGAAAAAAAGAGAGGAAATTGTTAAAGACCTAGATCCTATAAAAGCTATAGAGGGCAGCCTTAGTTCTTCAAACTTGGATATAGTTTCAAAAAGATATAAATCAAAACTAAAACTTGTCAACCTAGATTACACAAATATTTCAATCGAGGAGTTAGAATACACATGCAAGGAATACAAAATACCATATGAATCAAAACAATTTGAAGATATAAAAGAAGCTAGAAATACAATATCAGATAAACTCAATATAAAACCTGAAGAAATTAAATCAAAACATTTAGAATCATTCCTCATTATTCATTTGAAAAAAGATGTTCAATATATTTTTAGTTCTATATATGAGAAAGCTTACAATCTTATTAAATTATTCAAACTAAGCAACAATAAATTTGATGAAGAAATAACGAGAACTATAGATTTAATTCAATACTATTGCTATAAATCAAATTATATTGCTGATGCAGAACTATATTCAGAAGACTTAAACCTGAAATTCTCCAAAAAGGAATTAAAAACAGATGAATTTCTACAGAATTTAAATAAACTAGTTCAATTTTTTAAATTTAAGAATCAAGAAATATATACCAATTTAATTAATTATGGTAATTTCGTGAAAAATATAAAAACAATCTTAAATAACGAAATTTATAATATAGATAGTACTGAACTTGAGCCAGTAAAAATCCGAAAAGATGTCTTCAATGAAATTTTCAAATATTTAAAATTCAAAATACTTAAGCTAAGCGAAAAATATAAAGTTACAAAGGAAGATTTTAAACACAATAAATATTTTGGACTTATACATATAGATTCAAACGATGCAAATTATTATACCATAAAAAAATGTTTATTCTACAAATATGAAGATAACCAAATAAGCATATGCAACTGTGATGATACAATCGGAATTTTCTCATTTGATGAATATATTTACGAAGACTTAAATTTATCATTAAACAGTAAAATCGCTAACCGTAGACAAGTCTATATTTTTGATCTTATATCAAAGAGTAAATTAAATAGTTTTGAAAAATTTATTCTATTTAATATCTACAAGATACTAGATGAATCACTTATATCTAAATTATCCCCATACAATATTGAAGGCATAATAGCACTAATAAAAGAACAGATTCATTATTTACCTAAAAATAGAGATACCATATTCTCAAATATAGAAAAGATATTAAAACCTATTAATGAAACCAATACGTTCGACATAATTAGATCTCTGATATCTGAAATATTTGAACACACAAAAAAAAATCAAACAAATCAAACCAAACATTATGAAGAATCATGTAAATGGTACGATGACCAATTTGTTAAATTTATTATGTTTCCTAATCCTTATTTCAGATATAATTCAACTTTGATAAATTATCATTTTATATCGATTCATATGTTTAATGAAATAAAAGCAATACTAGAATTTGATCATTTTCTAAATAAATTAGGTTTAAGAATACACCCTTTTAATAATGACATACTTAAAATATACTATGATATGTATGGTGTTGACAGACATTATAACTTTATCCGAAAATCTGAATTAGAATCCAAATTCAAATATGAATTGAATTCGGATAGCGGCAAAGAACTCATCGAATTATTGAAAAACAATACTTTAAAAGAGTTTTTAAACCCTATTACTAATCTTTTATCTGATAATAATAAAACTTATATCAATCAATACGATGAATTCTATAGCTTATACAAAAAACTAGATAAAGAAACAAATTCAAAATTTCATTCCAATCAAAATTTCATTATAAAATTTCCTAAAAACTGTTGCCCAGATCAACCTATACTTAATTGGTTAATTGAAAGATATAAACGAGATTGTATAAAAGAACCAAAAACTAATGCGGAAAAAGCTTTTAATATCTATCTGGGAATAAAAATTTACATGATTATATATGAGTTTGGTGGGGATATTCCTTTTTTAAAAAAAATTTTTGAAGAAGAAGAGCCTCAACAAAACTTTATTTAAATAAGAAATATCATAAAATTATAAGGGTTAAGGATATGACCTAACAAAAGTATATCTGAGATATAAGTTACAGTGACGGTTTCAGTTATCCCATAGAAGTAAACGCTCCAGCAATATTTCAACGTACTACGCCTAGATCCTGTTTGAATCTAGTTATGTCAAATTGGTTAAAATAAATTAGAATATGGAATTAAGTATTTTAGAATATAAGTAAATATTATTACTAAAATTCTTCAGTAATTTGATTTTCGAATATATTAAGATTTATAAATGAAAATAAACAGAATAATTCAATAAATGAAAATAAACATATTTATAAAGCCTTGTATAGATATCCTTTACAGTTTCAAGCAATAAAATTATAGTATTTGTATTTTTTGTTTTTTATATTTTCAAAAATAAAATGCAGATATCTAAAGATTCGAACAATGCTAGTAACCAGACTGACATAAAAGTATCAAATCAAGGTGCAGAACCTATCAATTTTTTATGTGAAAAAAATATATTAACCTGCAGTGTAAGCGAATTAGAAAATATAATTAAAATAATAGGAATTGAGAATCAAGATGATTTGAATTATTTTAATTCTTTGAAAAATAATGCAAATAATATATCAGATAGTTTTAAAATTGATAAGAATAGTATTAAAATCCCCCTACTAGCAAATCTAAATTGTTTAGATTGTTCCAATATTAATTTTGATAATACAGACCCTAAATACATTGAAGAAAATATTAATCCAAAGTTTGACAGCATCAATATTTTAATACAAAACCTATTAAAGTTTTTTGAAAATTATGAAAAAACTTATTCTCGCAACTACAATACCAAAAAATTAGAGGAATTACAGGAATTACAGAAATTAAATAATCCCATCAATGCAGAAACTCATGATTCTGTAATCCCCCAAAAAAATAATATCTCCAAATCATATCTAGAAAAACTGAAGTTACTTAAAAATATTTTGGGACTTAAAGATAATGCGCATATACAAAACAGTAACTACATACCATTCATAGGTAAGATTTTTATAAAAATAAAAGAAAAAAGAAATGAAATTTTAAAAGACCTAAAACCAATAAAATCCATAGATGGTGAGCTAAATTATTCTAATCTTGAAAGAGTTAGTGATGCTTATGCAAAAAAACTCGAGATGCAAGATTTGTATTTTAACAATACTTTAGAAAAATTAGAGAAGATTGCACAGAAATCGAATTTTGAATTTAAACAAAACAAAGAACTATCCAAAGATATTAAATCAATTAGAAGTAAAATTGCTGAAAAACTAAACATAAACATCGATGATATTAAATCAAAATATTTAGAATCATTCATCATATTTAAAGATGAGCTAAAAGAAAATGTTCAGAAAAAAAATCAGGCCAATAATATAAACACGATATACCTAAAAATATACGATTTTGTTAAATTATTCAAACTAAGTAGCAACAATTTTGATAACGAAATACAGGAAGCTGTTGATTCAATTCAATACTGTTGTTATAATTCAAATTATATAAATTTTGATAAAGATTTAGATATAGAATCAGAAATAAATAGACTTTCCAAAAAAGAACTTAACACAGATTACAGTTTAATTCAGCTAATAGAGAAGGCAGATACACTTCTTGAATACTTTGAAATTAAAGATAGCAAACAATTATCCACATTAATTAATTATGGAAATTATATTGAGCAATTTAGAGAAAGCTTTGAGAATGTAAATCTTGAGCCAGTAAAAATAAGAATAGATGTATTCAAAGAAATTTTTAGAAATATACCATATAAAATACTAATGCCAAACGAAGAATACCTAGTGACGAAGAAAGATTTTAATGGGAATACGTATTTTGGAAAATTATATTTAGAATCAAAAGATGCAAATTATTATACTATTAATAAATTTTTACTCTACAAACTTAAAGTTAATGAAATAACGCTATGTGACTGCAGTGACACATTAGGTATTTTCACTAATGACATTTACATCTACGAAGATTTAAGTTTATCATTAAACAGTATAATACCAAACTATAGAAAAGCCTATATTTTTGATTTAATATACAACAGTAAATTGAATGGTTTTGAAAAATTCATTTTATCTAATATTTATACAATATTAGATAAAACACTCGACGCCAATTTTTCAGATGAATTACTTGAAGATATAAATAAACAAATAACAGAACAAATCTCATATCTTAGTACCAAAAAGGATAATATATTTACACAAATAGAAAAAGAATTAAACTCTATTACAAGCTTGAATATCTATGATAAAATCAGATCTATTATATTAAATATTTATGAGGCAATAAATAAAATTCAAACAGAAAAAATAGACCCAATTAAACATAAGGATCCCCCCGAATTTATTCTATTCCCTAATGAATATTTTAGGCATCCAGGGAATTTATTAAATTACCATTTGATATCGATTCATATGTTTAATGAAATGAAAGCAATATTAGAATTTGATGCTTTTCTTAATAAATTAGGTTTAAGAGTACACCCTTTTAATCCAGAAACAATTGAAAAGTACCATAAAATGTATGGTGTTGACAGACATTATAATTTTATCCGAAAATCTGAATTAAAATCCAAATTAAAAGATGAATTGAAATCGGATAGTGGTAAAAAACTTATTGAATTCTTGAACAAAAATGGATTTACAGATGTTTTAAAAACTATGACTGTGAATTTGTATGGTAAGAATCAAACTTATGCCAATCAATACGATGAATTCTACAGCATATACAAAAAGCTAGATGAAGAAAATCATACAAAATTTGATTCCAATCAAGATTTTATTATAAAATTTCCTGAAAACTATTGCCAAGATCAGCCTTTACTTAATTGGTTAATTGAAAGATATAAAAGGGATTGTATAAAAGAACCAAAAACAAATGCAGAAAAAGCTTTTAATATCTATCAGGAAAGAATTATTTACAAAATTATATATAGGTTTGATGAGAATATTTCTTTTTTTTAAAAAAAATTACGAAAAAAAGAGCCTCAACAAAACTTTATTTAAATAAGAAATGATATTCTGTAATTTATAATTATTATGTATTAGTTAAACACATAAACTAGATAATATAGCAGATTCGAAATATCCTAGGGCTAATCATATTACAAAATAATATAAACAAAAAGCGCTCAGAAACTTAAAGAATCTGAGCGCTTTTGTGAATTTAAAATAAATATTTTTCTATTTCAATCCTCTTCTCTTTAATAAAGGATCAATAGAAGGTTCCTGACCTCGGAATTTTTTATACTGAACCATTCCTTCATCATCACCGCACTCGCTAAGGCAGTGTTTTCTGAATTTGGCTGCAAGTTCTGGATTAAATAAGTCACCTGATTCCTTAAATGCATTAAATGCATCAGCATCAAGAACTCCTGCCCATATATATACATAATATCCTGCTACATATCCTTCTCCAAAAATATGGTTGAAGTATGTAGTTCTATATCTTGGCCAAATTTCATTAATCAGACCGTATTTGTCCATAGTTTCTTTCTCAAATTTAACAACATCCTTATCCAACTTATTTGTTAAGCTGTGATATGTCATATCTAATAAAGAAGCAGCCAAATACTCAACTGTAGCAAAACCTTGATTGAATTTACTTGATTTTTCAAGTTTATTAATTAATTCTTGTGGAATTACTTCACCTGTTTTATAATGCTTAGCATATACTTTTAATATCTCTGGCTGAGCTGCCCAATTTTCCATAATCTGAGATGGTAATTCAACATAATCTCTAGGTACGCTACCAGCCGTTCTGCTATACTTACCACGTGTGAACAATCCATGCAAAGCATGTCCAAATTCATGGAAAAGTGTTGTTGTTTCATCAAATGTCAATAAAGATGGTGTATCTTTAGTAGGTTTTGTAAAATTACATGTAATTGTAACTAAAGGAGCCACATGTTTTCCGTTTTCAAAGGCAGTACTTCTAAGTCTTCCACACCAAGCTCCACCTCTCTTACTAGCTCTAGGGTGATAATCAAGATATAAAATTCCTAAATGAGATCCATCTTTATCTTTTACTTCAAATGTTTCAACATCTTTATGGTATACTGAGATATCATTTCTCTTTTCGAATGAAATACCATATAACTTATTAGCAACATAGAACATACCATCTCTAACATTTGAAAGTTTGAAATATGGTTTAAGTTCATTTTCATCAAGATCATACTTTGCTTTTCTTAACTTTTCAGCATAATACCACCAGTCCCAAGAAGCTAATTTGAATTTTCCTCCTTCTTTGTTTATCATATTTTGCATTTCTTTTGCTTCCTTCTTAGCAACAGGCAATGCCGACTCCCAAAGATTATTTAAGAACTTCATTACATTCTCAGGGGTTTTAGCCATATTTTTTTCAATGATATATTCTGCATAAGTATTATAGCCCATTAGCTTAGCCTTTTCGATACGAAGATTAACTAATTTTTGAAATAATTTTTTGTTATCATTTTCATTATTATTATTTCCTCGCATGAAATAACCAGAATATAGTTTCTTTCTCAATTCTCTATTTTCAGAAAATTGTAAGAAAGGAATCATGCTAGGTTTTTGAGTTGTAAACACCCATTTACCATCCATATTAAGCGATTTAGCTGTTTCTGCTGCGGCATCAATTACTGATTTTGGAAGCCCAGCTAGTTCTTCTTTTTTCGAAAGAATCATTTTAAAATCATTTGTCTCTTTCAAAAGATTATCACCTAACTGAAGAGATACCATTGCTCTCTCCTCGTTCAATTTCTTAAGTTTTTCCTTTTTGTCAGCAGGCAGATTAGCTCCACTCCTTTCAAAATCTTTATAATATTTTTCAACCAAACGAACTTGCTGCGCATCGAGCTTTAATTCATTTCGCTTATCATAAACCATTTTGATACGATTAAATAGTTTAGGATTAAGTGAAATATTATTCCAGTGTTTAGTTGAAATTGGTGTAATTTCTTTTGCTATAGCTTTGATTGAGTCATTCGAATGAGCACTTTTCAGTGTATAGAAAACTCTAGATACCTTTGACAGCAACTTTCCAGACTTATCGTAAGCTAAGATTGTATTTTCAAAACTTGGCTCTTCATTGTTTTCAATTATTTTATTAATTTCTTCATTATGCTCTTTCATAGCCTGTTTAAATGCTGGCATATAATGAGAATTGTGAATTTTTGAGAAATCAGGTGTCTCAAAAGCTGTTTTGTAATCAGAGAAAAACGGATTCTCAGAATCAGCTGTCTTTTTTGTATTATTACACGAACTCAGTGCAACTGAGCCACATAATAATAGATAAATAAACTTTTTCATTTTAAATATAATTTGTTATTTGTAATAATATTATATGCAGATTTTTATTGTTAACCTGAAAGCAAACAAATTTAACTTAAAATTTAAGATTTACTTCATTTTAAACTATTTTTTAGCAGTATAAATAGAATTTCTAATCGCTTTTTTTCGAACCAAATTTTAGTTGAGTCTAGCCCATAGATGATTAAGAAAATAGAGCTGCCATTTTCATTCTTGATTATTCCTAATAAACAATGGGGAATTGATAACAAATTAAGCTTTATATCAGAACCACAAAAACTACAAGCTGTAATTGAACAATTTAATAAAATTCAGTAAAACGAATCCCTTAATCAGTATTTCGAATACCATTCTGTCTATATTATTTCAGAATTTTGCATCATAACCAAAAAAATAAAAATATGAAGACAACTAAATTTATGTTTAGCTTGATAGGTATTATTATGCTACTAATGTTCAATCAAAGGATTAAAGCACAATCAAAAGAAAACAGTATTATAGGAATATGGGAAACTGAGAATAAAGATGGTCGGATGCAAATATTCAAAAAAGCTGATGAATTCCAAGCAAAACTCCTATGGGGTAAAGAAATTGTTAATGCAGATGGAAGTTCAAAAAAAGATCTAAAAAATCCTGACCCCAAACTACGTAAACGCGACATTGTAGGAATGACATATTTACTAGGATTAAAATACAGCGAAAACCAATGGGAAAATGGAAAAATATATAATAGTAGTAATGGAAAGTGGTATCACTGTTATGTATGGACAGAAAAAGGCAAGCTTTTTCTCAGAGGATATCTTGGTGTAAAAATGCTAGGACAAACAACTAAATGGAACAGAGTAAAGAAAATTGATAAAACTGCAAATAAATGATTAAAACAGTATTAATCACAGGAGCATCTTCGGGAATAGGAAAAGAAACTGCCAAATTATTGAATCAAAAAGGATATACTGTTTATGGAGCGGCAAGACGTACCGAGAATATGCAAAATCTCAAAAAGGAAGGAATTAGACTATTAAAAATGGATATCACTGATGATTCATCGATTCGATCTGGGATAAAAACAATAATTGATGAAACAGGTAAAATAGATATACTTATAAACAACGCTGGCTATGGATTCTATGGAGCATTAGAAGATGTCCCCTTAATGGAGGCAAGATATCAATTCGAAGTAAATATATTTGGTTTGGCTAGACTCTGCCAGTTAGTTATTCCATATATGAGAAACCAAAAGTCAGGAAAAATTATAAATATATCTTCTATAGGCGGAGAAGCAGGAGAACCGCATGGAGCATGGTATCACGCAACTAAATTTGCATTAGAAGGCTTAAGTGACTCTATTAGAATGGAATTAAAACAGTTTGGAATTGATGTTGTAATTATACAGCCGGGTGCAATCAAGACCGAATGGAATAAAATAGCAAGACAAAAATTAATAGAAGTATCTGGGAAAGGTGTATATTCTAAACTGGTTCACAAACATGCAAAATTTTTGAAATCAGCAGATGAAGGAAAAATGGCATCAGAACCTATTGTAATAGCCCAAGGGATTGTAAAATCAATTGAATCAAAGAAACCTAAAACAAGATACGCTATTGGAGGGGGAGCTAAATTTGCAAAATTTATGCGCAAAATACTACCTGATAAAGCTCACGATAAAATGATGCTAGGATTTATAAATAGAGTGAAAATATAAATCCACAAACATAATAAAGTAGCATAAAAAACTTAAACGATTTTCAAATTTCTATAAATCAAACTTCGCACTATAGGTTTTTTTATTCCAATCATATAATTTAGGTCGGGAAGCGGCATAATTTATATTTTTTGTTTGTAATTCTCATTTATCAAACAGAACTTTGAAAAGTTCAATAAATAAGTATCATGTAATTCTTGACCATTTTAAAAACTTAAACTCAAGCAGTAATATTTTCATACCAAACTAATCGAAATAGCTATCTTTGATTATATCAGTTCTTGTCTGATATAGTATTTTAAAAGCATAGCATTTGCGGCACCAAGATTCTTTTGTATTGAAGTATTATTCTAAAATCAAAATCTATTATCAATACATAATAAAAATAAAAACTAAATGAGCTCATTTCTAACACTAAACTCAATAAGTGAATTACATAAAATACTAGGATGTCCTAAACCCAAACATCCTGCTATTTCATTTATTCCTTTTTCGAAAATGAATATTAATCCTAGTGTCAAAACCTACAAGGGAGCGATAGCGGACTTTTACATTATTTCTCTAAAAAACACAAAAGGAAAATTTAAATATGGTAGAAATTATTACGATTTTGACGAAGGAAGTTTGATTTTCACATCTCCAAATCAGGTTTTGTTTCCTGATCATTTAGCAGATGAATTTACTGAAGCAGATGGTTGGAGTTTAATATTTCACCCAGACATTCTATATCAATCTGATTTAGGCAATAAAATTGACAGGTATAAATATTTCAATTATAATACAAATGAAGCACTTCATCTTTCTGAAAAAGAAAAGATACAAATAATGAACTGTATTGATAATATAATAGAAGAATATAGTCAAAATATCGACAAACATAGTCAAAGCTTAATAGTTAGCAATTTAGGACTACTCTTAAATTACTGCACTCGATTTTACGATAGACAATTTATAACTAGGGCTAAACAGAATACAGATATTATTTCAGGATTAGAATCTTTATTAAAAGATTATTTCAACACAGAAAAGCCGAGTATACAAGGATTACCTAGTGTAAAATATTGTGCTCAAGAACTTAATCTATCGGCAAATTATTTAAGTGATTTATTAAAAAAAGAAACAGGTAAAAATACAAAAGAACACATAGACTACTACCTATTAGAAAGAGCAAAGAATTTATTATTGTCTTCGAATTTAAATATTAATGAAATTGCATATAAATTAGATTTCGAAAGCCCAAAATCCTTTAGCAAACTTTTTAAAAAGAAAACAGGCAACACTCCCTCCGAATATAAAAGTATCGGATAAAAATATCTGTTGTCGAGTCTAAATCAGTGTCTCATTATTCTGGTTCACAGTCTCTATTCTCATCAATATTTATTCTACTCTTTAAAAACTCATAACTCGCTACAACTGATTCAATAAGATTAAAAACTTTATAGTATTGGTATATTTTTTCTCCAGTTATTCTAAAGATATATTTTTGGAATAAATTATCTACTTCATGTTTCGTATATATTTGCAAATTTAAATCTTCACGAGACCATAAACTTGCATATTTATTATTATCATATTTATAAATATAATGATATGCATTTCCATCTCTTATTAAACTACCAGATGGAATATCATCTAAATCGTTTGTGCTTTCACCATAAATCCACATTTCCAAAAATGACATATAGAAGTCCAGAGGACTATATGTTTCTCTGATGTTATTAATTCTATAACTATCTCTAAAAATATCTTTAAATTTTTTAGAGATTATCATAAAAAAAACTAAAAACACTTCGAGGCAATTAAAATTTGTATATTTGGGGTAATTCAACTCATTATCGTCATTTAAAAACAATAAAAAATCATTTGGTATTTTTGTTATAAACTCAATCCTAACTAATGGATTCTTCTGTTTAGGAATATTTATTCTCTCACATATAATTTCAATTTTCTTAGCTCCTCCCTTAGATATTTTTACTAGAGTCTTTTCGCAATTTTTGCATCCATCATTATCATAGATAAAATTAACAACCTGATTTATGGCATTTTTAATATCTTTGGAATAAGAACTTTCATATATCTCTTCTGGCTTAAATTCCATTTTTATTTCAGCAGCAAGTTCCTTAATTATACGAACAAAACTATTGAAATCAAAAAAAACTCCTGGTAACTCAGTCCCTCTATAACAAAAACCTTTATAATCTTCTTTATCCTTTTTATTTTCTTTAGATTTCAGATATTCTATTCGCGTCCAATTTAGCCTACCTTGATTTGCGACTATCAATTTGTCCATAAGTTTATTAAAAGTATCTTCATCTAGATTATTATTATCATTCTTAATAGTTATCAGTTCATCACTAATTGATTTTTCTTTTAAATAATCTATCACTTTATTTTTACGCTTTTCTGTGCAAAAATACTGTCCAATTTTATCTCTAAATTCTGGGTCTAATTCAAACTCTGTTTTATCCAAATTTGATTCCTTTGACTTCGAATTACAATGTTCTTTATGACGCAAGGCGAATTCTACGCAATTGGGGATAATCGAATTAAAAATAAGATTTTTATACGATTCATAATCACTAGCTATAGTTTCTTCTGTCGAGTTTTGTAATTTATTATTTTTTTGCGCCATAGAAATAAGCGCAAAGATTTCTTGAAACAGGTCTAAGTATTTTGAGTAAAACACATCTGGTATTTCCATATAATCAGCCATATTAAGATTTCCAAGTTCTTTTTCAAGTTCTTTACATTTACTCCATTTATGCTGAAAATTTTGTATATATTCTTCTCTATTATCGATTACTAAATCTTGTTTCAGTTGTTGCTCTTGTTGCTTTTGATGCTCTTGCTTCTTTTCAGATTTTTTCTGTTCTTTTTTATCTTTAGGTTTTATCTTTTCTGGACGCTGCTGCTCCAATTCGTTTTGATTAAGTGCTTGTCCTGGTCTCTTTTTACTTTGATCTTTATTATGCATAATTCTAACTAAACAATAATTTAATAAATTTGAGTATGTAAAAAATCAACTATAACTCAAATCTCATTATTCCACCTAGGAGAAATACTAACAGATCAACAAGCAACAAAAAAAATATTGATTGGTCACACGGTGGTTCTGTCTCTTAATAACCAAACTTTTGGTCAGCTTTTTCAGATAGCAAGTCTTCATTTTCAATAAGGAATTTCATCATATCGATTGCTTTATAATGGTGATATTTATTTTTACCATTTATACCAAAAATATTATTCAGAAATAAATTCTCAGCTTCATCTTCTTTTAATATTTGTATTTTTAATTTTTCATGAGTCCATAAACTTGCATATTTATCTTCTTTAAATTTATAAATGTAATGTCTTTGATCTTCATCTCTTATTAAGCTATCTGGTGGTATATTTTTTAAATCTTCAGTCTTTTCTACCTCAATTTTCTCTTCTAACAGATAATAATATACTCTCATCGGAGAATATTTTTTTGAATGATTATTCTGATATAATAGTTTAAATCTTTCTTTAAACTTTTTATTAATATTCATAAAAAAAACTAAAAACACCTCTAAACAATTAAAATTAGTATACTGAGGGTAATTCTTCACATTATTGTCATTTAAGAAAATAAAAAATTCATTCGGAACCAATGATATTAAATTAGTTATAATTCTCTCCTTCCCTTTATCTTTTTTTAATTCACACTCAAATTTTATTTTCTCCATAGTTTTATAAATTTTTATTTCAAATGATTTAGAAAGTACACTTGTATTAATGGGATATCGGAAATTAATCATTTTTTTTATCGCTTCTTGGATATCTGTTGAACAACTACTTTTATATATATCATTAGTTGTTATATTCATTATGTCAAAATTCGGTTCTATTTCGTTGGCAAGTGATTTAATCAGATAAGCAAAACTAAACAAAGAAAAAAAATTTCTTCTGACACCTCGCCCTCTAAGAGAAATGCCGACAATAATATTGTTGTTTTCTATCTTTTCCATACGTACCCATGTTAGTCTATTGCTATTATTTTCGATAAGTTGAGCCATGAAATTATTAAAGGCTGTATCATTTAGTTCGTCTGAATCATTCTCAAGAGGTATAAATTTTTCAAAATCTAATTTTCTCTTTTCATATTCTACAAATTCATTAAGCCCTTCTCCATTCACATAATAACTATTAATTAGTTAGTTAAATCATATTTAAATTCTGTTTTATCCGGATTTAATTTCTGAGTCTGTTCTATACAAAATTTTCTCTGTAGACATGCAAATTTTACGCAACGAGGAATAATAAAATCAAAGATTAAATTCAAATAAGTTTCAGAATTGTATTTCTCAAGACATTCTTCTAATTCATCAGAATTCTTATACAAGAAAATCATTTTTCTGATACAGCATGCTTTCATAAATAAACCAAAACCCTCGGAATAATACTCATCTGGGGTTTGCTTATAATCATCCATTTTTAGATTATCGAAGTTCACTTTATCTTTATCTAATTGATCTATCTCGCTTTGCAATTCAAGATAATTTTTGATTTTTCCTACAGTATATTTATTCGACTTAATCTTATTTTCGTTTAATCTTTGGCGTTGTTGCAGCTTGTCAAAAAATTTCTGTTCTTTTTTATCTTTAGG
Source organism: Marinifilaceae bacterium (assembly GCA_025210485.1). Taxonomy (GTDB): domain Bacteria; phylum Bacteroidota; class Bacteroidia; order Bacteroidales; family Marinifilaceae; genus JAOARN01. Next base: position 20,666 of record JAOARN010000028.1, on the reverse strand, counting down.
TTTTGTCTTTTCTGGACGCTGCTGCTCCAATTCGTTTTGATTAAGTGCTTGTCCTGGTCTCTTTTTACTTTGATCTTTATTATGCATAATTTCAACTAAACAATAATTATATTTAAATTAATATAGATATGGATATCTAAGAAAAATCAACTATCTCACTGATCTCATTATGGTTCCTAACAAGAATTCGAACAGACAAAGGACTATATTTATTGACTTTATTATGGAGATATACTCAAACTGGATTCAATATAACTATCTAAATTCATGCATTTTGAAATCTTCAACAAAATCAAAGCTAAATTTTTGTTTATTCTATTTTCAACTTTATTATTTTTGTGAAAACTATACAGCCTATTCTAAATATGTTTCAACTTACTCATTTCACAACTAAATTAATTCTGAATATTTTTATTCTTAAGAAATACAGAATAGATTATTCCTATCTAAGACTTCCTCCTTCTCTTATTCGTTTAATTTATCCAGAATATCATTCTTAAATTTTAATATGTTAGTGATAACCAAATTCATCATTTCCAAGGCATCATAATAGTAGTATTTTTCACGAATAAAAAAAGTGAGTATATTTTTGAATTTGAAATCCACTTGCTCTTTTGTTAAAATCTCTAACTTGTAATTTTCAATATTCCACAAACTTACATATCTATCCTCTCCGAATTTATACACATAATGAAGTCCTTCTTCTTCTCTTATTACACTTCCAATTGGAATTGAATCTAAATTTTTAGTATTTTTCACTTTACATTTAAATTCTATAATGCGCATTAATGAATCAGGACTATAAGTTTTTAATAAAGATTTTTTATTTGTTCGATGCTGTAGACTATTAAATTTTTTATTATTTATATAATCTTGTATATTTAATAGATAATATTTATACAACTCTCTAAAAGCTATTTTAAATTCGGGATTAATAATCATAAAGAAAACCAATAATACCTCTATACAATTAAAATTAGTATATTTATAATAATTCTCAATATTATCATCACTTAAGAATATGAGAAAATCATTCGGAAGTTCTACTTTAATCTTGATACAAGTTTCTAATACAGTCTTTGCAGTCTCATCTTGATTTGATTCTTCTTTTTTAATAATATCTTGTACTCCCAGTTCAAATACAAATCCATGTGCTCCATTTAGAACGGAAAAATCGCCCTCCTCAATAAATTCTTCTCCATATAAGGAGTATATCCACTCAAACATAAACTCTATAGCTTCCTTAATATCTTTTGAATACTTAGTTTTAATTATATCATTAATTGTCTCATATTTAATTTCCTCATTCAGTGGTAATTCTCCAGCTAATTCTTTAATAACATAAATGAAATTTCCTTCTTCAAAGAGTTTTCTTTCTAACTTTATTCCTAAATAATTAAACCCTAATTTAAAATCATTATTTTTTTCACCCTCAGCTAATTGAGGAACTAATCTTACCCAACCTAGCCTCCCCTCGTTTGAATCAATTAATTCATTCATCAGTTTTAAAAAGCTATCTTTATCAAGTTCTTTATTTTCAACTTTATTAAATTCAAGTTCTTTATCAAGTTCTTTATTTTCAACTTTATTAAATATAAGTCCTTCTTTGGTTGTTTTCTCTTTAAAATAATCCAGTACATCTTCCAAATCCAGACCTTGCATATCTGTATAATATTGATTGATTATCTGACTTAATTGTTCATTGCTTGAAGTACATTTAAAACTTGATTTATCCGGATTTAATTCTTTTGACTTATTATTTAAAGACTTTATATTAAGATACTCAAATTGCACACATTTAAGAATCACATCAAAAATACATTCTAAATATAATTTAAACTCTTTAGATGTAATTCCTGTATCTATTTGTTTTAGTTTTTGATACTTCTTAAGCGAAAGAATAAGTTTATACACTATCTGAAATAACTCTAATCCCTTTGATAGATAATCTTCATTATTTCCAGTATATTTTGAGATATCTAGCTCTTTTAAATATTCCTTAAATTTTTCATTTAATTTATCAAAATCTTCAATATAGATATCTGCTTTTTTTTTTCTAAAATCCCTGCAGATTGATTATCCTCAGAATTTAAACTTTGCTGACTTCCTTGCTTTTGCTCTACAATTTTTTCTCCCATACAGGCATTGAGTTATTAAAAAGATTATATAATAATAAAATACAGCTAAAATATATTACAACTGCAACAAGATTTATCTTGTGGTTGACTTAGTCCTTCATCTTCTTTTGACTTTTCATTGTTTTCCTCTTCTAGAGCTTTTTTCATTTTAGCTTCCGCCATTATTTGTAATTCAATAGCATAGGATTTATCTATAATATTTCTTGAAATAATTCCTTTTAAAAATAATGTTTGAGCTTCAAAATGTTTATTTTCAAATTCTTCAATTGCTTGTAAAAACTCTTTCTTTCTTAATAGTTCTTTCAAAGTCAATTCTCCTTTATATTTATTTACTATTTCGAATATATCATCAGTAATCGTTTGTCTTATTTTTTCTAGTATCTCTTCTTGTATTTCCTTTGTTAATTTATTAGCATTATAAAAACTTCGATAAACAGCAAGCACTTCAACAGGATCATACAAAAATAAATTGATATTCTTGAGCTCATCTACATCTCTAGCATTGTAAATAAGTTTCATTATATGTGAAAATTCAGAATATGTTACAATTCTCTTAACAAAAGAATCTGCGGCAAACTTTTTGTTTTCGTTTTCGTTTTCGTTTTCGTTTTTGTTTTCGTTTTCGTTTTTGTTTTCGTTTTCGTTTTTATTTTCGTTTTCGTTTTTGTTTTGCCCCCATAATAACAAAGCTTTTTTATAGTCTGCTAATTTACTTAATAAACTAGTTTTATTATCTGCACTCTCTTTATTATCATAATACTTCTTACAATCACCTGTCAATTCAAATTCTTCATTACCTAATAAAATGTAAGGATTATTTTTCTTGTCAAGATTTTTATGGCTATATATATTAAAGTCAATTCTAAGATTTTCCGATAAAGCAAAATCCAAACCCAATTTGCAGAGTTTTCCTATAAAATATGTTTGCAAAAAATCTGCCAGTTGTTCTGAATCCAAATAATTGTTATTACCTGAACCCACAAAACAGACCAAATCATGTTTTAGCTTTTTATAAACAGACTGGCTATGATTTTTCAAAGTGTAATTCATCATCTTAAAAACAAACTCCTCAGTTTTATTCTCAATTTCACATTTCCTTTCCAAAGTTTTTATTATATCCAAACTTTGAATATGAGTTTTTATATATTCAATCCATTTCGGTAATAATGAATTATATGAGTTATCTGCATGTTGGTTCGGATTAGCTTTAATTTGATTTAAATATGTTTCTGGATTTTTAATAAAACCAAAATATAAATTAACAGCCTCTGAAGCTGTCTTTTCATGAAACAAGAAATCAATTATTAAGGAATTAAAATCATCTATATAGAGTGTCCATATACCACTATCATTATAATCCTTGCTATAAAATTCAAATTTAAGATTCTGCTCATAGATGCTTCTATTTAAATAATCTATGAAAAATGAATCTATAGATCTTACTTCATGAAAACCATATGAAAAAGCAACATGCTTGTCTAGTTTTGAACCACTCGAAGAATCATCTTGTTGCACTAGTTGATTCAACTGATTTTGTTTGTTTTGCTGATTTACTTCTTCCGCTTTTAGCTGCATTATAAGTTTTATGACATATTTGTTCTTACCCTGACTTAAATAATTTTATATTTTGGAGAATTACGTTGCACCCTATTCGCATATCTAGTTTTAGGATATCCTAATAGTAATACAGAACCGACTTCTCTGTCAGAGGATATTCCATAGTTTTTTAATAGTTTGGTATTTCCTTTAAAAACAGTTTCAATAAAACCATTAATACAAGTTCCCAAACCAAAGGATTTAGCAATTATACTTATATAAGTATTCCATATAATACTATCGGTTTGATGCATTCCAATATCTTTTTTTGGATAATGAGAAATAATTATAACTGGAGCATTATAGCATATAAAATTTGGCTTATCCTTAATCTTTTGCTGTATGGAATTTCTATACTTCTGAATTTTATTGAAATTTTTATTGCCTTTAAATAATTTTACAATAAAACTCATTGGGAATTTTGTTAATTTGGAAAACTTTTCATTCAATGATTTTGCACATATATCATTAATTTGCTTAATCTTATTCTTATCTGTAATAATTAGGTATTCAACTGCTCTTTGGTTCGAAGCAGATGGAGCAATTTTAATTTCTGAAATCAATTTATCAATAAGTTCCCTATCTACTTCTTTGTCCTTATAATTTCTTATAGATCTAATACCAGACATAAAATTAAGGAAATTTGAAGTTCCTAATTCATGTTTTATTAATAATTGAGGCTCTATATTTCGACTCACAGCCTGGGAAGGACAAATTGCAATGCAATGACCACAATCTATACAACTATCCTGTATAGCATAATTCTTAATATCTATACATGCAGAAGGGCAATCCTGCAGGCATAATCCACAACTAGTACATCTTTTTTTATCAATTGTAATATTCATTTTTTATATTTTTTTTTCATAAACTTGCTACAAGTTCTAAATCTCCTGTTTTGGAATCAAAAATCATAGCATGTATTGGTATCTGTATAGGTACTAAAGGGTAATTTCGCAATTGCTCTAAATCGTCTATCAATGTTCTTTTGTGATTAGTAAAACTCATCCAATTTAGCTTATTATCATCCTCTTTCAATTCAAACAAATCATCAATTTCTTTATTATTCATTCGTGTTAGTCCACAGTCGGTATGTTGTATTATATACCACTCCTTTGTGTCAAGCAATTTATAGGAAAGTAAAAATGATCTTATAGCATCCTCTGTCAGTCTAGCACCAGCATTACGAATAATATAAGCATTACCCAATTCTAAGCCACATATCTTAAGCGGATCCAATCTTGCATCCATACATGTGAGTATAGCGATTCTAGTTTTTGAGTACTTATCTATACTTGCCTCTTTGTAGGTTTCAGAATATTGCTTATTAGCTTTAAGTATGCTGTGCTTTTTCATAATTATTTACATAAAAAGTTAAATTCAAATCATCATACGAAACATAAAACTATGAATTTGAAACTTGATTTACAATTTAGAATTAAAATATCTACAAGATAGATATCAACAGTCTATTAACATATTTAATTTGCTAATTTAATCAAATATAGAACTAATCTACACCCACTCTATTTTACCGTAATAAAAAATCATTTTAAATAAGCACTAAAAAAAGTTAAACACACAAAAGCAAGACTTACAATTGAAACAAATATTGTATCTTGATAAAATAACATCTAAAAAAATACAATCCCTCAAACATAAAGAAAACACTACCAAACAACCATAAATAAAACTATCTTAAAAATCATTTAACAAATAACAATTTGTTTTTGTAAACCTACTCAACATGTCAAAAAACAAACAAACATCTACAATTTTTTCTATTTTAAATCTTAAGACTATAAATTGCTTTATTGCATGGGGTGCAATAATTCTTACTCAAATTGATTCTCTTAACAAGTACTTTGGAATAATTATGTTGATTGCAATCATATCTACTGTATATGGATTTAAATTGAGTTATTTCAAGAAATTCAACTACAATCAAAAATCAATCAACAATAAGAAAAACGAGAGAAACACAAACAATAAAAAGAATCTTATTATAAATTCATCTTTATGGCTTTCGGTCTTGGCAATCTGTATACTTATGATTTCAAATCCTAAAAGCTTCGATATAAACAATCTAAAACAGACCAAAGAATTTACAACAAAAGAAGAAAGAGGAAGCACTACAAGATCTATATCAAAGAAAAACACAAACTATGATTGTTCATCATGTAGCAATACAATATTTGAAGAGAAAGAGTCTCCTGAGTTTGAATTTGAGACATTAAAAAGCGAACACAAATCTTGTTGCAAAAATTTTCCACGAAGAAAATTCAATTTCTAATACATAATTAAAACAGGTAGATTTTACATGACTACCTGTTTTATTTATTATTTTTAGTATTCGATATTCATACTTATATCCATGGCATTAACCGAGTGAGTTAATGCTCCTACCGAAATATAATCAACACCTAGTTCAGCTACCTCAACAAGTCTTTGGAGATTCATATTTCCCGAAGCTTCTGTCTTTACTCTTCCATCAATCAATTTCACTGCCTTAAGGGTAGTTTCGTTCGACATATTATCCAACATGATTATATCAATTGGAAGATTTAAAGCTTCACTTACTTGCTCCAGGGTAGTACATTCCACTTCTATTTTAACAGAAGCAGCAATTTTAGATTTTATATTATTAACAGCATTCGTAATACCACCTGCAACTTTAATATGATTATCTTTTATCATAACCATATCGTAAAGTCCGATTCTGTGATTGGTTCCCCCTCCCATTTTTACTGAATATTTATCCAATAATCTGAAAGCTGGAAGTGTTTTACGAGTATCCAGAATTTGAGTTTTATAATCCTTTATCTCCTGCACAAAGTCATTCGTTTTGGTAGCTACTCCACTACATCTCTGAATAAAATTAAGAGCCAAACGCTCACCTGTTAGCATTGCTCTGTATTTGCCCTCCATTCGAACAAGACATTCTCCTTTCTGAACCTTCTGTCCTTCTTTAACTAAAGGTTCCCATACAAATTCAGAATCCAAACTCTTAAAAATAATCTCTCCTATAAACAAACCTGCAATTACACCATCCTGCTTAGCTGTCATAGAAGCCTTTACTACCATATCTTTTGGAATAAGATTATCTGTTGTAATATCAGATTTACCTATATCTTCTCTTAATCCTATATCAATCAAAAGCTTTACCTGCTCTATATCTATTTTATCTTCAATCATTTTTACTCAAACTATAGTTAGAATATTGATATTTTTTTTATATCTTTTTTTGTTTTATCTTTTTGATTAACTAAAATCTTACATCCTCATAGCGAAAATCACTATATATATTCTGCATCGAATGTTTACGGAAAAAACTACTTTCATTTGGGAAATCCTCACGGTAGTGACCGCCGCGACTTTCCTCTCGTTTCAAAGCAGCAGTTGCTATTAGCTTACAAACCGTCAGCTTGCTAATAAATGATAATTTCAAATAATTTTTATCTGAAATATTAGAATATTTAGTCTCAAGCTCATTAATTTTCCTAAGAGCTAAATTAAGCTGCTCCTTAGTTCGGACAATTCCGACATATCTATTCATTATTTTTGAAAGAAAGACAGAATCTTTTTCAAACAAACAAGCATCTCCTCCATATTCCAATTCAAAGATACAATCATCAGGAATAGAGACAGTTATTTTATTTTTATTTGCATGCTCAATGGCATTCCGTCCATAAACCAAACATTCCGCCAACGAATTAGAAGCCAACCTATTAGCACCCATAACTCCTGTGGAAGCTAGTTCCCCGCATGCATACAAGTTTGCAATACTGGTTTGAGAGTATTCATTGGTTTTGATTCCACCAACCATATAGTGAGCTGCTGGAGCCACAGGTATTCTATCGAACATATCTATACCCAGGCTAGTACATTTTTTCAAAATAGATGGAAATCGTTTTTTGATAACATCCTTTGAGATGTGGGACAGTCCTAAATAAACATGATCCGAGCCTGTTTTCTCCATCTGTTTATGTATAGCTTTAGCAACTATGTCGCGAGGTGCAAGTTCATTTAATTCATGAATACCAAGCATAAATCTTTGGTTATTTTCATCAATCAAATAAGCTCCTTCACCTCTAACAGCTTCACTTATAAGAAATGTTTCTCCTGTTTTGGTATAAAGTGCACTAGGATGAAATTGAATAAATTCCATATCGGCTATTTTAGCATTCTGAGTATATGCCAAATAAATACCATCGCCTAAGCTAGTTTGGGGGTTGGTGGTTCGTTCATAAACAGCAGAAGCTCCACCAGTGGTTAATATTACAGAATTTGATTTAAAACATGTGTTCTGATGTGTTTTTTCATCAAAAGCTAAAACACCTCCACATATTGAATCTTTAACCAAAAGGCTGTAGACTCTACTATTATCAAAAATCTCTATACTCGGATAATCTTTTAATTTTCTTATTAAAAATTCAACTAAAAGACGACCTGTTGAGTCGCCACCAGCATGAACTACTCTTCGTTTGCTATGACCACCTTCTAATCCGAGTTCTAAGACACCTTCTGATTTATCAAAATCCATACCTAGATCGATTAGTTCTTGAATAAGTTCAGGTCCGTTATTAACGAGATTTTCAACAGCCATACGATCACACAAACCTCTGCCTGCAATTATCGTATCTTCAAAGTGATAAATGGGTAAATCATTCTTATCGGTTACAGAAGCCACGCCTCCTTGAGCATAAAATGAATTACATGTTGTTAACTCTGATTTAGTAACCAAAGCTACTTTTCCATATCGAGAAGCTCTTATTGCGGAATACAATCCTGCCAATCCGCTTCCTACCACTACGAAATCAAAATTTTTGTATAACATTACTAAGTTTAAATATCTTGTGCTAAATTAGAAAAAAACAAATTACTTCTGATATCGGTCTTGAGTAATTCATTTTTTTCTAACACAAAACAATTATTTATTTTCTGTCTTGCTTAATTAAGAAACTAAGACATAATATCAATAGATCTATATTATCTTCTATTGATATAAATTAAGGATTAAAGTCTTTCTAGAAATTTCTTTACTTCAATAACATATCTATTATGCGTAGAGCTTCCTATCACTACATCACCTTCCTTAGCTGTTATAGCAAATTCCAATTTTTTGCCATCAACTTTACTCAATTCTACCTCAACGCTCACTTCTACTCCTATCTTACTAGCTTTAATATGCTTTATATCAATTCTAGTTCCAACGCTATCCATTCCTTCTCCTAGTTTACCTTCTACCAGTCGGCATGCAGCATTTTCCATAAATGCAACCAATGCCGGTGTAGCCAAAACCTCAAGACTCCCCGAGCCCATGTTTTTTGCAGAGTTTTCTGGATTTACTTTATATGTATATGTAGCTTTTATTCCTGATTCTAATTTTGTCATCTCCCTATTTTTAAAATTATAATAACTTACTATTTAAATATATCATACATTCCCACATCTGTCAAGATTTCATATCCAGCATCAGTAACCAATATGGTATGTTCAAATTGAGCAGACAATTTACCATCAATTGTACGAGCTGTCCATCCGTCTCTTTTATCGATTTTGGCTCTAGACTTACCTAAGTTTATCATTGGTTCAATAGTGAAAATCATTCCTGACTGCATAATAGCACCCGAATTCCGAGCACTTAAGTGCTCAACCTGCGGTGCTTCGTGAAAATCCATTCCAATACCATGACCACAAAACTCATAAACTACACCATATTTTTTTGATTTTGCGAATTTTCCTATAACATAACCAATATTCCCAAAGCAATTACCAGGTCTGACTTGATCAATACCTAAATACATTGCATGTTCAGTATGTTCAATTAAATTGGCAGCCTCATCAGAAATATCACCAATAGAGAACATTGTACTAGTATCGCCATAATATCCATCTAGAATACAAGTAACATCTATATTTAAAATATCTCCTTCCCTTAGTATTGTTTTCTCATCAGGAATTCCATGACATATAACATCATTCAAAGAAATACAAGAAGATTTCGGGTAGCCATTATAACCAAGTGTTGCAGGGATAGCACCATTATCTCTCATATATTGTTCAATTATATTATCAAGATATTCTGTACTTACACCCTCTTTAACATATTCACTTATTGTTTTAAGGGTATTCCCAGCCAATTTAGAACTTCTTCGAACTCCCTCAATTTGTTCTGCGGTTTTTATTATAATTTGTTCTTCCATTATAATTATTGTTTTATTATAAGCTTTCGCTTGCGGGCTAATGCCTTTATTGGGCAAAGTTAATTAAGCTTAGCTAAGTTTTAACAAATTGCTTAATTATTTTTGAAATAAATAAAAAGTTCGGAAATTTCTATTATCTGAATGTATTAGATATTAGATAATAAACACAAGTACTAGATTTATAAAATCAGCAATCTAGCTTTATTTTCCACCTATTAGTTTGTTGTGTATTTCAAGTATTTGAGGAATTAATGCCTGATTATTATTTCGAATACAATAATCTGCCATTTCTTCCCTTTTTACATCCGTAATTTGATTTTCTATTCTGTCGGAAATATCTTTTCGTTTAGCGCCATTTCTTTTTACAACTCTATCTATGCGAATATCAACATCTGCCGATACGGTTAATATCTTATCAAATTTATGTGCAATATTTGCTTCAAACACAATAGCCGACTCATGAATTAGGTAAGTCTCATTTTTATGCCTTTCGCACCACTGCTCATAATCCTCTGCAACTATGGGGTGAACCAAAGAATTTAGTATTCGTAACTTTGTTTTATCATTAAAAACTACAGAAGCAATATACTCTCTATCAAGAGATTCATTCTTGTATGCTTTATTTCCAAATTCAGATTTAATACCCTCAACTAGATTTGTATTTTTATTCATAAGATATTTTGCTCTATCGTCAGAATAATATACTGAAATGCCTAAACATTCAAATATCTTACATACCGTAGTTTTTCCAGAACCAATACCTCCGGTTATAGCCAACTGAATCATTTTTTCTTTTGTTTTATTATAGGAACTGTCAAACAGTCTGTTATTAATTAAAATTTAATACTTATTGGATATTTTACCAATAAAATTACACAAAAATACATTTATTATGTATATTTATCATCATTCTCAAGATGCTTATACCGCAAAAGCCAATAAAGCTATTGAACATCAAGCAAATACAAAACTTGAATTTATTTGATTTTACAGCTCTTATTTTATTTTTACATATAGTTGTAAAAACAACAAAATATATTTAACTAGTATAAAGAAATTCATATGGAATTTAATAATATTATTTTCGAACAAGAAAATCAGATAGGCTATCTAAAAATCAACAGACCCAAAGCCTTAAATGCTCTTAACCCAGAGGTTTTTAATGATATTGAGAAATGTATCCAAAGCATTGAGAAAAACGCAGATATTAGGGTTTTAATAATCACAGGCGAAGGGAAAGCTTTTGTTGCTGGTGCAGATATTAAAGATTTTCCAAATTATGATGTAAATCAAGCATATGATTTTGCAGAAAGAGGCAAAGAGGTTTTCCGTTTGATAGAAAATTTAGAAATACCAGTAATTGGCGCTATCAATGGATTTGCTCTTGGCGGAGGTCTTGAATTGGCTCTAGCTTGCGATATCAGAATTGCAAGTGAGAATACCATGCTTGGACTTCCTGAAGTAAATCTTGGCTTGATTCCTGGTTTTGATGGCACCACAAGATTGACCCGCCTGATTGGCAAAAGTAATGCTAAATATATAACCATGTTAGGTGAAGGAATTAATGCTCAGTATGCATATGAACTAGGAATATTGCAAAAAGTAGTAGCTCTCGAAGAATTAATGACTGAGGTTAATAAAATAGCTGGTAAGATTATTAAACGTAGTCCTAAATCAATTAGTATAGCTAAAGAAGTAATAAACAAAAGTGCAGAAATGAACTTAGCTGATGCTTCGGAATTAGAATCTAAGGAATTTGGAAAATTATTTGGTGCCGACCAAATAGAAAAACAAGAAGGAGTTGCGGCATTTCTTGAAAAAAGAAAGCCAAATTGGAATAAATAAATTAACGAACAACGAAAATATTATATTAACACAAGACTTAATAATTTTACTATGGAAAAATTGTCACAATTAGAAAATATAAGTGTATTAGGGGCTGCTGGTAAAATGGGTAGCGGAATCACTGTTTTACTTGCATTGGAATTAGGCAAGCTTAAGCTAGAAAGAAAATTTGAGAAAACAGCTGTTTTAAATGCCATTGATCTTTCACAGGAAGCACTTGCAGGTTTAAAATCATATCTAAAAAATCAGCTTACAAAATATGCAGAGAAAAATACTCAAAAAATAAAAGATTGGTATCGAGATAAACCAGAAATTGCAGAAAACAAAGAAGTTATTGAAGCTTACGTATCAGATGTAATGGACATGGTGTGCTTTACCGACAGAATGGAATCAGCATATAATTCAAAACTTATATTCGAAGCAATAAAAGAAGATAGAGATCTTAAGATAAAGATATTTAGCCAGATAAAAGAAAACAATGCGGATGCATGGTTTTTAACAAACACCTCATCAATTCCAATTGGCAGTATTGAGGAAGCGAATAATCTTAAAGGATCTGTATTAGGATACCATTTTTACAATCCACCAGTTATCCAAAAACTTCTTGAGATAATAAAAACAGACAACACTAATTCTGAGCTTTTTGATTTTGCTTTGGAATTGGGTAAAAGTATGAGAAAAATACTTATTGAATCAAAAGATGTTGCTGGTTTTATTGGCAATGGTCATTTTATGCGTGATGCAATTTACGCACTTCATGCAGCTGCTGAATTAAGCGCAGAATCTAACTGGCCAAAAGCGGTATATATGATGGATACTATCTGTAGAGATTTATTAGTAAGACCTATGGGCATATTCCAATTAATGGATTATGTAGGAATTGATGTTACTAAATTTATTCTTTCAAGTATGCAACCATACTTCCCTGAGGAAAAATTATATCACAAAAATTTAGATAAGATGTTTGAACTTTCTGTTATTGGAGGTCAACACTCTGATGGTTCACAAAAAGATGGATTTTTCAAATACGAAAAAGGAAAAATTACTCATGTATTTGATATTTTCAAAGAAAAATATATTGAGATTTCAGAAATAAAAGAAGACTGCGATAAGACTTTAGGAGACCTCCCATCAGAAATGATTAATTGGAAACAAGTAATGAAATCAGAAAACAAAGACGAACTTCTTTCTAAGTTTTTTGAAACGGTACATAACACAAATTCCATGGCTTGTAATATTGCTACTGCATATGGAAATAGATCTATGAAAATTGCTAAAAACCTTGTTAAAAATGAGGTTGCAAAATCTACAGATGATATAAACACAGTCATGAAAACAGGATTTTTCCATGCGTATGGACCTGTAAACGAGTATTTCAAATAAAATAACTCAATACTATAAAAAGCAAAACCATATATAGGTTTTGCTTTTTATATCTTATAGTAACATGAATTTATTTTTCCTCTGATGAGTATTTATTTGTTTTAAGTAAATATTTTTTAAATACAGCAAGACCTATTTTAATATTATTTGTATAATCGTCTGTTGTTGTTTTATTATAGTTATTTACATATCTTTTCCCAGAATGTTCATGCAAAATCATTTTCCTAAATGCAAAAAGATACAGAAACTTTTCTAACAAATCGTGTAATCTGGTATTACCATCATAAAAAGGATGAAATCTCTCCAAGTATAATATCAGCTTATCTATCTCCTCTTTAAGTTCTTTTTCGGTAATATTTGGATTCGAAATTAAATCCTCAAACCTTTGCATTATGACAGAGAAAATCCATTCAATATCTTCTTTTTGTAATGCCAAAGTATAAATTCTTTTTTGATACATAAGACCTATAGGTATTTTAGTTATAACATCCTCATAAGTTTTGATATCTGGATTATCTTTATATAATTTTTTATTCTTTTTAAATTCATTTCTAATATCATCTTTCATACTTATAGCGTCTCGATCACAATTATTCTTCGAATATGATTTAAGATTAAAAGCTTGACTGGTATTTTTAGTGATATCTTCATATTTTAAATTAACAATTTTAACACTAAAATCATTTTCCTTATAATCTCCGCACCACCCATAAAAAACATAATCCAAAAAAGGATCTCTAACAATAGTTGGGTGTTGTTTCCTTTCTTCTATTCTTATAAAATATCTTATCAAAAATCTAAGAAATTTATAGACTTTAAAATCTAAACTAAATTTTGAAATATCCTTTGGCCTTTTAATATCCGAATACTGATAGATAAAAAAGAGAAAACACAATAAACAAGAAGCTATATAATTTGGTTCATTCAAGTGCTTAAACTTTCCCTTGTCTTTTTCATATGCATCTGCCCCTCTTATAAAATCACAGTAATTAACAAACATCATCCATATATTTTTATGCTCTATATTATCACATAAAAAATTACTCAAATCTATATTTTTGTATTCGTCATATAAATTTTCATCCAAATTGACATTTAAATCCTTATCTTTCAGCTTCTCTAAAACTGTATATTTGCCACTTTTTATATAATCTATCAAAGGCTTCAAATTATCAAGCTGCTTCATTTTAGCTAGACTATTAACCAACTCTTCTAAACTTTTATCCGATATATATTCATTATGATACTGCAAACTAAATATATCCTTTAAATAATTCACTATTATCTCCCTTCGCTGATTATTAACACCAGCTTCAGAACAAAGTTTTTCAATAAAAACACGGCATAGATTAGCATTTTCCCACTCAGTATCAAAATCCTTATATAAATTAATTTTATCTTGATTTTTATTGTTCTCATAATCGTTGTTCAAACCTTGAATTCTATTATTATCATTACAACAAAACATACTAGGATTTATTATTATACACTGTAAAATATCAATACAATTATATACAAGAACTCTTAAAACACATCTAAATCACTATCAAAAACTTCAAGTATTATGATATGATAGGAGTTTTACATTTCCAACCATAATAATCTTTAGATAAAATTTCAGAATAGTAAGCTTATCGTTTTCAGCTATTCAATTATATTTATTCAAAAAAAAGTAGGGCAATACAATAAGACTGTACACAATCACTATTGACAGTTCTATTTTTTTAAAAATTTCAATTCTTATCGTAGAATTATATCCTTTATCAGATAATTTGTATACTAAATTCGAAATGAATGATTCTATTTTTGTGAAAGTCTATAAATCTAAATTATGAAATCAATTAAAAAAAATAATATTCTTCCCTCATATGGATAAAACGAAGTATAATCTTAACTGAAATAAAATTGTGACTTATATATGAATGAATTTCTTAAAATATCGAGTATAAGCGACTTGTATGATATTATGGGTATTTCAGGACCAAAACACCCTTTGATTGCAATTGTTGATTTTAGCAAAACATCCTTCAGTGGAGACATTCCAATAAACAAAGTAATTTGTAATTTTTACCAAATAGCTTATAAAAGCCAAAAAAGCGGCTCACTTAAATACGGACGAGAAACTTACGACTACCAAGAAGGATCTTTGGTTTATATCGAACCGGAACAGGTGGTTGATTATCAATATAAAGAAAATACTGAAATAAATGAAGGTTGGTCTTTATTTTTCCATCCCGATTTGATTCGTACATTTCCCATATGGGAGAGATTTAAAGAATATAATTTTTTTAAATATCAGGTAAACGAAGCTCTTCATATATCATCAAAAGAAAGAGATTTAATAGAATCAATATTGGATCAAATCGAGATTGAATTGGACTCGAATATTGACGATTTTAGCGAGGAAATTATTGTAGACAATTTACAATTACTTTTAAATTATTCGAAAAGATTCTATAATCGGCAATTCATCACTCGCAAAAGATTTGATTCCTGCATTATGAGTCAATTCTCTCAATTATTAGAACAATACTTCGAAGACAAGCTACAACTTGAACTTGGAACTCCGAAAGTACAATACTTTGCAGACAAACTAAATTTATCTCCAAATTATTTGAGCGACCTAATCAGAAAAGCTAGCTCAAAAAGTATTTTGGAACATATTCATTATCAC
Organism: Marinifilaceae bacterium; assembly: GCA_025210485.1. Classification (GTDB taxonomy): domain Bacteria; phylum Bacteroidota; class Bacteroidia; order Bacteroidales; family Marinifilaceae; genus JAOARN01. The sequence continues at coordinate 4,824 of JAOARN010000028.1, read as the reverse complement.
ATAATAGAACTCGCTAAGCATATGCTTCTGAATTCGAACCGTACAGTTTCGGAAATAGCATACGAATTAGGATTTGAATATCCTCAATATTTTAGCAGATTATTTAAAAACAAAATTGGACAAACCGCATTAGAATACAGAAACTTAAACTAATATTATGGAGTTTATAGATTACACTATCAATTGGACAAAAGGAGAAATACAGGAAGCTCTAATTATGGGTTTTATTGGATTAGTTATTACTATTTCAGCATTTTTATTTTGGTGTTTTGGGAATACAGCTAATGCAAAAGCAATGTTTTGGCCTATCCTAATAGTTGGCATTATTCCTTTTTTTATGAGTTTTTCGGGAGTATACACCAATAAGAAACGAATAATAGAATATCAAAAAGAATATAAATCCAATCCTGTATTTTTTGCAAAAGCTGAGAAAATAAGAGTTGAAAATTTCGACAAGATTTTCAAAATCACCTATCCTACTGCACTAATAATGCTAATTACGGGTGCCGTTTTATTTGTATTATTATCATCTCCAATATGGAAATCAATTAGCTTGGCATTAATAATTCTTGGTTTAATGACTTTTTTTATTGATCATTTTGCCGAAGAAAGAGCCAGAATATACCTAGAAGAAATAGACAAATTTCTCAATAAATTATAATACAAATAAATATAAGCCTAAATAAAAATCTCCCTTAATGAAAACTTCATTCATTGAGGGAGATTTTTTTTGCCTTAGATAAAAATAATATACATTTCGGAATGTAATTCAGTTAATGCATAATCCTTACTAAAACGACTAAACAATTTACAATAATTGGTTTTAAAATTAAACTTGTTGAAAGAGGTTTAGTTTGATTTAAATTTATTACACAAAAATAAATAATGATTTTACTTTACAAAAGTAATACAAATCATATATTTGTATTATTAAAATAATAGACGATGGTAAATTTAGAATGGTTTCGTAGTTTTAAAACTATATATGAGCTTGGCACTTTGACAGCTACTGCCAACAAGCTTTTTATTTCTCAACCTGGAGTAAGTCTACATCTTAGTTCATTAGAAGCCTATGTGGGTGGAAAGCTATTTGATCGTGTTTCAAAAAAAATGATTCCTACCGAAAAAGGCAAGCAATTATACAATGCTATAACAGATTCCATCAACAACTTAACTGATATTGAGCAACAATTTCAAAGAAGTAAGGATGATGATATAGCTACAATTACAATAGGAATGTGCTTTGAGACTTTTCAAACCGAATTAGAACAACACTTGCATAGATTAAATTTTAATCTAGTAAATAGATTCTCTGGATATCAAAGCCTATTGGATGAATTAAAGAAAGGCATAAATGATGTAATTATTACACCTCATAAAACAGATTTAAAAGGAATTGAATATATTCCAATAATGAAGGAAACCATTGTCTTAGTAGGCAGTAAAGATATAGATAAATCAGCATTTGAAGATATACTTAAAAGTAATAACAAGGATAATCTTATAGAGCATCTTTTATTGCAAACATGGTATGGAGCCTCAAGTGACAATGAGCATTTTGTTCGATTTTGGAATTCGAATTTTGCTAGCAATCCAAATTTCAGACAGAATTATATAGTGCCAAATTTCATATCAATAGTAAATAGTTTAAAGTATGGAACAGGTGTAGCAATCATTCCTGACTTTCTTGGCAAAGAAGCTATTCAAAAAAACGAAATTCAATTATTGTGGAAAGGAGATAAAAAAATATGCAATCAGATTTATTTCGCCTATCGTAAAAACTCAGTTTATATAGATCAAATAATGTGCTTATTGGATATCTTCACAAAAAAGCAAACCTGACTTTAGATTAATGTAAAATCTTCATAAATTTCAATAAACCATCTTTACAAATCCAATATGCAATTAAAGCATAAAATTAGATATAGAAAAACACTTAGATATATTCGGACATAATATTTTTTATTGTATTTTGCTTGTTCTTTATTATATTAGTCAACATTTAATAATGCTAACCGAAAAAAATCTACCCAATGACTAAGAAGAGCTTTATCAGAATTTCAATCTTTTATTTAATCGGAATAAGTCTGTCAAATATATTTAGACTTGATATATTAAACATAGTTAAGCCAAATAAAGAATTAACTGCAATAGAAATATTATTAACATCTCCCTTAGGAGCAGTTGGATTATTAATTGGAGCTTTAATCTCTATGTCTCTTCTAAAAAAAGAGAGAAAATTATCTTATAGCCTATCGGGAACATCAAGCAAATGGAGTCTTATTATGATGCTAATCCCAATTGCACTTCTTGGGATTTTCGGTGTACACAATTCAAATAATATCAATGAACATTTATTTGGGATAATAGGCGGTATAGCAACGCTGATTTATGCTTTCTCCGAAGAAATAGGTTGGAGAGGATACTTACAAGACGAACTCAAGGAAATAAAGGAATGGAAAAGAGTCGTATTAATCGGTTCTTTATGGTATTTATGGCATTTATCATTTCTGACCAATGCTGATTTATTAGCTAATCTACAATTCTTAGGATGGATGATATTTGGAAGTTGGGGAATAGGCAAAATTATAGATTCTACAAAGTCAATAATTGCTGCTAGTTGTTTTCATATGATTATCAATATAATGATGTTTAATGGTTTGTTAACAGAAGGAATATCCGGAACCAATAAGCTTATTATACTGGGAGCTTCAGTTGCTATATGGATTGCAATATTGATGATTTGGACAAAAAGGGAAAAAACTATTGCAGATTAAACAATCTACCCCTTTATTTAAATTTAATAAAATAATAAGCTTATCAAGTAAAACTTGTGTGATTCCAAATCTTCATAATTATTTATGATAATTTAAATAAAAATTTATATTTTTGTTCATCTTAAAAAAATAACAAAATATAAAACCTTATAGATCATATAACAATACACATGTTAAACAATAGAAATAAGACCTCTGTTGTATATAGAAAAAAAAATCTAATATTATATCGAATCATTATTACCAGAAAAAGACAAAACTAGATTATTATCATAACAACACAAAAAAATGGGACTACTAAAAAGAATATTTGGAAAAGCCAATCCAGAAGCTGACAATAAGCTTGAAGAAGAAGTAGCACAAATTGAATCTGGACAAATCAACAAGATATATCCGATTTTAAAGCCTGGTGATTGGGTTGGCATTAAAGCAGGCGCAGTCAAACAAACATTATATGGAACTCAAGAGAATCCTGAATTAGTACTGGCATTTGGATACGATGCTCCTACAAATTTTGTATTTCTCACACCAGCAGATATAGAGGGCAAAGACCCAAATAAAATCATAACAGAAGCATACGACAATTTAGAAACTATAGACCAAGAATTTGAAATATCATCAGCTTTAGACAACAGAGTTCTTTTTGCGTCTGGGCAGGATTTTAGTAGTGAAAAGATCTTATGTCAAAAGCATATGATGAAAGCTCACAAGCTATTAAAAGCAGACGAATTATTCGTTTCCATTCCTCGTCGCCGATGCATGATGATTACTTCAAAAAATGAAGATAAAGAATTACTTAATACTTTTATTGGGCTTCACAAAAACGTATGGAATGACGATTCTTATGGCAATGCGCCAATTATTGATGCATTATTTATTGTTAAAAATGGAGAAATTGATGGAATTATTCCACTTGATTAGATTAAAACTAAGTCCAAATACTTTATCATAACCAATAGAAAGATCTACTCTCCTAATTAATCACTATAGTAAAGATGGAATAAATTATATTTATTATAGTGGTTTTCATTTGGAATAATCCAAAATATAAAAAACCTAAGACTAATTGAACCCCTACACTTGAATTGAAATCGTATAAACGAAAATCATAAAGATATATTTTAGATCAAAAAAGGAAACAACATATTCTTGTAAAAAACATAAGTTTGATACAAGAGTAAATATATTTATCTTCTATATCTCAAACCATCCTAGACATTCGAAGAAACAAACCTAAAGCAACAAATTAGCAACTACAACCCTCCTATCTTATTCTTCATAACAACAAGACCTTAAAAACTTTCAACCATTCAAAAATCCCGATTAAGTAAATCGTGTTTAACTATCCGTAATTTGCATTTAGTACTGCCTTGCTTTTGAGCCTACATTTGTAATACAAATTTAAAATATATTAAGGAATCTCAAACAAAGCATTGAGAATAGGGAAATTCTATGCTTTAGCAAATGGAACACAATTTATAATGGCCGATGCAAACCACGCAATGAAAGGAATAACTACATATCCTTTTGCTGTATTTGGAGATAAATGGGCTGAAAAACTGCCTCTATCCAATTACCCTTTCAAGAAATATGACGATCGAGTAGCCCATCCCACCAGAAGATAACTGATGGAATGAGCCTCTCACACTACTCGATACTTCGGCAAGCTCAGCATAAACCAAGCAATTCTGGTATACGGAGGTTCGTTAGTGATTACTAATCTTGGAATAGTATTATTTTTGCAAAATTACATTGTTTGTGCAATTTGTATAGTAGGGACGCAGGGCCGTGCGTCCCTACTATTAGCCTATGCAAAAGTTATAAAGAAATCACCCTGCATTTTTCGACACCCCCTTTTGGGTCAGCGGTAAATTTTGGGTATTGAGTTAAACAGTATATATTTGTATTGATAAAAATATAATCAGAATTTCGATATGTTAGATAATAATTTACTTAAATACGTTTTGCCAGAAGGAATCTTAGATTACTTTGAATTAGGATCCATTTCCCAAAAAGAATTAGAGAATAAATTATACACTCAAGAGTT